>NZ_CP076547.1:1928695-2571593 GCF_018889995.1 Subtercola sp. PAMC28395 | reverse complement strand
GCGATTTGGCAACCGTACCGATGCGGCTCTCGAGCATCTTGCGGGCGATGCCCACCGCTGCATCCCACTTGACCAGGCGTTCGACCTTGCCGGGGGCGTTCGGGCGCTTGACCATGATCGAGCCGTCGAGCACGCCGTCAGCCCAGGTGAGAGACTCCTCGAGGAAGTTCGCCGACGAGAACATGACGTCGGCGATGCCGAGCTCGAGAACGTCTTTGCCCTTGAGGGTGCGGTTGTTCTTGAGCGGGTTCTCGATGATCACCTTGAGGGCGTTCTCAATGCCGATGAGGTTCGGAAGCAGGTATGCGCCGCCCCAGCCGGGGATGATACCGAGAAAGACCTCGGGCAGTGCCAGGGCGGGGATCGACGAGTCGACCGTGCGGTAGTCGGCCGCGAGGCCGATCTCGACGCCGCCACCGAGGGCCAGCCCGTTGATGAAGGCAAACGAGGGCACACCGGTCTCGCCGAGTTTGGTGAGAACGTAGTGACCGAGCTGGGCCATCTGCTTCGCCATCGCGTGCGACGACACTTCTCCCACCTTGCTCAGGTCAGCACCGGCGGCAAGGATGAACGGCTTGCCTGTTACGGCGACCGCGTCGATCTCACCGTTCGCGGCACGCTGCCGCAGGGCATCCAGTACGTCGCCGTACTCGACGAGCGTGACGGGTCCCAGCGTGTTCGGCCGCGTGTGGTCACGGTCGTTGTCGAGCGTGATGAGTGCGAGGGTCTTGCCGCTCCTCAGAGGAACGTCACGCACGTACGAGTGCGTGACGACTTCGTCGACGGAGAAGGCGATGAGTTCGGAGAAGTCGATCTTGGAGTAGTCAGTCATGGTCGTGTCAGCCGTGTCGCCCTAGCGACGTGCCTTCTTCGCCTTTCGGTCGTAGTTCGGGTTCTCCCAGATGACGGTGCCGCCCTGGCCGAGGCCGATGCACATGGCAGTCAGACCGTAGCGAACCTCGGGGTGTTCAGAGAACTGGCGGGCGAGCTGGTTCATCAGGCGCACGCCAGACGAGGCGAGCGGATGCCCGATGGCAATCGCTCCGCCGTACTCGTTGACTCTCTCGTCGTCGTCGTCGATGCCGAAGTGGTCGAGGAACGACAGTACCTGAACCGCAAACGCCTCGTTGAGCTCGAACAGCCCGATGTCGGTGATAGAGAGACCGGCCTTCTTGAGGGCTTTCTCGGTGGAGGGAACGGGCCCAATGCCCATGATCTCGGGTTCGACACCGGCGAAGGCGAAGCTCACCATTCGCATCTTGGCCGTGAGGCCGAGCTCTTTGACGGCGTCGCCGCTCGCGAGGATGCACGCCGTCGCGCCGTCGTTCAGGCCGGAGGAGTTGCCGGCGGTGACCCGGCCGTGGGGGCGGAATGGCGTGCGCAGAGTGGCGAGGCCCTCCATCGTGGTCTCGGGGCGCGGTGCCTCGTCGGCGGTGGCGAGACCCCACCCGGAGGCGCTTCGCGTGGCGACCGGAATCAGGTCGGGCTGGATCTTGCCGGCCGCGTAGGCCGCAGCGACCTTCTGCTGGCTACGCAGGGCGTAGTGGTCGGAGCGCTCTTTGGTGAGCTGAGGGAACCTGTCGTGGATGCGCTCCGCTGTCGATCCCATGTTGAGCGCCTCTTCGCTCACCAGCCGCTCGGCCAGGAAGCGTGGGTTGGGGTCTGCGCCGAACCCCATGGGGTGACGACCCATGTGCTCGACACCACCGGCGATGACGACGTCGTAGGCGCCGAAACCGATTCCGCTTCCCGTCGTCGTCACGCTCGTCATGGCGCCAGCGCACATGCGGTCGATGGCGAAACCGGGAACGGATTTCGGGAGCCCTGCGAGAAGAGCGGCCGTGCGGCCGAGTGTCAGGCCCTGGTCACCCTGCTGGGTCGTGGCCGCGATGGCGACCTCGTCGATGCGCTCGGGTGGGAGCCCAGGATTGCGTTCCAGGAGCCCCATCATGGCCTTGACCACGAGGTCATCGGCCCTGGTCTGCCAGAACATGCCCTTTTCACCCGCACGCCCGAACGGCGTACGAACTCCATCAACAAAAACGACTTCAGATATTTCGGCCACTATGCCTCATGCCTTTCGATTTACGTGCTGGTCTACACAGTGCAGGGTTTCACCCGCGCTGTCATTCGACCGTGCTGTCATTCACCATAAACACAGGCCGATTCGCGTCGAAATCGTTTGACTGTTCCTACGATTCGTCTTCGACCGCGTCGGCTGGCTGTTGGAGGGCTTGTACAAAGGCATCGGCGATCGGCTGTGCAGTAAGCCCAATCTGCCATGGCCGGGCCCCGGCCGAAGCCAGCGCAGTGGAAATGGCTTCGACATCGATTGAAGCTGGGGGAGTCCACGCCAGGCGGCGGAGAATCTCGGGCGTGAGCAGGTTCTCGAGCGGGATATGCTCGGTCTCTCCCACCTCGAGCAGTGCGGTGCGGGCCAGCTTGAGCCGGGCATCCGCTTCGGGGTTGCGGTCTGACCAGCTTCGAGGTGGCGGGAGAGTGTCGCCCGTTCGTGACAGCTGGGGTGCCGCTGTTGCATTTCGGCCGATCTCGATGGCGGCCCACCATCGGTCGAGCTCTGACCGGCTTGCCCTGCCGGTGAACTCGCGGAGAGAGGCAAGTTCACGCTTTGAAGCGGGGAGGGCACGGGCCGCCGCCGTGAGCGCGAGGTCGGGCACGAGCCGGCCCGGCGCGACATCGGTCTCCCGCGCGAGCTGGTCCCTGGCCAACCAGAGTTCACGTGCGGCAGTGAGGTTCTTGGCTCCTCGAAGCGAATGCACGCCCGACAGACGGCGCCACGGGTCTGCGGAAACCGGCTTGGCTGTCTTGTCGAGGGTCGCCTGGAACTCCTGGCGAGCGATCTCTGCCTTGCCCTGCACGTCGAGCATGTGGCTCATGACATCGCGGAGATCGATGAGAAGCTCGACATCGAGCGCTGCATATTCGAGCCACGCCGCGGGCAGCGGCCTGGTCGACCAGTCTGCTGCCGAGTGCTCCTTGGCAAGATGGATGCCCAGCAGCTCTTCGACGACCGTACCCAGCCCCACCCTGGGCAGCCCCAGCAGTCTGGCGCCCAACTCGGTGTCGAAGATCACCGTCGGGTCGAGCCCGACCTCGCGCAGGCACGCGAGATCCTGGCTGGCTGCGTGCAGCACCCACTCCTCGCCAGAGATGACGCTGGCGAGTTCGGTGAACGCACCGATCGGCGGAGGGTCGAAGAGGAAGGTACCAGCACCTCGACGGTAGATCTGGATGAGGTAGGCGCGCTGGGAGTAGCGAAAACCCGATGCCCGCTCGGCATCGACGGCCAGGGGGCCGGTACCACCGGCGATGAGCGCGACGGCCTCGAGATATTCGTGGTGTGAGTCGATGACGTGGCGGGGCTTGTTCACTGCCCCAGTCGCGAGGTCGCTCACCGGATCACTCACGCGCTGCGCGCCGGGCCTGGAGCAGCGTCACTCCTTCGGCGACAGGCGGCAGACCCGCGAGCATGCAGAGCAGGTCACCCCACGCTTCGACATGGGACTTCACGTTGCCATCTCCCGGCGTCCACGATGCTCGAAGCTCGATCTGGGCACCGTCGCCCTGCGCAGCCAGCTCTCCGAATCCCGTGGAGATGATCTTTGTTGCGGTTCCCGAAGCATGTGAATAGTTTGCACCCTGCGCGTCGAGCGCATCAATCAGCCACGACCACGTGACGTCTGCCAGGAACGGATCGAGCCCGATCTCGGTCTCGAGTGGTGCCTGAACGAAGCACACGACGCGAAAGACTCCACCCCAGGCGGCCGGCGCTTCGGGATCGTACAACAGGATGAAGCGCCCTGTGCCGAGATCAGAATCAGCGCCGTGACGCAGGGGCGTGACATCGGCAGACAACGCGAGGGTGTGGGGCGCGAGGTTCGCCGGCGAGGCTATCTCCCTGACCATCAGTTCTGGCCGCGCCGCAGCGGTGCGGAGGGAGCCCAGGGCCTCGGCGAATGCCGCAGGCAGAGCGGAGCTGGAGTCTGAATCGGGCACGTGGCCAGACTAGAGTTTTTTGAAGTAGTCGCACGCGAGGCTCGCCGCTTGAAAGTGCACGACTGGCGCTCAGACGGGCGGCGAGCAAAACAACGACAGGAGATGCGTACAGTGACAGGCCTTCAGGCATGAGCGGCAAGCGTGCTGGCGCCGAACATGCGGGGTCCCATCGGGCCAGCAAGAGTGACACCGTCTCGCCGTGGGTCCTCGGCCTCATCGCCGTGGGGGCCGCGGCCAGTTCCACAGCGGCAGCGGCAGCCTTCGTCACTGCGAAGTTCTCCCGGTCGGTGGTGATCCCGACCGATTCCTCTGATGAATCCCTTCGCATCCATGCGGTCGACGAGCCCGGCGGCACCATCACCCTCGGTGTGTCGGCAGACTCCCTGGTCGCCGGAAAGTACAGTCTCTGGTTCGCCGGCGGCACCGGTCACGCCAGGGTCGGCGACATCGTCTCGGTGACCGCCGGCCGGGTGACGCGCACGCTCGAGCGGGTCGACTACGGTGACCTCACGGATGCCCGGTGGTGCCGCCTCGGCAGCTGGTACTACCTCGATCCCCGCGAAACCGGTCTTGACGTCGTCGACGTCGAAGTCGAGACCGAACTGGGGCTCGCACCGGCGTGGTTCGTGACGGCCACCGACGACAAGGGGCACCCCAGCGACCGTTGGGTCATCCAGGTGCACGGCCGGGGCGTGCGGCGGGCCGAGACGATCCGGGCGCTCCCGCTCTTTCACGAACTCGGCTACAGCACCCTGCAGATCTCGTACCGCAACGACGGCGAGGCACCACGGAGCCCCGACGGGCGTTACGCTCTCGGCGACACGGAATGGCACGACGTCGACGCCGCGATGAAGTACGCGATCGACAACGGCGCCAAGCAGCTCATCCTCATGGGCTGGTCGATGGGTGGCGCGACAGTGCTCCAGGCAGCGACGAGGTCGGTCCGGGCATCCTATCTGCGCGCTGTGGTTCTCGACTCACCGGTGGTCGCCTGGAGTGACACGATCGTGTTCCAGGGCCACCTGAATCACCTGCCAGAGCCCATTTCGAAGGGCGTGATGGCGACCATCGGCAGTGGAATGGGCAAGCTCGTGGCCGGGCAGGCACAGCCCATCAACTTCAAGAGACTCGACTTCGTGGCCCGTGCGGCCGAGATCACGTTCCCGATCCTCATCCTGCACAGCGACGATGACGGGTTCGTGCCCTCGACGGCCTCACGGCGGCTGGCCGAGGCCCGGCCAGACCTCGTCACGCTCGTTCCGTTCTCCATCGCCAAGCACGTGCGGCTGTGGAACTATGACCCGGTCCGCTGGACGGGCTCCATTCGCGACTGGCTCACTTCACGCGGACTGGGACGCCAGTAGTTCGCGAACCTGGCGCTTCGCCCGCCCCAGCATTCCGCTCATCCCTCGAAGCCTGAGCGGCGAGACGGCCTGTGAGAGACCGAGCATCTGCGGGAAGTCGTCGGGAACGGCGAGCATCTGCTCTGCCGTCAGTCCGCTGAGGCCCTGGGCGAGAATCGAGGCGAAACCACGGGTGGTGGGGGACTCCTTGGGAGCCGTGGCGAAGAAATGCACCACAGCGTCTGCGTCGACCTCCACGAAGATGAATACCGGCGACTGGCACTCGACGACCTTCTCCAGGAGCTCCGGATGATCGGCATACCGCGTCGGGAGATCAGGCAACTCGTTCGAGAACTCCAGAAGCAGCTGCAGGCGCTCCTTCTGCGTGAGCGCGAGGAAGTCGTCGCGAATCTCGGCGAGAACGGGGAGCAGCTCAGTGTCAGACATGATGCTCCATTCTCTCAAGAACGACACTCACGAATGACCCTCATGAACGAAACTGAGCTGCCGTACCTCAGCGCGCGACGTGCTCGCCCGGCTCCGAGCCCTGCACGATCGGCGCTTGCACAGCAGAGCCCCACTCCGTCCATGAGCCGTCGTAGTTGCGCACCCCCTCGAAGCCGAGCAGGTGCGTCAGCACGAACCAGGTGTGGCTCGACCGCTCGCCGATGCGGCAGTAGGCCACCACTGCATCGTCGTCGGTCAGGCCGAGCTGGTCGCGATAGATCGCATTGAGGTCGGCGAGCGGCTTGAACGTGCCGTCTTCAGCGGCAGCTTTGGCCCAGGGAACGTTGTGGGCACTCGGGATGTGCCCGGCCCGCAGGGCACCCTCTTCGGGGTAGGCCGGTGCGGTGGTCCGTTCTCCGCTGTATTCCTCTGGTGATCGCACGTCGACGAGCTTTCCGCCCTCGTTCAGGTGAGGCACGATGTCGTCTTTGAACGCGCGGATCTCGACGTCACTGCGTTCGGCGATCGGATATTCGACCGGCGTCACCTCGGGCTCCTCGGTGGTGATGGCACGCCCTTCGGCGATCCACTTGTCACGGCCACCATCGAGCAGTCGAACGTCTTCGTGGCCGAAGAGGCTGAAGACCCAGAGCGTGTAGGCGGCCCACCAGTTGCTCTTGTCGCCGTAGATGACCACGGTGGAGTTGCGGGAGATGCCCCGGGAGCCTGCGAGCGTCGCGAACTCCTCGCCGAAGATGTAGTCCCTCGTCACGGGATCGTTGAGGTCGGTGTGCCAGTCGATCTTCACCGAGCCGGGAATGTGGCCCGTCTCATAGAGCAGCACGTCTTCGTCGGACTCGACGACGACGACATCGATGTCGTCACGATGGGCTTCGAGCCACTCGGTGCTCACCAGCCGGTCGGGGTGTGCGTATTCGGCGAACTTCGGGTTGGGGTCTGTTTCGACGGCCATTGTTACCTCCTTGCGGCCCCGGGGGAGGGCCGATCTTCGAACGTGCGCTTTAATAGCCAGTGATGACAACTGACAGCACAACTCTTCCTTTGCACCTCGTCGACCTCCGGCCCACTCTGAGCGGTGCGGAGATGGCTGCGGTGCTTGTGCCACCACGCCAGTTTGACACGGCATCGTTCGACTCCTACCGGCCCGACCCCGATCATCCGTCACAAGCCGCAACACTCCAGACGGTGAGAGAGTTCGCCGGCAGCTGGGCTCCCGCCAAACCCACCGGGTTCTTCGGGCGCGGCAAGAAGGCTCCGGCTGCGAAAGCGGGAATCTACCTCGACGGCGGGTTCGGCGTCGGAAAGACCCACTTGCTCGCCGCGCTCTGGCATGCGGCTCCCGGGCCCAAGTATTTCGGCACGTTCATCGAGTTCACTGCCCTGGTCGGCGCACTCGGGTACGCCGAGACCGTGAAACTCCTCACCGGCGCGAAACTCATCGCCATCGACGAGTTCGAGCTCGACGACCCGGGCGACACGATGATGATGACGCGCCTGCTCGGCGACCTCGTCGCCACCGGCAGCAAGCTCGCTGCGACATCGAACACGCCACCGAACGCCCTGGGGGAGGGTCGTTTCGCAGCCCAGGACTTCCTGCGCGAAATTCAGGCACTGGCCGACCGCTTCGACATCATCCGGATCGACGGACTCGACTACCGCCGCCGTGACATCGAGGGACACGCGAAGACGATGAGCTCCGAAGAGCTTGCCGCGCAGATCAGTTCACTCGAATCCAACGGTGCCCGATTCACCGTCGACTCCTTCTCGCAGATCGTGGCCTTCCTCGGCTCGCTTCACCCGTCGAAGTACATCAAGCTCCTCGACGACGTCGATGCGCTGGTGATGACAGACGTGGTCGAACTGCACAACCAGACGGATGCCCTGCGGCTCGTGGCCTTCATCGACCGCGTCTACGACGCTCAGCTGCCCATCTACGCCTCTGGCGTGCGGCTGGACCAGGTGTTCGCCGGTGACATGCTGAACGGCGGCTACCGCAAGAAATACCTGCGTTCGGTCTCCCGTCTCATCGCCTCGACCCAGTACTGAGAACCGACAGCGGATGGTATGAAATGTGCCCCAAACAAGGGGTAAACATTTCAATCGAATTGTCGGTTCGCCGAAACACAGATGTTACAAACGTCTCAATCGCGTTACGCGCCCGAAACATGGTTCGACACCTGTCGAAACCTCGACCCACGATGCTAACGGTGTAGCCGAGGCGAGCAGATCCCGACATGAACCCGGATTGTCCTGCGCACCGGTGCATTTACTCGGTTCGAGAGAGGTAATTTTTCAATGTTCCTAGCAGATGATCCAACAGCAGGGCAACTTGCAACAACGATCAACGCCCTGTGGCTGCTGGTAGCCGCAGCGCTCGTGCTCGTCATGACCCCCGGTGTCGCCTTCTTCTACGGTGGCATGGTCAAGGCGAAGAGCGTTATCAGCATGATGATGATGAGCTTCGGAGCCATCGGCCTCGTCGGTGTGCTCTGGATGATCTACGGTTACGGTCTCGCTTTCGGTACGGTTGCCGGCGACACCAGCAACGACCTGATCAAGGGCGTTCTGGGAAACCCGACCGGCCAGTTCTTCCTGAGCGACCTCATCTCGGCACCGGACGGATCGGGCCCGAACCTCTTCGGCCTCGCGTTCGCCGGCTTCCAGGCGACGTTCGCCATCATCACGGTCGCCCTCATCTCCGGTGCGATCGCCGACCGCGCCAAGTTCGGCGCCTGGATGGTCTTCGCCTTCTTCTGGGTGACCATCGTGTACTTCCCCGTCGCTCACTGGGTGTTCAACTTCACCCTCACCGACGGCGTCGTCTCCGACGGTGGCTGGATCGTCTACAACCTCGGCGTGAACGACTTCGCCGGTGGAACCGCAGTGCACATCAACGCCGGTGCAGCCGGCCTCGCCCTGGCATTGGTTCTCGGCAAGCGCATCGGATTCCAGAAGGGCATCCAGAAGCCTCACAACGTGCCTCTGACCTTGCTCGGCGCTTCGCTGCTCTGGTTCGGCTGGTTCGGCTTCAACGCCGGTTCTGAAGCTGCTGTCGACGGCATCGCGGCCACCGCCTGGATCAACACGCTCGCTGCTCCCGCCGCTGCAATCATCGGCTGGCTGATCGTCGAGAAGATCAAAGACGGCAAGGCAACGTCGATCGGTGCCGCTTCTGGTGCAGTCGCCGGCCTGGTCGCCATCACCCCGGCGTGTAACATCCTGACGCCCGGTTGGGGCATGCTCCTCGGTCTGATCACCGGTGCCGTCTGCTGTGTCGCGATCGAGCTGAAGTTCAAGCTCGGCTTCGACGACTCGCTCGACGTCGTGGGTATCCACCTCGTCGGTGGAATCATCGGTACGCTCTACATCGGCATCTTCGGTAACGGAATCGGCCTCATCGACCGGATCGCTGCTGGCGACTCCAACCCGCTCTCGCAGCTCGAGGCTCAGGGGCTTGGCGCCTTGTCAGTGCTGGTCTACTCCTTCGTTCTCGCCTGGATCATCGGCACGATCATCCAGAAGACGATGGGCTTCCGCATCACCAACGAAGACGAGATCGCTGGCGTCGACACAGTGGTTCACGGCGAAGAGAGCTACGCACTCGACGCGGTGTAACCACCACCTGCACCAAACGCTTCACAGCAACAACCAGCTTCACAGCAGAAAACCGGGTGTCGCTTCCTCTTTGGAGGCAGCGGCACCCGGTTTTTGCGTGCACGCGGGACGGTGTCTGTACGGCCGGCACTGTGCGTTCATTCAGTCCTGCGCGAGCAGATCCTCCCGCACCCTGCGGCGCAGCACCTTGCCGATGAGCGAGGTCGGGAGCTCGTCGATGACCACGATGCGCCTGGGCACCTTGTAAGCGGTGAGGTGGTCACGACAGAAGTCCCGGATGCCCTTCTCATCGAACTTCGCACCCTTCACCAGCACGACAGCCGCGACGACGTCTTCGCTCCCACCGGCACCGGGCAGGCCGACCACGGCGGCGTCCTTCACGCTCGGGTGGAGGCGAACCGCCTCCTCGACCTCCGAGGGCGAGACGTTGAATCCGCCCGTGATGATGAGCTCCTTGATGCGGTCGACGACTGTGACGAATCCGTCGGAGTCGGCCGTGACGATGTCGCCGGTGCGAAACCAGCCCTCATCGATCAGCACGTCACGCGACTGATCGGGCTTCTGCCAGTACCCCGCGAAGACCTGCGGCCCCCTGATCAGGAGCTCACCCGCCTCACCCTGGGGCAGGTCGCGAGTCGTGTCTTCGCGGTCGACGATGCGGATCTCGGTACTGGGGAATGGCACACCGATCGTGCCGGGCTTACGGCTTGGGCCGACGGGGTTGCCGAGCGCCACAGGTGAAGTCTCGGTGAGGCCGTAGCCTTCGACCAGGATGCCCCCGGTGACCTCTTCCCAGAGGCTCACGGTCGAGGCCGGCAGCGTCATTGCGCCGGAGATCGCGAACCGGATGCCGCGAAGATCGACGCCTCGATCCCTGGCCGTCTGGGCGAGCTTCTGGTAGATGGGTGGCACGGCAGGCAGGAACGTCGGTGGATGCTTCTTCGCTGCCCGGAGAACCAGGTCGACATCGAATCGGGGAAACAGCACGAGCCGCGCACCCGCGCTCATGGCGAACGTCAGGCAGAGGGTGAGCCCATAGGCGTGGAACATCGGGAGAGCGCCGTAGACGACTTCGCCTCCTTCACGGAGCTCGGGCAGCCAGGCCCGCCCCTGCAGTGCATTGGCGTGCAGGTTGAGGTGGGTGAGCATGGCGCCTTTCGGGCTGCCGGTGGTGCCGCTGGTGTACTGAAGAAGAGCAAGGTCCTCCCTGATGGGCCCGGGTACCGAATCCTTGATCCGGCGGTGATTCAGCAGCGTCTTCCAGGCAGTGGTGTGGCGCGCGACTCCGTGCAGAGCATCGCGGGCCAGGCGTGCCTTCTTCACCGGCAGCCGAAGTGCAATCCGTGTGTGCAGAGGCATGCCTTCGGTGAGGTCGACAGAGACCAGGTGTTGCACTGCAAGATCGTCGGGCATCTTCTGGATCGTTTCGCATACCTTGTCCCACGCGATCACGACCCGGGCTCCGTGGTCTTCGAACTGGTGCCGGAGTTCTTTCGGCGTGTAGAGCGGGTTGTGTTCGATGACGATCGCGCCGAGTCGCAGTACTGCGTAGAAGGCAGCGATGTGCTGGGGGCAGTTCGGCAACACCAGGGCGACACGATCGCCGTGCTTCACGCCCATTCGGCGGAGGCCCTCCGCCGCGCGGTCGATCTGCTCGCCGAGCTGTTTGTAGGTGGTTTCAGCACCGAAGAACTCGAGGGCGACCTTCGACCCGTAGGTCTTCACCGAAGCGCGAATCAGGTCGCTGAGTGACCCCTCGGGCAGTTCGATGTCGGTGGGAACGCCGGAGGCGTAACTCACCAGCCACGGCCGGTCCGCGAGATAGCGCGTGGAAACCCGAGCATCATCTGGAACAGGTCTGGCTGAAACCGATCCATCGGATCGAGGACTCTCGTCGTTCGTGTACTCAGTGGTGCTCATGCTCATCTGTGGCTGCAACCTCTCTGTAGCGCCTCAGCACCGTCTACAGCGGTGCGGATCCAAGACAGTATGCGCGGAGCCACCCCTGCTCCCGTAGCTGACTGTCGGCTTCCGACAACCATCGGCCCCGCGCAGGCGAAGCGATTATGAGACTTCGCCGGTCAAAGGTGCCTCGCGACCACCGGTCGTCAGGATGAGATGGGCGACGAGCGCGGTCCACCCCGTCTGGTGTGAGGCACCGAGCCCCTGGCCGGTGTCACCGTCGAAGTATTCATAGAAGAAGACGTTGTCCTTCCATCGGGGGTCGGTTGAGAGCAGGTCGTAACGGGCATCCGCCGGCCGTCGGCCATCGGGCCCCGGCAGAAAGAGCGAGATGAGCCGATGAGAGAGGGCGTCAGCAACGGAATCGAGGCTCATGAAGACGCCGGAACCGAGCGGGAACTCGACGACGGCGTCGTCATCCGGGTCGCCGCCCCCTGGGCCATCATCCACAGGCTCATCGACGGCCGAACTGTAGTTTCGCAACGCTTCGATGAACAGCACGTTCAGCGGAAACCAGACCGGCCCACGCCAATTGGAGTTGCCCCCGAAGAGCCCGGAGGTGGATTCCGCGGGTTCATAGTCGACACTCGCGGTCTGACCGTTCACCTCGACACTGAAGGGATGCTCGCGGTGATACGCGGAGATGCCGCGAATACCGTGGTCTGACAGCATTCCCTGTTCGTTGAAGACCTTCGTCACGATGCGATGCAACCGCTCCGGAGAGACGAGGGCCAATAGGTACCGGTCGTCCTCCGGCCCGTGACGACCGTGCACCGCTTTCGCGAGTCGCGGGTGATTGGTGAGAAACCAGGCGACCCTGGTCTTGAACTCCGGCAGATCGAGCTGTCCGTGAGCCACGAAAGCGAGCGAGGCGGCAACGGGCACGAGCCCGACCAGGGAGCGGACTTTGAGCGGCACATCCCGTCCGTCCGCGAGATGAAGCACGTCGTAGAAGTAGGCGTCGGTGTCGTCCCAGAGGGCGGTGTCGTTCGCCGAATCGGCGATCTGCAGAAAGTGCTCGAAGAACTTCGTGGCCACGTCTTCGTACGAGCGGTCGTTCGAAGCGAGTCGCACAGCGATGTTCAGCAGGTCGAGCGCGTACATGGCCATCCACGCGGTCGCATCGGCCTGCTCGAGGATGCCGACTTCGGGCGGCAGCTTCGAGCGGTCGAGAGGGGCGATGTTGTCGAGCCCCATGAACCCGCCCTCGAACAGGTTGTTGTCCCCGTGGTCCTTGTTGTTCGTCCACCAGGTGAAGTTCATCAGCAGCTTGTGGAACACCCGCGCGAGAAAGCTGAAGTCGGTTCCGCCGTCGAGCAGAAAGACCTGCAGGGCTGCCCAGGCATGAGTGGGCGGGTTCACATCGGAGAAATTCCACTCGTACGCCGGGAGCTGGCCGCTCGGGTGCATGTACCACTCGCGCAGCATGAGAATGAGTTGCGCCTTGGCGAACTCCGGATCGATGTGAGCCAGGGTCACGCAGTGGAAGGCCAGGTCCCAGGCGGCGAACCACGGATACTCCCACGGGTCGGGCATGAGGATCACGTCGTGGGCGTCGAGGTGTCGCCAGTGCTGGTTCCTGATCGTCAGGCGTTCTGGTGGCGGCGGGGGAGAGGCCGGGTCTCCCGAGAGCCACTTGTCCACATTGAAGTGGAAGAACTGCTTCGACCAGAGCAGCCCCGCAAACGCCTGGCGCAACACGCGGGCTTCATCGTCGCTGGCGTCGCCGGGCGTGACATCGGCGTAGAACGCGTCGGCTTCCTGCTTTCTCAGGGTCACGATCTCGTCGAAAGAGGTGGTGTTGAAAAAAGCCGTGTCGAAAAGAGCCGTGTCGAAAGATGCCGGGTCGGACGAGGCGGTGTCTGGGGAAGCCGCGTCTGAGGAAGCGGAGGAAGCGGAAGCCGAGGCGGGCGGCTCAGGGGCCGAGAGCGGCTCGTCGTACCCGCCTGTCAGCCTCACTCTGATCACCCGCGACCCACCCGGAGCAACAGTCACCGTGTAGTGCAGCGCCGCTTTGGTGCCCTCACCCTGAGGGTTCACGGTCTCCGCTCCCGCAACAATGAAGTCGTTGATGCCGTCTTTGGGGAATGCCGGCGACTCGAGTTCATCGTCGTCGGGGACACCAGAGGCAAAGAGCCGTGCGGTGTTGGTCTCGTTGTCGCAGAACAGTGGATGACCGCCGGACTCTCCCCGCAGAACCAGGCGGTGCCCGTCGGGAGTTTCGCCGACTATGGTCGACGACCCAGCAGGCCCGGGAGAGTGCAGTCGCGGTCTCTCTCCCTGGCCTTCATACCCCCAGGACCAGGTGTTGCGGTACCAGAGTGTTGGCAGGACCTCGATGGTCGCAGCATCCGGACCGGCGTTCTCGAGAGTGATCTGCATCAGGAGATCGTGCGGGCCCTCCTTGGCGTAGTCGACGGTGACCACCCAGTAACGGGAGTCGTTGAAGATCCCCGTGTCGACCAGCTCGTATTCGGATTCGAGCTTGCTGCGCCGGGCGTTCGTGTCGATGAGGTCGTCATAGGGGAACTCGGCCTGCGGGTAGTGGTAGCGCCAGGTGTTGAACGAATGGGTCGGCGTGCTGTCGAGGTACCACCAGTACTCTTTGACGTCTTCGCCATGATTGCCTTCGGGGCCGGTGAGCCCGAACATGCGCTCTTTGAGAATCGGGTCGACCCCGTTGTGCAGGGCCAGGGCAAGGCACCATTTCTGCCCGATGTCACTGAACCCGGCCATACCGTCTTCGTTCCAGCGGTATGTGCGGCTTCGCGCATGGTCGTGGGGGAAAGACGCCCACGCGTCGCCGTCGGCGCTGTAGTCCTCGCGAACCGAACCCCAGGCGCGCTCAGCGACGTACGGCCCCCAGTCCCGCCAGGCGACAGACCCGTCATTCGCCTGGGCCAACCGGAGACGTTCGGAGTCAGTCATGCACTCATTCTGGCTCACTCCGTGCTGGGTCATCTTCGAAGCTCCTGGCGGAAATTCCTCGAATTCGTCAAAGAACCACCCCCATTTCAGGTGGCAGACACGCCGAACGGTGTGCTGAAAGACTCCATACGTAAAGCCGAAACACACTTTGCAGAGCCAAACGTTAGGATCTCGCGGCCCTCGCGGGTTGAACCACACCATGAACCTCATTGGGCGCCAAACGGCGTTATCGCGAATCGTCTCGGTCGGGCAACAGCCCGAAGAGAACGCTGTCGTGGTCTATGGGGGGCCGGGTCTTGGCCGCACGAGTCTGCTCGAATCGGCGCGCCCGTTGTTGCCCATGCGGTCGGTGCTTGTTCGAGCGAATCCCTCCGAGTCGGAGATTCCGCTTTCCGGGTTGTCATTGATGATCGCGAATCTGGGCGATTCTCGCCTGGCGGAGTTCACGGGGCGTTTCACCGTCGCAAGTGGCGAGAAGGAACACCTCTTCGCTGCCGCCAACGCCCTGCTCTCGCTCCTGAGAGGGCTCTCACTCGACCCTGTAGTCGTGCTGCTCGACGATGCCGACAGGATGGATGAGGAGAGCCAGGTCATCGTGGGCTTCATGAGCACCCGTCTCACCTCGACCGGAATCCGCCTTGTGCTCTCACTTCAGGAGCTACCCGTGAACTCACCATTCGCCGGGTTGTCAGCCGTTGCGCTGAATCGTCTGAACCGAGCCGAATCCGAGCGTCTGTTCACCACCTTCGCCGGGCCCGATGCCGAGCCCGGCACCAGGCAGATCGTCTGTGATTTCGCCGAGGGAAATCCTGTCTCCCTGACGGAGATCGTGCAATCGCTCACCGATGAGCAGCTCAAAGGCGAGTCGGGTCTGGCGCTTCCGTTCAGACCCGGGCCCCGAATGCTGGAATTCGCCCGGAACGCGATCGCCGGGATCGACGAAAAGACGATGCAGATCCTGAAATCCGTGAGTACAGCCCCTCTTGTGCACCTCGAAAGCCTGATCGGAGACAACCCGGAGGCGACAGACGCGATCGACGATCTGGTCAGCAGTCGGCTGGTGCACATCGACGGCCGCTACGTTCTGGTGAGCGATCCTCTTGTGCGCTCCGGCCTCTATTGGGGCATGAAATCCGGGCAACGACGCGAGGAGCATGCGCTCCTCGCCCACGTGAATCGGGAATCCGATCCTGTTCTGGCATGCTGGCACGAATCCTGGAGCATCATGGGGTCAACGGGGCCGGGCCTTCTGGAAGGTGCCGCCGCACTGGCTACCGAAGGCTTCCGTACGGCAGCTGTGGAGTTCGTCGAACGAGCTCTTCTTCTGAGGCACCGCACCCAGTCGAGCATCGAGGAGATGCTGGGGGTGGTTCGCGCATTCGTCGATCGCGGCGACCTCGAGCTCGTCCTTCGGTACTGCGCACTCGGTCTGTCGGCGTCGATCGAACCGACGCTCGCTCTTGCGCTCTTCAGGGTGAAGGTGATTGCGACGTTCCTCCTCGAGGAGCGAATCGCCGCCGACGATGTCTGGGCACACATCGAGACGGCCGATGTGGCCCAGCCGAGCATCCGGGTCGAGATCAATGAGCTGTGCGCCACCGCAGGTCTCCTTGCTGCAGAGAGGGGCGAGACTGCAGAAGCGAACCGCTACCTCGCGAAGATCGAAACCGACAGCGTGGCCGGCGACGCCCTGATTCCAGGGCAGGACCCGTGCCTCACGGTAGGAGCATCAGACGGCGTGTCGACGGGATTCGACCTTCGCACGGTCGTGGTGCGGGCACTGGGGGGCACGCTCGAACCTCGGTTGCCCTCGTTTCTCTCCGCAGACGCGGCAGAACTCCAGTCCGATCCCATCGCGTCTCAGCTTGATGCGGCGCGCGCCCTCACCTTTGCCGAACATCACGACGATGCGCGCCGCATCTTCTCGAGAATGCTCATTCACGCCCCTGAATCTGCGAGCGTGTTGCGCGACACGGTTCGGATCTACGCTGCAGAGAACGACATCGCCGCGGGTCACTTCGACCAGGCCGGAGCCCTCGTCGACCAGCTGAACATCGAATCCCGGGTGATGCGGCTGCGCCAACTGCTTCTGCAGACCTGGTGTCTGACCATTCGCGGAAAGAGTGAACTGACGGGCCCTCTGATCGCTGAGTGCCTCACTCTGGTCGAACGAGACCGGAATCCGGTTCTGGGTGCGCGGTTCTTCGCCAACCAGGGAACCACGGCGCTCATGCGCGGCGAAGTCGAGCAGGCGGTCGATGAATTCGATCGGGTTCGCGCCTTCACCGCCGAGCTTCCGTTCACGCTCCACCCGCGATACCTGCCCGACTTGATCGAGGCGACGGTGCGCGGGAACTCGCCGCAGGATGCCCTTGACCTGCTCGCAGAATTCGACGAACAGCGTGCACGGACGCCGATGCGGTGGTCACTGCTGGCAGCTGCCCGTGCACGAGCGATTGTGGCACCGGATGATCGGGCCATCGCCGCGTACGAAGAAGCTCTCGCGCTCTTCACACCGGCGGATTCGCCCTACGAGCTCGGAAGAACCCTACTGAATTACGCATCGCGGCTCGACCGGATCTCAGGCCCGGAACAGGGCAACAGTGCCCGTGCTCGTGCGCATCATCTCTTCGGACGGATCGGCGCCCCGGCTTGGACGGAATCCGTCGTGCGCCCCCAGAGGGTGGCCCAGCCCCCGCCTGAAGCACGACCCGATTTCGAATTGAACGACAACGAGCTGGCTATCGTTCACATGATCCAGCGTGGCTTCAGGAACAAGGAGATCGCTGCGCGACTCTACATCTCACTTCGCACCGTCGAAGTGCGCCTCACCCAGATCTACCGCAAGACCGGGGCGAATTCGCGCACACACCTCTTGGCGCTGCTCACGCACTACGAGACGCAATCAGAGCTCGTCTCCCCGACGTCGGCCCTGAGCGGCGAGCGCTGATCCCGTCGTGGGCACCTGCTCGGAGACCAGCTCTGCGCCGCGCCGCGAAGGGCTCGTCCACACGCCGTTCGATTCGCCGATGATCGCCTCGGGCAGGCGATGGAGGCAGACCGCGGCATCCACGATCCGCAGGAGAGGAAAGGCGAATCCGAGCAGCAGGTAGACGGGCCGACGGGTGGCCGCGGCTGTGAGAATGGTCAGCAGGTAATCGGGTATCACGAACCCGAGGACGAGCACGTACACCGGTATTCCCACGCCCACTGAGACACCGCCGATGGTGCCGTCCCACCCAGCGGAGGCGAACACGCTGCTCAGGGCCGAGACGATGATCATCGGCACGAGAAGGAGCACCAGCACGCTGCTCACCACGAGTTCAGCGACGTAGAGGTACAGGGCGAACCAGAATTTGCGGGGCTGGAACGGATGCCTCAGCACGGTCTGCCAGAACCCGAGCGACCAGCGCCCCACTTGCTTGAGGTAATCGTGGAAGTTGTCGGGGTCCTGGGTGAAGGCCACCGCTGCGCCCGGATGGAACGCGATCCGCCCCAGTTTCTTCGCGTGGATCTCGAACGTCATGTTGTAGTCCTCGATGGTCAGGCCCGCGGCCGCGATGTCGACATGACTCAGGATGCCCGTGCGATACATGCTCGCAAAGCCGGGTACGATCGACACGACATCCGCAGGTCGTGCGGCCTGCCCAAACTTGATCAGGAGCTGCACGACCACGTAGACCCGCTCACGGTAGGCCACCAGGACCCGTCCCAGCGCAGACCGGGCTCCCGGAACGACGAGTGTCGTCGCGCGGCCGGCCACAGCCACAACTCCATCGTCGGTGAATAACGGCAGGCCGGTCTGCAGGTAGTCGTCGGAGAGCACGGTGTCAGCGTCGAGCAGCACGACGACTTCGAAGGCGCCGGCCAGGTCGAAGTGCTCGATGCCTGCGACGAGCGCGCCGGCCTTGCCGCGGTTGGGGTTCAGTTCGAGAACGTTGGCTCCAGCATCCATCGCCATCCTGGCTGTGTTGTCGTGTGAGCCATCCGAGATGACGAAGACGTGGTTCATCGGCACCTGGGCACCCGCGGAATGAAGGGTCTTCGCAATCACGGTCTCTTCGTTGTGGGCGGCGATCAGTATGGCGACGTCGCGGCGCCTGACGATACTCTGCTCGGCCGGAACCCGCACCAGCCCGCGGCGCACGTCATAACGGGTCTGGAGCGAGTTCATCCCTGTCGCCGCTATCCTGGCGAGCCCAGCCGTGCCCCAGATGATCGTGTTGAGGCCCAGCACAAGCACCATGACGAGAATGAAGGCGATCTCCGTCTGGTTCATTCTGTGTTCTCCCCGATCGTCTGGCCAGTGCCCTACAAGAGGCCTGCCCCAAAAAAAGGGGGTGCCCTGCAGAAGCAGTGCCACGCGTTCAGCGCAGCGACGCCCCCACCGTATTGGAGGGTTGCGACCGACGGGGATCTTTTGTCCGCATAGACCCGCACACCTTGTATCTGCGGGTGGAAGTGCGGAACTCTGCGGAGAACCGCATCTCGCAGGCTCACCACCGCCGCGTGTCTGCGCAGAACCGCACTGTTGAGGGTTTTGCGTTGCCACGAGCCGAGACCGCCGTCCAGTGTGAGACCCGAGCGGTGCGAGACCCACGTTGTGGGAGCACCCGGATCAACCAGGCAACAGGGCAGACAACCGATACGAACAGGGGACACGCACATGACATCGATCATCGACCGTCGAGATTCAACACCCGACGAGATTCCCGTCGGACCTCGGCCAGACAGGCCAACATTCGACTACGACGTCGCCATCATCGGACTCGGCTATGTCGGTCTCCCGACGGCCCTGTCGTACTTCGGCGGTGGAGCGCGGGTTGTCGGGCTGGAGATCAGCCAGCGCAGGCTCGAACAGATTGTGCGAGGCGAGGCCGACCTCCTCGAGCGTGACCAGCTGCGACTCAGCGATGCGATGATGTCCGAGACATTCACCCTCACCACGGAGGTCTCCGAGATCTCGAAGGCCAAAGCGATCATCGTCTGCGTACCAACGCCGGTCGACGACTTCCTCGTCCCAGACCTGTCGATCCTCCGGGCGGCGTGCGCCATGGTCGTCGAGGCCGCTGTTCCCGGCCAGACCCTCATGCTCACCTCTACCACCTACGTCGGATGCACAGACGATCTCCTCGTCAAGCCCCTGAGGGCACGTGGCCTGGCGATCGGCGTTGACGTCTTCGTCGCCTTCTCGGCAGAGCGCATCGACCCGGGCAATGCCAGCTTCGACCAGAGTGACGTGCCCCGGGTCGTCGGGGGAGCGACTCCCGAGTGTGAGGAGGAGGCAGACAGGCTCCTCCGGCGGTACGCGAACACCGTGCACCACGTCGGCTCCCTCGCCGCAGCAGAGATGACCAAACTCCTGGAGAACACGTTTCGTGCCGTCAACATCGCCCTGGCCAACGAGTTCGCCGACATCTGCCGCTCGCTCGACATCGACGTGAATGACGTGATCGACGCCGCCTCCACCAAACCATACGGTTTCATGGCTTTCCGGCCGGGGCCGGGCGTCGGCGGTCACTGCATTCCCTGCGACCCGCACTATCTCCTCTGGCAGTTGAAGAAGACGCGAGTGGATGCCCCGCTGATCGAAGAGGCGATGTCCGCCATTGCGCGCCGACCGAGGCAGGTGGTCGAACGAGTGCGTGACGTACTCTCGCAGCGCAGCCACGGACTCGGCGGGACACGGGTGCTGGTCGTCGGCATCTCGTACAAGCCGAACGTTGCGGACCTTCGCGAATCACCGGCTCTCGAAATCCTGAGCGGGCTGCGCGAACACGGTGCCGTCGTCGGCTTTCTCGACAACCACTTCGACCTGGTGACGCTTGCAGACGGCCACGTTCTGCAGGCCGTGACGCAGCCTGTCGCGTTCAACGCCGACCTGATCATCCTGCACACCACCCACGAGGGCGTGGACCTGAGCTGGATCCCCGGCGACCAGCTCGTCATCGACACGACCTACAACCACAGCGTGTTCCCGATGGCGGTGCAACTGTGAGCGCGACACCGGCCCGTGACCAGGCTTCGCCCTTACCCATGCGAACCCTGGTCACTGGCGGCGCTGGCTTCATTGGGAGCCATCTCTCGGACTATCTGCTGGCGCAGGGTGACCAGGTCACGGTACTCGACGATCTGAGCACCGGGTCGGTGCAGAACATCGCCCACAATCTCATGGATCCTCGTTTTCACTTCCACGAAGGATCGATTCTCGACGCCGAGACTGTGCACACCCTCGTGAGCGGTGCGGACCGGGTGTTCCACCTGGCGGCTGCCGTCGGTGTAAAGCTCATCGTCGAGCATCCACTCACCAGCTTGCGCACGAACATCCACGGCACCGAGAGTGTTCTCGACGCCTGCACGGCCTACAAGCGCACCCTGCTGCTGGCGTCGACGAGCGAGATCTATGGCAAGAATGAGGCCGACAGCCTGAACGAGGAGTCCGACCGAATTCTCGGGTCTGCTCTGAAGTCGCGGTGGAGTTACGCCGCGGCCAAAGGCATCGACGAGTCGTTCGCGCACGCCTACTGGCAGGAGTTCGGGCTCGAGGTGGCGATCGTGCGCCTGTTCAACACAGTCGGGCCGCGGCAGACCGGGCGCTACGGAATGGTTGTTCCGAACCTCGTCGGGCAGGCGCTCCGGGGTGAACCGCTCACCGTCTTCGGTGACGGTCACCAGACCCGGTGCTTCTCGTACGTCGGAGACATCGTGCCGGCGCTCAGTCGTGTGATCGAGACACCCAGCGCGCTCGGCCAAGCCTTCAACCTCGGAGGTGCACACGAGATCTCGATCATCGACCTGGCGGCCAGAATCATCGATCTGACGGGAAGCACCAGCACGATCAAGCTAGTGCCGTACGAGAATGCTTACGCGGCCGGATACGAGGACATGCGAAGGCGCGTCCCTGACAACAGCAAGGCGAACGCCCTTATCGGCTTCGTACCACGCACGGGAATCGACGAGATCATCGTCGCAGTGGCCGATGCTCTGTTTTCCAAGGCCTCGCTCGACAACGACATCATGGTGCAGGCCTCAGCGCTTCGTGCTTCGACCGTCGCTGGCCACGAGCCTGTTGCATCGGCGGCGCACTGATGTGCGGCATCGTCGGTTGCAGCACTCCGGCCAACGCAGCGAGTTACCTCCTGCCAGCCCTGCAGTCACTCGAATACCGCGGTTACGATTCGGTCGGCGTGGCGATTCGCACCACGGGCGGCGATGTCGCCACCCTGCGGTCGATCGACCGCATCGACGACCTCACGGCCCGAGTCGATGCCTGGGCTGGCCTCACCCTCGGCGGCGTCGGCATCGGTCACACCCGGTGGGCGACCCATGGTGACGTCACCGAGGCCAATGCGCACCCGCACCGTGACTGTGCGGGGCTCATCAGCGTGGTGCACAACGGGATCATCGAGAACTCCGACGCACTGCGGTCAGAACTGGTGGCCGGTGGCCACGAATTCGCCTCGGGAGTCGACAGCGAAGTGGTCTGCCATCTGATCGAATACAGGCTGGTCTTGGGTGACGACATCCAGACCGCCATATGTTCGGCGACCGCTCGACTCACCGGTTCCTGGGCGCTCGTCGTGATGGAGACCTCCACCGGGCGGCTCTTCGCGGCGACCCACCGCGCGCCCCTCCTGGTGGCGAACAGCGACCACGGTGTCTTCGTCGCCAGCGACATCACGGCGATCGCCCCCTGGGTCAGCCAGTTCAGGGTGATGGCCGACGACGACCTCGTGGAGCTCACGAGCCCGCCGTCGTGGAGCCGAAAGGGCGTCAGGGTTGCCCTGCCGGAGCCGGTCAGCCTGTCGTGGTCGAACACCATCCAGGCCCTCACCGCAGACGACGAAGACTTCATGGGCCGAGAGATCGCTGAGCAGCCCGAGACCGTCGCTCGAATTCTCGACGAGCTCGCTGATCGCGTCAGTGACGGGTCCCTGTGGAAGGATTTCGACCTGCCTCGATTCGACCGCGTCGCTGTGGTCGGGTGCGGAACCTCCCTGAACGCCGGGCGTATCATCGCCTCGGCGTTCGGCTCTTTCGCTCATCTGCCGCACACCTCGATCATCGCCAGCGAAGCTTCGGGGGTCGTTCTTGACCAACGCACCCTCATGATCGCGACGAGCCAATCGGGCGAGACTGCAGACGTTCTGCGTGCCCTCGACGACCTGCAGGGCAGTGGATGCCCGGTGCTGGCACTCACGAACAACTCCCATTCCACGCTGGCCCGCCGTGCCGACGGAGTGGTGAACTGCTTTGCCGGCCCCGAGATAGGGGTCGCAGCGACGAAGACCTTCGTCGCCCAGATCGTCACGGGCGTGTGCGTGGCGCTGTCGTCGATGGTAGCCAACGGCCAGATACCTGGCACCCAGGCCCAGGCGATCATCGACGACATGGCCCGCCTGCCCGACCGGCTCGAACGGGCGATCAGCGTGTCCAACGCTCTCGTGCCAGAGCTCATCGCCCAGCTGGTTGCGGCAGATGGCTTCCTGTTCCTCGGCAGGGGAGCGGGCGTCATATACGCGGCAGAGGGTGCTCTCAAACTCAAGGAGCTCACCTACCGCTGGGCCGAGCACTATCCAGCCGGCGAACTCAAGCACGGGCCGCTGGCCCTGGTCGACACGGGCACACCCGTGGTCGTGATCGACAACGGCGACCCACGCCTCGCCGGGAACATCGCCGAGGTACACGCGCGGGGTGGTCGGATCATCCGGATCGGCGGGCCAGGCACCTCGGTGCCCGTCGTCGCTGCCGGCCCGGTCGACCTCCTCCAGACGGATGGCGCCTCATCCTTCGCGCCACACACCTTCGCGCCGTGTGGGCCACTCGAGAGCGTGGTTCCCCTGCAGATCCTCGCGCGAGACCTTGCCATCGCTCTCGGTCGAGACGTCGACAAGCCACGCAACCTCGCCAAATCGGTGACCGTCGAATAGTCATCGTCGAATAGTCATCGTTCGTCATCACCGATCACACCCAGCCAGCAGTAGTCACCAGAAATTCAGAACCAGAGAGAAATGCGAATAGTGCCATGAGAAAGTCGAATCGCCCCGAATCTGAACCCGCGCACGACAGCAACGCGAACAACACGCGCGCCAGCAGACGCCGAGACCAGCGACGGCGGGCAACCCGCATGGGCATCGCGGCCCTCATCGCACTGTGTATGGGTGCGTTGGCATTCGGCGTCGGAACTTCCGGAGCTGTGGCGGCGACTGTGCCACCCACAGCGACGCCAACGGCGGCAGCTACAGCTACAGCTACTCCAACACCGACTCCCAAGCCGTCCACGGCGACGCCAACGCCCACGCCTACGACCCCGACGCCCACCCCGACGGCGACACCAAAGGCGCCAACAGCTGCTCCCACGCCGACAGCGACGACAACACCCGCCCCCAGCCCTACCCCAACCGCCACGGCCGCGCCCAAGCCGCAGACGGTCGTCAGCCTGACGTTCGACGACGGTAACGCCGACCAGCAGGCCGCAGCCAACACTATGGCGCAGTACAAGCTCAAGGGAACGTTCTTCATCAACTCCGGGTTCGTCGGAGGCGCGAACTACTTCACCGTCGCGAACCTGACCTCGCTGGCTGCGGCCGGCAACGAGATCGGGGGCCACACCGTGAGCCACCCGGATCTCACGACCCTGAGCTCCGATGAAGCCAAGCGGCAGGTCTGCAACGACAGGATCAACCTCACCAACTGGGGTTTCACACCCGTCAGCTTCGCGTATCCGTATGCTTCGACCAACGCCGCTGTTCAAAAGATCGTCTCCGACTGCGGCTACAACAGCGCCAGGGGCCTGGGCGATCTGCGTTCCCGGTTCGGCTGCGCGGGCTGCGCCTATGCCGAGACCATCCCGCCGGCAAGTAAATTCATCACCAAGGCCCTCGACGAGGTCGACAGCACGTGGACCTTGAAAGACCTGCAGGATTCGGTCACAAACGCTGAGAAGACCGGCGGCTGGGTGCAGTTCACCTTCCACCACGTCTGCGCCACGACCTGTGACCCTCTCGGGCTGACCATCACTCCGACCCTGTTCGCGCAGTTCGCAGCCTGGCTCGCTCCCCGCGCCACGACCAACAACACAGTCACGAAGACGGTCGCCCAGGTCATCGGCGGGGCCGTGAAGCCAGTCGTGGCTGGCCCGATCGTCGCTCCGGCGGCCGCAGGCGTCAACGGCTTGAAGAACCCGGGAATGGAAACCTTCAACCCCGCAACGGGCCTTCCCAGCTGCTGGATGATCGGCGGCTACGGCACGAACACCGCCGTCTTCGCTACGGGGAGTCCGACGCACACCGGCACCGGCGCCGAAGCGATCACGATGTCGAGTTACGCCTCAGGTGACGCCAAGCTGCTGCCCCAGTTCGACCTCGGAGACTGCGCGCCGACGGTCGTACCCGGGCACACGTACTCGCTCAGGAGCTGGTACAACTCGTCCGTCGTCACCCAATACGCCGTGTATCTCCGTGACTCGATCGGAGTCTGGCGGTACTGGACCTCGAGCCCATGGTTCGCAGCCTCGCCGACCTACGCCCAGGCCATCTGGACGACCCCAACCATCCCGACTGGCATGACGGGCATCAGTTTCGGCCTCAGCATCTTCCTCAACGGAAAGATCACCACTGACGACGCTGAGCTCTACGACGCCGTCGGAGCACCTGGCACCACCGCTCCCGCCGCGGCCACACCCCTGGTGGCACCGCCAGTGACCGGCAAAGTCGAGACACACGCCGGCGTGGCCCCCGCAACCGCGCCAGCTGGCTAGCCCACGTGTCACGGCTACCCCGGGCATCCGGAAGCAAGGCATCCAGGAGGACGGTGACGGCCGCAGTGGCCGTCACCGTCCTCCTCCTTGCCTCGGTCGTGCTCACAGCGTGCGCGTCGACTTCAGCACCGGATGCGCCGAACCACAGCACCTCGAAACCCGGCGCGACCGGGACCGCGCCGGCTCCGGTCGCGCCAACTCCAGGTACGACCTCAGGTACCTCCACAGCGAACGCCTCGCCATCGTCGAGTGCCAAACCCGCACCGAGTCCGTCATCGGCGGGTTCCTCGTCAGAACCATCTGGCGGGCTGCAGTCCGGACTCCCGTCTGCTGGCACCTATCCCTGGCACACCAACATCGTTTCGACCACCTTCTGGGTCGGCGAGATCTTCGACCCCACGGCCCCCGACGGCTCACAGGTCCTCTCGACCTACGATTCGAAGTGGTACGCAAGCTACGGCGGCTGCGACGGCGTCATTGTCTCCGGCGTGTGCCAGACCGAGACGAGAACGGCTGCCAGGGGCTACTTGCCGACCTCGATGACGCCCAAGGAAAACCCGTTCTACCTCGATCTGCCGTTCGATGACATCAACAATGCCTCCGCTCTCACCCAGCGTGCCTCGGTGATTCCCTGGGCGCACGAGCCGGGGTATGCCTCCCATCTCGCGGACCCGAATTTCAGCCTCATGAAGAACCGCTGGGTCGAACTCCAGCGCGGGTCACGCACCTGTTACGCCCAAATCGAAGATGCCGGCCCCGGCCAGTATGACGATTCGGCGTACGTCTTCGGGTCAAACGATGCCAGACCCCTGAACTCGAAATTTGGGGGAGCGGGAATGGATGTCTCGCCAGCCGTGAACGGCTGCCTCGCTTTCACCGAACTCAATGGCGACACCGATACCGTCTCGTGGCGCTTCGTCGACGACTCGAGTGTGCCGACGGGGCCGTGGACCACACGCATCACGACCAGTGGCGTGCAGTGAGATCGAGCCAGTCGGTCATGGGCCGGGCGGTGAACAGCCGGACAATCAGCAACCGGGCGATCAACAACCAGGCGTCAGTGCCACTTTCACATAGGCAGTGTTCTGGTAGGCGAACTGGTACATCCAGTCGATGAGGCTCAGTGGCGTCGTGACGGCGAGCATGTCGAGCTCACCGTCGAAACAGCGCTGCACGATGATTCGTGCGCGTGAGATGTGCGGCTTGAAGGTGATGACAGTCGCGCTCTTCCAACCGTGTTCCCGGGCCATTCGGCCCAGCCACCGCGCCTCGCCCTGCGTGGTGAAGGGATCAGGAACGGCACAGTAGACCGTGTAGCTCACCTTCTTCGAGCAGATCGTGTCTGGGTCGCTGGTGGCTTTCGACGATCCGACTGAGACCAGGAGGTTCGAGCTGAGACCCTTCTTCATGAGGCTCTCCGCGAGTGCAATGCGGTCATTGGTCGCGGGGCCGAGCACCAGGACGACGTCAGTGCGTTCCGGTCGACCGGTCTGCGGGTAGGCGAGATTCGCGACGGCGAAAGCCACAACGAGCGACAGTGCCGTGGCAACGACTACAACGGTCACCAGCAACTTCTTCGAGCGACGCGACATTCTCGTTCCTCCGGATGCGATGTCTGGGGGTGAGGGGAACACGTCGCTGTGCGTGGATGTTGTGCGTGGGTGCTGTGCCTGCTGTACTTTTGGAATGAACCTTCTGAGTGGGCGATACCGGACTCGAACCGATGACCTCTTCGGTGTGAACGAAGCGCGCTACCAACTGCGCCAATCGCCCGAGAATTGATTGAACCCGCGTGTGTGAACCACGCCGGGGAAGCGAATCTCGTGCTCGTCGATACTAGCCGGTCCCGGGCATCCATTGCACATCGACTCGCGCTCACAACCGTGCGAATAACCGTGCAGCCACAGTGTTACGACACGCAGGCGGCGCGGTTTGGCTTTGTGTCTCGGGTTCAGGTAGAGTCTTCCGAGTCGCAGTAGTGCGGCGAAACAAGCAGTGACGTACAAGTAGTACCGTTCAAGCAATACCGTTCAAGAATGCGGATGTGGCGCAGTGGTAGCGCACAACCTTGCCAAGGTTGGGGTCGCGAGTTCGAATCTCGTCATCCGCTCGAGTGTAGAAGTACCGTTGGGGCAACCCTCCATATGGTGGCGTGGCCGAGAGGCGAGGCAGCGGCCTGCAAAGCCGTCCACACGGGTTCAAATCCCGTCGCCACCTCCACTCGACAAGTAACAAACATGTGAAGTAGCACGAGAAATGCGACCAGCATGTGCACGAAATCTGGGCGGTTGGCGCAGCGGTAGCGCGCTTCCCTGACACGGAAGAGGTCGCTGGTTCGATCCCAGTACCGCCCACCACACGATTTGGCCCAGAACACTGTTCTGGGCCACTTCTGTTTTTCCAGGATCGAGCCGGCGACCGACAAGAATCAGTAAACGCGATGCGTTCACCCCCAGATTCTTGTCCTGGTTCGATCCCAGTACCGCCCACCAAGCAACCCCCGCGATTGACGCTAGAGGGCCTCCTGAGTCGTCTGCGACGAATCTAATCGCGACCGGTGTGGCAGCCTCAACTCGGCGTACCCGCCTCACAAGAGCAGCCCAGTCTCGAGGCACTGCCTGTACGCATGACATAATCTGCGTATGGATGCAGATACGCGGGCTTGCGGGCGCGAGACCGACAGTGAGTACGTCGAACTCGCGGTCGAGATCTTCGCCATGCTGGCCGACGCGACGCGGGTCCGCCTGATTCTGGCGCTCCGCGACGGGGAATTGTCGGTCAACTCGCTCGCCGAAATCGTCGACAAAAGCCCGGCCGCAGTGTCACAGCATCTCGCAAAACTGCGACTCGCGCGCATCGTCGCCACCCGACACCATGGCCAACGCGTGTTCTACCGACTCGAGAACGAGCACGCGTCGAAGCTCGTCACGGATGCGATTTTCCAGGCAGAACACTCCCTCGGCGACAATCCGCGGCACCACCACCCGCAGCACAACCACCCCCATGCGACTACGACAGGCGAGCAACAGTGAAACATGATGACCACGAAACCGTGCCCGTTTCCCCGGTGGCGTATAGCCACGAGCATCCTGACCGCGGTGGCGAAGCTCACGACCATGCACACGAAGGCGCGCACGAGCATGGCCACGACGCCGTGCATGATCACGAAGTCGGGCATGATCACGAAGACACGCACGATCACGAAGTCGGGCATGATCATGTTCACGGCCGAAATCACGGCCACAGTCACGAGCACGGTCAGAGTCACCAGCACGGTCACGAACACGAACACGAACATGATCACGAACACGGCCACAGCCATCCCACGGGCATCCGTGGCTTCTTCTACGGGCTCTTCGTTCCGCACAGCCACGACGCGGCCGATTCGATCGACGACGCACTCGAGGCCAGTGCGTCGGGTGTTCGCGCGCTGAAGATCAGCCTCTTCATTCTGCTGGGGACCACTCTTCTGCAGTTCGGCGTCTTTCTGATCAGTGGGTCAGTGGCGCTTCTGGCTGACACGATTCACAACTTCTCGGATGCCCTGACCGCAGTGCCTCTCTGGATTGCGTTCGTTCTGGCCCGACGTATCGCCACCAGGCGCTACAACTTCGGTTTCGGCCGTGCCGAGGATCTCGCGGGGCTGTTCATCGTCGCCGTTGTCGCGTTGTCGGCGATCGTCGCCGGCTGGGAGGCGATCACCCGGTTCTTCAACCCAATGACGGTCACCAACCTCGGGTGGGTGATCGCCGCGGGAATCATCGGCTTCGCCGGCAACGAGATAGTGGCGATCTACCGCATCCGGGTCGGGCAGCAGATCGGCTCGGCCGCCCTTGTTGCGGACGGCGTGCACGCCCGGATCGACGGTTTCACCTCCCTCTCGGTGGTGATCGGAGCAATCGGCGTGCTCCTCGGGTTTCCGCTTGCTGACCCGATCGTCGGCCTGTTCATCGCGGTCACGATTCTGATTCTGCTCTGGGGCACGGTGCGCAGTATCGGCACGCGCCTCATGGATGGTATCGACCCGCACATTCTCGAGCGCGCCGAGGCTGCGCTGACGGCGACTCCGGGCATCCTGTCGGTACCTCGTCTGCAGATGCGCTGGGTCGGGCATCGGCTTCAGGGCGCGGCGACGGTCCAGGTTGACGATGCTGCACTTTCAGACGTGGAGAAGATCGTGCACGAAGCAGAACATGAGCTCGGGCACGCTCTGCCGAATCTCGACGACATGGTGATCCGTGCGACTACGCTGTCGGGGGCTCCCAGCGCGCCGCACCGGCACGACTGACGCTGCCAACCTTCTGGTCAGCTGTCTCTGGTTCTCGGCCGATCTGACGGGTCTTCGGCGGATTCGTGGAAATCGATCCGAGGTCTGCGGGCATATCGCGTCTCGTTACTAGCTCAAGCTCGGCGGTGGAGTGGCTTTCGGATCTGACGATTCTTTCAGATCTTCCGAATCCTTCTGATCTTTCGAATCCTCCTGATGTTTCGAATCCTCCTGATGTTTCGAATCCTCCTGATGTTTCGAATCCTCCTGATGTTTCAGAATGGTCAGCTGTCGGGGTCGGGTGCCCACGCTCGAATGTTTGTGCCGGCGACAGATCAAGATCGGATCGACTCGGTTAGCGCCCGGTCGCCGTTGCAGTTGCACGTGCAGGTGCAGGTGCAGGTGCAGGTGCAGGTGCAGGTGCAGGTGCAGGTGCAGTTATCAGAATGGTGGCGGATCCTCCGCCGGCGTTTCGGTGAACTGCACGATGGGTTTGGCGAGTGGTGTGGGGTCGATGGTGTATTCGTATCCGGCGGGTGAGGTCCAGGTGATGGTTGGTGGTCGCCCGTTGGTGTTCGGGGTTTGCAGGATGGTCCATTCGGTGTGGTGTTTGACTTTGTGGTGCGAGGTGCACAGGGGGCTGAGGTTGTCGTAGGCGGTCTCGCCGCCGTCGCCCCAGGCGATGGTGTGGTCAAGGTCTGTGGTGGTTGAGGGTTCGCAGGGTGTCGGGAAGGTGCATTCGGTGTGGGTGAGCCGGATCAACTCGTCAAGGTCGGTGGGGGGTTTGTATCGTTGCCTGCCGTAGCTGAGCACTGCACCGGTGGCGGGGTCTGTCAGGATCCGGGTGAACGAGTGTGCGTGGCGGGTGATGGTGAGGGCGGTGTGCCGGTCGATCGGCCCGAACCCCTCCAGGTTGGCTGGGCCGGACGACTGGTCGGGGTCGGGATTCCCGTGGTGGTCGCGGCCCAGCAGTGTGAGGGCGGGGACGGTGACGTTCACGCGGGCCCGGATCCCGGGGGCAACCCGTGGGGTGTGGGTGTCACTGTTGAGCATCAGGTCGGTCAGGACGTCGACTTTCAGTTGGGTGAGGGTGCGGGGGTCGCCTGCGTGTTTGGCGGACCTGGCCATGTCGGTGGCCCGGTTGTGGATGGCAACAGCTTCGACGGCGGCGGTGTACAGGGTCAGGTACGCCATCCCGTCCGACCCCGGCTCCAGATACGTACGCCTCCCAGTGACGGCGTCGGTGTGGCGTTGACTGTCGGTGCGGGGTTGCGCCTCTTCCACTGCAGCGCGGGCGATCTTGTCGAGGCGTTGCGCGGTCACTTTCCGCGCCCAGGGCAGTACCGTCTTCTCGTACCGTCCGAGCGCTTCCCGGGGGAGCGGGTGCGAACGGTGAACGAGGGTTTCGGTGTGCCGGTACGACACCCGCCCCGCCGCCAACGCGTCACGGGTGGCGGTGAACGGGCCGGCGAGTCCTTCGCAGGTATCGACCAGCCGGCGCGCGTCAACCTCAGTGAGCTGCAGGGCGACGGCGAGCTCGAGGACGACTTGGCGTTGCACGATCTGGTCAGAGGACCACTGCGGGCCCCCGCCCCCGCTGCTGGCGAAACTGTCCTGGGTGTGAAGTGCGAACCCCGCCACCCGGGCCTCCTCGACCAGGAGAGCATGAGAGGCGTACGCCGCTGCGATCGCCCGATGCGACACGAGCACCGCAGCGACCGCCGCCGCAAAACGCTCCCGACGCAACGACGACGACGACCCCGACGAAGACGATCCTGATGAGGCAGATCCGGACGACGGCGATCCTGACGACGACCGTGATGACGACGGCGCACCGTTCGCGGCAGGGTCATTGTCGGCCGCACCCGTGGGTTCTGAGCCGAAGCCATCGGGGCCCGTGAACGTCGAATCAGACCAGGCGGCCGGATCAACCTCGTCATCAGTGAGTAATGCTCGTGTCATGGCAACAGTCAACCACCCACCCCCGACACCGAACAGCCAAAATCCCCGATCAGTGGACAACTCGCAAATTCCGCCCCTTGTGGAGGAGAAGATGATGAGTCACGGCATGAAAGTGGTCGAAGAGTCTTCGATACACGAGTGCTACACAGTCAGAATCACGTATTCGAGCTCTCCGCCGCGGCAATGAAATGCGGTAGTAGTCCTCCCCAGCCGCCCTGGTTTCGATCCCGCCACTGCTGTGCATCTGCTCCGAGGCGCTCCCACCCTGAGTGGATGATCTCCACACGAGTCTCGTTCTCGCCCACCGCAACAAAGTGGATGTCGACGTCGGTCGCATCTTCGCGCTGCCGCCGGATGTGCCAGAGGTAGCCGAAACGGTGTGGTGGGTCCCAGTGGGTGATTTCTCCCCACTCATGCTCCTGTCCGTCGGATTCGCGCTCGAAGATGCGCCCACCGACTCCCGGCTCGAGAACGACGGCAACGTCGGGGGAGCCGGAAACGGTATGACCCGTTGGCCACCATGACGAGATCTTCGATGTCCACACACGGAAGGCATGGTCGACCGGGCACGCAACGGAGATCGAAAGAGCCAGCGGTTCGATCATCGGGGCACCTGATTGGAGTCGGTCCCCGGGGTACTGCTTGCGGGCAGCGGGTCCTCGAGACCTGTGTACTCCGGTGCGGTGCTCGCAGGTGCGGTGCTCGCAGGTGCGGTGTTCCCAGAAGCGTCGCTCCCAGATGCGGTGCTCCCAGATGAGGTGCTACCCGATGCGGCGCCGTCAGCCGCCGCACTGCCATGTCCTGTTTTCGCAACCGCCGCGTTCGCAGGCGCCGTGTTCTCGGCAAACAACGCGAATCGAGCAGCCGACTCGCCCCACACCCGATCGAGATATGCGCGCACGGCCTCGATTCCGTCGGCGTGCAGCCGGTAGATCTGTCGGGTTCCTTCCCTTCTCGATTCGACGAGTCCAGCGTCGTCGAGAATCCGAAGGTGCCGTGAGATCGCGGGTCTGCTGATCGGGAAGAGGTTCGCGATTTCGCCCACCGACAGCTCCTCGGCGCTCAGAACATCGAGGATGCGTCGCCGATGCGGGTCACCCAGCGCATCGAAGGGGTCGGCCGACGAGAAGGCAGACGAGGTTGTGGATGCTCGGGGCCCTGGCCTCATCGGGCCGAAGACACGTTCTCGGAGACGGCTTTGAGGCCTGAGGCGAATTGAGCGAACGACGGATTGAGATCGGGGATCGACTTCCAGATCATCCCGAGCATTGCACCTGTGTACTCCTCGCGCATCGTGAAATCGGTCTCGGCAGCGCCTGCCACAGGCGCCAAGCTGTATGTACGCACGCCCTTGAACAAACCCAGGGGCATACCGCCGGTGAAGACCAGGGTGCGTGGTTCGTCGATGGTGGTGACCTTGACGGGGAAGGTGCGCCCAGGCGCGGCGGCCGAGCGGATCTTGAGGGTCGAGCCGAGCACGACAGTGCCGTCGACGCCCTCGACACCCGAATCCCAGTCGGGCCATGCGGCGGTGTTCACAAGGTGCTTCCACACTGCTTCTGGTGCAGCAGCGATACGGGCTTTCGATTCGAAGAAGTGCATGTCGATCATCCTGTTCTGTCGCGAGCGGGCTGGTGCCTGAAGACCATTCGTAACGAAAAGGTTACCGTAACTGATCGGTTACGAACAGTCTGTCTTCAACCACTCTTTGATGCCGTCGAGCTGGGTGCCGAAGCTGGTGGTGTCGAAGGATGGTCGAGGCGGATCCGACGCTGAGAGTGACGGGCTCGGCACGCCCGGCCCAGCAGAAGCCGCTGCCGGCTGCCGATCGGCCGAGGCATCCGGAGTCGCTGTCGGCGGATGCACGATGGCGTTGTACGTGTCGAGTTCGCGCCCGAACGCGAGGACCATCGCCGAGATCTGCAGGTAGTGGCCCGAGATCACAGGAGGGGCAGCAACGGCCATGGTCTGGATCGCATCGTCGAGTCCACCGATGCCGGCCGAGTCGTTCATGAGGGCGAGGTTGTTGGGGATGAGCGCCAGCGCCACGACATCGCCGCCCACACCGAGGCACGCTTCGGCACGCGATCCGTAGGTTCCCCACTGGGTCGGGTCTCCGCTGCTCGGCTCCGTTCCACCGGTCACGGTCGGGGTGGGCATCGGCGACCCCGTGGGCCCCGAGCCACCCGTGCATCCGGCGAGAACAGCGGCGAGCGCAAGTCCGAGGAATCCGGCAACCATCGCGCGAATGACTCGCCGCGACTTCCGGTTCATCGCAGAGGCTTCTCCCATGACAACCATCGTCAGTGCACCTCCAGAACCGGTCGTCCCACTCTATGCCGTGACTGTTGTACCGACCAGAGTTGTGCCGACCAGAGTTCAGCCCGGCCGACCAGAGTTGCGCCGGCCAGAGTTCAGCCCGGCGAGAGTCTTGCCCAGCCCGCCCGGCAACCGGTGACTACGCTCACAGCGGATGCCCGGCAGCAGTTTGCGCCAAGCGCGCGACCGTCGCCCGGAGTCGACGTAGCCTGAAGAGTGGAAGCTCGGGAAAGAATCTCGGAACAGAAGCTCGAGACAAAAGATCGAGAGAACAGCCCCAGACAGAGAAGCGGTGAGAGAGGTCCGGTGAGAATCCTCTTCATCGTTCTGCGTCTGGCTGCGCTGGTCACGACGGTGTCTGCGCTCATTTCGCGGGCCGACTGTGTCTTCACGACGGGGAGCTGCCGGGCATCCAATCTGCTCAGCTATTTCACCGTCGAGAGCAATTTGGCGTTCGTCGCGCTGCTGGTGTACCTACTGTTCCACGCGATCACGAAACGAGTAGAGGATGAACGGCTCACCTCGGTGCGGGCGCTCGTCACGACCTACTTGATCGTGTCGGGAATCACCTTCGTCTTTCTCATCGTGAACGCGGGGCTGGCCAACTACGGGTTTCTCATCCCGACGTCGGAGAAGATGCTGCACTTCGTCGTGCCGGCGTACGCGCTGGTCGATTTTCTGCTCGTACCCGGCCGGCGCCGCCTGCACTGGGGCACGGCGCTGATCTCGCTGGGGTTCCCGTTGCTCTACGGCATCTACACACTGGTGCGGGGGCCGGCGGTGGGCTGGTATCCGTACATCTTTCTCGACCCCCAGTGGGCCGGGAGCTATTCGGCGGTTGCGGTCTATGCGGCGATTCTGGCCGGGCTCATCGTGGCAGTGTCGTTCGCGCTGACCGCGACGAGTCGGCTGCCAACACCCCAGCTCGGGCGGCTTCGAGATCGCTGAACATCTGGCGCGTCGACACAGTGCAGCCCTAGGCTCTCGTCATGGCTGATGAGCGATCCACCGACTGCATGGTCGACGGATGCCAGGCCCTTCCCGATGACGAGGTCACGATTGATCTCTATGGGCTCCGAATGGTCTACACGATCTGTTCGGAGCACGCGCAGGATGTCCGGTGGGGAGCTCCCATCGAACAGGATGCTGCCACCAATCGCGGGCTCGTCGGGCCGGCGTGAACCAGCTCATGCCCTGGCAGAGACCGCGCATCGTGAGAAACTGACCTGTGCTTGAAATCACCTCATTCGGCGCTCTGCCGTCACTGTCGCCCGTAGCCGAAAGCGTGCCTGCCCTTCTCCGCGTGGGGCTGGTGCAGCATCGCTGGCACGATGACCTCACCGAGCTGAAGGCCGAGCTCCGGGAGGGTGTCGGTCGTGCAGCGCGTCTCGGTGCCCAGATCGTGTTCCTGCCGGAGTTGACACTGAGCAGGTACCCGGCCGACGTGCCACAGGGGGAGCGATCGAAGGGTGAGCAGGCAGAGGCGCTTCTCACCGGGCCGACCCTCGCGTTCGCCGCGGAGCTCGCCCAGCAACACGGGGTGTTCGTACACGCTTCCCTGTACCAGAGCGACGACGGGGCACGCACTCGTGAGTCCGATCATCCAGATGGGCCGATCAGTCCAGAAAGGCTGGGCCTCAACACCGCGATCGTCGTGTCACCCGAGGGCGAACTGGTCGGGCACACCCACAAGCTGCACATTCCGGTCACCGAGGGCTACTACGAAGACACGTACTTCCGCCCTGGGCCGGCCGCCGAGCCGTACCCTGTCTATCGGCCAGGCGAACTGTCGGCCTTAGCACTCGGCATGCCCACCTGCTGGGACGAGTGGTTCCCCGAGGTGGCACGCGCCTACTCACTCGCAGGCGCGAACCTGCTCGTCTACCCGACCGCGATCGGCAGCGAACCCGGTTACCCCGACTTCGACACGCAGCCGCTCTGGCGCCAGGTGATCGTGGGCAACGGTATCGCGAACGGCCTCTTCATGGTCGTGCCCAACCGCTGGGGCAACGAGGGGCTCATCACCTTCTATGGTTCGTCGTTCATCTCGGACCCCTACGGCCGGATGATCGTGCAGGCCCCGCGCGACGCATCCGCGGTGCTCGTGGCCGACCTCGACCTGCAGCAACGCGACGACTGGCTGACCCTGTTCCCCTTCTTGAAGACGCGGAGGCCCGATACCTACGGCAGTCTGGTCGCGCCGATCAGAGATGTGGCAATCGCAGGCGAGCACAGCGCATGAGCTGGCACATGCCGTCGGAGACCGCTCCTCACAAGCGCACGTGGATGGCGTTCCCCTCGTCGGGGTACACCCTCGGCGAGACGGCCGCCGACGCCGATGAGGCGCGCACGACGTGGGCGGCCGTTGCGAACTCGATCATCGACTTCGAGCCGGTGACCATGGTTGTCGGCCCGGGCCACGAAGAAGTTGCGCGCCGGTACCTCGCAAGCGAAATCGAAGTGGTCACCGCTGAGCTCGACGACGCCTGGATGCGGGACATCGGGCCCACCTTCGTGCTGGGCGACGACGGCAGGCTCGGCGCGGTCGATTGGGTCTTCAATGGCTGGGGTCAACAGGCGTGGGCCAGCTGGGAACACGACGCCCGCATCGGCCGATTCGTCGCCGAGCTCGCCGGCGCAGAGCTGGTCACCTCGCGGCTGGTGAACGAGGGCGGCGGCATCCACGTGGATGGGGCCGGCACGGTTCTCGTCACCGACACCGTTCAGCTCGACCCGCTGAGGAACCCCGGCTGGTCACGAGCCGACGTCGAGGCTGAACTCTCCAGAACCCTCGGCGTCAGCAACGTCGTCTGGATCCCGCGGGGCCTCACCCGTGACTCCGAGAGATTCGGCACCAAGGGGCACGTCGATATCGTCGCCACGATCCCGGCCGAGGGCGTGATCCTGCTTCACGGGCAGGCTGCTGCCGGGCATCCGGACCACGAGGCGATGACAGGGATCAGGCGCGCGCTTGAAAACAGCAGTACCGCCGACAGAAGACCGTGGCAGATCGTCGAGGTGCCGGCACCGGCGACCCTCAGTGACGCAGAGGGCTTTGTCGATTTCAGCTATATCAACCATCTCGTCGTGAACGGCGGAGTCATCGCCTGCTCGTACGACGACGCCAACGACGAGCAGGCCATCGGCATTCTGGAAGACGCCTATCCGGGGCGGGCGGTGGTGACCGTGGATGCCCGGCCCCTCTTCGCGCGAGGTGGCGGCATCCACTGCATCACCCAGCATGAACCGCTCGCTGCAGGCTGAAAAGCGGCTGCCTGCCGCATTCTGCCGTGCAGGCAACGTGGGTCTTTGTGCGCTGTCAGTCATGTCGCGGACCCCGTGTCATGCAAAAATGAAGCATGAGTATTGTTGCGATCCTCGACCTGCACGTCGCCCCTGAATTCATCGAAACCGCACCGGAGATTCTGGCTGCCGTTCTCGCGCAGACCTCTGCCTTCGAAGGCAATGAGGGCAATGAGACCCTCTTCGATCTGAACGACCCGGGCCACATCACCGTGGTGGAGCGGTGGCGTTCGATCGAAGATGACAACGCGTACCGGGCGTGGCGTGCGGGCGACGGGGCCTCGAACCTCGGCGACATTCTCGCCGGTCCGCCGACGCTGACCTGGTACAAGTAGCCGCAATCCGCGCGAACGCAGATCAACCCGGTCTGCAGTGAGATCCGGCCTGTTACAAGTGTGAGAACTTTTGGCGCAACGGCCCGTCCTGGCTTGGCGTCCGCCGTCATGAACCAATAGGTTCAAAACACCATGATCTCCTTCGCTGACTACCTGCAGCTGCTGCCCAAGGCCGAGCTGCACTGCCACTTCGTCTCGGTGATGCGGCCGGCCCGGCTGATCGACCTGGCCGCGAAGAACGACGTCTCGCTGAAGAGCACCGATGTCGACGATCTCCTCGACTACGACAACCTCATCGACTTTCTCGATGTCTTCAATGCCGGCCACGAAGTTCTCGTGAGCCCCGACGACTTCGCGACTGTCGCCTACGAAGGTGTGCTCGACGCCGTCGAATCGGGCAACCTCAAGTACCGCGAGTACTACGTCAACCCCTTCAACTTCGTTTCGCGCGGTATCTCCTACCAGACCCTCATCGACTCGATCTCGCAGGGTCTCGAGCAGGCAGAGTCCGACTTCGGCGTCGGCTTCCGCATCATCCCGGCCATCAACCGCTCGCACAGTGCCCAGAGCGCCGTCGAACTGGTCGAACTGATTGCCGCCCATCCGCACGAGAAGGTCGTGGGCATCGGCATGGATGATCTGACCCCCGAAGGCTTCGAAGAGCCGCTGCGCTTCCGTGAGGCATACGAACTCGCCGGCGAGCGCGGCCTGAAACGCACGGCTCACGCGGGCGAGACCCTGGCGGCCTCTGCCCAGAACGTCATCGACGCCATCGAGACGCTGGGCTGCGACCGAGTCGACCACGGTTACCGCATCGTCGACGACCAAGCACTTCTGCAGCGAGCACTCGATTCAGGGGTGCCGTTCGCGTGCACTCCGCTGTCGACCCGGGTGCTCTCCGGTTGGGCGTTCGACGACCAGCACCGGATCGCCCGGATGGTGCGTGCCGGCCTGCCCGTCTCCCTCTCGACCGACGACGCGGTCTTCTTTCGAACCGACATCGGTCTCGAATACACGGCTGCACTGCCCGCCATGGGCTTCACCGCCGCCGAGGCCAGCCAGATCGCCCTGGCCGGGATCGAAGCCGCCTGGTGCTCGCCAGAGGAGAAGGCGCGTCTTCTCGCAGATGCTGCGGCGGGCATCCGGGCACTCGACGCGCTTCTTGACATCCCAACGCTGCACATCCCGACGCTGCACATCCCAACGAAGGAATCCACGACATGAAGGCTCTTTCGTTCGGCGTCTTCGACATGATGAACCCGAGCAACGGCATGCCCACCTGGACCCACCCGAACGGTCGTGCCGACAAGTACACCGACGTCGGCTACTGGGTGATGGTCTCGAAGATGCTCGAAGAGGCCGGTTTCGACTTTCTCTTCTTTGCCGACACCTATGGCTACCCCACCATCGACGGCGAACTGCCCGAGCAGGTGGCGGCCTCGGGCATCCAGTTCCCGGCCGTCGACCCCATGCTCATCATCGCCGCGCTGGCCCAGGCCACCAGCACGCTCGGGTTCGTCGTGACGTCGCCGACGACGGTCGAGAAGCCGTACGCCTCGGCCAGGCGCTACGCCAGCCTCGACCACTACACCGACGGGCGCATCGGCTGGAACATCGTCACCGGGAGTTCCCAGTCCACCGTCGACCCGCTCTTCGGCGTCACCGAGCAGACGACGCACGACTCGCGATACGACATCGGCGACGAGTTCGTCGACATCAGCCTCGCTCTCTGGGAGGGCGGCTGGGATGACGATGCCCTGGTGATGGACAGGGAGCGCGGGGTGCTGGTCGACCCGGCCAGACTGCACCGCACCGAATACACGGGCGAGTATCTTCGCACTTCGGGGTACTTCGCGGTACCGCCGTCGCGACAGCGCAGCCCCGTGCTCTTCCAGGCCGGTACCTCCACCCGGGGCCGCGCCTTCGCCGCACGCAATGCCGAAGTGGTGCTCATCCAGGGCCAGACGATCGAGAAAGCCGCCGCGCACGTCACCGAGATCCGCGATCTCGCCGAGTCGCACGGCCGCCGGCGTGACGACATCAAGATCATCACAGGGGTCACCGTGGTTGTCGCCCCGACCAGCGAAGAGGCGGCAGCCCGCCGTGCCGAACTCGAAGCCCTATATGTCGTCGACGACGCTGCAGTGATCTACGCGGGGTTCACTGGTGTCGACTACCGCGGGGTCGACCCGACCACGCCGCTGGTCGCTGCCACTTCTGACCAGGGGCAGACCCTCGTCGACCGTTTTGCGGCACCGGGCGACCGTGTTCCCACTGTCGGTGACGTGCTCGAGAGCTTTCGGCTGAAGGCGAACCGGGGTTTCCAGGTGACCGGCGACCCGATCGAGGTGGCAGAGCAGCTCATCGCGATCGTGGACGGGTCTGACGTCGACGGCTTCATGATCGAACCGACCTTCGGTGACGAACTGGCCTACAGCGAGTTCATCGCGCAGGTCCTGCCGATCCTGGCGAAGCGGGGATATGTCGCGCCGAGAGCCGACGGTCTGACCCTGCGCGAGCGGCTGTTCGAAGAGGGCCGGTCCCGTCTTCCCGACTCACACCCTGGCGCACGTTTTCGACACGTTCTGGCACCAACAGTGCCCGATGTCCGCATCACAACAACAGGCACCAGCAGCGACCACCGCACCGGCAGCATCCACAGAAACAGCAGGGAGAACCCATGAAAGCCACCGCCGTCGACGCGGTGATCCGCGGCCTCAAGAAGGCGGGCGTCTCGATCGTCTGCTATCTGCCCGACTCACTCTTCAAAGAGCTCTATCCGGCTCTTGACGCCGACCCCGACCTCCGCACGATCCAGGTGACGAACGAAGGTGAAGGCGCCGCGATCTGCGGGGGAGTCTTTCTTTCGGGCAAGCGCGCCGTCCTCATCATGGAGAACTCGGGTCTCCGGGCATCCGTCGAACCGCTCGCTCGAATGGGGCTCGGGGCGGGCATTCCCGTCGTCATGCTGATGAGCTACCGGGGTGAGCTCGGGGAGAACAACTGGTGGGCGATTCCGCACGGCATCACGATGGAGCCGGTGCTGGATGCTCTGCGAGTGCCGTATCAGATCATCCGGGATGAGGCGGCGATCGAAGACGCGATCACCGACGCGTTCAGCTGGTCGTATGCGGCCTACTACCATTCCGCCATCGCGCTCGGAGGGAGCATCGTTCGATGAAACGCTATGAATGCATGATCAAGCTCGGCGAGCGTCTCAGGGACGAACTCGTCATTCTCTCGCTCGGCGGCAGTGTCGACGAGTGGTACAACGCCGCCCCCCACATGCGCGCGGGCAGTCTCTTCCAGCAGCAGCTCGGCTGTGTGACCGGTGAGGCCTTCGGTCTGGCCGTGGGGCTGCCGCACCGCCGGATCATCTCCCTCGACACCGACGGCGGGCTGCTGTTCAACCTCGGCATTCTCGCGACGCTCGGCAATGAGCAACCCGCGAACCTCTTCACTGTGGTGTGGGACAACCAGATGTACCAGTCGATCGGCGGCCCGAAGACCCACACCGCGAGTGGGCGTGTCGATCTCGCAGCGATCGCCCGGGCATCCGGTGTAGAGAAGGCGTTCACAGCGACCACGCTCGAGGAATTCGACGCACTCTGCGAAGAGGGGCTCGCATCGTCAGTGCCGTACGTGGTGGTTGCGAAGGTCGACGGCATTCTGCAGCCGGGCATCAAGCGCAAGCACAGCGACGGGCGTGAAGACAAGTACATCTTCGTGCGCCACGTCGAAGAGACGGAGGGCGTGGTCATCATGGGGCCGAGTGAGCACAATTAACCGCGACGCTCGAGCGTCGGTTGTCATCACTGAGACCGACATCATCGTCGTGGGCGGCGGTTCGGCCGGGTGCGTCGTGGCGCGGCGTCTGGCAGAGGATGCAGGGCGCGAGGTTGTGCTGCTTGAAGCGGGGCCCAGCGACAAGGGAATGCCGGGCATCCGTTCGGCCGGGTCGTGGGCGGGGCTTCTCGGTGGTGAGTACGACTGGAACCAGAGCTACGGAGCGACCTGGCGCACGGCCGGGCGACCGGTTCCGATTCCGCGCGGACGGGTACTCGGCGGGTCGAGCAGCATCAACGCGATGCTCTGGTATCGCGGGCATCGCTCGGACTACGACGCGTGGGAGGTTGCCGGCGCAACGGGCTGGAACTATGACTCACTTCTGCCGTACTTCCGGCGCAGCGAAGACTGGCAGGGTGGCTCGACCGAATATCGGGGCGCGGGCGGCCCGATGCGAGTCGAGACCTCGCGCGACCCTCACCCCGTTGCTGCGGCAATGCTCGAGGGCTGCGCCGAACTCGGCTTCGACGTGCTCGACGACGCGAACGCCGCCGAGAATGATGGTGCGGCGCTTGCCAACCTGAACGTGACAGTGGAGCCCGAAACTGGCGAGGTCACCCGCTGGAGCACAGTTCGTGGCTACCTCGAGCCGGCAGCCGCCTGGCCGAACCTGAACGTGCTCGTCGATTCGCCAGTGTCGCTCCTGGTCTTCGAAGGGTCGCGGTGCGTCGGGGTCGAGTACGAACGGACTACCGGCGACGGAACGCCGCCCGAAACTGTTCGCCTGCGCGCTCGGCAGGGAGTCGTGCTCACGGCGGGAGCGATCCACACGCCGAGACTGCTGATGCTGTCGGGAGTCGGCGACCCAGACGAACTCGTACCGCTCGGCATCAAAGTGCACACCGCGCTCCGGGGCGTCGGCAAGAACCTGCAGGATCACCCGCTGCTCATGGGAATGAACTTCCGTGCGCGTGAGCCTCTCGGGCCGACCCGCGACAACGGCGGCGGCAGCATGCTGAACTGGAAGAGCTCGAAATCGCGCGGCAAACCCGACCTCCACGCCTTCGTCGTGCAGGGCCCGCACGCCACAGACGAAGTGCGTGCCGAGCATGACCTGTCAGGCTCGGTCTTCGCGATCTCGCCGGGTCTGATGGATTCGCGGAGTATCGGGTATCTCCGGCTGACATCTGCCGACCCCGGTGCGGCCCTCGAGATCCAGCCGAACTACCTGGCCGAGCAGAACGACCTCGACGCCCTCATCGAATCGATGGAGACGATCGCTGACCTCGCGGCGACCTCGGCGTATCGCAACATCGGTTCGGCCCCGGTCGCACCGCACCAGCGGCTCTCGAAGCAGGAGAAGATCGCCTTCATCCGGTCGAGCTGTTCGACGTTCTTCCACACCTGCGGTACGGCCGCGATGGGCACGGGCGAATCGACTGTCGTGAACCCCGCCCTCGCCGTCCACGGCATCGATGGGCTCTGGGTGGCCGATGCGTCGGTGTTCCCTTCGATTCCCACTTCGAACACGCAGGCCGCGGTCATCGCTGTGGCCGAACGCGCCTCCGAGCTCATCGCAGCATCGCTCGTACCTTCACACGACAAGACGAAAGTGCACGCATGACCCTCCTCGACTATGACTCCGCAACACAACGCCCTGAGGTCTCGGCGTTCCTCGCGCGCGGCCCGCACCGGCTGCTCATCGCCGGCGAATGGGTGGCTCCGTCCTCCGGCGAGTACATCGACAGCATCGATCCCGCCACGGGGAGTACCCTCACCCAGATCGCGAGCGGAACCGCCGCCGATGTCGACGATGCCGTCGCCGCCGCCCGTGCAGCGCTCGAGTCCCCGGGCTGGGCACGCATGACACCGTCAGCCCGTGCCGCCCTCCTCTGGCGGCTTGCAGACCTGATCGAGCAGAACATCGACGAGCTCTCTGAGCTCGAGACCCTCGACCAGGGCAAGGCCTACCGCACGGCCCGATTCGGCGAACTGCCGGGCACGATCGCGCAGTTCCGCTACTACGCCGGGTACACGAACAAGCTGCTGGGCACCACGATCCCCACCTCGATCGCGCACCAACCTGAGGGCAAGCAGATCTTCGCCTACACGGTGAAGGAGCCCGTCGGTGTGGTCGCCGCCATTGTGCCCTGGAACTCCCCGCTGCTGATGGCATCGATGAAACTCGCTCCCGCTCTGGCTGCTGGATGCACGGTGATACTCAAACCGTCGGAGAACACGTCTCTCACCGCACTCCGCCTCGGGGAACTCGCACTCGAAGCGGGCTTCCCTGCGGGCGTCGTGAACGTGGTCACGGGCTACGGCAGGGAGGTCGGTCAGGCGCTGGCCGAGCATCCGGGAGTCGACAAGATCGGCTTCACCGGCTCGACGGCGGTCGGTAAAGCCCTGCTGGCCGCGGCGCAGGGTAACCTCAAACGACTCACGCTCGAACTTGGCGGCAAGTCACCGGCGATCGTGATGCCCGACGCCGATTTCGCGCTGGCCGTGCCCGGCATCGCACGCGGAATCTTCAACAACGGCGGGCAGGTCTGCGTGGCGAGCTCGCGGGTGTATGCGCATTCGAGCATATATGAGCGCCTGGTCGAGGAGGTCTCGCGCGAAGCCGATGCGCTGAGCCTCGGTCACGGCATGAACCCCGCCACCGACATGGGCCCGATGGTCAGCAGGGTGCAAGCAGACAGGGTCGCCGAGTATGTTCGCGAGGGCGTTGCCGACGGAGTCGAGGTGACAGCGGGAGGGCTCCAGGTCGACGAGCAGCGCACGTTCTACCGGCCGACCGTGCTCACCGGGGTGCGGCAGGACATGCGCCTCATGCAGGAGGAGATCTTCGGTCCCGTCGTCTCGATCACCCCGTTCGACGAGGTCGACGAGGTGGTCGCCTGGGCGAACGACAGCGTGTACGGTCTGGCGGCGAGTGTCTGGACGGAAGGGTTGTCGAACGCGCACACCCTCACCTCGCGCATCAAGGCCGGCACGGTCTGGGTGAACTGCCACTCGTACTTCTCGCCGGAGTTGCCCAAGGGCGGCCACAAGCAGTCAGGCTGGGGTTACGAGAACGGCGCCCAGGGAATAGAGAACTACCTCGAGTCGAAGACAGTGGTCACGCTCTACTGACGATCGCGCCGCCCCTCACTCAGCGCGTGCGTGAGTATTTCGTGAACATCATGCTGTCGGCGAGCAGCAGGTGCTCGAGCGTGAGCGAGCGCGGCACCGACGGCTGCGGGGCGTGCGAGATCCGCGGCCCTGCACCCCCCTCCAACACCGGGCTCAGGGTCAGGCACAGCTCATCGAGTTCGTCCGCGGCGATGAGATCGCCCAGCAGGCTCGGGCCGCCTTCGCAGTGGATCTGCGTCAGCCCCCGCCCGAGCAGTTCAGCGACCAGGCGCTGCGGTTCGACAGACTTCTCACCGCAGGCGACGACGTCGGCGACGTGCTCCAGTGCCGTGCGCCGGGTTGTGTCAGCCGACGCAGTCGTGAGCACCAGCGGCCGTCGGGGCGCCTTCGTGAAGACATCACTGTCGAGGTCGAGTTCGAGCCCGCGGCTGACGATCGCGAAGGCCGGATGCTCGGGGAGACCGTTCTGCGCACGCCACAGCGCGGCACGGGGTTCGAGCCGCATCGCACCGTACCCCTCCGCGCGCACGGTGCCCGCCCCGACCACCACCACGTCACACAACTGGCGCAGCAGGTCGAAGACGCGTTTGTCGCCCGGGCCGCCGAGCTCTCCGGAAAGCCCGCCGAGAGTGGCCGACCCGTCGATCGACGAGATGAAATTGGCCCGCACGAGCCGCTCTGAGCGGTTGGCGGGCGCATACAGTGCGATCAGTTGGGCGTCGGTCAGGGCATCCAGTTCACTCACTGTCGGCATGGTGTGCTCCCTCGCTGGCCGGCTCACGCACGACAGATTCCCGTCCTCTACAGATTGTGAATGGCATAGACGGGTTCCCGCCAGCCCATGATCGCCTCGACCATACGCATCGCATCGACCGACTCGCGAACGTTGTGCATCCGCACGATCCGTGCTCCGAGCATGACGCTCACCGTTGCCGCGGCGAGGGAGCCCGGGAGGCGCTCCGGTTTCTCGCGCCCCAGCGATTCACCGATGAAGTCCTTGTTCGAGACGGCGGCAAGCGTCGGCAGGCCCAGCGCCGTGATCTCACCGAGCCTGCGGGTCAACTCGAGGGTCTGGACCGTGTTCTTATTGAGGTCGTGCCCGGGGTCGACGATGATCCGGTTCTCGGGAATGCCACGCGACACGGCGAAGTCGACGCGCGACTGCAGGAATGACGCAATCTCGGCCGCGATATCGTCGTACTGCGGTCGCGGGTACTTCTGCCGCGGCGCCGCGCGGCTGTGGGTGATGACCAGCGTCGCGTCACTGCTGGCGACCACGTCGGCGAGCCGGGGGTCATGGATGCCCGTGGTGTCGTTGATCACACCTGCACCGGCGGCGATCGCCGCTTCGGCCACCTCGGGGCGGAAGGTGTCGACCGAGACCACGACGTCGGACTCCGCAACGAGCCCTTCGATCACCGGGATGACCCGTTCGAGTTCGTCTCTCGCGGAGAGCTCGGGCCCCGGCGCGAACGGGACTCCACCGATGTCGACCCAGTCGGCCCCGTCGCCGGCGGCACGCACCGCGGCCTCGACGGCACGATCGAGAGCGAAGGTCGCGCCCTCGTCGAAGAACGAGTCGGGGGTGCGGTTGATGATTGCCATCACGGCGATCTGGCGGGAGAAGTCGAAGGTCCGTGCCCCGATCACACGCACGGGCTCGCGAAGCGGCGGCAGGCTGAAAGCGGGTCCCATGTCGACCGACTCTAGCTGCTGGGGCCGGTCGCGCCGTCACTGCCGGGGCCGGTCGCGCCGTCACTGCTCGCCCCGGCCGCGGGCGAACCGGCCCGTCAGAAGGCACCGCTAAAGTTGACAGACAAGCAACACAACCCGCAGGGAGCACACGGCACGTGAGTGACATCATCCAGGTCGACAATGCAAGCACCGGATTCGAACTGTTCAGTGATCGAACGATCGTCGCCATGAAGGTCAATGGTGAGCTGCGCGACCTTGCCGCAACGGCTGCCGCCGGTGACTACGTCGAGGCCATTCACCTCGACTCCCCAGACGGCCTGAACATCCTCCGCCACTCGGCGACCCACGTGATGGCACAGGCTGTGCAGTCGATCAATCCCGAGGCGAAACTCGGCATCGGCCCGCCCATCACCGACGGTTTCTACTACGACTTCGACGTCACCACCGCGTTCACCCCCGACGACCTGAAGACGCTCGAAAAGGCGATGGATCGCATCATCCGGCAGGGACAGCGCTTCATGCGCCGGGTCGTGACCGAAGACGAAGCCCGCCTCGAACTGGCCCACGAACCGTACAAGCTCGAACTCATCGGCATCAAAGGTGGGTCTGCCGCCGAAGACGAATCGGTCGAGGTCGGGGGCGCCGAACTCACCATCTACGACAACGTCGACCCGAAGACCGGTGAGACCGTGTGGAGCGACCTCTGCCGGGGTCCGCACCTTCCGAACACCCGGATGATCGGCAACGGTTTCGCGCTCACCCGCCTGGCGGCGGCGTACTGGCGCGGCTCGGAGAAGAACCCCCAGCTGCAGCGCATCTACGGCACCGCGTGGCCCACCAAAGACGAACTCCGTGCCTATCAGGCCCGGCAGGAGGAGGCCGCCAAGCGCGACCACCGTCGCATCGGGGCCGAACTCGACCTGTTCTCCTTCCCGGAGGAGATCGGTTCCGGGCTTGCGGTGTTCCACCCCAAGGGCGGCATCATCCGCCAGGAGCTCGAGAACTACTCACGCCAGCGCCACATCGCGGCTGGCTACGACTTCGTGAACACCCCGCACATCACCAAGGCGAACCTGTTCATGACCAGTGGGCACCTGCAGTGGTACGCCGACGGCATGTTCCCGCCCATGCACCTCGACGAGGAGCGCGACGAAGAGGGCAACGTCACCCGGCAGGGCCAGGACTACTACCTGAAGCCCATGAACTGCCCGTATCACAACCTGATCTTCCGTGCGCGTGGCCGGAGCTACCGTGAGCTGCCGCTCCGCATGTTCGAATTCGGTTCGGTCTACCGTTATGAGAAGAGTGGCACCCTGCAGGGCCTCACCCGGGTTCGCGGCATGACACAGGACGACGCGCACATCTATACGACCCAGGAACAGGTGAAGCCCGAGCTCACCAGCACGCTGAAGTTCGTGCTCGATCTTCTGAAGGACTGCGGGCTCGACGACTTCTACCTCGAGCTCTCGACCAGAGATGCGACCAACCCGAAGTTCATCGGAGCCGACGAGCTCTGGGATGCCGCGACGGAGACCCTGCGCGAGGTCGCCGAGGAATCCGGACTGCAGCTGGTGCCCGACCCCGGGGGAGCGGCCTTCTACGGCCCCAAGATCTCGGTGCAGGCGAGAGACGCGATCGGCCGAACCTGGCAGATGTCGACCATCCAGCTCGATTTCAACCAGCCGGAACGCTTCGAGCTGGAGTACACAGCCTCAGACGGCACCCGCAAGCGACCGATCATGATCCACCGTGCGCTCTTCGGCTCGATCGAACGGTTCTTCGCTGTGCTCACCGAGCACTACGCCGGCGCGTTCCCCGTGTGGCTCTCGCCCGTCCAGGTGGTGGGCATCCCTGTCGCCGAGCAGTACGAGGAGTATCTCGGCGAGGTGATCGCGCAGCTGAAGGCCAAGGGCGTGCGTGCCGAACTCGACGCCAGCGACGACCGCATGCAGAAGAAGATCCGCACTCACACGAAAGAGAAGGTTCCCTTCCTTCTGATCGTGGGCGAGGATGACCGGGCAGGCGGCACCGTGAGCTTCCGTTTTCGCGACGGCACTCAGGAGAACAACGTGCCCGTCGCCGACGCCGTCGACAAGATCGTGGCGTCGATCGCCAACAAGACCCAGGTCACCACGCAGGGCCAGATCTGACGATGACGCCGACAGATGCCAGCGACCGGTTCACCGGTGACGACGAGTTCGCGGGGGTCGAGATCACCGCCTCCGGCCATCTGGCCGGAGTGCCCGACGAGTTCCAGCGGCTCTGGACACCTCACCGCATGGTCTACATCACGAACGGTACTCAGCCCGAGAAGCACGAGTGCCCGTTCTGCATCGCACCCACGCTCAGCGACGAAGAAGCACTCATCGTCGCGCGGGGTGAGCACGCGTATGTGCTGCTGAACCTGTTCCCCTACAACAGCGGGCACCTGCTGGTCTGCCCCTACCGCCACGTCGCGATGTACGACCAGGCGAGCGATGCCGAGGTGGCGGAGATCGCCTCCCTCACCCAGACTTCGATGCGGGTGCTCTCTGAGGTCTCGCGCAACGATGGGTACAACATCGGTATGAACCAGGGCCGGGTTGCCGGCGCGGGCATAGCCGACCATCTCCACCAGCACATCGTGCCCCGCTGGGCCAACGACGCGAACTTCTTCCCGATCATCGCCAAGACGAAGGCGTTGCCACAGCTCCTGGGTGAGGTTCGGGCATCCATCGCCGCTGCGTGGCCCACGGCTGGCTGAACGCGGCACCACGGCAGCCAATCGCGATCAACTGGTCTGGCTGTGGCATGCTGCACGCCACTCGTGCGTAACGGCGCCCAGGCCAATCGGTAGAATGGACACCACTATGACTGACAGCTCCCTCACCTCCTCCGTCGGCTCCAATCGCGTCAAGCGCGGCCTTGCAGAAATGCTCAAGGGCGGTGTGATCATGGACGTCGTGAACGCCGACCAGGCACGCATCGCCGAAGACGCGGGCGCGGTGGCCGTCATGGCGCTCGAGCGGGTGCCCGCCGACATCCGGTCGCAGGGTGGCGTGGCGCGCATGAGCGACCCCGACCTCATCGACGGGATCCGGGCTGCCGTGTCGATCCCCGTCATGGCGAAAGCCCGCATCGGCCACTTCGTCGAGGCACAGGTCCTGCAGGCGCTCGACGTGGACTACATCGACGAGTCCGAAGTGCTGAGCCCCGCCGACTACGTCAACCACATCGACAAGTGGAACTTCACCATTCCCTTCGTCTGTGGTGCCACCAACCTCGGCGAAGCACTTCGCCGCATCAATGAGGGCGCGGCCATGATCCGGTCGAAGGGCGAGGCCGGCACCGGTGACGTGTCAGAGGCCACCAAGCACATCCGCAAGATCCTGGGCGAGATCCGCGCGCTGAGTTCACTCGCTCCCGACGAACTCTACGTCGCCGCAAAAGAGCTCCAGGCGCCCTACGAACTCGTCGCCGAGATCGCCGAGACCGGCAAGCTGCCCGTCGTGCTCTTCACAGCCGGTGGAGTCGCGACCCCTGCCGACGCGGCAATGATGATGCAGCTCGGCGCCGACGGTGTCTTCGTCGGTTCTGGAGTGTTCAAGTCGGGCGACCCCGTCAAGCGCGCCGCCGCGATCGTGAAGGCGACGACGTTCTACGACGACCCCCAGGTCATCGCCGAAGCCTCGCGCGGTCTCGGTGAGGCCATGGTCGGCATCAACGTCTCCGACCTCGCCGCCCCCCACCGCCTCTCCGAACGTGGCTGGTAGTTCGGCAGTCTCGAGTGCCGGCCCTTCGACTTCGGGCCCGACGAACACAGGCCCGACAGTCGGAGTCCTCGCCCTGCAGGGCGACTTCCGCGAGCACGCCGTGGTACTCCGATCGTTCGGTGCCGACGTCATCACCGTCAGGCGGCCAGATGAACTCGCGCGAGTCTCGGGCCTGGTCATCCCAGGAGGCGAGTCGAGCGTCATCGACAAGCTCTCCCGGATGTTCGGCCTCGCTGAACCACTGAAAGCTGCCATCGCTGCGGGGCTCCCTGTCTACGGTACGTGTGCGGGCCTCATCATGCTCGCCGACACGGTGCTCGACGGAATCACGGGCCAGCAGAGCCTCGGCGGGCTCGACATCGCTGTGCGGCGCAATGCCTTCGGCGGCCAGAAGGAGTCCTTCGAGGTCGACATCGACATAGCGGAGCTGGGCGAGCCACCCGTGCACGCCGTGTTCATCAGGGCGCCGGTCGTCGAGACTGTGGGGGAACGGGCATCCATTCTCGGCGCCCTGGCCGATGGCCGGGTCATCGCTGTCGAACAAGGGAACCTCCTCGGAACCTCGTTCCACCCCGAGATGACCGACGACCACCGGTTCCACCGCCGCTTCTACGACCGGGTACTGGCAACCGACTTCGCAGCCAGCTAGTCTCGCTCAGTCAGCTTCACGCTCCACCGGTATCTCGGCATGCGACACGCTCATGTCGCTGCACCTAGACTGGGCGGAGTATTTTTCAAGGAGATCACCAATGTCCGGACATTCCAAGTGGGCCACAACGAAGCACCAGAAGGCCGTCACTGACGCCCGTCGTGCCAAGTCGTTCGCCAAGCTCATCAAGAACATCGAAGTCGCCGCGAAGCTGGGCGGCGCAGACCTCTCGGGCAACCCGACACTCGTCGACGCCATCCAGAAGGCGAAGAAGACCTCGGTTCCGAAAGACCTCATCGACCGCGCGGTGAAACGCGGTGCCGGTGTGGGTGCCGACGCGGTTGAGTACCAGACGATCATCTACGAGGGCTACGCGGCCCACGGCGTGGCCATGCTGATCGAGTGCCTCACCGACAACAAGAACCGTGCTGCGGCAGATGTGCGGGCGATCGTGTCCCGAAACGGCGGCACGATGGGCGACCCGGGCAGTGTCGCCTACAACTTCCATCGCAAGGGCGTCATCAAGGTCGAGCACACGCCGAACCTCACCGAAGACGACGTGATGATGGCTGTCATGGACTCCGGGGCCGAAGAGGTCACCGACCACGGCGACGTGTTCGAGATCCTCACCGAGGCGTCTGACCTCGTCGCGAACCGCACGGCACTCCAGGAGGCGGGGATCGACTACGACTCCGCCGACATCGAATTCGTGCCGGGCCTCAAGGTCGAGATCGATGCCGAGACCGCCCGCAAGGTGTTCAGGCTGATCGACGCCCTCGAAGACAACGACGACGTGCAGAACATCTACAGCAACTTCGACCTGAGCCCCGAGGTGCAGGCCGAGCTCGAAGAGGACTAGCTGCAGACTCGCGTCGGACCTGTTCCACGTGAGTCGCGCGCGCCGCGTTGTGCTCGGTACACCGGCCTCAACACGGCGCAGGAGCCTCACCGGGCGCGGCAGCACGTGCGGCGAGCGAGACCGGGGTAGGTTTGCGCCGTGCGCGTTTTAGGGATCGACCCGGGACTCACCCGTTGCGGTGTGGGTATCGTCGACGTGTCCCAGAACCGGCTTGCCACCCTCGTGCACGTGACCGTCATCCGCACACCTGCGGGGGAGAAGCACGAGAATCGACTGCTGACCATCAGCGACGGTATCGAGAGCCTCCTCGACGAGTACCGCCCCGAGCGCGTTGCTCTCGAGCGCGTCTTCGCCGACACGAACGTCAGCACGGTCATGGGCACGGCCCAGGTCAGCGGCATCGCGATGCTCGCGGCGGTCAAACGGCTGCTGCCGATCGGAATGCACACACCGACGGAGGTCAAGGCAGCGGTGACCGGCTATGGTCAGGCCGACAAGAAGCAGGTCGGCAGCATGGTCGCAAAGATCCTCCGGCTTGACGAGATTCCCAAGCCGGCCGATGCGGCAGACGCGCTCGCACTCGCGATCTGCCATGCATGGCGTTCCCCGCTTGGCGCGCTCACCGCGACCGCCATGACCGACCTTCACGGCGGTGCGGCGTCCCGGGAACGACCGACCACCCGGCCGACCAGCGCCCAGGCCGCCTGGCTGGCAGCAGAGCAGGCGGCCAAGGCCGCCAGCCCCGAACGCCGCGGCCTGCGACGCTGACGCCGCAACCCCAGGCATCCACCCTGCGCATCCACACTGCGGCGCGCCGGGCGAACAGGTGTTCGAAAGTCCACCGCTCAGCGTAGGGTGGTTTCGTGATCTCCAGTCTCCGCGGCACCGTCCTCAGCACGTTCGGCACTGGCGCCGTGATCGAGGTGGGCGGCGTCGGGTTCTCGGTGCAACTGACGCCCGCCCACGCACTTTCGCTGCGGCTTGGCGACGAAGCGAGAGTGCTCACCAATCTCATCGTGCGGGAGGATTCGCTCTCGCTCTTCGGATTCGCCGACTCCGAATCGCTAGAGATCTTCTCGCTTCTCGTCGCCGTCACCGGCGTCGGCCCGAAATCGGCGATGGGGGTGCTCGCCGCCCTGACACCGACCGAGATCGCCCGGGCCGTCAGCGCCGACGACGACACTGTCTTTCGCAAGGTCACCGGCATCGGCCCCAAGACGGCGAAACTCATCGTGGTGTCGCTCACCGGCAAAGTCGCTGCATTCACCGTGAGCCAGCCGGGCAGGCCCACCTTCGTTCCCGCGTCGAGCGTGCACGATGACGTACTCGTCGCGCTGGTCGGGCTCGGCTGGAACGAACGCAGCGCGTCTGAGGCACTCGACCGAGTGGTCGCGGATTCGAACGACGAGGAGAAGAACAGCATGCAGACGCTCCTCCGGCGCTCACTCACAGAGCTCGGCCCACGACAGAGCTCGGTGGGCCCTCGATGAGCCCGTTCGACAGAGACGCGGCCGATGAACTCCTGCAGCCCGAGATGATGGGCTCCGAGGCAGAGATCGCGTTCGAGGGTGCCCTCCGACCCAAGAGCCTGGCGGAGTTCGTCGGCCAACAACGGGTGCGCGGGCAGCTTCAACTGCTGCTGGATGCTGCGACCATCCAGAACCGCACGCCCGACCACATTCTGCTCGCCGGCCCGCCTGGGCTTGGCAAGACCACCCTCGCCATGATCGTCGCCCATGAGAGCGGAAGGCCGTTGCGCCTGTCCAGCGGCCCGGCGATCCAGCATGCCGGTGACCTCGCGGCAGTGCTCTCGTCGCTCGTGCCCGGCGAAGTGCTCTTCGTCGATGAGATCCACCGCATGGCTCGTTCAGCTGAAGAGCTGCTGTACCTCGCCATGGAGGATTTCCGGATCGACATCATGGTCGGCAAGGGGGCAGGCGCGACATCCATTCCCCTCGACCTGGCACCGTTCACCCTGGTGGGCGCGACCACCCGCTCCGGCCTGCTGCCGAACCCGCTTCGCGACCGGTTCGGATTCACAGCCCACCTCGAGTTCTACGACCCCGCCGAACTCGTGCACGTACTGCGTCGCGCTGCGGTGATGCTCGAGCTGCAGATCGAGGAGTCCGCTCTCATCGAGATCGCGGGCCGTTCGCGCGGCACACCCCGCATCGCGAACCGCCTGTTACGTCGCGTACGCGACTACGCACTGGTTCATGGGGGAGCGGCGACCCGCGAGGTGGTTCGAAACGCGCTCGAACTCTACGATGTCGACGAGCTCGGCCTCGACCGGCTCGACCGCGCGGTGATGAATATTCTGCTCACCCGATTCGCCGGCGGGCCTGTCGGCCTCAACACGCTTGCCGTCTCCGTTGGAGAAGAATCCGAGACCATCGAATCTGTTGTCGAACCATTCCTCGTGCGCATCGGGCTCATCGTGCGCACGCCGCGGGGCAGAATGGCAACACGTGCCGGGTGGGAGCACTTCGGTCTTTCCGCACCCGACGAGACCGCCTCCAGACCCGCGAAATCCGCACGAGGGCCGGCCAGTCAGCCGCTCTTCGGAGATGAACTATAATTCAAGCTGGCGTTCAGCCCCGATAAGTACACTAGGGCCGTCACTCTCCCCCCAAAGTTTTGGAAGGCTCTTACCTGTAATGGACCCGTTAACCCTGATCATGCTGGCCGTGCTGGCCGTACTCATCATCTTTATGGTGCGCAACAGCCGAAAGCGCAAGCGTGAGACAGAAGAGTTGGTTGAGAAGATCGTCGAGGGCGCCTATGTCATGACGAACTTCGGCGTATACGGCACCATCCTGAACATCGACGTCGAGAACAACCAGGTTCTGCTCGAGACGACACCGGGAACGGTTCTCAAGGTTCACCGCCAGACGGTGACGCGTGTCGTGCCGATCGAGGGCGCGTCAGAGCCAGAATCCGACAACGAGATCGACGAAAGCATCGAACCGGCGTACGGCGAGCGTGTCACTGAGGTAAACTCAGCAGCAGATGCTCACACGGTCGACACCCACGCCGAGACTGGTACCGTTCTGAACGGTGTGCCCGTCGACGAGAACGGCAAGCCGCGCACCGACTCCAAGTCGGCCGAGTAGTCTCAAATCCCCTTTCGACTCCATCGCAGCAGTCTGCCTGCGCGCTGATCCTCCCGCTCGCGCGGGAATGATTGTCCGCGCGGGCTGCTGCAGCCCAGGAGCCGGTACAGAAAGCTGAGTTCCCAGGTGGCAAAATCTACCGCCGTCAAGAAAGCCCGCCGCACGCTGGTCTGGCTTCTTGTCATCTTCATCGCCCTTGCGGGCGTCAATGCTGCCGGAGCGATCTGGGGCGGCGGTTCCTGGCTTCCGAAGCTCGGCCTTGACCTCGAGGGTGGTACGGAGCTCATCCTGGCGCCCAAGATCGCCGACGGTGCTGCCGCTCCGACTGACCAGCAGATTACGCAGGCCGTGTCGATCATCCGTCAGCGCATCGACGCGAGTGGTGTCTCTGAAGCGCAGATCTCCACCCAGGGTGGGCAGAACATTGTGGTCTCGATCCCCGGCAAGCCGGACGACGCCACCAAGGCGCGGATCGAAGCTTCTGCGAAACTCGACTTCCGCCCCGTGCTCGTCAGCAGCGCGGCAACCGTGCCGACGACGACTCCGACACCCGGACTCGACAGCACGCCGACCGCGTCTCCGACGAATGCCAGCGACCTCGCCTGGATCACTCCGGCGCTCGAAGACCAGTTCCTGAACATCGACTGCAGCTCGACTGCGGTGACGAATGCGGGCCAGGCTCCCGTCGACCAGCCACTCGTCACCTGTGGAGCCGACGGGGCGAAGTACATCCTCGGCCCGGTCGAAGTCGCCGGTGAGACAGTCACGAATGCCACCAGTGGCATGGCACAGACGAGCTCTGGTTCGTCTACTGGCCAGTACGTGGTGAACATCTTCTTCAACGAACAGGGCACCGCGCAGTTCGCCACGGTAACCACACGGCTTTCAGGCCTCACCGGCGCTCAGAACCAGTTCGCCATCGTGCTCGACGGCAAGGTCATCTCTGCGCCCCGGACTCTCGCGGTGATCACCAATGGGCAGCCCCAGATCTCGGGTAACTTCACCGCTGAGACAGCCAAGACCCTTGCGGACCAGCTGAAGTTCGGCGCGCTGCCGATCAGCTTCACTGTGCAGAGCCAGAACGTCATTTCGGCAACACTGGGCTCGCAACAACTCCTCAGCGGCCTGATCGCAGGCCTCATCGGTCTGTTGCTCGTCGTGCTCTACTCCATCGCCCAGTACCGGGTTCTCGGCCTGGTCACGGTGGCGTCCCTGGCGGTCGCCGCGACGCTGACGTTCCTCGTGGTCGACCTGTTGTCGTGGCGGGCCGGTTTCCGGCTGTCGCTGGCAGGTGTCGCCGGCCTCATCGTGGCAATCGGTATCACTGCTGACTCGTTCATCGTGTACTTCGAGCGAATCCGAGACGAGCTGCGAGACGGCCGGGGCCTCGAATCCTCCGTGCAGGCAGGGTGGAAGCGGGCCATCCGCACCATCACGGCATCTGACGCGATCAACTTCCTCGCGGCCGCAACGCTCTACATTCTCGCGGTCGGCAGCGTGAAGGGCTTCGCCCTGACCCTCGGAATGACGACCATCATCGACCTCGTCGTTGTGATCATGTTCACCCACCCGATCATGACTCTTCTGGCCGAGCTCCCGTACTTCAGAGACGGCCACAAGTCGAGCGGGCTCGATCCGCGACAGCTGGGCGCCGTCTATCGAGGTCGCGCCCAGTTCAAGACACCGTCTGCGGCCATCCCCAAGGGCAAGCAGGAGTCGGCGAGCCGTGAAGCGGCCCGGCGCCAGACGATCGCAGAACGCAAGGCCGCGGGAACGACCACGCTCGTTCTCGATGCGCCTACCGCTCCATCCAGCGCTGCACCGGATGTCGATGTCCTCGAGCCGACGCTTGGAGGGCCAACCTCTGTTGAACCTCTGACGCCGGCTCTCGCCGTAGCCGAGACAGAGACTCTGCCAGCAGCTTTGCCACCATCTCCGCCGGTACCACCCGTTCGTAAGAAGCCTCAGTCCAAGGGAAAGAAGCGCTAATGGCGAAGTTCAGCGACCTGGGCAATGACCTCTACAGCGGCAAGCGGTCCTTCAACATCATCGGTCGATGGAAGCTCTGGTACACGATTGCAGCCGTGATGATCCTGATCTCGGTCGTCGGGCCGTTCCTTCGGGGCGGATTCGTGCTCGGAATCGAGTTCAGAGGTGGATCGCAGTTCTCCATTTCGCAGGTTTCGAATCAGGACCAGCAACTCGGTGTCGATGCCGTCAAGTCGGTCGACCCGGCGGTCGTGCCGCTCGTAACCACGCTCGGTGGCTCTGGTGTGCGCATCCAGACCGACCAGCTCAGTGACGCAGAGAGCAACCAGGTGCGGGACGCGCTGGCCAAGGCGTACGACGTGCAGCCCAGCGATGTGACGATCAACTTCATCGGTCCGACATGGGGTGCTGACATCACCGGCCAGGCCATACGGGGGCTCGTGATCTTCCTCGCCCTCGCCGCGCTGTTCATGGCGATCTACTTCCGAACGTGGAAGATGGCGGCATCGGCCATGATCGCCCTCGTGCACGACCTCATCATTACAGCGGGCATCTATGGCATCACCGGGTTCGAGATCACCCCCGCTGCCGTCATCGGATTCCTGACCATTCTCGGCTATTCGCTTTACGACACTGTTGTGGTGTTCGACAAGATCCGGGAGAACACTCGCGAGATGGGCGACAAGCCCACCAGAACCTTCGGCGAAACGGTGAACCTCGCCGTCAACCAGACGCTGGTGCGCTCGATCAACACCTCTGTGGTGGCGATGCTCCCCGTCGCCTCCATTCTCTTCATCGGCGCCTTCGTGCTCGGTGCCGGAACCCTGCGCGACATCTCTCTTGCCTTGCTGATCGGTATTGCCGTCGGCACTTATTCGACGATCTTCATCGCGTCTCCGATCTATGCGCAACTGCGGGAGCGCGAACCGAAGATCAAGAAGCTGAACGCACGGGTTCTCGCCGTCAGGGCCCAGCGCGAACCCGCGACCGAAAGCGAAAGCATCTCGGCGTAGTGCGACCCCTGGCTGGTGGGATAATAGTGGCGGAGGCTGCCAGATGACCGAGACCACTGCGCCGACCAACGCGTCGCTGCGGAGGCTGGTACCACGGCTGTTCTCCCGCGCGCAGCCCGCGGGTGCCGTCGATACGCTGATTCGCACGGTCCGAGCGAATCACCCGAAGGCCGACCTCAGCATCATCGAGCGGGCCTACACCGTCGCCGAACGTGCCCATGACGGGCAGAAGCGACGCAGCGGTGAGCCGTACATCACTCATCCTGTCGCAGTAGCCCAGATCTTGGCTGAGCTCGGCATCGGAGTCAAGACGATCGCTGCCGCGCTTCTGCATGACACCGTCGAAGACACCGACTATTCGCTCGACGCACTGCGCGCAGAATTCGGCGACGAAGTGGCCATGCTCGTCGACGGTGTGACCAAGCTCGACAAGGTGAAGTACGGCGAGAGCGCACAGGCTGAGACCGTTCGCAAGATGATCGTCGCCATGTCGAAAGACATCAGAGTGCTGATCATCAAGCTCGCCGACAGGCTCCACAACGCGCGCACCTGGGGTTTCGTGTCTCCGGAGTCGTCGACACGCAAGGCCCAGGAGACGCTGGAGATCTACGCGCCACTGGCTCACCGACTGGGCATCCAGGCGATCAAGTGGGAGCTCGAAGACCTCTCGTTCGCCGTTCTCTCGCCCAAGCTCTACGTCGAGATCGAGAACCTCGTTCGCCAGCGCACACCCCAGCGGGAAGAATACGTGCAGCAGGTCATCGACATGGTCAGCGACGACCTGAAGACGTCGAAGATCCGCGGCAAGGTCGCCGGCCGGCCCAAGCAGTACTACTCGATCTACCAGAAGATGATTGTGCGTGGTCGCGAATTCGACGAGATCTACGATCTCGTCGGCATCCGTGTGCTGGTCAACTCGGTACGCGACTGTTACGCCGTTCTCGGCTCGATCCACGCCCGATGGACACCGATGCCCGGCCGATTCAAGGACTACATCGCTACACCCAAGTTCAACCTCTACCAGTCCCTTCACACGACGGTCGTTGGCCCCGGCGGCCGCGCGGTCGAGATCCAGATCCGCACCAACGAGATGCACCAGCGTGCGGAGTTCGGTGTCGCCGCGCATTGGAAGTACAAAGAGCGCGTCAACTCGGGCAAGACGACCAGCGATGATCGCGGTGACACCGACATGGCGTGGCTGGCGCGTATCTCGGACTGGCAGGCCGAGACCGTCGACCCCGGGGAGTTCCTCGATTCCCTTCGCTTCGAGATCGGTGCCAAAGAGGTTTACGTCTTCACCCCCAAGGGCCGGGTGATCGGTCTGCCCGCAGGCGCGACGCCTGTGGACTTCGCGTACGCCGTTCATACCGAAGTCGGCCACCGCACGATGGGCGCGAAGGTCAATGGGCGACTTGTGCCCCTCGAGAGCACCCTGACCACCGGCGACGTCGTCGAAGTCTTCACGTCGAAGAACCCGGACTCTGGTCCCAGCCAAGACTGGCTCAGCTTTGTGCAGAGCCCACGGGCCCGCAACAAGATCCGGCAATGGTTCACAAAGGAACGCCGCGACGAGGCCATCGAGCAGGGCAGGGACTCCATCGCCCGCGCCATGCGCAAACAGAACCTCCCACTTCAGAAGCTGATGAGCCAGGACTCCTTCTCCGAGGTGGCGTCGCAGCTCAGCTACAACAACGTAGAAGCGCTCTATGCAGCGATCGGCGAGGGGCACGTCTCCACGCAGTCCGTGATTGAAAAGGTGCTCCAGTCGCTGCAGACGGAGGTCGACAGCGACGACAGCGACATCGATGTCGTGGTGGGCAGGCGACCCCGGTCGTCTCACAGCGAATCCGGCGTACTCGTTCGGGGCGCACCCGACATCCTGGTGAAGCTCGCGAAGTGCTGCACTCCCGTTCCGGGCGACGAGATCGTCGGATTCGTGACACGTGGAGCCGGAGTCTCGGTTCACCAGTCGGACTGCCACAATGTCAAGTCGCTGCTGCAGGAGCCTGAGCGCATGATCGAGGTCGAATGGGCGCCCTCCTCGAAGAGTGTCTTCCTCGTTCAGATCCAGGTTGAAGCACTCGACCGCTCCGGGCTCCTCTCCGACGTGACACGGGTACTTTCAGAACACCACGTGAACATCCTGTCGGCCACCGTCAGTACCTCTCGGGATCGCCTGGCTATCAGTCGTTTTGTCTTCGAGATGGGCGACACCACCCACCTCGACCGTGTATTGAACGCGGTGCGGCGAATCGATGCCGTCTATGACGTCTATCGCGTCAGCGGCGGTTAGCCAAACTGCTTGTAGCGAGTTCTGTTCAGTCGGGCCAATGCCCGATTACGGTGGGGAATCCCGGGAGACCGGTCGAGCCGCTCCAAACAATCGTCGACGGGCACCGTGCACACAAGCAACAGTCGCGCGAGAGTCTCAACCTCGATTGCTCCGTACACTTCGGTCAGCCGTGCAAGATCGATCGCCGTGCGTACCGGAGACGTCACACGGACCCCTCCGAACTCGACGACGTCGTCTGAACAGAGCGCCACCTCTCTCACGCGCAGACGCGGTCGGGCAACCGGGCGTGAATTTCCTCCGACGGGGATGCAGAAGCTGTGCACGGCCGGTGGCCGGGGGAGTGCACCATAGACCCACAGCGCACTGTTGCGTTCGACGATCGCCCGTGCCGGCATCAGCGAGCGGAGCACACTGAGCCGCAGAGCGAGGGTGTGCGGCTCGTCGACACTGGTGAAAGCGTCGTCGATCGCGATCGTTTCACCGTCGAGCTTCATGGCGTGGAGTTCGGCGATATCGAAGTCGCCGGTGTCGAAGTCGCCGGTGTTCAGAGGGCTGCGGGAGGTGAGGAGACGGGGGAGCGCAGTGGGCATGCCCCCATGCTCCCGCCTGAACCGTTCACCACGCGTCACAGACGACAGAACTGTGGAAACACCGCGGCCTCGCAAGGCAGGGGAGGACGACAGGGGACCTAGCCCAGCGCGTCGAGCCAGATCTTGCGTGCATCCAGAGCTTCCTGGAGTTCTGCGACCTTGCGCTTGTCGCCGGCAGTCTGTGCGGCATCGATCTCGACCTGCAGTTTCGCGATCGCGTCGGTGAGCTGGCCTGCGAGACCCTCGGCGCGAGCCTTCTTCTCGGGGTTGTTTTTCTGCCAGAAGTCTTCGTCGAGCTTGCGCACGGCAGCCTCGACCTTTCGCAGCCGTTCGTCGACCGACTTCACGTTGTCGCGGGGGACCTTGCCGATCTCATCCCATTGGCGCTGGATGTCGGCCAGCTTGTTGCGGGCGACCGTGCGGTCTTTCTCCGTCAGCAACGTCTCGGCCTCAGTGAGAAGTGCGAGCTTCTTCGTGAGGTTCTCAGAGAACTCTTCGTCGTCTTTGGCGATGGTCTCGCTGCGCGCGGCGTAGAGGAGATCACCGGCGGCCTTGAACTTCTCCCACAGAGTGTCATCGACGCGCTTGCCGGCCCGCCCGGCGTTCTTCCATTCGGCCAGTAGGTCGCGGTAGGTGTTGACGCCGTCTGCGCCCTGTGAGGCAAGTGCCTCAGCGCGCTCGACGAGCTGTTGCTTCTTGGATCGGGCGTCACGATGAGTGTTGTCGAGTTCGGCGAAGAACGCCTTGCGGTGGCCTTCGATAATCGTGCGGGCGTCGCGGAATCGCTTCCAGAGTTCACTGGCCTCGGTTCGAGGGAGCCGCGGCCCCTCCTGCTGGTGTTTCTGCCAGCGGGCGAAGAGTTCGTCGAGCTGTGCGGTGACAGTTTTCCACTGCGCCTTGGCCGGGTCGGCAGCAGCCAGTGCCTCGACTTCAACCACGATGGCAGTTCGTTCGGCGACCGCCTCGGCGATCTGCGCCTTGGCCTCCCCCTGCTGCTTCTCGGTGAGTGAGGTGACCACGACAGAGAGAGCATCAACGCGCTTCTTCAGCGCCTCGAGGTCGCCGATCGCGTTCGCTGTCTCGATGGCACCCGAGAGTGACGAGACGGCCTTGCTGACATCTGCCGCAGAGGCACCGCGTTTCACCCGTTGCTCAAGGAGCGTCACCTGACCGGCGAGGTCGGTGAACTTGCGCTCGAAGTACGCGAGGGCTTCCTCGGGCGTTCCATCTGGATATTGGCCGACGACGCGCTCGCCAGAGGCCGCACGAAGGAAGACCGTTCCGGTTTCATCGACGCGTCCCCATGGGTGCTGGTCACTACTGATCACAGAAATCACCCTACTGCACGGTGACGCTGGTGATCGTGGTGGGTACGGCCGGCGTCTCCGTCCCCTGGGTCACGCCAGCAGAGATGATGGAGGTCTGCAACTGGTCCATTCCGCTCGTGACCTGGCCGATCACGGTGTAGCCCCCGGCCGTGTCCGCAGGAATGGTGCTGTCCTGGTAGAGGATGAAGAACTGGCTTCCCTGGCTGTAGCCCTGCGCTGACTGGCGAGCCATCGCGATCGTGCCCGCGGGGTAGACATTGTCGGTGGGTGCGTTCTCGACTGGTCCGTAGTAGTAGCCGGGGCCACCGCTGCCAGTGCCGGTCGGGTCGCCGCACTGAAGCACGAAGATACCCGTCACCGTCAGCCGGTGGCAGGTCACATTGGTGTAGAAACCCGACTTGATGAGTGAGATCGTCGACGAGACGGCTTGCGGTGCTGCGATTCCATCGAGCGTGAAATTCAGTGCCACATCGTTCAGTGTGAGGGTGCCGGTCCAGTTGCGACCGGCGGCAAGCGTCGACGGTGGCACGTCGCCGCTGTTCGCGTCGGCCTTGGGCGTGACTGTCGGTGACGGCGTCGGCGCGGCCGAGGGAGACGGTACGGGTGTACCAGGGCCGCCGGAGAAGTAGAAGACCTGCACAACGATGGCGATGATCACGACAACCAGCACGACGATCACAGAGACGAGATTGTCGCGCTTGCGCCGGCTCACCTGTCCCGCGTGAACGGTCTGACGTGCCTGGTAATTGCGCAGCCGCTGTTTCGCTTCCCGCGACTCGCGCTCTGAATTACTGGGTGCCACGAATCCTCCATTGCCGACCGTCTGGCGCATTGCCGACCGTCTGGCGGGCGCTGTTGCCTGTACTGTTCCTCAGCCGAAAAGCATGAAGACCCCACAGAACTTTACGGTGCGCGCGGCACCTTTCTCAAAACACGGGCGAATTCCCTGTCAGAGGCTGCGGTTACCCTATGAGAATGGTCAATTCGCAAGCCGGGCTGCACGCTGGAGCAGTGCCTCTCGCCGTGCGCATGAGGCCTCGCAGCCTCGACGAGGTTGCCGGCCAGAAGCATCTTCTACGCCCGGGCTCGCCTCTGGTGAACCTCGCAAACGACAAGGGCGGCGCGCAGGGCTCGGTGTCGATCATCCTCTGGGGCCCTCCGGGCACGGGCAAGACCACACTGGCACAGGCCATCGCCCACAGCTCGAACCGCAAGTTCGTCGAACTCTCGGCAGTCACGGCCGGCGTCCGCGACGTTCGCCAGGTGATGGAGGAGGCCTTTCGCAGCCGCGATCTCTACGGGCTGTCGACGGTGCTCTTCCTCGACGAGATCCACCGGTTCTCGAAGGCCCAGCAAGACGCCCTGCTTCCCGGGGTCGAGAACGGTTGGGTCATCCTGGTCGCCGCCACCACCGAGAACCCGTCATTCTCCGTGATAGCACCTCTGCTCTCCCGCTCGCTGCTGCTCACTCTCGAACAACTCGACGACGACGACCTGGGAGTGCTGGTCGACAGGGCGGTAGTGGATGCCCGGGGCCTCGCCGGCCGGGTGACGCTGTCGGCCGAGGCGAGGTCCACGATCATCCGGCTCGCTTCGGGTGATGCGCGACGTGCCCTCACGGCGCTGGAGGCTGCGGCTGCGTCGGTATTGTCTGGGCCTGCCGCCGCCCCTGCGGCAGACCTGACTGTGTTGACTTCGTCTGCCGCCGCCCCTGCGGCAGACCTGCCGGGCGAACGTGACGACAAGACCAGGAGTGATGAGTTTGTGCCCGAGATCAGCGCTGACACAGTGGCGCAGGCGGTCGACCGGGCGCTGCTGCGGTACGACCGCAATGGCGACGAGCACTATGACGTCATCAGTGCATTCATCAAGTCTGTTCGCGGCTCTGACGTCGATGCGTCGATCCACTACCTCGCTCGCATGATCGAGGCGGGCGAAGACCCCCGGTTCATCTCGCGCCGCATGATCGTGCTCGCGTCAGAAGACATCGGCATGGCCGACCCGCAGGCACTCGTGATCGCGGTCGCCGCCGCCGACGCCGTGCAGTTCATCGGAATGCCGGAGGGCCGCATCCCGCTGGCAGAGGCCGTCGTATACCTGGCGACCGCGCCGAAGTCGAATGCCTCCTATCTGGCAATCGACAAGGCGATAGCCGATGTGAGAGCGGGAAAGATCGGCAGGGTGCCGAAGCACCTCCGTGACGCGCACTATCCTGGGGCCAAACGGCTCGGGCACGGCAAGGGGTACCTGTACCCCCACGACGCAGAGATCGGGGTCGTCAGCCAGAGGTACCTTCCCGATGAACTGGTCGGAACGGGGTACTACCTGCCCACCGAACACGGCAACGAAAGAGACGTCTCGGCACGGCTCGAGAAGATCCGGCGGATCATCAACAACTGAACCGCGCATGTGGTAATCTTTTCGAGGCCTACTTTTGGGTGTCTTTAGCGCGGCTGCGAGAGACCCCGACGAGGAAGAGCGAGTTCTGTAGCCGAACCGCCTGACCCATCCCTCGCAATATTGATGGCTTCGCCTGTCCTCGACAGGCGAACGCGTCCGGTTCGATCCCTCGTCTTGAGGCACGCGGCCGCTCAATACTTTCCCATTTCTGTTGTCTCTAATTTTGAAGGATGTTTGTGTCTACCAAGTCACGTACCCGCAGCAAGACCCGCCTCTCCCGGGCACTCGGCATTCCGCTGACCCCGAAGGCGGCGAAGTACCTCGAGAAGCGCCCCTATGCTCCCGGTGAGCACGGCCGCACCAAGCGCAAGACCGACTCTGACTACGCGGTGCGTCTGCGTGAGAAGCAGCGTCTGCGCGCCCAGTACGGCATCCGCGAGGCCCAGCTGAAGATCGTCTTCCAGGAGGCCCGTCGCCAGGGTGGCCTGACCGGTGAGAACCTCGTCGAGCTGCTGGAGATGCGTCTTGACGCACTCGTGCTGCGCGCCGGCTTCGCCCGCACCACGGCCCAGGCCCGCCAGCTGATCGTGCACCGTCACATCCTCGTCGACGGCGCCCGCGTGGACCGCCCGTCGTTCCGCGTCAAGCCCGGCCAGATGATCCACGTTCACGCCCGTTCAGAGGTTCTTCCTCCGTTCCAGGTCGCTGCTGCCGGCGGTCACGTCGACGTGCTGCCCAAGGTTCCGGCCTACCTGTCCGTCGAGATCGACAAGCTTCAGGCACGGCTCGAGCGTCGCCCCAAGCGCGCCGAGGTACCCGTGACCTGTGAAGTCCAGCTTGTCGTCGAGTACTACGCGGCTCGCTAAGTAGTCCACCGGCTGCAACACGATTTGCAGTTACGCTTAGGGCGGCTCACCTTCGGGTGGACCGCCCTTTTGCGTGCAAGCCGCTGGGACACCTGCGGTTCGACGCTCGTTCGACTACAACCTGGAGGTAGACCCAATGTCGGGTGGAGATATTGCAGGCCTCATTGCTGCCGGCGTGTTTGCGGTGCTGGTCGGAATAATTGCTCTGCCGCTGATCAAACTGGGCAAGGTCTTCGACGAGACGACGCTGGCCATCCGCGATACCAGCAAGGGGATCGCTCCCATTCTCGAAGAGTCGACCGTCACCATCCAGGAGGCGAACAAGCAGCTGGCGAGGGTCGACACGATCACGTCGGACGTGGCCGAGGTCACAGGGAACGTCAACTCGCTCGTCGCCCTCTTCGCGGCCTCTGTCGGCGGACCACTGATCAAGCTGGCTGGATTCAGCGCTGCCGTTCGAGCGGCGTTCGCGGGGGCTCGTTCGTTCGGTGACGAAGCGCCATCGAAGAAACACGCGGGCACAAAGCCTGCGGGCAACACGAAGGCGGCCTCCCCTCGGGCGATCAAGAAGGCGCGCCGGTCAGACTACTGACTGAGGACTGTGCCTGACTGCCAATGCGCTGACCGTGTGCTCGGCCTGTCGGACTTTCGACCACGGACTAAACTGATCGTGGCTTTTCCAGAACACCCCTAAAGGAGCTCGCGCGTGAAAAAAGTACTGTGGTTCGCGGCCGGCGTCGCTGTCGGCGTTTTTGCGGCACACCAGTTCAACCAGACCGCCCAGGGCAAGAAGGTCTTCGCCGATTTCGAGACCAAGGTCAAAGACTTCACCGACGCCCTGGTCGACGGCTATCACGAGCGTGAGGCCGAATTGCGCGCCGCCATCGGCGATGCCGGCGACTCCGTGAAGAAGGCAGCAAACAAGTAGTGCAAACCGCTGATATCCGCCAGCGTTGGCTGACGTTCTTCGCCGACCGCGGGCACACAGTCGTTCCCTCCGCCTCGCTCGTCAGTGAAGACCCGACACTTCTCTTCACCGTCGCAGGCATGGTTCCGTTCATCCCGTACATGTCGGGGCTGGTTCCCGCACCCTTCAAGCGCGCAACGAGTGTGCAGAAGTGCATCCGTACCCTCGACATCGAAGAGGTCGGCAAGACCACCCGGCACGGCACGTTCTTCCAGATGAACGGCAACTTCTCGTTCGGCGACTACTTCAAGGAGACCGCCATCGAATTCGCCTGGGAGCTGCTCACCACGAGCGAGGCCGACGGTGGCCTAGGGTTCGAGGAGAAAGACCTCTGGGTCACTGTCTACGAAGACGACGACGAGGCCATCGCGTTCTGGAAGAAGACGGCAGGCCTGCCCGACTACAAGATCCAGCGACTCGGCAAGGATTCGAACTACTGGTCGACCGGCCAGCCTGGCCCGGCTGGTCCCTGCTCAGAGATCTTCTACGACCGAGGCCCCGCGTACGGCAAAGATGGCGGCCCTGCAGCAGACGAAGACCGGTACATCGAGATCTGGAACCTCGTCTTCATGCAGTACCTCATCGGCAACGTGAAGTCGAAGTACGACTTCGACGTGCTGGGCGAGTTGCCACGCAAGAACATCGACACCGGCATGGGCCTCGAGCGCGTGGCGTTCATCAAGCAGGGCGTGGAGAACCTCTACGAGATCGACCAGGTGCGACCCGTTCTCGATCTGGCCGCAGCACTGTCGGGCCGTCGCTACGGTGCCGTGCACGACGACGACGTTCGCATGCGCGTCGTGGCCGACCATGTGCGGTCCGCCCTCATGCTCATGTCGGATGGGGTCACCCCCTCCAATGAAGGGCGCGGCTACGTGTTGCGCCGCCTCCTTCGTCGCACCGTGCGCAGCATGAGACTGCTCGGCGTCGACCGCACCACGTTCCCCGAGCTCTTCCCGGCCTCGCGCGATGCGATGTCGGCGGCATACCCGGAGGTCGAAGCCGACTACGAGCGCATCTCTCGCACGGCCTACGCAGAAGAGGAGGCGTTCCTGCGCACCCTCTCCGGCGGAACCACGATCCTCGACCTCGCTGTGCTGAAGACCAGGTCAGAAGGGGCCTCCGCCCTCGCTGGCGACACGGCGTTCCAGCTGCACGACACCTTCGGCTTTCCGATCGACCTCACCGTCGAAATTGCTGAAGAGGCGGGTCTCACGGTCGACCGTGCCGCGTTCGAACGCCTGATGACCGAACAGAAGCAGCGTGCCAAGGCCGATGCCAAGTCGAAGAAGCTCGGTGCGAATGACCTGAGCGCCTTCGCCGAGTTCCGTGCGGCGGGCGAGACCGTCTTCACCGGCTACACCGAGTTGCAGACCGACTCGCGCGTACTCGGGCTCATCATCGACGGCACCTCAGTGACCACCGCCGTCGCCGGAGAACTCGTCGAGGTCATCCTCGCCGAGACGAGCCTCTACGCCGAGTCCGGCGGCCAGGAGGCCGACTCTGGCACCATCGTCGGTGACGGCTTCGAGCTCGAAGTGCTCGACGTGCAGAAGCCCGTCAAGGGGCTCATCAGCCATCGCTCGCGTGTCAGCAGCGGCCAGGTCGCCGTGGGTGACTCCGCGCGCAGCGTGGTCGACAGCGAGTGGAGAAAGGGTGCGACACAGGCACACTCCGGCACGCACATCGTGCACGCTGCACTCCGCGAGATCCTCGGCCCGACCGCACACCAGTCCGGCTCGTACAACAAGGCAGGGTACCTGCGTCTCGACTTCACGTGGAGCCAGCCCCTCTCTGCATCGACCAAATCGGAGATCGAAGAGATCTCCAACACAGCAGTGCGCGCAGACTTCGACGTGATCACCCGCGAGATGGCTGTGGATGATGCGAAGAAGCTCGGCGCAATGGCGCTGTTCGGCGAGAAGTACGGCGACGTCGTGCGTATGGTCGAAATCGGCGGCCCCTGGTCGCGAGAGCTCTGCGGCGGAACCCACGTAGTGCACACCTCGGAGATCGGGCTGATCAACCTTCTCGGCGAATCGTCGATCGGCTCGACCAACCGCCGCGTCGAGTCGCTCGTGGGTGCAGACGCTTTCCGTGAATTCGCCACGGAGCGTGCCATCGTCTCCCAGCTCACGTCCTCACTCAAGGCGCCCCGCGACGAGATCACGAACCGCATCGCAGACCTGGTCTCGAACCTCAAGGCCGCCGAGAAGAAGATCGCCGCCTACGAGGCCAGTGCACTCTCGTCGCGGGTGCCTGGACTCCTGGCCCTCGCGACTCCCATCGGGGGCGTGACAACCGTCACGGCATCGCTCGGCCAATTGCGCTCGAGCGATGACCTTCGCACCCTGGTGACGAGCGTTCGTGAGCGTCTTGGCAGCGCTTCGAGCGTGGTGGCCCTGGCGGCAGACGTCGGCGGAAAGCCGGTCGTGATCGTTGCGACGAACGAACAGGCTCGTTCGGCCTCACTGAAGGCTGGTGCCCTCGCCCGGGTAGCGGCATCGATTCTCGGCGGCGGCGGCGGCGGCAAGGACGACCTGGCACAGGGCGGCGGAACCGACGTGGCAGCCATCGACAATGCTCTGGCGGGCATCCGCTCGGCTGTGTCGGCTGCGGGCACCGCAGCCAGCGGCTCGAACTGATTTCGCTGAGAACTGCGGACGACGACGTGCGAGCGGGAGTGCGGTTGGGCATCGACGTGGGCAAGGCACGGGTCGGAGTGGCCCGGTCGGACCTCCACGGCATGCTCGCGACCCCGGTCGAGACGGTGCCGCGCGCCGCGAGCGGCGACTCAGACGTTCTGCGAATTCTCGCCATCGCACGGGAGCTCGAGGCATTCGAGTTCATCGTCGGGCTCCCGCTCTCGCTCTCTGGTGCTTCGACGCCGTCGACAGCAGACGCCGAAGAGTTCGCGGCACGGTGCCTCGCTGGTGCAACCGACGCACAGCTCGACATCGGTGTTCGGATGATCGACGAACGTCTCACGACCGTGTCTGCCCAATCGGCCCTGCACCGCTCAGGACGGAACACGAAGAACTCACGCCCAGTCATCGATCAAGTAGCCGCGGTTATACTCTTGCAACACGCTTTGGACACCGAGCGAGCGTCAGGCAGACCACCCGGATCAGTCGTCGACCCGAACCAAGGAACGAATAGTGACTGACCCCCAGCCACCCGAGAACCACCCCTTCGCCGAGTTCTTCCGGGAGGTGCCGAGCGCGGCACAGCCCAGCAGCAGACGTGAGGCGCGCGAGCAGTCCGCCCAGGGCAACCCGCCGACGGTAGGCGCTCCCGGAACCACCGGCACCACCGCATCCGCCGACACCGCAGGCGCAGCGAACTCCCGAACCACGAGCACCGCGATCGACGAGCTGCTTGCCGACCAGAGCGAACCCGCCGCCGGCGGCAGGTCAAAGCCACCCAAGGGCCCCCGGCAGCCCCGGCGTCAGCGAAGCAACCGTAAGAAGTCGAGGCGGGGGATCATTGCGATCATCGTCGCCGTCGTACTCGTCGGCGGGCTCGCCGCAGTCGGCACCTCGATCTACACCTCGTATGCACCGCAGATCAACAAGATCTTCGGCGCGAAGGAGGTCGACGACTACACCGGCAATGGCACCGGCGAGAAGGTCAGCTTCGTGATAGCCAGCGGCGACAATGGCTCCACCATCGGCGACAACCTCGCTGCTGCCGGCGTCGTGAAGTCTTCGGCTGGGTTCTACAACCTCCTGCTGAAGCAGCCCACCGTCGTCTTCCAGCCCGGCACATACACGCTTGCCAAACAGATGAGCTCCCAGGCGGCCCTGACGGCCCTGCAGGATCCGGCGAACCACGTCACGGCGCAGGTCGTCATCACCGAGGGCACGATCGCAGCCGACGCGCTCTCACAGGTCGCAACGGCGACCGGTGTGCCACTGGCCGACCTCCAGGCCGAAGCAGCCAACTTCACTCAGTTCGGCATCGATGCCTCAGCACCGAACATCGAGGGGTACCTCTTTCCGGCGACGTATTCCTTCGAACCGGGAATGAGCGCGCATGACCTGGTCAAGACCATGGTCGACCGCACGTTCCAGTCGCTCGACGCGGCCGGTGTGGCCCCGGCCGACAGGGAGAAGACGCTGATTCTCGCGTCGATCATCCAGAAGGAAGGCGGGAGCACGGCCGACTTCTACAAGGTCTCGCGAGTGTTCCTCAACCGCATCGCCGATGGGATGCCGCTGCAGTCCGACGCGACCGTGGCCTACGGCACGGGCCAGAAGCGCGTCGACACGACAGATGCCGAGCGCAACGACGAGTCGAACAAATACAACACCTACGTGTTCACCGGGTTACCGGTCGGGCCCATATCGAACCCGGGCGACGCAGCGATCGACGCGGCCCAGCACCCGGCAGACGGCACGTGGCTGTACTTCGTGACGGTCAATCTCGATTCCGGCCTCACTTGCTTCTCTGACAACCTCAGCCAGCACAATGCCGCCGTGGACCTCTATCAGGCCGGCAACGCCACCGCCTGCCCATGAGCTCACGCTTTGCCGTTCTCGGCTCGCCGATCGCTCACTCGAAGTCACCCCTGCTGCATACTGCGGCGTACCGGGAACTCGGCCTCGACTGGGAGTACACGCGGGCCGAAGTGAGCTCGGGCGAACTCGGCGAGTTCGTACTCGGGCTCGACGACTCGTGGCGCGGACTCTCGCTCACCATGCCGCTCAAAGAGGAAGCGCTGGCACTCGTCGACTCTGTCGATGTGCAGTCGCTGATGACGGGCGCCTCGAACACAGTCGCACTCGATCATTCGCAGTCGAAACTGACGGTGCAGGGATTCAACACCGACGTCGCGGGCATCGTCGGGGCCCTGGCCGACGTGGGGATCCGGCAGACCTCGCACGTACTCATCCTCGGTGCCGGGGCTACGGCGCGCTCGGCGATGGTCGCCGCCGCGAATCTCGGGGCCGAACAGGTGACCGTCGCCGCACGGTCGCCGCACAAGACGGAAGAGATCGTGAACGTTGCGGCCCGTGCGGGCCTCGTCGTCTCCGTAGTGCACCTCGGCGATGCACTGACGAGCGACCTGGTCGCCGACGTCACCATCAGTACGCTGCCGGGGGGTGCGCTGCAACTCGCCCCGGACGACATTCTCGCGGTGCCGCGCGGTGCCGTGCTTCTGGATGTCGCGTATGACCCGTGGCCGAGCGTGCTGGGCACCGCGTGGCGGGGCGCCGGGGGAGTGACCGTGTCTGGCCTCGCCATGTTGGCGCACCAGGCGCTCGGCCAGGTGCGCATCTTCGTCACCGGAGACCCCCTCTTGCCGCTCGATCGCGAAGACGAGGTCTTCACGGCGATGAAGCGTGCCGTCGGCCTCCCCAGCTGACAGCGGCGGCCGCTGAATCGGTGGCTGCACTCGAACGCCGCAGACTGTGGGAGGATTTTACTCATGCTTCGTTGGCTCACTGCCGGAGAATCGCACGGGCCTGAACTCATTGCAGTCATTGAGGGCCTCCCGTCGGGCATCCCGGTCTCCCTGGAAAATATTCGTGCCGATCTGGCGCGCCGCAAACTCGGCTACGGTCGGGGCGCGCGCATGAAGTTCGAGCAGGACGAGGTCTCGATCTCGGGTGGCGTCGTGCACGGCTTCACGCTCGGCAGTCCGATCGCCATTCGGATCGGCAACACGGAGTGGCCCAAGTGGGTCGACGTCATGAGCTCCGAGCCGATCGAGAACTACGTGCCGAGCGCTGGCAGAGGAGCTCCGCTCACCCGCCCCCGGCCCGGACACGCCGATCTCGTCGGCATGCAGAAGTACGGCTTCAACGAGGCTCGGCCCATTCTCGAACGCGCCAGTGCTCGCGAGACCGCGGCCCGGGTGGCCCTCGGCGCTGTGGTGCGCAATTTTCTCGCAGAACTCGGTATCACCCTCGTGAGCCACACGCTGTCGATCGGGCCGGTGCGCGTGCCTGAGGGCTCTGCACTGCCGACCCCGGGCGATGTCGATCGCCTCGACGCCGACCCGCTGAGGTGCTTCGACCCCGCGACTTCAGAACGCATGGTCGCCGAAGTCGACGAAGCCCAGAAAGACGGCGACACCCTCGGCGGCGTGGTCGAGGTGCTGGCGTACGGCCTCCCGCCCGGACTCGGTTCGCACGTGCACTGGGACAGGCGGCTCGACTCGCAGCTCGCCGCCGCCCTCATGGGCATCCAGGCGATCAAGGGCGTCGAGGTCGGTGACGGTTTTCTCACGACGACCAGGCGCGGCTCACAGGCGCACGACGAACTCATCGTCGGTGACGACGAGATCTCCCGCCTGAGCGCCAAGGCCGGGGGCACCGAGGGCGGAATGAGCACGGGCACGGTTCTGCGCGTTCGTGCGGGAATGAAGCCGATCGCAACGATCCCTCACGCCCTGCGCACGGTCGATGTCGCAACCGGCGAGGCAGCCGCTGCGCATCACCAACGCTCAGACGTGTGCGCCGTACCCGCAGCGGGAGTGGTCGCCGAAGCGATGGTCGCCCTCGTGCTCGCGAACGCCGTGCAGGAGAAGTTCGGCGGAGACTCGGTTACAGAGACGAAACGCAACCTCGACGCCTACATGGCTGCGATCCCGGCCGCACTGCGCACCGGAACGGCCAGCATCGACGATCCGACTTCCCCTCTCGCGTGACCATCGTCATCATCGGCCCCCCGGCGGCCGGCAAGACCCGGATCGGCCGACGCGTGGCCAAGCTGCTCGATATGGCCTTCACTGACACCGACAAGCAGATCGCAGCCACGAACGGCCCGATCCCTGCGATCTTCGAGAGCCTCGGCGAACCAGCGTTCCGTGCGCTCGAGCGGGCCGAGGTCGTCACCGCGCTTGCCGGCGGCGGCATCGTCTCGTTCGGCGGCGGCGCTGTGCTCAATGAGGCCACCCAGCGCGACCTCGACGGCTGTCTGGTCGTTCTCTTCACCGCGTCGGCCGAGGCCGTGCAGAAGCGCCTGGGCAACTCCCGGCGCCCGCTGGTGCCCGACATCGAGTCGTGGCAACGACTGGTGGATGCCCGGCACGAGCTCTACGACAGCCTCGCCGATTTCACGATCGACACCTCGCACCGCAAGGCCGACGACATCGCCGATGATGTCGCGGCGTGGATCACTGAGCAGTTTGAGGCTGGGCAGTTCCAAGCCGGGCACTCTGAAACACGGCGGCGCGACGCACAGCAGTTCGAAGCTGAAAAGCCAGGACCGACCCCGGGCCCGGCACAAGGGAGAGATTCATGACCGCGGACAGCCCCACGATCATCCATGTCGGTGGCGACAGCGCATACGACGTCATCGTCGGGCGAGGGGTGCTCGACCGGATCGGTGCGTCGCTCGCACCCGGCGTGCGCAAGGTGCTCCTCGTGCACGCGCCACCGCTGGCGGACTGGGCCTCGGCCCTGCGTGACGAGCTGAAGGGCGACTACGAGGTTCTGTTGGCGGAGGTGCCTGACGGTGAGGGTGCCAAGCGCATCGAGGTCGCCTCGTTTCTCTGGCAGATCCTCGGGCAGGCCGACTTCACGCGGTCAGATGCGATCGTGGGCTTCGGCGGCGGATCGACGACCGACCTCGCCGGTTTCGTGGCTGCAACCTGGCTGCGCGGTGTTCAGCTCATCCAGGCACCGACCACCCTGCTGGGCATGGTGGATGCAGCAGTCGGCGGCAAGACCGGGATCAACACGGCGGAGGGCAAGAATCTCGTCGGTGCCTTCTACGCACCGAGCACGGTGATCGCTGACCTCGACACGCTGGTCAGCCTGCCTCGCAACGACCTGCTCGCCGGGTTCGCCGAGGTCGTCAAGGCCGGCTTCATCGCGGAACCCGAGATCCTCGACATCATCGAGGCCGATGTCCAGGTAGCGACCGACCCGACGAGCGCCCCGTTCAGGCGCATGGTCGAACTCTCGATCGGCCTCAAGGCGAGGGTGGTCGGGGAGGACTTCAAGGAGGCGGGCCTCCGCGAGATCTTGAACTACGGCCACACGCTGGGCCACGCCATCGAGCACACCGAGCGCTACCAGTGGAGGCACGGGGCCGCGGTGTCTGTCGGCATGGTCTTCGCCGCAGAGCTCGGCAGGCTCACCGGGAGTCTCTCTGATGGCGCGGTCGACCGTCACCGCAGCATCCTCGAGTCCCTGACCCTGCCGACGACCTACCCGGTCGGCCGCTGGAAGACCCTGCTCGCCGCCATGCAACGCGACAAGAAGGCCCGGGGGAGCATGCTCCGGTTCATCGTTCTCGACGACATCGGCAAGCCCACCGTGCTCGCCGGCCCCGAGACCTCGCTGCTCTTCGCCGCGTACCAGGAGATCGGTTCGTAGCTTCCCCCACCCGAGTCGATCGATTTTCCCCCTGGTGCAGCAATTTCGCCTTTGTGCTGCACCATCGGGAAAGTCGATCTGCTTTCAACTACACTCGTATGTCGGGCCGCAACCGGCCCCCGCACTTTCTCAAATGAATGGATCACCCTTGGCTTCGACAAGTGACATCAGCAACGGCGTAGTGATGAAGATCGATGGGCAGCTCTGGGCTGTCATCGAATTCCAGCACGTCAAACCGGGCAAGGGCGGGGCATTCGTTCGCACCAAGATCAAGAACGTCGTCTCGGGCAAGGTCGTCGACCGCACGTTCAACGCCGGGGCGAAGATCGAGACGGCCAACGTCGACCGTCGTGACTACCAGTACCTCTACAACGACGGCCAGGACTTCGTGTTCATGGACACCGACACCTTCGAGCAGCTCACCGTGACTGACGCCGTGGTCGGCGACGCGGCCAAGTTCATGCTCGAGAACCAGATGGCCACCATCGCGCTGCACGAAGACGCACCGCTCTACGTCGAGCTGCCCGCTTCGGTCATCCTCGAGATCACGTACACGGAGCCGGGCCTGCAGGGCGACCGCTCCACCGGCGGCACCAAGCCCGCGACGGTCGAGACCGGCCACGAGATCCAGGTTCCGCTGTTCCTCGAGCAGGGCACCAAGGTCAAGGTCGACACCCGCACGGGCGACTACCTCGGCCGCGTCAGCGACAAGAGCTGATTCAGAGCCGTGAGTGCACGCACTAAAGCACGCAAGCGAGCCCTCGACGTTCTGTATGCGGCGGATGTCCGGCAGATCTCCATCAACGAATCCCTTGCGGCCGAGGCAGCCAGGGCGCTGACCGAACCCGCTCGTGAGGCGTCGTGGGAGTACGCCAGGGAGATCGTCGACGGAGTCGTGTCGCACGGCTACGAGATCGATGAGCTGATCGAGACGTATTCCAAGGGCTGGACCCTGGGCCGCATGCCGCACGTCGACCGCGCACTCCTGCGGATCGGCATCTGGGAGGTCCTCTACAACGATGATGTGCCAGACAACGTGGCCATCGCCGAAGCAGTCGAGGCCGCCCAGTCGATGTCGACGGAGGCCTCTGCCCCGTTCATCAACGGCATCCTCGCGAAGATCGCCCAGACCAAGGGCGTCACGCACTAGAACGTGTCTCCCACCTCGGTCACCCTCGTTGCGTGGGGTAGAGTTGGACGTATTGGACAACCTTTAACTTCCGCCCTGTGAGGCGGGGAAGGGAGTCGGGAATGGCACGCGTTGTGTTGTCTCAGGCTGATATCACCCGGGCGTTGACTCGGATCTCCCACGAGATCCTGGAGTCCAACCGGGGTGCAGACGATCTCATCATTCTCGGGGTTCCCACGCGCGGAGTGTTCCTGGCGCGGCGCATTGCAGAGATCATCCAGCGCATCGAACCGGGTGCACCCGCGTCGATGGTCGGGGCGCTCGACGCCACGATGTACCGCGACGATCTCTCGCGGAACGTCACCCGGACCCCCTCACCGACGCAGATCCCTGCCGGGGGAGTCGACGGCAAGACCGTCGTGCTCGTGGACGACGTTCTCTACTCCGGCCGCACGATCAGGGCGGCACTCGACGCGCTGAACGACATCGGGCGCCCGCGCATCGTGCGTCTCGCGGTTCTCGTCGACCGCGGCCACCGCGAATTGCCGATCAGGGCCGATTTCGTGGGTAAGAACCTGCCGACCTCCACAGACGAGCGCATCAACGTGCGGCTCAGCGAAGTCGACGAGGTCGAAGAAGTCAGTATCGAGGCAGCCCGATGAAGCACCTCCTGTCGACCAGGAACCTCAGCAGGGATGAGGCGATCCAGATTCTCGACGTGGCTGAGAACATGGCCGACGTGTCGAACCGCGAGGTCAAGAAGCTCCCCACCCTTCGGGGCAAGACCGTCGTCAACCTGTTCTTCGAGGACTCCACCCGCACGCGGATCTCGTTCGAAGCTGCCGCGAAGCGGCTGAGCGCCGACGTGATCAACTTCAGCGCGAAGGGCTCGAGCGTCTCGAAGGGCGAGAGCCTGAAAGACACTGCCCAGACGCTCGCTGCGATGGGCGCAGACGGTGTCGTCATCCGCCACCACTCCTCTGGCGCGCCCCAGGTGCTGGCCGAGAGCAACTGGATCGACGCGCCCGTCATCAATGCGGGCGACGGCACCCACGAGCATCCGACCCAGGCGCTTCTCGACGCCTTCACGATGCGTCGGCGACTCTTCGGGGCGGCCAGTCGCGGCCGGGACCTGCACGGCGTGAGCGTGGTGATCGTCGGCGACATCCTGCATTCGCGGGTGGCGCGGTCGAACCTCTGGCTGCTGCAGACCCTCGGCGCACATGTCACCTTCGTGGCCCCGGCCACCCTGGTGCCGTTCGGCGTCGAGACCTGGCCGGCGACAGTGAGCTATGACCTAGACCGGGTGCTGCGGGAGTCCGAGCCCGACGTCGTGATGATGCTGCGTATTCAGAGTGAACGCATGAATGCGGCGTTCTTTCCCAACGCCAGAGAGTACTCCCGCGAGTGGGGCCTTGACGATGTGCGGTTCGGCCGGCTTCGCGCGGATACGATTGTGATGCACCCCGGCCCGATGAACCGGGGCCTGGAGATCTCGGCCGCTGCTGCCGACTCAGCGCAGTCGACCGTTCTCGAGCAGGTCACCAACGGGGTCTCCATTCGCATGGCGGTGCTGTATCTCCTACTTTCCGGCGAACGAGAGGCCCTGTCGTGAGCGACTCACCTTCCAGCACAGACACACTTGCGAGCCTCGGCTACCTGGTCTCGGGTACAACCCTGCCCACCGGTGAGCGGGCTGACCTCCTCGTACAGGGCGGTCGCCTGAGGGCGGTGGGTCGCTCGCTCGACGCCCATGGCGCCACGGTCATCGATGCAGACGGCCTGCTCGCCCTGCCCGGCCTGGTCGACCTCCACACGCACCTGCGCGAGCCGGGTTTCGAGCAGAGCGAGACCGTTCTCACCGGCACTCGCGCGGCTGCGGCCGGCGGGTTCACGAGTGTCTTCGCCATGGCGAACACTTTGCCGGTGTCTGACACTGCAGGCGTGGTCGAACAGGTGCAGGCATTGGGTGATGTCGCTGGCTTCGCAACCGTGCGCCCGATCGGCGCCGTCACCGTCGGCCTTGCCGGTGAACGACTGAGCGAGATCGGCGCCATGGCGCACTCACGAGCTCGCGTCCGGGTCTTCTCCGATGACGGCAAGTGTGTTCACGACTCGCTGCTCATGCGCCGGGCCCTCGAGTACGTGAAGACCTTCGACGGGGTCGTCGCACAGCACGCGCAAGACCCACGACTCACCGAGAACTCCCAGATGAACGAGGGTGCACTCTCAAGCGAACTCGGGCTCAAGGGCTGGCCGGCCGTGGCCGAGGAGTCGATCATTGCGCGCGACGTGCTGCTGGCCGAGCACGTCGGTGCCCGGCTGCACGTCTGTCACGTCTCGACTGCCGGCTCGGTCGAGGTCATCCGCTGGGCGAAATCCCGCGGCATCGCGGTGACGGCCGAGGCGACACCCCACCACCTGCTGCTCACCGAAGACCTCATCCGTTCCTATGACGCGCGGTACAAAGTGAACCCACCATTGCGCCGGGACGACGACGTGCATGCGCTTCGTGCCGGGCTTGCTGACGGCACGATCGACATCATCGCCACCGACCACGCGCCGCACCCCGCCGAATCGAAGGAATCCGAGTGGGACGCGGCGTCATTCGGCATGGTCGGCCTCGAATCGGCGCTCTCGGTCGCCCAGACGGCGCTCGTCGACACCGGCCTGCTCACGTGGGCAGACATCGCCCGGGTGCTCTCGCAGACCCCGGCGGAGATCGGCCGCCTTGCCGACCACTCGCACGCGTTCGAAGTCGGCTCCCCGGCCAACTTCACCCTCCACGACCCGAACAGCACCAGCGTCTTCGGTCTCGACCGGCTCGCTGGGAAGAGCACGAATTCACCGTTCCTCGGCATGGCCCTGTCGGGCCGGGTCGAGTACACCTTCCATCACGGCTACCCGACCGTCTTCGGCGGCACCGTGCTCGACAGCGCTGAGGTCGCGGCAAGCGTCGCAGCGTGGAAAACAGGAAGCACTCATGGATAGAATCGGCCCCGCACTCATCGTCCTGGCGATCCTGATCGTCATCTACGCCGCCATGGCGCTCGGCTGGCGGGCCCGAAAGCGCCGCCAGGCCGCCTTCACTGCACAGTCTGAGACGCCACAGGATGCTGGCGAGCTCCTGCTCGAAGTGCCGATGCTCTACGTGGCGACCACGCCGGCGAACAAGCCGCTCGAACGACTGACCATCAGCGGACTCGCGTTCCGCGGCCGTGGAACGTTCATCGTCTGGCAGCACGGCGTCACTCTCTCTGTGAACGGGGAACCTGACGTCTTCGTGCCTGTCGCCGACATCCGCTCGATCGGAACCTCGACCTACACGATCGACCGCGTCGTCGAATCCGGCGGCCTGGTCCGGCTCGACTGGGTCTCGGCTCTCAACGGAGACGACCAGTCCCGGCTGAGCGCCGCAACCGCCGGGTCGAACCGCGCCGAACGCAACGCTGCCATCGCCCGCGCCATCTCGACAGCCCACGACACCGCAGAGGCAGCCGCTGCAGTCGCCGCCGCCACCGAGGAGTTCGACCACGCACACCCCCGGCCACGCCCGGATGGTCGGGGTACGGCCCAGGCGAGTCACCGCAGTTCGACGGCGACGATCGTCACCCACAGCACTGCAGACGTCGAGTCGTACGTGCGGATCCTCGACCAGGCCGACAGCGTGCGTGTTCTCGATGCCGTCGACGGAATCGTCGCGGCCTTTGCTCGAACCACTCAGACCAACACCCCACCCCCCGCAACCCCGACGCAGGAAGGGACTCTCGCGTGATCGCACCAGAGCCCGCAGTTTTTGTTCTCGAAGACGGCAAGCGGTTCGTCGGGCGCGCCTATGGCGCCCACGGCCGCACCATCGGTGAAGCCGTCTTCGCCACCGGCATGACCGGCTACCAGGAGACGCTCACCGATCCCTCGTACGCGGGCCAGATCGTCATGATGACGGCACCGCACATCGGCAACACCGGCACCAACGACGAAGACCTCGAATCCAGTCGCATCTGGGTCTCGGGATTCGTCGTGCGCGACCCCTCCCGGGTCGTGTCCAACTTCCGTGCGACCCGCAGCCTCGACGACGACCTCGTCCGCGATGACGTTGTGGGCATCAGCGGCATCGACACCCGGGCCGTGACGCGGCACATCCGGTCATCCGGCGCCATGCGTGCGGGAATCTTCTCAGGCCCCGACTTCGAGCTGTCACCGGATGCCCAGCTCGAGCTGGTGCGCGCCGGCGCCGAAATGGCGGGCCAGAACCTCTCGAAGGTCGTCTCGACGCCCGAGCCGTACACGGTTGCAGCAGTCGGCGAACGAGTCGGATCAGTCGTGGTTCTCGACCTCGGCGTGAAGAAGTCGACGCTGAACTACCTCGCCGACCGCGGATTCGACGTGGAGGTGCTGCCGGAGTCGTCAACCTCGGCCGAGATCCTCGCGCTGGACCCCTCCGCACTCTTCTACTCGAACGGCCCGGGCGACCCCGAGGCCTCCGAAGGCCACGTGCAGGTGCTGCGCGACGTTCTGCACGCCGGGCTGCCGTACTTCGGCATCTGCTTCGGCAACCAGCTACTCGGCCGCGCGCTCGGTTTCGGCACTTACAAACTGCCGTTCGGCCACCGCGGAATCAACCAGCCCGTGCTCGACCGCACGACCGGCCGCGTCGAGATCACCAGCCAGAACCACGGCTTCGCGGTCGACGCCCCGCGCGAGGGCGTAATCGAGTCGCCAGAGGGGTTCGGCCTCGTCGAGGTGAGCCACGTCAGCTTGAACGATGACGTGGTCGAGGGCATCCGATGCCTCGAGATCAACGCCTTCTCTGTGCAGTACCACCCTGAGGCGGCCGCCGGCCCTCACGATTCGATGTACCTCTTCGATCGCTTCAGGGACATGGTCCTCAGCTCCAACCTCCCGCACGCCAACTCCCAGGAAAGCAAGTAATGCCCAAGAGAGACGACATCAAGAGCGTTCTGGTCATCGGCTCCGGCCCGATCGTGATCGGCCAGGCCTGCGAGTTCGACTATTCGGGTACCCAGGCCTGCCGCGTGCTCCGCGAAGAGGGCGTTCGCGTCATCCTGGTGAACTCGAACCCGGCCACCATCATGACCGACCCCGACTTCGCTGACGCGACCTACGTCGAGCCCATCACCTGGCGGGTCATCGAGAGCATCATCGCCAAGGAGAAGCCCGACGCGATCCTGCCGACCCTCGGTGGCCAGACTGCGCTCAACGCCGCGATCGACCTGCACAACCACGGCATTCTCGAGAAGTACAACGTCGAGCTGATCGGCGCGAACTTCGAAGCGATCAACAAGGGTGAAGACCGCCAGATCTTCAAGGAGCTGGTTCTGGAGTGCGGAGCTGACGTCGCGCGCTCGTTCATCGCCCACACGGTCGAGGAGGCGGTCGAGTACGCCGCAGACCTCGGTTACCCCCTCGTGGTGCGCCCCTCCTTCACCATGGGTGGGCTCGGCTCCGGCTTCGCGTACACCGAAACCGAGCTGCGCCGCATCGTCGGCGACGGCCTGCACCAGAGCCCCACCACCGAGGTGCTGCTCGAAGAGAGCATTCTCGGCTGGAAGGAATACGAGCTCGAACTCATGCGAGACACGGCCGACAACACGGTCGTGGTGTGCTCGATCGAGAACGTCGACCCGGTCGGCGTGCACACCGGCGACTCCATCACCGTGGCGCCTGCGCTCACACTGACCGACCGCGAGTACCAGAACCTTCGCAACATCGGCATCGACATCATCCGCGCGGTCGGCGTCGACACCGGCGGGTGCAACATCCAGTTCGCGATCGACCCGGCGAACGGCCGGGTGATCGTGATCGAGATGAACCCGAGAGTCTCCCGGTCATCCGCCCTCGCCTCGAAGGCCACCGGATTCCCCATCGCGAAGATCGCCGCGAAACTCGCCATCGGTTACCGCCTCGACGAGATCCCGAACGACATCACCAAAGTCACACCCGCCTCGTTCGAGCCGACGCTCGACTACGTGGTCGTCAAGGTGCCGCGGTTCGCGTTCGAGAAGTTCCCCGCTGCAGACCCGACCCTGACGACCACCATGAAGTCGGTCGGCGAGGCGATGGCGATCGGGCGCAACTACAGCACGGCCCTGCAGAAGGCCCTGCGTTCGCTTGAAAAGCGCGGCTCCTCGTTCCACTGGGACGGCGAGCCGGGCGACAAAGATGACCTGCTGGCCATTGCTGCGGTACCCACCGACGGCCGCATCGTCACCGTGCAGCAGGCTCTCCGCGCAGGTGCGACCATCGACGAGGTCTTCGAGTCGACCAAGATCGACCCCTGGTTCATCGACCAGATCGTACTGATCAACGAGGTCGCGGATGCTGTTGCCGCCGCTCCTCTGACCGACGAGCACATTCTGCGCCACGCCAAAGACCACGGTTTCTCCGACATTCAGATCGCCGCCCTCCGCGGTACCACCGAAGACGAGATCCGCCAGATCCGGTACGGACTCGACGTGCGCCCGGTCTACAAGACCGTCGACACGTGCGCGGGGGAGTTCCCCGCCCTGACGCCGTACCACTACTCGAGCTACGACCTCGAGACCGAGGTCATGCCGAGCAACCGCCGCAAGGTCGTCATTCTGGGCTCTGGGCCGAACCGCATCGGGCAGGGTGTCGAGTTCGACTACTCCTGCGTGCACGCCTCGTTCGCGCTGAGCGATGCCGGCTACGAGACCATCATGATCAACTGCAACCCCGAGACGGTCTCGACCGACTACGACACGAGCGACCGGCTCTACTTCGAGCCGCTGACGCTCGAAGACGTGCTGGAGGTCATCCACGCCGAGAGCCAGAGCGGCGAGCTCGTCGGAGTCGTCGTGCAGCTGGGTGGCCAGACGGCGCTCGGGCTCGCGAAGGGTCTCAAGGCTGCCGGCGTGCCGATTCTCGGAACGACACCCGAGGCGATCGACCTCGCAGAGGAGCGCGGGCTGTTTGCGGGCATCCTCGATGCTGCCGGCCTGCTTGCCCCGAAGAACGGCACCGCGACCGACTACGAGACGGCGGTCGTCGTCGCCGAGGAGATCGGCTACCCCGTTCTGGTTCGCCCTTCGTATGTGCTCGGCGGCCGCGGCATGGAGATCATCTACGACAGCCCCTCCCTCGAGGACTACTTCGAGCGGGTGTCCGGCCAGGGGATCGTCGGGCCTACGCATCCACTTCTCGTCGACCGTTTTCTCGACGACGCGATCGAGATCGACGTCGACGCGCTCTATGACGGCGTCGAGCTCTACATCGGCGGCATCATGGAGCACATCGAGGAGGCCGGCATCCACTCCGGCGACTCGAGCTGCACGCTGCCTCCCGTCACGCTCGGGCAGGACGTCATCGCCCGGGTGAAGAAGGCCACGCTGGGCATCGCCGAGGGCGTCGGCGTACGCGGGCTGCTCAACGTGCAGTTCGCCGTGGGGGCCGGTATTCTCTACGTGCTCGAAGCGAACCCCCGGGCATCCAGAACCGTGCCGTTCGTCTCGAAGGCGCTCGGTATTCCGCTGGCCAAGGCCGCCTCGCGAATCATGGTCGGCGACACCATCGCCGAACTGGTGGCCGAGGGCATGCTGCCCAAGCTCGACGGCTCGATCGTTCCCTTCGATGCTCCGGTCTCGGTGAAGGAGGCCGTGCTTCCGTTCAAGCGGTTCCGCACCAAGGAAGGCCTGGTCGTCGACTCTGTGCTGGGACCTGAGATGCGCTCGACGGGTGAGGTCATGGGCATCGACCGCGACTTCCCACGGGCGTTCGCGAAGAGCCAGGAGGCCGCGTACGGCGGACTCCCGCAATCGGGTGCCGTGTTCGTCTCTGTCTCCGACCGCGACAAGCGCGCCATCGTGCTGCCTGTTCTGAGGCTGTCGCAACTCGGCTTCGAGATCCTCGCGACCGTCGGCACGGCAGAGGTTCTGGGCCGCAACGGTATCCGCACACGCATCGTGCGCAAGTACAGCCAGGGCGCCTCACGCACCAATGAGCCGAACATCGTCGACCTCATCAACCGCAACGAGGTCGACATCGTGATCAACACGCCGTCTGGCCGCTCCGCGCGCGCCGACGGGTACGAGATCCGCGCAGCGGCCGTGGCAGCTGACAAGCCGCTGTTCACGACCATCGCGCAGCTCGGCGCTGCCGTCGCCTCCTTCGACGGCATTCGCGACGGCTTCACTGTGACCAGCCTGCAGGAGTACGCGTGGGAGCGTTCTGAAGCACTCGAGCGGGCCGAAGAGGCCGCCGCGGCAGAACTGCTGCTCGAGGAAGTCGAGGCGTAGGGGTGGTGATGGTTGGCACAGGGGCGGCACCCTTCGGTGAACGGCTGGCCGGTGTCTTCCGCGAGCGGGGCCAGCTCTGCGTGGGCATCGACCCCCACGACTACCTCCTGCGCGAATGGAACCTGCCGCTGAGCGCCGCCGGTGTGCGCGAATTCGGGCTCCGGGTGGTGGATGCTGCGGCTGGGGTTGTGGGCATCGTCAAACCGCAGGTGGCCTTCTTCGAGCTGTTCGGCTCAGCCGGCTTTTCTGCCCTCGAAGACGTCCTGGCGGCCGCCCGCGCCGCCGGACTGATCGTGATCGCCGATGCGAAGCGGGGCGACATCGGAACCAGTGCAGAGGCCTACGGTCGGGCCTGGTTGCAAGCGGGGTCTCCACTCGAGGCCGACGCCGTGACCATGACGGCCTATGCCGGAGTCGGCTCCCTCCAACCGGTCTTCGACCTCGCCGAAACGGCAGGCAAAGGTGTCTTCGTCTTGAGTGCCACTTCGAACCCCGAGTCGTTCCAGCTCCAGACCGCGCGGGCCTCCGGCGCAGGCGGCGACAGTTCGCTGGCTGGGCTCGTGGCCCACGAGGTCTCTGTGCACAATTCATCAGCACGTGCCCAGGCGGTCGCGCAGGGGAGTGCCGACGCCTCGGGAGAACTCACCCCGGGCACCGCCGCGCTCGGTAACATCGGACTTGTGTTGGGTGCGACGAAGAACCTCAGTGACTATGGCATCGACACGGCACGCCTTGCCCTGGCACCGGCCACCCCCGTGCTCGCCCCGGGATTCGGATTCCAGGGAGCGGTCTTCAGCAGCGTGCGCTCGGTCTTCGGCCACCTGACGCCCGGCACGGTGGTCGCAGTGTCGAGGTCGGTGCTGGCTGGCGGGCCGCAGCAGCTCGAGCTGGGCATCCGGCAACAGTCTGACGATCTCGCCGAAGCATTGGCGGTCACCGAATGACGACCTCGGATTCCTCCCTCGAGCCGGCAGCGGGCACCCCTCCCCGCCACACGACGCCTCCCGACGTCGACCGCGTCGCCGCGTCGAGGGCCGCCGTTGCTGCCCGTCGCGCGCGCGCTGCAGTGAAGTCGGCCATCGTCACCGGGGCCAGAACGGCGATGGATGTCGTGCAGACGGGGTTCGACGAACCGGGTTCCGCCGAGGCGGGGCTGCGTGTGCGCGAGCTTCTGCGGTGCATCCCGGGTCTCGGGCCTGTCAGAGCCGACAAAGTTCTCGAAACCCTGGCGATCTCTCCGTCAAAACGCATCGGCGGCCTCGGCAAACACCAGCGTGTGAAACTCGTCGAATACGTGGGTAAGCGCACGCAGGCGCCCTCGGCAGCGAGCGGCTCAACCGCAGCACAGCGGTCACGACTGGTCGTTCTCGCCGGGCCGACGGCAGTCGGCAAAGGCACGGTGTCGACCTATATTCGAGAGAACTACCCCGAGGTCAAACTGTCTGTCTCTGCGACAACCCGCGCGCCTCGGCCGGGAGAAGTCCACGGCGTCAGCTACTACTTCGTCTCAGACGAGGAATTCGACAGGATGATCGCTGCCGACGAGTTTCTCGAGTGGGCGATCGTGCACAACCAGTCTCGCTACGGTACGCCACGCGGGCCCGTGAATGAAGCCCTCGAAAGCGGGCGCAGCGTGCTGCTCGAGATCGACATCCAGGGCGCGCGCCAGGTACGCAGGACTGCACCCGATGCCGTGCTCGTCTTTCTGCTGCCGCCCACGTGGGAGGAACTCGTACGCCGCCTGGTCGGTCGGGGAACCGAATCGGCTGAAGAACAGGGGCGACGCCTCGACACCGCGAAAGTCGAACTGGCGGCGCAGGATGAGTTCGATTTCCGTGTCGTGAACACCCAGGTCGACGATGCGGCGCGCGAGGTCGTAGACTTAATGAACATTTCCTAGGCCCCCCGTGGCCTTCTGCACGTTCTGAAGGCCCGTCACCCACCGCGTTTCGGGGGTGTGCCTTCTCATCATCAAGGAGCATTTCCATGCCAGCCAAGCCACTCGGCATCATTGACCCGCCCATCGACGAGCTGCTCTCGAAGGTCGACTCGAAGTACGCCCTGGTCATCTTCGCGTCAAAGCGTGCCCGCCAGATCAACGACTACTACGCTGACCTCCACGAAGGCAGCCTGTTCGACAACGTCGGCCCACTGGTCGATTCCGGCATCGACGACAAGCCGCTCTCGATCGCCCTGCATGAGATCAACGAAGACAAGCTCACGGTGAAGGCCAACGCACCCATCGCTGACTGAACACCGATCAGTGACCACAGAGGGCCCGCGCTTCACTGCGACGGGCTCTCTTCGTCGTAGTGCGGCCCTGCCAATTGCCGACAGAGCCGGCTTCGGGCCGCAGATCTGACAGGGTAGAGCTATGAACATCGTCGTCGGTATCACCGGGGGTATTGCCGCGTACAAGGCGGTCGGCGTCATCCGGAGTCTTGTGCTGGAAGGGCACTCTGTGCAGGTCATCGCGACCGAGCACGCGCTTCGTTTCGTCGGTAAGCCCACCCTCGAGGCGCTTTCTCGCAACACGGTCCATAGCGACCTGTATGAGGGTGTGTCTGAGGTTCGGCACGTGGCGATCGGCCAGGCGGCCGACCTCATCGTCATCGCCCCGACCACAGCCAACACCCTGGCCAAACTGGCCGCAGGCATTGCGGATGATCTGCTCGGCAACACCGTCCTCGCGACCACTGCTCCCATTCTCCTGGCGCCGGCGATGCACACCGAGATGTGGCAGAACGCCGCCACGGTGAGCAACGTGGCGACGCTTCGGGCGCGTGGATTCCGCTTCGTCGGCCCGACGCGCGGCCAACTCACAGGAACGGACTCGGGTGTCGGGCGCATGGCGGAGCCAGACGAGATCGTGGCGGCTGCACTCGGAATCATCACGGCACGGGAACCCGGCGAACCGGGCCTCAGCGAACCGGGTCGTGACCTCGAAGGCCTGCGGATCCTGATCTCCGCCGGAGGCACGCGAGAGCCGCTGGATCCTGTGCGGTTCATCGGCAATCGGTCCAGCGGCAGACAGGGTGTCGCCCTGGCCGATGCAGCGGTGTCGCGAGGAGCCGAAGTCACGTTCATCGGTGCCCACCTCGAGGTCGAGCCCCCACGGGGTGCGACGATCCATTCCGTCGAGACAGCAGAAGAACTCCGAGTGGAATTGCTCGCTCTCCTCCCTGAAACCGACCTGGTGATCATGGCTGCGGCGGTCGCCGACTACCGGCCTCGCACGGTCTCCGAGGGCAAGATCAAGAAAGACGTCACCGGTGATGTGCTCACGCTCGAGCTGGTGAAGAACCCCGACATCCTTGCGGAGCTTGCGGCCATGAAGGCCGGTCACCAGGTGGTGGTCGGGTTCGCAGCGGAGACGGCCACAACCGAAGGAGAACTGCTGAGCCTCGGTCGGGCCAAGATCGCTCGCAAGCGTTGCGACTACCTTGTCCTCAACAGGGTGGGCTGGACCGAGGGGTTTGCCACAGAGGGCAACACGATCGTGGTGCTCGATCATGACGGGCATATAGTGATCGAGGCCGAGGGCACGAAGCTCTCCGTGGCACACAGCATCCTCACCGCGGTGAGCACACGTACTCCAACAGAAATCGCAGTCGAACCACCAGGAGCCCCATGACGAACCTTCGCCTCTTCACGTCAGAATCGGTGACCGAAGGCCATCCCGACAAGATCTGCGACCAGATCTCCGACAGCATCCTCGACGCGCTGCTCGAAGTCGATCCCTCCAGCCGGGTCGCAGTGGAGACGCTGGTCACCACCGGCCTGGTACACGTGGCCGGCGAGGTCACCACGAAGGGCTACGTCGACATTCCGACCATCGTGCGAGACCGCGTGCGGTCGATCGGCTACACCTCATCAGACATCGGCTTCGATGGCAGCAGTTGTGGGGTCTCCGTGTCGATCGGCGCCCAGTCACCCGACATCGCCCAGGGTGTCGACAATGCCTGGGAGACCAGGCAGGGGCACGACTCCGACCCACTCGACCGACAGGGTGCGGGAGACCAGGGCATCATGTTCGGGTTCGCCACCACAGAGACCCCCCAGTTCATGCCGCTGCCGATCTGGCTGGCCCACCGTCTGTCAGAGCGCCTCGCCGAAGTGCGCAAGAGCGGCCAGCTCGACTACCTCCGGCCCGACGGAAAAACCCAGGTCACCATCGGCTATGAGGGGCTCGCTCCCCGCACGGTCGAAACGGTCGTGCTCTCGACCCAGCACACGCCGAGCGTCTCCACGGCCCAGCTCCAGGCCGACGTCGCCGAACTCGTCATCGGCCCGGTTCTCGCCGATGCGCCGCTGGATTCCGGCTCGGTGAGACTACTGATCAATCCCACGGGCCGCTTCGAGATCGGCGGACCCCAGGGTGACGCCGGTGTGACCGGTCGCAAGATCATCGTGGACACCTACGGGGGAGCAAGCAGGCACGGTGGCGGCGCCTTCAGCGGAAAAGACCCGTCGAAGGTCGACCGCTCGGCTGCGTATGCCATGCGGTGGGTCGCCAAGAACGCAGTGGCGGCTGGCCTTGCCGACAAGCTGGAAGTCCAGATCGCCTACGCGATCGGCAAATCAGCTCCCGTGGGGCTGTACGTCGAGACTTTCGGCACCGGTCACCTCCCCGACGACGACATCATCAACGCCATCCGCGAGGTCTTCGATCTCCGCCCGGCGGCGATCATCGCCGACCTCGACCTCCTGCGGCCCATCTACGCTCAGACGGCCACCTATGGTCACTTCGGCCGCGAGCTGCCGGACTTCACGTGGGAACGTCTTGACCGGGTCGAAGCCCTTCAGGGCGCAGCCCGGTTGTGACCAGTGCCGCGGGTGCCGACCGGGCTCCGGGTGACATCACCCAGGTGTTGGTCGCCCGGGTGATGCTCGAATCGCTCCTCCCGCAACTCGACCGGCTGTTCGACTATCGCATTCCCGATCACCTCGTGGGCCTGGCAGTGCCCGGAGTTCGGGTGAAGGTTCCCCTGCGGTCAGCGGGCCGGGTTTCCAGAGGGTACGTGATCGAGGTCACCAGCGACGCTGACTACTCCGGCACATTGAGTGAAGTCGACGAAGTCGTCTCACCGGTGCCGGTGCTCACCGCAGAAGTCTGGGCGCTGGCCCGACGGGTGGCCGACCGTGCCGCCGGAAACGCCAGTGACGTCGTGCGACTCGCCGTTCCACCGCGGCAGGTGCGCGTCGAGAAGGCCTGGCAGGCCCGGCAGCCGGCGGTCGCCCGTCCAGAATCTGAGACCACTGACTCTGAAGACACGGTCGCTGACACCACAGACGCTGAAGCAACAGACGCTGACACTGTAGGCGCTGAAACAACAGACGCTGACACCGTAGGCGCTGACACTGCAGGCGCTGAAGCCATGGTCACGCCCGAGACACGCACCCCGGCGCAGATCACGGGGTATGGGCCCGGTGCCGTCGAATCAGCACTCGCACGACGTGCACGTTTCGCGCTGGCCGCTGTTCCTACCGTCACCCAGACGAGCACGGGTGCCTGGGTCGGGCAGTGGGCCACGACATTGGCGGCGATGGCCGTGTTCACGCTGGGGCTCGGCCGATCATCCATTCTCGTCGTGCCCGACTACCGCGACCAGGACCAGCTCGAAGCCGCCCTTCAGGGTCTGGTCTCCGTTGGGCTCCTCGCCGCCGAGTCGATCGCCAGGGTGGATGCCCGGCAGTCAAATTCCGAACGTTACGCGCGTTTTCTCTCCTGCCTCGAAGAGCGGCCGAAGATCATCGTGGGCAACCGCTCTGCGATCTATGCCCCTGCCCACGCGCTGGGGCTGATCGCGCTCTGGGACGAGGCCGACCCACTGCACAATGAGCCACTGAGCCCCTACGTCGCCTCTCGCGATGTCGCCCTGATCAGGCAACAGCAGAGTGGCGCCGCGCTGGCGTTCGTCTCGCACTCGCAGAGCACGTTCGTTCAGCGGCTCGTCGAACTCGATTTCCTCGAAGAGATCGCCCAGAACCCGCGATTTCTGCCGCACGTCGTCCCGACGTCGGCGCAGGCCTCCACCGACCGTTTCGCACAGTACGCCCGCATTCCCACGACCGCGTGGAACACGGCGCGAAAGGCACTCGAGACCGGGCCCGTACTGGTTCAGGTGGCGAGGCCGGGCTACGCTCCAGTGCTGGCCTGCAGCAGTTGCGCGAAGCCCGCACACTGCCAGGTGTGCGAAGGGCCCCTGCAGGCCGCGAGCCGGAACGCCAGGCCCTCGTGCGGCTGGTGCGGGGCGATCGCCGCCCAGTGGTCGTGCCACTACTGCGAAGGCACGAATTTTCGGCTGGTGGGCAACGGCAGCACGCGAACGGCAGAAGACCTCGGCAAGGCATTCCCGAAGACGCGGGTCATCGTGTCAGATGGCACACGATCGCTCACCGATGTCTCTGCCGCGCCTGCGCTCGTCGTGGCAACCCGCGGTGCCGAACCTGTGGCGGCTGGCGGGTACCACGCCGTGTTGTTGCTCGACGGCGAACGGATGCTCGCCCGCGAGTCGCTCACGGTTGCCGAAGAGTGCCTGCGGTGGTGGTCGAACGCCATCGCCCTGGCTGCCCCACGCGCGCCTGCCATCATCGTGGGGGTCGGTGGCGAGCTCGCGCGAACGCTGGTGACCTGGCAGCAGGGCAGGTTTGCCGCGTCAGAACTCGCCGATCGACGCACGCTTCGCTTCCCACCTGCCATCCGCCTGGCGACCGTGCGGGGCACTCCGGAATCCGTTGCATCGGCTGTGAAAGAACTACACGATTCGGTGCGGGGCGAAGATAGCGCGAAGATGGATGTGCTCGGCCCAGTGCCTGATGAAGGCGAATTCGTGCGTTCCATCGTGCGATTCGACTATTCGGTCGGCGCCACGGTCGCCACGACCTTGCGCGCAGCGGTGATCAAGAATGCAGCAAACCGGCGAAAACCGGCGGGCCGACCAACGAACTACCGCACGCCACCCACCCTCAGGGTTCGATTCGATGACACGGAGATCCTCGATTGAGAATTGTCTTCGCCGGTACGCCAGCCGTCGCAGTACCGACGCTCGTCGCCCTCGCAGCCGATCATGACGTCGTCGCGGTCATCACACGGCTCGATGCTCCGATCGGTCGCAAGCGCGTGCTGACTCCGTCTCCTGTGGCGGAGCGTGCGGCTGCGCTGGGCATCCCCGTGATCAAAGCAAACACGCTCGACGCTGCCGTCACCGATCAGGTCGCGGCGCTCAGCCCAGACCTCGGTGTGATCGTGGCATATGGCGGGTTCGTGCGTGAACCTCTGCTGGGCACGCCTCGTCTCGGCTGGATCAACCTCCACTTCTCACTGCTGCCGCGATGGCGCGGTGCCGCTCCGGTGCAACGTGCCGTGATCGCCGGTGACGAGGTGACCGGCGCTTCCGTCTTCCAACTCGTTCCTGCGATGGATGCCGGTGACGTGTTCGCCACCCTCACCACCTCTGTTGGCGCTCACCAGACTTCCGGGCACCTTCTGGAGTCCCTGGCGCACAGCGGGGCCGACCTGGTGGTGCAGGTGGTCGCAGACCTGGCGGCAGGGACAGCGGTGGCCGCACCCCAGTCGGGAGAGGTCACCCTCGCGCCCAAACTCTCTCTCGACGACGCGCGGCTCGACTGGAGCAGACCACTGGCCGAGGTATACCAGCGCCTTCGGGGAGTCACGCCCGAGCCGGGAGCCTTCACCGTTGTGAATGGCCTGCGGCTGAAGATTCTCGAGGCAGAACCCGCCCACGATCTACCGTCGTTGCCGCCAGGCCGAATCCGGCTCGCGTCGGGCTCTGTTGTTGTCGGCACCGCCGATGTGCCGCTTCGGCTGCTTCGGGTGCATCCGGCCGACAAGAAGGGCATGACTGCAATCGACTGGTGGCGAGGCGTTGTGCCCAGCACGCAGAACAGCGTGCAGGCAATCAGCCCCGACGGCGGCGCCATCCAGCAACAGGAACTGACAGCAGAATGAGAGAGTCATCGTGAGTTCATCCCAGGGCAGCACCGGCGACCGCCCCAAGCACGGCCGCCAGGGCGCGAACCAGGGTCGCAACGGGTCAAGCCCGGCGCGCGTGCCTGCTGGGCGCGACCACGGTCGAACGGCAGGCTCACGCGGTCGCTCCGGTTCGGCCCCGGGGCCGAGTGAACGGGGCCAGGGCAGTGCGGGCGTTCAACCGGCCCGCCGCATCGCCTTCGAAGTGATCCGCGCCGTGCGCGAAGACGACGCCTACGCCAACCTGCTTCTGCCCGCCAAGCTCGAACGCGCCAGGCTGAGCAGCGCAGACGCCGGCCTGGCCACCGAACTCACCTACGGCACGCTCCGCATGCGCGGCTACTACGACCGCGTCATCGAGCTCGCGGCCAACCGCCCGATCACGGAGATCGACGGCGTCGTGGTCGACGTGCTCGAGCTGGCCAGCCATCAACTGCTCTCGCTGCGGGTGGCCAGCCACGCCGCGGTCAACGAGGCTGTCGAACTCGCCCGCGATGTGGCGAGCCGATCATCCACCGGCTTCGTGAACGGTGTTCTGCGCACCATCACCCGCTCGACACCCGAAGAGTGGCAGGAGCGCGTTCTCGAAGCGGCCGGCAACGACGATGCGCGGCTGGAGGTGCTGTACTCGCATCCGTCGTGGATCATCCGCGCTTTCCGTCGCGCGCTCCTGGTCGATGGAGCCACTCCCGAGGAGGCAGAAGTCGACCTCGTCGCGCTCCTCGAAGCTGACAATGAGGCGGCGAAACTCGGTCTCATTGCGCTGCCGGGGTTGGCTGAGCGCAGTGAGATCCATGTCGACGGGCACGCGTCGCTGTATTCGCCCTTCGGTTTCATCACGGACTCCGGCGACCCGCGCGACATCGAGCAGGTCCGTAGCGGAACGGTCCGCGTTCAGGATGAAGGCTCACAGCTCGCCGCCCTCGCACTCGTGCACGCCGCGCCGATAGCCAACGGCGAGGTCTGGCTCGACCTGTGCGCCGGCCCCGGCGGAAAGACGGCCGTGTTGGCGGCGGAGGCGCGCATCGGGGGAGCGACGGTCATTGCGAACGAACCCGTTGCCGCCCGCGCCGAACTCGTACGCAACGCACTGGCCGCCTTGCCGAACCCCCCTTCGGTGTGGGAGGAGGACGGAACACTGATGGGCGAGGAGAACCCCGGGCGATTCGACCGGATTCTCGTCGATGCCCCGTGCACCGGGCTCGGTGCTCTGCGCAGACGACCAGAGGCGCGATGGCGAAAATCACCCGCAGACGTCTCAGAACTCGTCGGGCTGCAGGCGCGATTGATCGACGCCGCGGTGCTCGCCCTGAAACCCGGGGGCATTCTGGTCTACGTCACCTGCTCGCCGCACGTCGCCGAGACACGGGGCCAGGTGACCGACGCGCTGAAGCGCCACAGCGAGACTCTGCGGCCGTTGCAGACCCAGGCCGTGATGCAGTCGTTCGTGTCGACTCCGCTACAACTCGGCACTGACACGACGCAGGCCCAGCTGTGGCCACACCGGCACGGCACCGATGCGATGTTCGTCGCGGTGATGCAGAAGATCTGAGAAGCACGCGACCCTGAGCAGCACGCGACCCTGCACAGCGCGAGACTCTGCAAGTGAGACCCTAGGCTGGAGCCATGCCCATGCGTATCGATCCCAGCATCCTGGCCGCCGATTTTGCCAATCTCCAGGCCGAACTGGCCAGGGTCGGCACGGCAGACCTCGTGCATGTCGACGTGATGGACAACCATTTCGTGCCCAACCTCACCCTCGGGCTCCCCGTAGTCGAGGCGCTTCAGAAGGTGTCGACCCTGCCGCTCGACCTGCACCTCATGATCACCGATGCCGACCACTGGGCTCCTGTCTACGCCGAGACCGGCGCGTATTCCGTGACCTTCCACGCGGAGGCAGCCGCAGATGTCGTAGCAACCGCCCGGCGCCTTCGACAGATCGGCGCTCGTGCCGGCCTGGCCGTCAAGCCCGGCACCGACATCGAGCCCTACCTGGAACTCCTGCCCGAATTCGACATGCTGCTGGTGATGACCGTCGAACCCGGGTTCGGAGGGCAGTCGTTCATGGCCGACACGATGCCGAAGCTCCGCCGGGCATCCGAAGCCGTCGCGAAGAGCGGACTCGACGTGTGGCTCCAGGTCGACGGGGGCATCAGCGAGAAGACGATCGAGATCGCGGCAGAGGCCGGGGCGAACACCTTCGTCGCCGGGTCGAGCGTGTTCGGCGCCGAGAATGCGGCCGCCCAGATCACCCTGCTGCGTGATCTCGCCTCCCGGCATACCCATACGCCGGCCCAGCCCACCCACTGAACGCTGACAGCTGGCTCTTGCCGGTACCCTTGAACTGTGAAGACCTTCGACGAACTGTTCAGTGAGCTCAGCGAGAAGCAGGCGCTGCGGCCCGAGGGTTCCGGCACCGTGCGCGAACTCGATGCCGGCGTGCATGCCATCGGCAAGAAGATCGTCGAAGAGGCGGCCGAAGTCTGGATGGCCGCGGAGTACCAGAGCGACACCGAGACGGCCGAAGAGATCTCGCAGCTGCTCTACCACCTACAGGTCCTGATGCTGGCCAAGGGCCTTTCGCCAGCCGACATCTACCGGCACCTGTAACAAATTGTCTCGTGCGTCCCCGCCGCACAAGACGAACCCACTGAACTTCGCACGGCACGTCCGGACGAAAACCTGAAAGACACGAAATGCTGAAAATCGCGGTGCCCAACAAGGGTTCCCTGTCAGAGACCGCCGCTCAGATGCTCGCAGAGGCGGGCTACCACGGCCGCCGCGACCCGCGCGAGCTCGTCACCCAGGACCCGAAGAACGATGTGGAGTTCTTCTACCTCCGGCCGCGCGACATCGCGACCTACGTCGGCTCCGGTGCCCTCGACATCGGCATCACCGGCCGTGACCTGCTGCTCGACTCGGAGTCGACAGCGACCGAGATCGCCGAGCTGAACTTCGGTGAGTCGACCTTTCGCTTCGCCGCCCCGCCGAAGACGTTCGACTCGCTGAGCCAGCTGCAGGGCCGCCGCGTGGCCACCAGTTACCCCGGGCTCGTCGCCGCGTTCCTCGCCAAGTCGAACGTCACAGCCACTCTGGTGAAGCTCGACGGCGCCGTCGAGTCCGCTGTGCGACTGGGGGTGGCGGATGCTGTGGCCGACGTCGTCTCGACTGGCAGCACCCTGCGCAAGGCAGGGCTCGAGATCTTCGGCCCGGTCATCCTCGAATCCACTGCCGTGCTCATCAGCTCCGGTGTGCAGAAGCCGGGTGCAGACACTCTGCAGCGACGCCTGCAGGGTGTGCTGGTCGCGCGCCAGTATGTGCTGATGGACTACGACGTTCCCCGCGCGCTCCTCGACGCCGCGGCGGCGCTGACTCCCGGCATCGAATCACCCACGATCTCGCCGCTGGCCGACCCCGACTGGGTCGCTGTACGCGCCATGGTGCCGCGCCTGGACATGAACCTCGTGATGGACGCACTCTGGGAGGTCGGCGCACGCGCCATCCTGGTGAGCCCCATCCACGCCGTGAGAATGTAGGCACAGGCCGTGTCACTCGCAGTGCGCGTCATCCCGTGCCTCGACGTCGCCGGCGGCCGCGTCGTGAAGGGCATCAATTTCGAGAACCTGCGTGACGCAGGTGATCCGGTCGAGCTCGCAACCCTCTACGCCGCGCAGGGCGCAGACGAGATCACCTTTCTCGATGTCACGGCCACTGTCGACGAGCGGGCCACGACGTACGACATCGTGCGCCGCACCGCCGAACAGGTCTTCATTCCCCTGACCGTCGGCGGGGGAGTCCGAAGCCCCGAAGACGTCGCACGGCTGCTGGCCAGCGGCGCAGACAAGGTCGGGGTCAACAGCGCCGCCATCGCGCGCCCCGAACTCCTCGGCGACATCGCCGACCGCTTCGGCGCGCAGGTGCTCGTACTCTCGCTCGACGTCAAGCGTGGCGGCAACACCGAATCGGGCTTCATCGTCACCACCCACGGCGGTCGCCGTGACACTGAGCTGGATGCGCTGGCCTGGGCATCACGTGCCATCGAACTCGGCGCCGGCGAACTCCTCGTCAACTCGATCGATGCCGACGGCACCAAAGACGGCTATGACCTCGAACTCATCGCCTTGATGCGCCAGGTGAGTTCAGTTCCGGTGATCGCCTCAGGGGGAGCGGGCCGCACCAGCGATTTTCCCGAGGCGATCGCCGCCGGCGCTGACGCAGTGCTGGCCGCATCGGTCTTCCACAACAGACAATTGACCATCGCTGACGTGAAGTCGGCGCTTGCAGAAAGCGGGGTGGTGGTGCGATGAGCTTCGCGCTCGACGTCGACTCGGTGATCAGCCGGGCCACGTTCAACGACCAGGGCCTGCTGCCGGCGATCATCCAGCAGTTCGACACTTCTGAAGTACTCATGCTTGGCTGGATGGACGCCGAAGCGCTTCGGCGCACGTACACGAGCGGCCGGGTGACGTTCTGGTCGAGGTCGAGGCAGGAATACTGGCGAAAGGGCGACACCTCCGGGCACGCGCAGTTCGTTCGTGCGGCGGCTCTCGACTGTGATGGCGATACGCTCCTGGTCACGGTAGAGCAGGTCGGCGTTGCCTGCCACACCGGTACGCGCACCTGCTTCGACGGCGACGTTCTCGCACCCGAGACGGGGTTCGCGAGTCGGGCCGGAAGTGAAATCCACACGGAGACGTCCCCCGACAGCGGCATCACGGCCGGCCCCGAGTAGTCTCAGATCCCGAGCACACTCCTACCAACAGGAACAGCGATGGCACCCAGCACCCCGAGCTCGACGACTCGCGAAGAGTTCGACCGACTCCTGAACACCCACCGGGTGATCCCGGTCATTCGCACGCTCTTCGCCGACGGTGAGACGCCGATCGGCATCTACCGCAAACTGAGCGACAACCGCCCTGGCACCTTCCTGCTCGAATCTGCGGGACAGGGCGGCGTGTGGTCGCGGTTCTCGTTCATCGGCGTGTCGAGCTACGGCGTGCTGAGTGCAGACGGTGACCGCGCTGTGTGGATGGGATCCGGGCTCAACACAGCCCGGGCATTCCCCCACGGAATGCCGAGCGGGCCGCTCGAGGCGCTGGCCGAGCTCTACGAAGAGTGGAAGACACCTGCCATCGAGGGGCACCCTCCCCTGACCGGAGGACTCGTGGGGTTCATCGGCTGGGAGACGGTGCGCCAGATCGAACACCTTCCCAACCGGCCGCCGGCCGATTTCGCTGTGCCGTGCCAGGCGCTGTCGTTCGTCTCCGACCTGATCGCTGTCGACCACCTGCTCGGCACGGTGACCCTGGTCTCAACGGTGCTCGCCGACGGCGATGTTGCGGGGGGATCCGGCGATTCCGGCGGCAGGAACGCCGACCCCGACGAACTCTGGCGCGACGCCGTTGCACGGCTGGATTCGATGCAGTATCGCCTGGCGAAACCGGCAGAGGCCTGGCTTGCAGAGGCGGATTTCTCGCTGGCTGCGACCCCGGATGCCCGCACCACGCGCCCCGATTTCCTCGACTCGATCGAGGTGGCCAAAGAGCACATCCGCGAGGGCGACATCTTTCAGGTGGTCATCTCGCAGCGCTTCGACCTGGCCTGCAGCGCGGAGCCGATCGAGGTCTACCGCGTGCTCAGAACCCTCAACCCGAGCCCGTACATGTACCTGCTGAACCTCGAATCCCCGTCTCGGCAGCCGTACGCCATTGTCGGTTCGAGCCCCGAGGCGCTGGTCAAGGTCGAAGAGGGTCGCGCATTCACCCACCCGATCGCCGGTTCACGCCCGCGCGGCCGCGGAGTCGACGAAGACCTGAATTTCGAGAGCGAGCTGCTGGCAGACCCCAAAGAGAAGGCCGAGCACCTGATGCTCGTCGACCTCGCGCGCAACGACCTGCTGAAGGTCTGCGAAGCGGGATCGGTCGAGGTCACCGAGTTCATGCGCATCGAGCGGTTCAGTCACATCATGCACATCGTGTCGTCGGTCGAGGGGATTCTCGCCCCCGAGGTTACGGCGATCGATGTGTTCCGAGCGACCTTCCCAGCCGGCACCCTCTCTGGTGCCCCGAAACCGCGTGCGCTACAGATCATCGATGACCTCGAACCAGCGCAGCGCGGCGTCTACGGTGGGGTGGTCGGGTATTTCGACTTCGCCGGCGGAGCAGATCTCGCCATCGCGATCCGTACCGCGGTGATCGCCGGCGGCGTGGCCCACGTTCAGGCCGGTGGCGGTCTCGTCGCGGACTCCGACCCCGCCTCTGAGTTCCTCGAATCCCAGAACAAGGCCGCGGCGCCCCTTCGCGCCGTGGCGATCGCCAATGCCATGAAGAGAGTCGGATGACCGGGGCACCGCTTCGCCGGGTCAAATCCCTGAGCATCCTCGCCGTCGTCGCGTGGAGTGCCCTGGTGTTCCTGTCGTGGTCGCAACCGTGGTTCACACTGACGGCTCAGGGCCGTGCCGGAGACACTCTCACGGTCACGGTTCAGGGTGCCGCTGCCGCTCCGGCTCTCTCGGCCCTTGCTCTTGCGGGCCTCGCACTCTCGGCAGCGCTGGCGATCGCAGGGCCCGTCATCAGGATCATCCTCGGCCTGCTCGAACTCGTGCTCGGCCTGTCAATACTCGCCTCCTCCGCCGCGGCTCTGGCAGACCCCGTTCTGGCCGGTCAGTCGGCTGTGACCAGTGCCACCGGCGTGGCGGGGAGCAGCTCGATCCTGGCCATCGCCCAGTCGACAGGGTCGACCCCCTGGCCGTGGGTCGCGGCCGTCGCGGGTGCGCTGATGGCCGTGACGGGCATCCTGATCGTCGTGACGTTCCGCCGGTGGCCAGTATCGGGTCGAAAGTACCAGCCGGTGCAGTTCGCCGATGAGACCGGGCGAACGTCAGCCAGCCCGGCCACACTGGTCGAGGCGAATCTCGGATCGGTGGGGCCCGAGACCGAGAACAGTGCCGCTGCGCCTGTCGGCCACGAAACAGCCGGGGACTCCGCTCCCTCGACCACCGCATCGGCAGAGACAGGGGTGCCGGTCGACCTCGACGCGAAAGCCGAGTCAGACCGTACCCGGGCCGTCGACAGCTGGGACAGTCTCAGCCGCGGAGTCGACCCCACCAACTGACATTCCGGGCAGCGCATCTGAACTGCACGGCAATTCGGCACCCGATAGACTGGTCGCCGACCCACGCACATCTTCAAGGAGCACCATGAGCATTGAGTCATCTGAGCCCGGCCACGGCAGTTCCATCGCATCGTGGACGGCGGTCGTGATCATGCTGGTCGCATTCGCGATCGGCACCCTCGCTTTCTTCCTCTCCATCGTCTGGCTGGTCTGGGCCTCGGCAGTGCTCCTCGTCGTCGGCCTGCTGGTGGGGTACGGCCTCGCCAAAGCAGGCTACGGCGTCGACGGGGCGAAGACCGCTGCCAGGGGGCACTAACTCCAGTGCTCTCCTCTCTGAGTGCCGGGGCCGCTGAAGACGCGGAAGCCCGGCGTCTTCTCGTCAGCTACGACGATGTCGAACGTGCCGCTCTCGCCCAGGAGCCGGCGCTCGACGCCCTGGCCTTCCTGGCTCCGGCCGAACGTGTCAAGATCATCGCCGAAGTCAAACGTGCCAGTCCGTCGCGCGGCGCGCTGGCGGCGATCACCGACCCCGCAGCGCTGGCCTCGACCTACCAGTCGGCCGGCGCGAGTGCAATCAGCGTGCTGACGGAAGGCCGCAAGTTCAAGGGCTCCCTCGAAGACCTGGTGCTGGTTCGGCAGGCCGTCTCGGTACCCGTTCTCCGCAAGGACTTCGTGACCCTCGACTACCAGGTGCTCGAAGCGCGTGCAGCGGGCGCCGACCTGGTTCTGCTCATCGTGGCCGCGCTCGACCAGTCGACACTGCTGCACCTGCATGAGTTCATCAATGAACTCGGAATGACTGCGCTGGTCGAGACCCATTCAGCTGATGAGGTCGAACGCGCCCTCGACCTCGGCGCCTCGCTCATCGGCGTCAACGCCCGAAACCTGTCGACGTTCGAACTCGACAGCGACCTGTTCGGCCGCCTCGCCGACCGCATCCCGGCCGGCATCATCCGCGTTGCAGAATCCGCAGTGAAGACCGCTGCCGACGTCAGCCACTACCGCTCGAGCGGGGCCGACGTCGTGCTCGTCGGCGAAGCACTCGTCACCGGCGACCCTGCACGCACCCTCGAAGAATTCCTAGGAGTCTCATGACCACCCACCTGCGTGACGAGAACGGGCCGTTCTTCGGCGAGTTCGGGGGCAGGTTCATGCCGGAGTCGCTCATCGCTGCGCTCGACGAGATCAGCGCTGCCTACGACGAAGCGAAGAACGACCCGTCGTTCGCCGCCGAACTGGCCGAACTCCACCGCACCTACACCGGCCGGCCCTCGATCATCACCGAGGCCAGGCGTTTCGCCGAGTATGCGGGCGGAGCCCGCATCATCCTGAAGCGTGAAGACCTGAACCACACCGGTTCGCACAAGATCAACAACGTGCTCGGCCAGGCGTTGCTCGCCAAGCGACTCGGCAAGACCCGCCTCATCGCCGAAACCGGCGCGGGCCAACACGGTGTCGCCACGGCAACGGCCGCCGCGCTGTTCGGTATGAGCTGCGTGGTGTACATGGGCGAGGTCGACACCGAGCGCCAGGCGCTGAATGTGGCTCGCATGCGTCTGCTCGGTGCTGAGGTCGTCCCGGTGACGACGGGCACCCGCACGTTGAAAGACGCGCTGAACGAAGCATTCCGCGACTGGGTTGCCAACGTCGGCGACACACACTACCTGCTCGGCACCGTTGCGGGGCCGCATCCCTTCCCCGTGATGGTGCGCGACTTCCACAAGATCATCGGCGAAGAGGCTCGCGAGCAGGTCCTGGCGCTGACGGGCTCACTGCCTGACGCCGTCGTCGCCTGCGTCGGTGGTGGCTCGAATGCCATCGGCATCTTCCACGCGTTCCTCGACGACCCCGACGTCGCGCTCTACGGCTATGAGGCAGCGGGAGACGGCGTCGACACCCTGCGCCACGCGGCAACGATCACCATGGGCCGCCCCGGGGTGCTCCACGGCTCGCGCAGCCTCATGCTGCAGGACGACGACGGCCAGACGCTCGATTCGCACTCCATCTCCGCCGGCCTCGACTACCCAGGGGTCGGGCCCGAGCACGCCTGGCTCGCCTCCATCGGGCGCGCAAGCTACCTGCCTGTCACTGACGGCGAAGCCATGTCGGCCTTCCGCCTGCTCTGCCAGACAGAGGGGATCATTCCTGCCATCGAATCGGCGCACGCGCTGGCAGGTGCGTTGACGCTCGGCCGCGAACTCGGCCCCGATGCCACCATCCTCATCAATCTCAGCGGCCGCGGTGACAAAGACGTCGAGACGGCGGGACGCTACTTCGGTGTGCTCGACGAGGCCGCCCTCGTCGCCAGCGAACTCGAACTCACCGACCTCTCGAGCGAACTCGAGAGCGGGGCAGAAGAGGTCGCCGAACTCGACCGCGATGCCAGAGAACTGGCCAAGGGCGAGGGAACCCAGCGATGAGCGACCACACCACGACGATCTCGCCCGTCGCCACGACCATCACGAACGCCCGCGTCGATCGTGCCGGTGCCCTGATCGGGTACTTGCCGGTCGGGTTCCCCACGCTTGAGACGAGCATCGACGCCGCCGTCGCGCTCGTTGAGAACGGCGTCGATGTGCTCGAGCTCGGGCTGCCGTACACCGATCCGGTGATGGATGGCCCGGTCATCCAGAAAGCCACCCAGACGGCACTCGAGAACGGCTTCCGGCTGCGCGACGCCTTCACGGCCGTCGAAGCCATCCGCTCGCGCGTCGATGCTCCCATCCTGCTCATGACCTACTACAACCCGGTCGTGCAGTACGGCGTCGATCGCTTCGCCGACGATCTCGTTTCGGCCGGGGGAGCCGGGCTCATCACGCCCGATCTCACACCTGACGCCGCAAGCGAGTGGCTCGCGACCAGCGACCGCACGGGCCTTGACCGGGTCTTCCTGGCTGCGCCGACATCGACGGATGATCGGCTGAAGCTCGCGGTCGACAACAGCCGTGGCTTTGTCTACGTGGTCTCGACCATGGGCGTCACCGGTGCCAGGGGTGACGTCGACGCGGCGGCACGCACTCTCGTGGACCGCCTGCGAGAGGCCGGCTCCACCAGCGCCTGCGTCGGCATCGGAATCTCGACCAGTGACCAGATCGCCGAGATCCTGGCGTACGCCGATGGCGCGATCGTGGGCTCTGCCCTCGTTCGAGCCCTCTCCGACGACGGTGTTGCCGGTGTCGCGCGCGTCGCCGCCGCTCTGGCACGGGGCACCGCGCGCTGAAGCCCCCGCCGAACCCGGCGCGTCACGTGCCAGCGTCACGCTGCCCGCATCATTCTGCGAGACCTCGAAGGTTCTGAACCCGTGTCACGCGGGTGCACACGACGCATCATAAGATTGGGCTTGCCGATTGCCCATTGACGGCAACGACCCACTACGGAAGGTTTCCACCCAGGTGTTTGTGCCGCAAAGCATTCCCAGCCCGACGATCAATTCCCTGAACATCTCGGGGTGGCTCCAGTCGCTGGGCATCAACCTGCCTTTCACGATCGACATCAAGTTCTATGCGATCTGCATCCTCATCGGCATCGTCGCTGCGACCATCCTGACGTCGCGCAGGCTCACGAAGCGAGGTGCAGAGCCAGGCATCGTGCTCGACATCATCCTGTGGGCCGTGCCGCTCGGCATCATCGGCGCGCGTGTCTTCCATGTGCTCACCCACCCCGGTGACTACTTCTACGACGGCGCCAACCTGTGGGAGGTGTTCGCCATCTGGAATGGCGGCATCGCCATCTTCGGTGGCCTCATCGGCGGCGCGATCGGTGCGCTGATCGGCTGCCGCCTGTCGGGCATCCGGTTCTGGACCTTCGCTGACGCCCTGGCGCCCGGGCTCCTGCTCGCGCAGGCCTTCGGCCGTTTCGGCAACTACTTCAACCACGAACTCTTCGGCAACCCGACCGACGGCTGGTGGGGCCTCGAGATCCCGGCAACCTTCCCCTGGAACGGCCAGCCCAACCCGGCCATTCCCGTCGGCCTGGCCCCGGGAACGCTCTTTCAGCCGACCTTCCTCTACGAGGTCATCTGGAACCTCATCGGCGTTGCTTTCCTGCTCTTCATCGGCAAGAAGCTGGCCCTGCAGTGGGGCAAGCTCTTCGGCATCTACCTCATCTGGTACGGCGTGGGCCGCTCGGTCTGGGAGACCATCCGTGTCGACCCCAGCGAGATCTTCTTCGGTGTTCGGGTCAATGTCTGGGCGGCGTGGCTGGCGATCCTCATCGGTATCGTCATCATCGTCGTGCAGACCAAGCGCCACCCTGGGCGGGAGCGCACCCCGTACAGTTCGGGCATTGCATGGTCGCCAGCAGGCGCTGAGGTAGACTCGGGTGAGAGATACACAGACGAAGAACTTCGCGGCGACGGTGCCGTCGAAGCAGCGGCAGGCGAGAGTTCGGCCGATTCAGACGCTGGCACCACGACTGAGAATGACCTCGAACCCAGCGCCACAAGCGCGACGCGTACAAAACCCACAGCTTAACCAGAAGCCCGAATCCGATACGCTCGTATCGTTCACACCCCTGTCACACCTCGGGCCGCCGGCGTCCCAATCACGAAGAACCCGGTTATGTACCCGGGGGGATGGATTCTTATGGTTGAGAGCAGAACCTCTTCCCGCTTCACCGCGCACCCCGCGCCCCAGGGACTCAGCGCCTTCTCCACAAGCCCTGCCCCACAGGGCTCCAGCGCCTTCTCCACAAGCCCTGCCCCACAGGGCTCCAGCGCCTTCTCCACAAGCCCTGCCCCACAGGGCATGTATGACTCGGCGAACGAGAAGGACGCGTGCGGGCTGGCCATGGTTGCCACACTGCGCGGAGTCGCCGGGCACAACATCATCGACACGGCACTGGATGCCCTGCGGAACCTCGAACACAGGGGCGCCGTCGGCTCCGACGCGGGTACCGGCGACGGTGCCGGCATCCTCACCCAGATCCCCGACGAGTTCCTCCGGGCGGTTTCTGGCGTAGAACTGCCCGAAGTCGGTCACTACGCAGTCGGCAACGCCTTCCTGCCCCTCGACGATACTGAACGCGATGTCGTCATGACCCGCCTCGCCGAGATCGCCGAAGAAGAGAGCCTGACCGTTCTCGGCTGGCGCGAAGTCCCGGTTCGCCCTGACGAGCTCGGTCGTCTGGCGCGCGAGGCGATGCCCGCGATCTGGCAGCTGTACGTCGAGGCGAAACACCACGACGTTCACGGCGAGAAGGCTTCGGGCATCCAGCTCGACCGTCTGACATACCGGCTGCGCAAGCGGGTCGAGCACGAGCATGAGGTCTACTTCATGTCGCTGTCTGCCCGCACGCTCACCTACAAGGGCATGGTCACGACGCTTCAGCTCGAGCCGTTCTACCCCGATCTCTCTGACGAACGCTTCGCCTCGAAGCTCGCCCTGGTGCATTCTCGCTACTCCACGAACACCTTCCCGTCGTGGCCACTGGCACAACCGCTCCGCATGATGGCCCACAACGGTGAGATCAACACCGTTCAGGGAAACCGCAACTGGATGCGCGCCCGCCAGTCCCAGCTGAAGAGCGAACTGATCGGCGACATCGCACCGTTGCGCCCGATCGTCACGCCCGGTGCGAGCGACTCGGCGTCGTTCGACGAGGTCGTCGAGTTGCTGACCCTCGCCGGCCGCTCTCTGCCACACGCGATCATGATGATGGTGCCGGAGGCCTGGGAGAACAACGCCTCGTTCGACCCTGCCCGGCGTTCGTTCTACGAGTTCCACTCCATGCTCATGGAGCCCTGGGACGGCCCTGCGGCCCTTGTCTTCACTGACGGCAACCTCGTCGGTGCCACCCTCGACCGCAACGGGCTCCGCCCGGGCCGGTATCTCGTCACCGACGACGGCCTCGTCGTGCTGGCGAGTGAGATCGGCGTGCTCGACGTCGACCCGTCGAAGGTCGTTCGCAAGGGGCGCCTGCGCCCCGGCAAGATGTTCCTTGTCGACACCGAGGCCGGCCGTCTCATCGAAGACGACGAGATCAAGGACTCCCTCGCCGCCAGCGAACCGTGGGCCGAGTGGCTCGAAGAGGGGCGCATCAACCTGCGCGACCTTCCCGAACGCGAACACATCGTACACACGCCCGCCTCGGTCACCCGTCGCCAGCGCACCTTCGGTTTCACCGAAGAGGAGATCCGCATCCTGCTCACGCCGATGGCGAAGAACGGTGCAGAGCCCCTCGGTGCCATGGGTTCCGACACGCCGATCGCCGTGCTGTCGAAACGACCCCGGCTGCTGTTCGACTACTTCACCCAGCAGTTCGCCCAGGTCACGAACCCGCCGCTCGACTCCATCCGTGAAGAGGTCGTCACCTCGCTGCGCCTCGGCCTCGGCCCTGAGCGCAACCTGCTCGACGCGACCCCCGGCCACACCGGCCAGGTCGTGCTCGACTTCCCGGTGATCGACAACGACGAACTTGCCAAGATCCAGCACATCGACCCCAGCCCCGGCAGCGCGACGACCACGACCCTTCGTGGGCTGTACCGCGTTGAGAATGGCCCCTCGGCCATGCAGGAACGCATCGCCGAAATGTGTATCGAGGCCGATGAGGCCATCGCCAACGGTGCAAAGTTCATCGTGCTGAGCGACCGCGACTCGAACAAGGAGAACGCTCCTGTTCCGTCGCTGCTCATGCTGTCGGGAGTGCACCACCACCTGATCCGGGCAGAGACCCGCATGAAGGTCGGGCTGATCGTCGAGGCCGGAGACGTGCGGGAAGTGCACCATGTCGCACTGCTGATCGGCTTCGGAGCATCCGCTGTCAACCCGTACCTCGCCATGGAGACCTGCGAGAACCTCGTCCGCTCCGGAATGATCACAGGAATCACGCCTGAGAAGGCCGTGAAGAACGTCATCAAGGCGCTCGGCAAGGGCGTGCTGAAGATCATGTCGAAGATGGGCATCTCGACGGTCTCGTCATACGCCGGTGCCCAGGCCTTCGAAGCCGTGGGCCTCGACAAGGAATTCGTTGCGAAGTACTTCACCGGTACCTCGTCGAAGCTCGGCGGCGTCGGCATCGAGGTCATCGCAGCCGAGAGCGCGAACCGCCACGCTGCGGCCTACCCCGAAGATGGCGCGATCACCGTGCACGAACCGCTGGCCGTGGGCGGCGAGTACCAATGGCGCCGCGAGGGGCCGCCCCACCTCTTCAACCCCGACACCGTCTTCCGGTTGCAGCATTCGACGCGGGCGCGCCGGTATGACATCTTCCGCGAGTACACGAAACTCGTCGACGACCAGTCCGAGCAGTTGATGACCGTTCGCGGTCTCTTCAAATTGAAGACAGACGTTCGCAAGCCCGTTCCGCTCGATGAAGTGGAATCGGTCGAATCCATCGTCAAGCGCTTCTCAACCGGCGCGATGAGCTATGGCTCCATCTCGCAGGAGGCACACGAGACGCTTGCGATCGCCATGAACCGGCTGGGCGCCAAGTCGAACACCGGCGAAGGCGGCGAAGACGTGGCCCGCCTGCTCGACCCCGAACGCCGCAGTGCGATCAAGCAGGTCGCCTCAGGCAGGTTCGGCGTGACGAGCATGTACCTCACCCACGCCACCGACATCCAGATCAAGATGGCGCAGGGCGCCAAGCCCGGCGAGGGCGGCCAGCTGCCGCCGACCAAGGTGTACCCGTGGATCGCGCGCACTCGTCACGCGACCGCCGGAGTCGGTCTCATCTCGCCGCCTCCCCACCACGACATCTACTCGATCGAAGATCTCAAACAGCTGATTTTCGACCTGAAGCGCGCCAACCCCGAAGCACGGGTGCACGTCAAGCTCGTGAGCCAGAACGGCATCGGCGCTGTCGCTGCCGGCGTCACGAAGGCACTAGCCGACGTCGTTCTCGTCTCCGGCCACGACGGGGGAACGGGTGCGAGCCCGCTCAACTCCCTGAAGCACGCGGGAACACCGTGGGAACTCGGCCTCGCCGAGACGCAGCAGACGCTGATGCTCAACGGAATGCGCGACCGTGTTGTCGTGCAGGTCGACGGCCAGATGAAGACCGGCCGTGACGTCATCGTCGGCGCACTTCTGGGGGCCGAGGAGTTCGGTTTCGCGACCGCACCCCTCGTCGTCTCCGGTTGTGTGATGATGCGTGTCTGCCACCTCGACACCTGCCCCGTCGGCGTGGCTACGCAGAACCCCGAACTCCGCGCCCGGTTCACCGGCAAGCCGGAATTCGTCGTGAACTTCTTCGAATTCCTCGCCCAGGAGGTTCGCGAGTACCTTGCAGAACTCGGCTTCCGAAGCCTCGAAGAGGCGATCGGGCACCACGAGCTCCTGAACGTGAACGCGGCACTCGAGCACTGGAAGGCTGACGGCCTCGACCTGAGCCCGATCCTGGTCGGCCCGGTCTTCTCCGACGACGAACCCCGCGTCAACCGCCGGCAGCAGGAGCACGAGCTCGAGAAGCACTTCGACGTACAACTGATCAGCGACGCTGAAGAGGCACTCGCCTTCGGTGAACCCGTGGTCATCTCGCTGCCGATCCGCAATACCGAGCGCGCCGTCGGCACGATGCTCGGCCACGAAGTCACCGTTCGCCACGGCGAGAACGGCCTACCAGACGACACGATCCAGATCACGCTGCTGGGTTCTGCCGGGCAGTCGCTGGGGGCGTTCCTTCCCTCAGGCATCACGCTGAGACTCGAAGGCGACTCGAACGACTACGTCGGCAAGGGTCTCTCGGGCGGCCGCATCGTGGTGCGCCCGAACCGGGCCTCGACGTTCGCGGCTGAGCAGAACGTCATTGCCGGCAACGTCATCGGGTATGGCGCGACCAGCGGAAGCATGTTCATCCGGGGCATTGTGGGCGAGCGTTTTCTCGTGCGCAACTCGGGAGCAACGGCCGTGGCAGAAGGTGTGGGAGACCACGCCCTCGAATACATGACCGGAGGGATCGCGCTGATCCTCGGCGCGACCGGCCGCAACCTGGGCGCCGGAATGTCGGGCGGAACGGCGTACATCCACAAGCTCGATTCGGGGTTGGTGAACACCGACTCGCTCGGGTCGGGGGAGCTGCAGTTGCTCCCGCTCGATGAGACCGACAAAGACCTGGTGCGTTCACTTCTCACCGAACACGAATCAGAGACGGGGTCGACTGTGGCGGCCGGTCTCCTGGCCGACTTCGACAACGCTGCGGCGGACTTCATGAAGGTCCTGCCCCGCGACTATGCTGCCGTTCTTGCAACCCGCCAGACTGCGCTCGACGAGGGTCTCGACCCTGACGGCGATGTGGTCTGGGAACGAATCCTGGAGGTAACCGGTGGCTGATCCCAAGGGATTCCTGAAAGTCACTGAGCGTGAGCTGCCCAAGCGGCGGCCCGTTCCCATTCGACTCATGGACTGGAAAGAGGTCTACGAACCGGCGAACCCGTCTGAGACCCGGCGCCAGGCCGGTCGCTGCATGGACTGCGGCATCCCGTTCTGTCACCAGGGTTGCCCGCTCGGCAATCTGATTCCCGAGTGGAATGACCTCACCTGGCGTGGCGAAGGGCGCCAGGCGATCGAGCGCCTGCACGCGACGAACAACTTCCCGGAGTTCACCGGCCGCCTGTGCCCGGCCCCCTGCGAGAGTTCGTGCGTTCTGGGCATCAACCAGCCGGCAGTGACGATCAAGCAGGTCGAGGTCTCGATCATCGACCAGGCCTTCGCCAACGGCTGGGTCACACCCCACCCGCCGGAGCGACTCACCGGCAAGACGGTCGCCGTCGTGGGCTCAGGCCCCGCAGGGCTGGCAGCAGCACAACAGCTGACCCGGGCCGGCCACACCGTCGCTGTCTACGAGCGGGATGACCGCATCGGCGGTCTGCTGCGCTATGGCATTCCCGACTTCAAGATGGAGAAGAAGCACCTCGAGTCGCGTCTGACGCAGATGATGGCCGAGGGAACACGTTTCCGCGCTGGGATCAACATCGGCGTCGACATCACCTGGGCCGAGCTGCGGTCTCGCTACGACGCCGTCATCGTCTGCACGGGAGCCACCGTGCCGCGCGACCTCGCCATTCCCGGGCGCGACCTCGATGGTGTGCATTTCGCCATGGAGTATCTGGTTCAGGGCAACAAGGTCGGCGCCGGCGACGTGGTCAACGACCAGATCACCGCTGAAGGCAAGCATGTCGTCGTTCTCGGCGGCGGCGACACCGGGGCAGACTGCATCGGTACTGCACACCGGCAGCAGGCCCTCTCTGTCACGAACCTGGCCATCGGGCAGCAGCCGCCGCACGAGCGCACAGAGAACCAGCCCTGGCCGACATTCCCGAATCTCTTCGAGGTCTCGAGTGCGCACGAGGAGGGCGGCGAGCGTGTCTATCTCGCCTCCACCGTCGAGTTCCTCTCCAACGAATCCGGCGAGGTTCGTGCGATCCGTGTCGCCGAGACCGAGTACCTCGACGGGCGGCGCGTGCCGAAGGCCGGCACCGAGCGGGAGATTCCCGCTGACCTGGTGCTCCTCGCCCTGGGCTTCACCGGCCCGGAGTCCGCAGACCTCTCGTCACAGGTCGGCGCGGTCTTCGACGGTCGCGGCGCGATCGAGCGCGACAAGGACTACGAGACGAGCATCCCCGGCATCTTCGTCGCCGGCGACGCCGGACGGGGGCAGTCGCTCATCGTCTGGGCGATCGCCGAAGGGCGCGCCGCTGCAGCGTCTGTCGACCGGTATCTCGAAGGAGACACCGAACTGCCATTCCCCGTTTCCCCCACAGACCGCGCTATCGCGATCTAATAGAACAGATCAACCAATGCGCTCTCGCGCAGAATCATGGAGCACCGTTCAGATATGAGACGCGCAAAAATCGTCGCAACACTCGGCCCGGCGACATCGTCGTATGAGAACCTCCGGGCCATCATCGACGCCGGGGTCGACGTCTGTCGCATGAACCTCAGCCACGGCACCTACGACGTTCACGAGGCGATCTACGCCACCGTGCGCAAGGCAGCCGCCGATTCAGGCCGGGCTGTCGCCGTCATGGTCGACCTGCAGGGCCCGAAGATCCGCCTCGGCAAGTTCGAGGGCGGCCCGTACTACCTCGAACAGGGTGACATCTTCAAGATCACCACCGACGAGGTCATCGGAACCCGTGAACTCTCGGGAACGACCTTCAAAGGCCTTCCTCAAGACGTTTCTCCCGGTGACTTCCTGCTGATCGACGACGGCAAGGTCAAGGTCCGTGTACTGGAGACCGACGGCACCGTCGTAACCACCGAGGTCGTCGTGGCCGGCAATGTCTCGAACAACAAGGGCATCAACCTTCCTGGGGTTGCGGTCAACGTACCTGCACTGTCGAAGAAAGACGAAGCAGACCTGCGGTGGGGCCTGAAGCTCGGCGCCGATCTCATTGCACTCTCGTTCGTTCGCGACGCAAGCGACATCACCCGGGTGCACGAGATCATGGCCGAAGAGGGTCGCAAGATCCCGGTGATCGCCAAGATCGAGAAGCCCCAGGCCGTCGACAACCTCGAAGAGATCATCGACGCGTTCGACAGCATCATGGTCGCCCGCGGTGACCTGGGCGTCGAGCTGCCCCTCGAGGCGGTGCCGATCGTTCAGAAGCGAGCAATCGAGCTGTCGCGCCGCATGGCCAAGCCGGTCATCGTCGCAACGCAGATGCTCGAGTCGATGATCTCCAGCCCCATTCCGACGCGGGCAGAGACCTCCGACGTCGCGAACGCCGTACTCGACGGAGCAGACGCGGTCATGCTGAGTGGCGAGACCAGCGTGGGGGAGTACCCCATCATCACGGTGCAGACCATGGCGCGCATCGTCGAGTCGACCGAGGTGCACGGCATGGAGCGCATTCCTGCGCTCGGCACGAAGCCACGCACGCAGGCCGGTGCGATCACGTTGGCTGCCGCCGAAGTCGCCGACTTCGTCGAAGCCAAGTACCTTGTGGTGTTCACGGAGTCCGGCGACTCAGTGCGACGGATGACACGGCTTCGGTCGAGCATCCCGATCGTCGGCCTCACACCGGAGCCGGGCATCCGCAACCGCATGGCCCTGTCGTGGGGTGTCGAGTCGTTCCTCGTCGACCGGGTCAAGCACACTGACCAGCTGATGGTTCAGGTCGATGACGTGCTCCTCGGCGAGAACATGGCCGAGGTCGGCGACAAGGTCGTGGTGATCTCCGGATCCCCTCCCGGAAAAGCAGGCACCACCAACGACATGCGCGTGCACATCGTGGGTGAGGGTCACAACCCCAAGAAGCCCGACCCCGACGAGCTCGACCACTAAGACGTCAAAGAAAAAGACCCGAGAAACTGCTTCTCGGGTCTTTTTCTGTTTTGTACCGGTGGTCGGACTCGAACCGACACGTCTTGCGACAACGCATTTTGAGTGCGCCGCGTCTACCATTCCGCCACACCGGCTCGCGTCAACATTGTTCAGAATACCGTAGGGTTGAGTTGTGACTGACCACGATACGCCCACGACTGCACCCCGCCGTGTAGTTGTCGCTGAAGATGAATCCCTGATCCGCCTCGACATCGTCGAGATCCTTCGCGACAACGGGTTCGAGGTGGTGGGTGAGGCTGGCGACGGCGAGACCGCGGTGGCGCTTGCGACCGAACTCCGGCCCGACCTGGTCATCATGGACGTCAAGATGCCACTGCTCGACGGCATCTCCGCTGCAGAGCGCCTTTCGAAGGGCCACATCGCTCCCGTCGTGCTGCTCACGGCCTTCAGCCAGAAGGAGCTCGTCGAACGCGCCACCGAGGCCGGCGCACTTGCCTACGTGGTCAAGCCCTTCACCCCGAATGACCTGCTGCCCGCGATCGAGATTGCTCTCTCGCGCTATGCCCAGATCATCACGCTCGAGGCAGAGGTTGCCGACCTCGTCGAGCGGTTCGAGACCCGCAAGCTGGTCGACCGCGCCAAGGGGCTCCTGAACGAGAAGATGGGGCTCACCGAACCTGAGGCGTTCCGATGGATCCAGAAGGCATCGATGGATCGTCGTCTCACCATGCACGACGTCGCGCAGGCGATCATCGAGCAGCTCTCCGTCAAGAAGTAGAGCGCGCGCAGAGTTGACCGTGCCACACGAGGCCACTGCTGCGGGTCGCGCGAATTCCGCTGACGAAGTCCCCGAGCCGACCCCGATCGACGTGAAAGCGCTGTTCTCCGGAGGTCTTGGCGCGCTTGCGGAGAAGATGGGTATCACATTCTTCGAGCTGACACCCGAGCGCTCGGTTGCGACCATGCCCGTCGAAGGCAACACCCAGCCATTCGGTGTCGTGCACGGCGGCGCCTATGTCGTGCTTGCCGAAAGCCTGGGCAGTTTCGCTGCGAACATCTTCGCCGGTGAGGGCCGCGTAGCCATGGGCATCGAAGTCAATGCGAGCCACACGGGTTCAGCATCCAGTGGCATCGTCACCGGAGTGTGCACAGCCATCAAGCTCGGGCGGACCCTCGTCGTTCACGAGATCGCCATTTCCGACGAGGCCGGCCGGCGGCTCTCGACGGTGCGCATCACCAACTTCATCAAGGACCTGTAACGCTCAGCACGGCATCCACGGTGTCACAACCCGGCGGGCGAACACCGCCGAGACGTGGTTGCACCCTCGAATGCCGCCGTCGGCCCCCCTGTGTAGGCTTGCCCTGTGCCGGATACCGAACAGCCCACCCTTCTCATCGTCGACGGTCACTCGCTCGCGTTTCGCGCGTTCTACGCCCTGCCTGTCGACAGCTTCCAGACCAGAGACGGTCAGCACACGAACGCCATCCACGGCTTCGTGTCGATGCTCCTCAACCTTCTGAAGAACGAGAAGCCCACCCACGTTGCCGTGGCATTCGACATCTCCAGGTTCTCGTTCCGCACCCGCGAATACCCCGAATACAAGGGCACCCGGGGCGAGACGCCCCCGGAATTCATGGGCCAGGTACCCCTGCTCAAAGACGTCCTGCACGCGATGAACATCGAAACCCTCGAAAAAGAGGACTTCGAGGCCGACGACATTCTCGCGACGCTATCTGTGCAGGGTGCCGAGCAGGGCTTCCGCGTTCTCGTGGTCTCCGGTGATCGCGACACCATCCAGCTGGTGAACGACAACGTCACTCTGCTGTACCCGTCGAGGCAGGGAGTCACCGATCTCACCCGCTATGACCGCGACAAGGTCTTCGAGCGGTACGGCATCGAACCACACCAGTACCCCGAAGTGGCGGCGCTGGTCGGCGAGACGAGCGACAACCTGCCGGGCATCCCCAAGGTCGGCGAGAAGACCGCGGTGAAGTGGCTGAACCAGTTCGGCAGCCTCGATGAGATCCTGCGGCGCTCTGACGAGATCGGCGGCAAGGTCGGCGAGAGCCTCCGCGAATTCCAGGAGAATGCCGTGCGCAACCGCCGCCTCAACCGGCTGCTCACTGACGTGGAACTGCCCGTCGGGCCGGCCGATTTCACCCGGCGACCCATCGACGAGCAGGCCGTGCGCGACATCTTCGCCCGGCTCGAATTCAGAACGCTGCTCGACCGGGTATTCAAGCTCGACGGCATCGTTTCGGAGCCGGGGGCAACAGCGTCCGTCACTGTCGACGAGAAGGCCGTCGTCGTCCCTGTCCCGTCTGCGCTGCTCGACGAAGAGCTCGAGGCATGGCTTGCACGGCACATCGCGGCCGAGCCGTTCGGGCTCGCACTGAGCGTGGAACTGCTCGACGGCAAGCCGATCGGGTTCGGGCTCGCGTCGTCTGAGGCGGCACTCTTTCTGCCATGGATTCCCGACAGTCGTGACTACCTGCCCTTCGAGAACTGGCTGGCGAGCGATTCGCCCAAACTCCTGCACGGGGCGAAGACACAGCTGAAGGCCATGATCACGGCGGGGCTGACGGTCGCCGGCATCACCTTCGACACGTCTGTGGCCGCGTGGCTGCTGAAGTCCGACGGCACTGCGCCGTCACTTTCAGAGCTGGTGGATCGCGAGCTCGGCGAGACGCTGCCCACCCCCGACCCGAACCAGCTCGTGCCCGCTGACGAATCCGTGGTCGGCCCGGCAATCGAGGCCTGGTTCGTCGGCCGTGTCGCACGCTCATTGAACGACCGACTCGAAGAGGGTTCGCGTTCTGTGCTCGTCGACATCGAGATGCCGGTGCTCGCCGTGCTCGCCCAGATGGAGCTCGACGGCATTGCGGTCAGCCATGCCCAATTGGCCGAGCTCTCTGGCGAACTCTCGGCCCGGGCATCCGACCTCGCGGCCCAGGCGTTCGTGATCATCGACAAGGAGATCAACCTCGGTTCGCCCAAGCAGATCCAGGAGGTGCTCTTCGAGCAGCTCGGTATGCCCAAGACCCGGGCGACGAAGACCGGGTACTCCACCGACGCAGTGTCGCTGGCCGACCTGCAGGCGAGTTCGCCGCATCCGTTCCTCGACCTGCTGCTCTCACACCGCGACGCCACGAAACTGAACCAGATCGTCGAGACGCTCGACAAGTCCATCGCCGCCGATCGCCGCATCCACACCACCTACGTGCAGACCGGTTCGAGTACGGGGCGCATCTCCTCCACAGACCCCAACCTGCAGAACATTCCCGTTCGTACCGAAGAGGGCCGTCGCATCCGTAAGGCCTTCATGGTCGGCGAATCGTACGAGACGCTTCTCACCACCGACTACTCGCAGATCGAGATGCGCATCATGGCGCACCTCTCCGAAGACGAGGGGCTCATTGCCGCCTTCCAATCGGGTGAAGACCTGCACCGTTTTGTTGGCGCGCGCATCTTCGGCGTCGAGCCGGCAGATGTGACGCCGGCCATGCGCTCGAAGGTGAAGGCGATGTCGTACGGCCTCGCCTACGGCCTGTCGGCGTTCGGACTGTCGAAGCAGCTGCGCATTCCGCGCGACGAGGCCAAGCAGCTCATGAGCGACTACTTCGAGCGCTTCGGTGCTGTGCGTGACTACCTCCGCAACGTCGTCGTGCAGGCGCGCGAAGACGGCTACACCGAGACGATCTTCGGCCGGCGCCGCATGTTCCCCGACCTCGCCAGCGCCAACCGGGTGTTGCGCGACAATGCCGAACGCCAGGCGTTGAACGCACCCATCCAGGGCACGGCCGCCGACATTCTGAAGATCGCCATGGTGAACATCTCGGCAGACCTCGCCGAGCGCGAACTGCAGTCACGCATGCTTCTGCAGGTGCACGACGAGCTTGTCTTCGACGTGTATCCCGGCGAATGGGATGCCCTGGCCGACGTCGTCACGACCCGCATGTCGACCGCAGCCGAACTCAAGGTGCCGCTCGATGTGCAGCTCGGCCGCGGCCAGAACTGGAACGAGGCCGCGCACTAGTCTGCGCCTGCGTGACTCGGAAGGCTGCGTGATTTCGGGGTTCTGCGTGATTTCGGGAGGAGAGCAGGCGATGTACTGCCCATAGTGTCGAAACTTTCGCTGTTCTCCTCCCGTTCCCCTCCCGGCACGGCGGTGCGGGGCGCTTCAGCGAAAGTCGCGGGAGCGGGCGGGGGCACCGAGCGGCAGCAACTCGAAGCGGTCGGCCACGAGGTTCAGAATGCCCTCGGGGGAGCGCTCGATGATTCCGCGCACAACCATGGCGGGGGCCTCGCGGGCAACACGGCGATAACGGCTCCAGACCCCCACGCTGCAGATCACGTTCAGGATGCCCGTCTCATCTTCGAGGTTGACGAAGGTGATTCCGCTCGCCGTGGCCGGTCGCTGCCGGTGCGTGACGACCCCGCCCACCTCGATCCGGCGGCCGTTCTCCGTGGTCTCGAGGGCGGCGATCGAGAGCGCTCCGCGCTCATTCAGCCAGTCACGCGAGTGCGAGACAGGGTGGTCGTCTGGCGAGATCCCGGTGCTCCAGAGGTCGTAGATCACCTGCTCGGTGGGGCTCAGCATCGGTAACAGAGGCGGCTGCACGCTGACGTGCGTGCCCTGCAGGAATTCTGGGCGGTCCTGGGCGGCGTTGCCGGCCTCCCACAGCGCTTCGCGGCGCGTCAGGTTCAGGCCGGTGAACGCTCCCGCCGAGGCGAGGGCCTCCATCTGCGTGGTGTTGAGGTCGTTGCGGCGGGCCACGTCGGCCATGTCCCGGTAGAGGCCACCCCGGTCGCGTTCGGCCACGATGCGTTCGGCGAGCTTGTCTCCGATCGAGGTCACGTCGGCGAGGCCGAGGCGCACGTCGAGGTTGCCGTCACGCCGGTGCTCGGCGAAATCGGCCGGGATCGCGCGGTTGAACGGCACGGCGACCGGCGGCTGGTCGTGCAGGATGCACTCGTGCCGACCGGTCGGCAGGGCGGTGGCTCCGACGGCGATGTCGTCTCGGGGTTCGAGACCGGCCTGCACCCCCGAACGCTGGATGTCAGGGCGGTGCACGACGACGCCGTGCCGCCGGGCATCCGCCACCAGGGTCTGCGGCGAGTAGAACCCCATCGGCTGGGCGCGCAGCAGCGAGGCGAGGAACGCGGCCGGGTAGTGCAGCTTGAACCACGAGCTCGCGTAGACGAGCAGCGCAAAACTGTTCGAGTGGCTCTCGGCGAACCCGAAGTTCGCGAAGGCCTCGATCTTCTGGTAGATCTGCTCGGCGACGTCGGGGGCGATCCCGTTGGAGGCCATGCCCGCGAAGAGCTTCTCGCGCAGGGACGAGATCTTCTCGACACCGCGCTTGGAGCCCATGGCCCGGCGGAGCAGGTCGGCGTCTTCAGCCGAGCACCCGCCCACCGCCTGCGCGACCTGCATGAGCTGCTCCTGGAAGAGCGGTACCCCGAGCGTACGTTCGAGAGGTTCTTCGAGCAAGGGGTGCAGGTACGTCACGGGTTCGAGCCCGGTCTTTCGACGAATGTACGGATGCACGGCCCCACCCTGGATGGGACCGGGCCGTATCAGCGCGATCTCGACGACGAGGTCGTAGAACCGGCGCGGCTGCAGGCGGGGGAGTGTGCCCATCTGCGCGCGGCTCTCGACCTGAAAGACACCGATCGAATCGGCCCGGCACAGCATGTCGTACACCCCCTGCTCCTCTTTGGGGATGCTCTGCAGCGACCAGTCTTCACCGAGGTGCTCACGGACGAGGTCGAGCGAGTGCTGCAGGGCAGAGAGCATGCCGAGGCCGAGCAGGTCGAACTTCACCAGGCCCATCCACGCGCAATCGTCTTTGTCCCACTGGAGAACGGTGCGGCCATCCATTCGCCCGTTCTCGATGGGGCAGACCTCGCCGACCGGCCTGTCGGTGAGCACCATTCCTCCCGAATGGATGCCCATGTGACGGGGGAACTTCAGCACCTGCTCAGCGAGCCCGATCACCTCGGAAGGGATGTCATGCTCCTCGGTCGAGATCGTCGACCCCCAACGCTCGATCTGCTTCGACCACGCATCCTGTTGGCCGGGGCTGTGCCCGAGCGCCTTCGCCATGTCGCGCACGGCGAACTTCGGCCGGTAGGTGATGACATTCGCGACCTGCGCCGCGTTGCGCCGCCCGTACTTCTGGTAGACGTACTGGATGACCTCCTCTCGTCGATCCGAATCGAAATCCACGTCGATGTCGGGTTCTTCGTCACGCATGCTCGAGAGAAACCGTTCGAACGGCAGCTTGTAGAAGATCGAATCGACCGCCGTGATGTCGAGGATGAAGCAGACGGCGGAATTGGCGGCCGAGCCACGGCCCTGGCAGAGAATACCCTGGCTTCGGGCGTAGTGCACGATGTCGTGCACGATCAGAAAGTACCCGGGAAAGTCCTTCTGTTCGATGACGGCGAGCTCCTTCTCGATGCGCGCCCGGTTGTCGGCCGTGGCATGGGGGTAATGCGTGGCCATGCCGTCGGCGACCAGCTTGCGCAACCAGCTCATCGGTGTGTGCCCCTCCGGCACCTTCTGCCGGGGCAGTCGCGGTTTGGCGGTGCGCAGCTGAAAAGAGAGGTCGTCGGCGACCTCCACCGTACGCTCGACCGCCCCGGGGTACCGCGCGAACCTGGCTGCCATCTCGCTACCGGATCGAAGATGAGAGCCGGCGGATGCAGGCAACCACCCTTCGAGGTCATCGAGGCTGCGCCGTGCCCGAACGGCCGCAAGGGCCTGCGCGAGCGGAAACTGCTTCGGCGTGGCGTAGTGCACATTGCCGGTCGCAACGGTGTTCACCCGGTGCTTCGACGCCAACGCAGCCAGTGCGTCGTTGGTGTCGCTGTCGAGCGGGTTGCCGTGGTCGAAGAGTTCGACCAGCACGTTCTCGCGGCCGAAGAGAGCGACCAGCCGGTCGAGCTCGCGTGAGGCTCCTGGCAACCCCTCGGATTCGAGCGCCTGGCGAACGACACCCTTGCGGCAGCCGGTGAGGATCATCCACTCGACACTGTCGGTGCTACCACGGCCCGCCACTCCAGGACCGGCCGAAACCGCCTCACTGCCGTCGGCTCCGCTACCGCCGCGGGCCTGGTCGGCCAGCAACTCGAGATCGTAGAGAGGCCTGCCCTTCTCGGCGTCGGTGGCGAGCTGGGCAGAGGTGATGGCGCCGGCGAGCCGGTGGTAGCCCTTCTGCTTGCGGGCCAGGATGACGAGGTGCGAACCCTCGGGGTCTGCCATCCCGTTCTGGGGCTTGGTGAGCCCGAGCGAGAGCTCTGCGCCGAAGATCGTGCTCACGCCGGGGTGCGATTCTGCGGCTTCGGCCAGGTGTACGACCCCGTAGAAACCGTCATGGTCGGTGAGGGCGAGCCCGTGCATCTGCAGCCGTGCGGCTTCTTCGAGCAGCTCTTCGGGAGGCGAGGCACCATCGAGAAAGCTGAAATTGGAGTGGGCGTGCAGTTCGGCGTAGGGCACAACCGGGCTGTCATCGGCAGGATCGGGTGCACGGAGCGGTTCGGGCGGGGGAGTGTACGGCTGTCGTTTGCGCGAGAAGGCCGGCCCGTCGCCCCCGTCGCGGTCGGTGGGCGCGCCGGGACGCCGCGTGTCAGAGAGCTTCTTCTCGAGCTCTGACCACGGGATGGCGGGGTTGTTGAAGCCCATCAGCTCACCCAGCCTTCACTGTGACCTGAAGGTGAGACTGAGCCCGGGCTCCGGATTGAGCCTCAGTGGGCAAACTGTAACCTTCAAGCTCACGGTGAATGTTGGAGATCTGTCCATCAGGTACACCGCGCCGTTCAGGTACACCGCGCCGTTCAGTCATATCGCGCCTCCGCCCACCATTCGTGCTCGTGCAGGGCCAGCAGCCAGGCCGTTCCCTCTGCGTCGACCACCTGGAAACGGTGGAACGACCGGGCCTGCTCGTGATCCCACCAGCGTTCGAACACCGGCCAGGGGCCGGCCCACGCCGTGAGCTGCGGCAGCCGAGGGGCCACATGCTCGTCTGAGGCCCGGGCAGCTGAGGCCCGGGCAGCTGGGGCCCGCGCACCAGGGGCCTGTGCAGGAACGGCGCTCTCTTCGGAGAACCGGGCCGGAACACCCGTCAGCACACCGCGCTCGGTCACGCCGACCGGGCCGCCGTCTTCGGCCTGCACGCTGACTCTTCGGGGCCTCTCGAACACCGTGGAGGGCGCCGGGAGCGGAATGCTGCCCGGCCATGGTTTACCCCCGAGCTCGCGCTCCTTCGGCCGGGGGTCGCCCCACGGCACCAGGATCTGCCGCTCGCTGATACCGCGCCCGCCGCCGATCGCCGCCGTCATCACCCCGCCGTGCCCGAGCAGGCTCTGCACGCGTGAGAGCCCGTGGTGAACGCGGTCGTCTGGTGTGCTGCCCCAGAGCCCGGTCTCGTAGTTGCCGATCGAGTCGAACCCCTCAGGCAACACCCGCACCTTCGTGATCGGTGAGCCGAGCGCACCGTTGCCGTTGCCGGTTCTGCCCTGCACCTGCCAGCGAATGCGGTCGAGCACATCAGAAGCACTGAACCACCGCGGGTGCCCCCACGAACGCTCGTGCACCCCGCCGTTGTCGGTGTGGATCTCGACCCGGATGCCCGTGCACACCAGCAGCGCCCGTGTGAGTTCTTCGACGAACCTTTCGGCTGTGGTTCGAAAGGCGAAGGTGACCTGGTCGACAAGCTCGAGTGGAGGCTCGAACGCCAGCTCGATGTCGCGCAGTTGCGGCGGCAGGCGCGGAACGACCCGCCGGGCATCTCTGCCGCTGGCGAGCGTGTGGGCATACACCCCGGTTTCACCGAACCGCGCCCGCACGTCACGAAAGTCGAGCGCGGCGAAGTCGCCGAGGGTCGTGAGCCCGAGTCTTCGCAACAGGGTGGCCAGCGCCTGGTCGCCGATGGTCTCGATGGGCTGGGGTGCGAGGAATGCCGGTGAACCGCCCGTGGGAACGATACGGATGCTCTGCACCCCCCTCATGCGCACAGCCTGTTCGGCAGCGAACCGGCCGTCGGCGACGGCAATGCGCGCCGACGTCGTCTCTTCGGCCTGTTCGGAGGCGTGCAGCCCGGATATCTCCAGCGCCGCCAGCGCCGTGAACAGCACCTTCGCCATCTCTTCTTCGCCGCCGTAGTAGCGGGCGGGGCCCCGGGAGCGCAGGGCGCAGGCGCCGGGCCTGATGAGCTGCACACCCGGCATCAGTTCTTCGATCGCCGAGACGATCGGCTCGAAACTGCGATGGTCGAGCGCCGGGTCGTAGTCGAAGACCAGCAGTTCGGGGCATCGCGACTGGGCCTCACGGATGCGCTGGCCACGCCGGACTCCTTCGCCCCGCGCACTCGGCGAACACGCGAACACCAGGCCGCGGTCGACCAGGGCGATGGGCAGTGCCGGCTCGATCTCTTCTGCACGCGCGTGTGCCCGAACAGGCCAGTCGGGAAACCAGATCACCAGAGTGCGTGTGACATCTGTCATGTCAGCTCGCCCTCTCGCTGCGTGCCGGTTGCAGGCCAGCCAACCGGCTTTCGGCCACACGGTTCCCGACGCCACGCCCCTCCGCCACACGCCCGTCAACCCCACGGCCCTGCTCCGCCACGCGCACCTGCTCCGCCACGCGCACCTGCTCAGAGGAATCGGGCAGCCACAGCCTGGCCGTGCGGTTCTGACCCCGGAACGCCCTGCCGGCAGAACTCACCGTCACCTGCCGGCTCGCCAGGTGCCCGTAGCCCTGCCCGATGCCACCCCACTGGCTCGCCGTGATGCGGAGGGTCGCCTCGCTCTGCGGCCAGCCCCCCAGCACGATCAGGGTGGCCTCGCGCTGGCGGATGCGCGCGGTCAGCCGTGCCACGACCGAATCGCTGAGGCGTGGGGGAGTCACGGTGACCACCACCGTCACCACGTCGATCACCGCAGACGCCACGGCCAGCCACTGCTCACCAGGGTGCGGCACCAGAACCAGCCGCTCGAGGTCGATGCCCGATCGGCTCGCTGCTTCGGCGCCGAAGTCGGGCAGGCCGATGACCCCGCACCACGCTCCCGCTGCAGAGGGGCCCGTCATCAGTGCCATGAGCAATGCGTGCGACCCCTCGACCGAGTACGCAGCCCCCGCCTTGAGGGCACCGCCCGGCAGCAGGGAGGCGAATGCCGGAGAGGTGTTCAGGCTGCGTGTCTCGAGTTTTGTGCTCTGCATCTGCCGGATGCGCTCCTGGAGTTCGCGCACCGCTGACGCCGCGGGGGCGGCTTCGTCAAGGAGCAATGCAGGTTCAGGCACCCTTCAATATTCGAATATATGTTCGAATAAGTCAATTGCCCCCAGCGTGTCGCAGGCTCGTATCACGGGCCCGATCCGCCGGTGTCAGTCAGCCTCTGGCCGGAAGATGTGTACCGCCTCGCGGGCGGCGTAATAGACGATGACGTAACCGGCAATCGGGTCGGCCCACCACCAGCCGGCCAGTGAGTTGAGGGCGAGTCCGAGAAGCACGGCGACGGCGAGCATTCCGTCGATGAACGTCACCCGACCCTCGGTGACCAGCACGGGGTTGCCGAGCTCACGGCCGGTGCGGCGTTTACCTGCCGCGAGCGCGAACATGACGAGGGCAGTGACCGCTGTCCACACTATTCCCGCCGCGCTGGGAGAGGCGTGATGACCGGTGGCCAGCGCGAGTGTCGACTGCACCGCGAGGTACGCGGCGAGCGCGATGAAAGCGATGCCGATCATCCGGAGCGCACGTCTCTGGCGTGCTTCGCCGGTACCAGAGAGCTCCCACAACACCACCGTGCTCACACCGATCTCGATGAGACTGTCGAGGCCGAAACCCACCAGCGCAACCGACGAGGCCGACACCGCGAGAATCGCGAGCACGACGACGCCCACCACGTTCCAGCCGAGCGTCGCCCATTCAAGCAGTCGTCCGCGCCTGAGGAGAACCACGGCATCGTCAGGCGGTGATGGGGTCATGACTCCATTCTGCTTCCCGATGGCAACCACAACACGCACCCTCGGAGGGCACTTATGAACCGACAGTGAGTCAGCTGGACACCTGGCGTACACGTCTTCTTCACTTCGGTGAGGGCGAAAAGCCACTCACACCCGCCAAGGTACTGGCTGAACGCATCGCGTTCTCAGCCTGACTGAGCTCTTCAGCCCGACTGAGCTCGTCAGACTGAGTGAACCCGAGGATCCCGTGTCAGCCAGCCCGTGCATCGTCTTCTCGGCGTTCCGCACGAATTCCGAGCCGATGATCCGCGCGTGGTCGGCTTTCCGCCAGCAGGTGAAGGTCGGCGAGAAGACCACAGCGACGAACACCGCAGCCCAGAACATCGCGGAGCCGACAAGGGCGCAATTGACTCTCAGCGAACCGCCGGCCACACGCACGCCAAGTACAGCCGCACCGAGCCAGTCGGGCATCTGGCGCCTGCTCGCGTCGAACAACCGCGAGGTCGCGCGCAGCTCGTACCTCTATACCTCGTTCGTCGCCGCTCGCGGGCACGTGCTCTACCTGCAGCAATCGGTCGACGACATGCAGATCACCATCGTGAATGGCCCGACGGCAGGCACCCACGGGTGGTTCGCAACCATTGACTCGTCAGCCGTGATGACCTGCGCCCGGTGGTACGGAGCAAGTGCCTCGAGCCTCGAAGCTGCCGTGACCACGCTCGCCGCCCTGCGCAGTGCGACGGTGACAGACGACCCCCGGCGTACGGCCACGCCCGGCCAGCGCAACCGGCCCCTCACCTCCACGCCATCGCGAGCTGCCGCGTGGTAGCCGGGCACTGACCATGAGAACCAGCATCACCCTTCTCGTCACCGCCCTGCTCGCCCTGGGCGGGTGGCTGGCCTACAGTGCCGTCACAGCTCCCGGCCAAGCCGCCCACGCCGCACTCGGGGTGCCCGGGCAGACCGACCTGGCAGCCCTGGCACCGGATGTTGTCACCCCCGTCGACCCGTCACCATCTACGCTCACCGAGCCCTCGTCACCGACGTCGTCGGCATCGGGTACCTCTGACGCGTCGACCACGACGGCCGGCCCCGGACTCGCGGGTACCACTGCAGGCGCAACGGGGACCACTACATCGAGCAACACCGGCAATTCTCGCAGGGTCGACCGTGCTTGGGCGCAGCGCGCGGCATCGGCCACGGGCATCCCGTATCGCGCAGTGCTCGGCTATGCCGGCGCGACCATCGCTCTGCAGGCCGAACAACCCTCGTGTCATCTGGGATGGAGCACTCTCGCCGCTCTCGGCAATATCGAGTCGGGGCACGGAACACATGCCGGTTCGCTCATACAAGACAACGGCGTTGACACACCCGGAATCTTCGGCCCCTCGCTCGACGGCACGAGCTACGACGCGATCGCCGCCGCACCGACGGGCACGACGGGTAACGCGGGCAGCACGTCAGCCCAGTGGGCACGAGCAGCGGGGCCGTTGCAGTTCATCCCCTCGACCTGGGCCCAGTGGGGTTCTGACGGCAACTCCGACGGTGTGGCCGACCCCCAGCAGATCGACGATGCGGCGTTGACCGCCGGGCGCTACCTCTGCAGCTACGGGGATCTGTCGACGGCAGCGGGCTGGCGGGCATCCGTCTTCGCCTACAACCATGTCGAGTCGTACGTGGACTCCGTCGCAGCGACGGCGAATCTGTATGCCGCCGAGGTCGGGTGACTCGTGCAGCACGCAACAGAAGGACTCATCTCCGGGCGCTTCAGGCTCGGCGACCTGCTGGGAAGCGGCGGCTCGGCATCGGTCTTCGACGCTGTCGACGTCACTGCTGCGGATTCTGCCACCGCAGCTGAGCCGGCCGAAACCCACGTCGCGCTGAAGATCCTGCACCCGCACCTTTCGCGCTCGCCCGAAGCCCGCGACGCGTTCTTCACCGAGGCACGGGCGGCCGAGAATCTGCGGCACCCGAACATCGTCGCCGTTCTGGGCGTCGGCGTGCACGACCCCGAGGGCGAGCCGCTCGCGTGGATCGCCCTGGAGCGCGCACCGGGAATCACGCTGGCCGAGTTCGTCGAACTGAACGGCCCGCTGAGCGTCTCGAGCAGCCTGGCGCTTGCCGATGGCGTACTGCGCGCACTGGAGGCGGCCCACACAGTCGGGCTCATGCACCGCGACGTGTCGCCGGCCAACATCATGGTCGAACCCGGTGCGCACAACGTTCTCACCCCCGAGGCGGTGCGGTTGGTCGACTTCGGCCTCGCCGATGCGGCCGGGCGCCCCGTTCTCGGCGCTGACATTCTTCGGAGCACTCGCCCGGGCCCCAGCGACCCGAGTGTCGAAGCATCGGGCAACGAAGAACCACCCACCGAGCTGAACACCTCGCCGCTAGGTGCTCTCGGGGTGCTTGGCAGCGCCAACTACATGTCGCCGGAACAGGCTCTCGGCGAGGCGGTCGACGAACGCGGCGACATCTACCAGGTCGGCGCAGTGCTTCATTTCGCGCTCACCGGGCGCCCACCGTTCGTGCGCGACTCGACGTCGGCCGTCATGCGCGCCCACGTGAACTCGCCACCGCCGGTGCCGTCCGTGCTGTACTCCGGCATTCCCCGTGCCATCGACCGACTGGTCGTCAAAGCGCTGCTCAAAGACCCGGCCGGCCGCTACCCCTCTGCCGCCGCCATGCGTGAGGCCGTTGTGCTCCTCGAAGTTCGAAACACCGGGCCGAATTCGCAGCGAACGGTCATGCTGCCGCCGTCCGGCACCACGACACGGATGATCGCCTCACCCCCGCTCGCACCCCGCCGCCCCGCGGGCCCACCCGGTACGGCGCAAACGGCCGCTGCACGCCAGCCGACCGCATCCGGCCCCGTGTTCACCGGGCAGTCTCGGTCCACTGCCTCCGAGCCCAGTCTGACCGCCGCCGCGCTCACGCCGACCCAACTCACTGCGGCGTCGGCCTCACCGACGGTCTACGCCGGCCGGCGCCAGCGGGGCGGGGGAGCCGTCTGGGCCGGCATCATCCTCACCCTGACCGTCATCGCCGTGGCCTGGGTGCTCGCCACAACGTCGAACCCGAGCTCGTCGACAGCAGCAGGGCCGGGTTCGGCGAACCCGGCAAGTCATGCGGCAACGCCGTCTGCGACCGCCAGCGCCGAGCCGAGCCAGACGCCGGTGGTCACCGCGGCCGCGAGCACGACCCCCGCGCAGGTCGCCGCGCCCGCTCTGCTTTTGCTCAGTCTCGCCGATGCGAGAGCGGCGCTCACAGCTGCCGGCCTGACCCTCGGGAGTATCACTTCGCAGGATTCCAACCGGCCCGGCGACACCGTACTCTCCGTTTCGCGCACCGCGGGCACGAGCGTCGAGCCGGGCAGCGCGGTCGACGTCGTGGTCGCCTCTGGCTCGAACGCCGTGCCGATCGTGACCGGGCTCGGTCAGAGCGACGCGATCGCGAGCATCCAGTCGGCGGGTTTCGCAGTGGTGGTGCAGACGCAGGTGACCGGTTCAGCGGTGCCCGGCACGGTGACTGGAACCCAACCGGCCGAAACCTCGTCGCTGCGGCTCGGCAGCTCGGTCACCATGATCGTCGCCACGGCGCCTGCCACAACCGCCCCGACGCCGAGCCAGACGGTCACGCCGACACCGTCAGTCACCCCGCACGCATGACCCTCTCACTGGGGGGTGCCGACCGATTTCTGATCATGCCGCGTTTATGCCTCCTTCACCCTCCCGGCCCCGGGCGTTTACTTTGCCCGGTGATTATCAGGCCTGTGGTGCGGAGCCTGCCCGAGGCATGCCACGAGGAGGTGCACTGTGTCTGAAAAGAAGTTCGACTCGTTGACAGACGTGCACAGCATGCTCACCGACAAGACCAGCGTGAAGACCCCCGTTGCGCGGGTGATCGCCGACGAGGTCGGCCCCGACCCGTCAGTACTGCGACCGCCGCTGCCACCTGATTCCGACGACGCGCCCACCCATGTGAACCCCGACCCGATCAACATGGTCGGCGTTCACAAGCGGTCGCTGAAGTCGCGCCCCTCCCGCTCGGACTCCGTTTTCAAGGGCGTCTCGTTCACCGCCGGCGCAACCACGGTCGGCATCATGCTTGCCGTCGGCCTCTTTCTCACCCTGCGCGCCAGCGACGCCCTCCAGGTGCAGGGCATCAACTTTCTGTTCGAACAGCAGTGGTCGCCCGACACCCACCAGTTCGGCATCGCCGCCGTGATCTTCGGCACGTTCACCATCGCCATCATCGCGATGTGCGTCGGTGTACCCCTGGCCGTCGGCACCGCCCTGCTGCTCTCCGAGGTCGTGCGCGGCGGCCTCCGCTCCTTTCTGGTCTCTCTGGTCGACCTCATGGCCGCCGTGCCGAGCGTGGTCTTCGGCCTCTGGGGTCTGTTCTTCCTCCAGTCGGCGGTCATCCCGGTATCGAAGTGGATCTCGACCTACTTCGCCTGGATCCCCGTCTTCGCCGTGACCGACCCCTCCAGCGGCCAGACCCTCACCGAGGCGAGCGCCTTCACCTCCTCGGCCTTCATCGCCGGCATCGTGGTCGGCCTCATGGTCGTGCCCACCCAGACCTCGGTCATGCGCGAGGCCTTCTCGCAAGCCCCCATCGGCGAGCGCGAAGCAGCCTTCGCCCTGGGCTCCACCCGCTGGGGCATGATCCGCACGGTCGTCATCCCGTTCGGGCGGGGCGGGATGATCGGGGGAGTCATGCTCGGCCTCGGCCGCGCCCTCGGCGAGACCATCGCGGTGTATCTCATCATCTCGCCGATCTTCTCGATCAACTGGCAGGTGCTGAAGACCGGCACCAACTCGGTCTCGGCCCTGATCGCTCTGCGCTACGGAGAGGCAACCCAGTTCGGGCTCTCCGCCCTCATGGCCGCAGGCCTCGTGCTCTTTCTCATCACCCTGGTCATCAACTTCACCGCATCGTCGATCGTGGCCCGCTCGCGTTCCGGCGCTGAGACGAGTTAGGCGCGCAGATGACCACCATCACCACTTTCGAGAAGCCCGTTTCGGGCGACCCCGACGACGACGGCTTCGGCGAGGGCACCCAGAACGACGAAGACCTCGACTCTGGGCCGCGCCTGACCTTCATTCCTCCCCACGTGCACGAGGCCGCTCCCACCGAGCCCGCACCGCGCCGCCGCCTGCGGGAGGCGACCCTCGACGAACGTTTCAACATCATCGGCGCCCTCGTGGCCGGCCCCACCCTGGCCACCCTGCTCTTCGGTTGGTTCACCCCGCTCACCGGCCCCATCGGCTGGGTCGTCGTGGCCTTCATCTCCTTCATCGGCTTCTACATCCTGCTGGTCTCTCTTCGCTCCGACCGTGAAGAGGTCAAGGACCGCGTGCTCACGGTTCTGCTCATCAGCGCCGGCACCGTGCTGTTCAGCGCGCTCGTCTTCGTCGTCATCTTCACGGTGAGCCGCGGCCTCGAAGCCCTGCCGCACATGAATTTCTTCACCCAGACGATGCAGTTCGCCGGCCCGCTCGACGGTCTCGACGTGGGAGGTATCGCTCACGCAATCGTGGGCACGCTCATCCAGATCTCCATTGCTCTGTTGATCACGATTCCGCTCGGTATCACCACAGCGGTGTTCCTCAACGAGATCGGCGGCAAATTCGCCCGCTTCGTGCGCACCATCTCCGACGCCATGACTGCGCTGCCGTCGATCGTCGCCGGCCTGTTCGTCTACGCCGCCGTCATCCAGCTCTTCACTCACCAGCGCTCGGGGTTCGCCGCCGCAATCGCCATCGCGGTGATGATGCTGCCGATCATCATCCGCGCCTCCGATGTCGTGCTCCGGCTCGTACCGGGCAACCTGCGCGAGGCCGCCTACGCCCTCGGGTCGACCCGCTGGCGAACAGTCTGGGAGGTCGTGCTGCCGACGGCACGTTCGGGCCTCGTCACCGCGGTCATCCTGGGCACTGCACGAGGCATCGGCGAGACCTCGCCCGTGCTGCTCACCTCGGGCATCACGGCCGTGATGAACCTCAACCCGTTCGAGGGCCCGATGATCTCCCTGCCATTGCAGGTGTTCGACTTCGTCAAGTCGCCCCAGCCCACCATGATCGCGCGGGGGTTCGGCACGGCGGCCGTGCTGATCTCGCTCGTTCTTCTGCTGTTCATCGTTGCGCGCCTCATCGGTGGCAAGGGCCCAGGGCAGCTCTCCGACGGCCAGCGCCGCCGGGTCGCCCAGCAGTCAGCGGATGACCTGCAGCGCATCACCGTCATGAAGTACGCCCTCGCCCAGAACGTCGAGGCCACACAGCCCGCGGCCCCTGCGCCCCCGAGCTCCGCACCTCCCACACAAGCACCCACGACCCACGTGACCACGAACAACAGCGAGGAGACGTCTCAGTGACGCCGCGCATCCGATTCCTTCGTTTCTTCACCGCGGCTTCGGCCTTCGCGGTTCTGCTCGTCAGCGCTGTCGGTGGTGTGACGACGCAGAGCGCCTCGGCCGACACCTACGTGCCCATCTCGGGCAGTGGTTCGACGTGGTCGTCGAACGCGCTCGACCAGTGGCGCAAGGACTTCGCCTCGAACTTCGGCGTCACGGTCAACTACTCGGCGTCGGGTTCGTCTGCTGGGCGAACAGACTTCATCAACGGCTCTGTCGACTTCGCGGTGAGCGAGATCCCGTTCCAGACCGCGCCGGTCGACGGTTCGGCTCCGGAGAACGCCACGGATTACGCCTACATGCCCATCGTGGCCGGGGGCACGTCGTTCATGTACAACCTCAACATCGGTGGCAAGCGCGTCACCGACCTGCAGCTCGACGGCACCACCATCACGAAGATCTTCACCGGGGCCATCACCAACTGGAACGACCCCGCCATCCAGGCGACGAACCCGAGCTTGGCCATGCCCAACAAGCCGATTGTGCCCGTCGTACGCTCCGACGGCTCGGGTTCGACGGCGCAGTTCACACTGTGGATGGCGAAGCAGCACTCCGATGTGTGGTGCCCGTTCGTCAACGAAGCGCCGGGTGACAGCTGTGGGCTCACCTCGCAGTACCCCAACGCGAGTTTCGCAAAGTTCCAGAGCGGCTCGCTCGGTGTGGCCGGGTATGTGAGCCAGGGCTACGGCGAAGGGGCGATCACGTACGTCGAGTACTCGTACGCGCTCAACTCCAAGTTTCCGGTCGCGAAGGTGCTGAATGCAGCGGGCAACTATGCCGAACCGACGGCCTCCGCGGTCGCGATCGCGCTCGGCAAAGCGAAGATCAATGCAGACCTGACACAGGACCTCAGTGACGTCTACGTCAACCCCGACCCCGCTGCGTATCCGCTTTCGAGCTACTCGTACATGATCATCCCGACCGTGGCGAAGGGTATCTTCACCAATGACAAGGGAAAGACTCTCGCTGCCTTCGTGACGTATGTGCTGTGCAACGGGCAACAGCAGGCCGCAGCACTCGGCTATTCGCCGCTGCCCGCAAACCTCGTCTCCGCCGCCTCCGAACAGGTGAAGCGCATTCCGGGTGGACCCGCCGCAGGAATCGACTGTTCCAAGGTCAAGGGCGGCTCCACCGGGGTCACGGTCACACCAGACCCGACCGCCAGTGCGGCTGCAACAACGGCCGGTGCTGGCGGTGCAGCCAGCACCGGCGCCGGGGCCGACGGCTCCACTGCCGCGGGCACTACGGATTCCGCTGCCGCCGCGGCTGCGTCGAACACCGCCGTGTATGACGCCAATGGCGCCATCGTCAGCGGTTCGTCAGGAGTGGGGGCCGCAGTTGCTGCGTCGAAACCCCTCGTGCTGGATGACAGCGCCTTCGGCTCACAACAGATTGTGATGATCGTGGCCGGCCTGCTGCTGGTGCTGGCGATCGTTCTGCCGCCGTTTCTCTCACGTCGTCTGAAACGGAGCAAGTAGCCCTTTCGCCCCTGCTGAAACACCCCCAGGAGCACGTGCTGTCGGGGGTGCTTCCGGTGTGCCACAAAGCTTCAGATCGCCCGCCCCATTGTGAAATCTCCGAAGCGGTACTCGTTCTCGCGTCGTTCATCTGGGCGACACTCTCCGCCCCTACTTTTATGCCGTTCCTCTTCGAAACCGCTGGTTTCCCGCTTGGAGTTTGCCTTGTCTTCAGCCCCCCGTCACTGCCAGTCGCGGCGCCGAACCCTCGTTCAGTCGGGGCTCTCTGGCATCATCGGCGGCATCGCCGTCGGGGCGATCGTGACGCTGGGTGGCGTGGTGATCCCAGCGACGTCAGCACAGGCATCCGTATCGAGTGCAGTCACCGTGTCGGTCGCTGACCAGGACAAATCAGGCACCGCACCCCTCCCTGATCTGAAGGTGACCGTCTCGCAGACGAAAGACCTGCAGGCCCAGGGCATCAAGGTGAGCTGGACGGGTGGCAAGCTCTCGTCACCTCCCGGTGGCGGCAGTGGAGGCGGCGACTATCTCCAGGTCATGCAGTGCTGGGGCAACGATCCTCTTGACGCCTCGCAGCCCGACCGGACCACATGCCAGTACGGGAGCTTCGGCACCACCGGTGCGGCGCGCTACACGAATATCCAGCCCGGCGACGTTGCCGCGGCAGAAGACAAGTTATACACCGTACCTGCCGGCGACTTCACCTCAGGCATGACGTCTGTGCCGTTCAAACCGTATCCAGGCGATGATGCAACAAAGACTGTAGCTCTCGTCCAGGACAGCAAGTTCGTGCCGAATGCCACGGACCCGGCCAACAACCAGTACTTCACGAAGCTGACGACGAACGAGGTCAGCTGGGCCGGTTCCGGGCCCAACGGCGACGGGTCTATCAAGTTCGAAATGCAGACGGCCACGCAGGCCTCCGGTCTTGGCTGTGGAACCCCGGTAACGACCGGAGGCGTCGTGTCTGGAACGCCGTGCTGGCTTGTCATCCTCCCGCGGGGTCAAAATGATCCCGGGTCGACGGTCGTCGGAACGAAGCAGTCAGGGCTCGACTTCAACGTGTGGAAACACAAGCTGGCGGTCAAGCTTGACTTCCAGCCGGTGGGGCTCCGTTGCACCCTCGGCTCGGCCGTCAGGCAACTGGCCGGAAGCCAGCTGATCGAAGGTGCCGTGCGATCGTGGCAGCCACAACTCTGCACCGCCGCAGGCGGAGCGACCTATGCGCTCATCGGGCAGCCCGAAACCGACGCGGCCACGGCCGCGAACAGCACCGACCCCCAGCCTCTCGCGCTGACCTCGAGCGCTCTTCAGACCGATGGAACCGATTCACTGACCTACGCGCCCGTTGCACTGAGTGGTGTCACGATCGCCTTTGCCATCGACAGGAGTGTGAAATCGACGTGCCCCGGCGTCTCCGCCACTGATCTGGCCGCCTACAAGTCCCAGAACCAGCTGCCGTTCACGGAGCTCAAGTTGACACCGCGCCTTGTGGCAAAACTTCTGAGCTATTCCTACTACGACTCCCTGCCCAACGGGGCCGACAAGTCTGAAGTCGGCTACACGAGCCCGCCGAACCCAGGCCCGAACGCCAGGAACATCACGTGGGACAAAGAGTTCATCGAGATCAACGGCCCGGAGTGGGGTTGCCAGAGCATCGCCGACGCGGCAATCGCAGACATGCTCGAGCCTCTGGGGCACTCCGACGCGGCATCTGCTGTCTGGAAGTACGTCATGAGCGACAAGGACGCCGTTGACTTCCTGAACGGCGTACCAGATCCCTGGGGCATGAAGGTCAACCCGTGGGCATCCACGAACCCCGATCTCAACCCGACTGGTGTCGGACTCGCGCTCCCCACCGACAGTTTTCCGAAGCCCAGCCCCATCGAGCGAGCAGCCACGGCCTCCGAACCCGCTCTCAATCTCGTGACCTGGCGACCTTACACAAACAGCCTCGATGCAGGCGGCCTTGCCGTGCTGAGAGGCGACGGCCAGGACTACGGAAGCTATGACCCGGGGCCACCGCCGAAGTACAGCAAGGCGGCACGAAACCTGCCGGGCCTACAGAAGGTCCTCGGCATCACGAGCTCAGCATCCGCCGCGAAGTACCAGCTGTTCACTGCGGCCCTCCGTAACCCGGCTGGCAACTATGTGACTGCGACGACCGACTCGTTGACGGCAGCCGCTGCAGCTATGACGACCGACCCGAAACAGGCCCAGGTAGTGGGATTCGACCCTGCGTCTGACTCAGCCAAGGCTGCCCAGACGGCATACCCGCTGACGATGCCCGTCTATGCGGCGGTGAACGCAGGCATGAAGGACCCGACGGCCACAGACCCGACCTCCATCCGCAAGGACTACGCCGCGTTCATCCGGTATGCGGTGGGTGCCGGACAGGTCTCTGGTACAGCGCTCGGCCAGCTTCCCGATGGCTATGCTCCGATCCCCGACGCCTGGAAGACCCAGGCGCTGGCTGCCGCGACAACGATCGGCGGGGCGCTGCCCACCACGGCGACACCGACTCCCAGCCCCTCCGCGACGTCCGCAGCACAGACCACGACGAAACCCGTGCAGAGCTCGTCGGCCGGCACTTCTTCTTCGCAGGTCGCGCCCGTCGCTGCCCAGCCCGTCTCGACCCCGACCGACCCCGCGCCCACTGGCGCCGCGGCAAAACCACTACTCGGAGACCCCACCCCGGCCGACCCCACGTCGGGAGCACTCCCCGCAGCCCTGCCAGCGAGCATCATCGCCGGCCTCGGGTTCGCGCTGGCTGTTCCCTTCGTCTCCCGCATCAGGAGAAGACGATGATGCCCCACATTCTTGGCACCCGCGAACGACGGCAACGATTGACGCCGCTCGCACCAAGTCGATGCGACTGCGCCTGCCGTTGCTCGGTTAACCCTCCCGAAAGGAATCCCCACAGTGAAGATCAATAAGGTTGTTGCAGTTGCAGCAGCTCTGGGCGTCGCCGTTGCCGGCATCGCTTTCTCCGCTCCCGCCGCTTACGCGGAGCCTGTCTCCAACAGCTACGTGCTGGTCGGTTCCGACACCCTTCAGGATGCAGTCAACGCTCTGGCCAACGGCACCTCGATCAGTGGCGCGAGCGTTCGCGTCACCGCTTCGGGTTCCTCGATCGGTTCCTACGACGCCTTCGGTTCGAACGCCATCCAGGTCAAGCCTGCTGGCCCGACCTTCGGCCGCCCCTCGGGTTCGGGCGACGGAGTCAAGGCTCTCAGCCGCTCCATCGACGGTGCCAACTGGGTCAAGAACGGTCTCACCAAGTCCATCACGGGCCAGGTCGACCTCGCTCGTTCATCAAGCGGCCCCTCGGCCAACCCGACGGGCCCGCTTCTCTACGTGCCGTTCTCACGTGACGCTGTTTCGTACGCGTACAAGTTCGGCGCCGGCGTCACCTCTGCTGCAGGCATCGACACCCTCAGCGCCGCTGACCTGACCTCGCTCTACAACGGAACGCTCACCTCCGTCGGTGGCGTCACCGTTGTTCCCCGTCTTCCCCAGGATGGCTCGGGAACCCGCAAGTTCTGGGTCGGCGCTCTCGGCGTCGGCAACGCACCTGCCGGTGTTCCGGATGCTGCAACCACCACCCTGCAGGAGAACGACGCCACCCAGCTGACCCCCGCCGCGAACACGATCCAGATCGTTCCCTTCTCGGCTGCCAGCTGGATCGCCCAGTCCAACGGCGCCACCGGCACCAACACCATCGCGGGCTCGGGCGTCTCGCTCGGCGCCATCGGCGGCGTTGTAGCCTTCACCGGTTCGGGCACCGCGCTCGTTCCTGACGCTCCGTTCTACGCCAACACCACGTTCGGCCGCGACACCTACATCGTCGTCGAGTTCGCTCGCGTCGACTCGACCAGCGCAACGTACGACGCCGGCCTGGCTTCGCTCGTGAACCCGACCGTTTCGAAGAGCCTCACCAACTTCGGCTCGAGCCCGGCAACCGCCGGCGCCGTGAAGAAGAAGTTCGGCTTCCTCGCACCGTCGACCACCGCTACCCAGCGTGCAAACCTCTCCTAGTTCCCCCTTCACTCTCAACACCTCTGAAAGGCTAGAAATGATCAAGAAGAATGCCATTCGTTTGGCATCAGTCGGCATCATCGCCGGCGCGCTCATCGGCGCGACGTCGCTGACTGCCCAGGCAGCACCCGGCGTGCCGCCCGCTCCCGTCGGCTCGACAGGTGCCTACTACCTCGTCGACTCCGGCACCGGCGCACCCGTGGTTGCGGGTACCGTTCTCAACTACAGCGACGACGTCTCCGGTTCACCGGTCGTCGGTGCAGTGAACGACTTCGCGAACTACTTCACCGGCCCGGCCGACGCCACCGGCGTCAAGGTGTTCGTCACCGCGCTCGGCACCGAGCGGACCCCCGCTTCGTACTCGTCGTTCGCACCGAGCGCGTTCGCTGACCCTGCCGCCAAGACCGTGCTGCTCCCCGCAGGCGAGCTCGACGCCATGATCAACGGCCTCCCCGGCCAGGCGGCAGTCAAGTCCGCTGGTGGAAACTACAGCCTCGGCGTTGCGTTCACCAAGGACAACGGCGTGAACATCGCGTCGAATGCTGTGTACTACACGACCATCAGCATCGAAGCCGGCACCGGCCTCTGGACCCCGTACGTCACGGGCGTCGTCACCCCGCCGCCGCCCGCGAGCGGTACCTTCGACCAGAACCTGTCGGCTACCACCATTGCCGCGCAGGATGGCACCCTGAACCTGGTCGCGCCGGCCAGCTCCACCACCACCCTTGGTGCAGCGACCCTGGTCAACCAGCTCTCGACCTCGACCGGTGACCTCGGTAAGTTCACCGTTCAGGACACCCGCGTCGTCACCGCCAAGGGTTGGGACCTGACCACCTCGGTCACGAACTTCACCAACACGGCTGACAACACCAAGACGATCGACAAGAAGCAGCTCGGTGTCGCGGCCAAGGCCGCAGCCGGCACCACGCTTCCTGCCGGCGTCACCCTCGCAGCAGCCCAGGTCGCCGGCTCCGCCGTCAACCCGGCGCCGTTCGCAAGCGCTGCCGCAGGCACCGCGATCGCCGCAACCGACCTCGACGCTGGACTGACGCTTGTCGCTCCCGCCAACACGCCGGCTGGTACCTACACCGCGAAGCTCACCGTCACGCTGGCTTCGAAGTAACACCCGCTCCACAGAACTGAACCAGGGGAGGGGTCGCGCAAGCGGCCCCTCCTTTTGGGGTGACAGCAGAACCGCTGGGCGCCCCTTGTTCACCTCCGGTTCAGCTCCCCGACCTACTCCCGCCAACTGAGTTTGGATAAATGTACTGTGCCCGTTATCACAGCCCTGCCCTCATTGCTCAAACGCATTCTCGCGTTCGCTTTCGCGTCTCTGTTCGTCGCCGGACTGATGGTCTCATTCCAGTCGGCCACGAGTGCGCGAGCCGACGACACCGCTGGAATCTCTGGCGCACCCTCTGACGGCAAGGCGACAGACGATCGATCACGATTCAGCTATCAACTCGCGCCCGGCCAGCACATCGACGACTTCTACCAGGTCAAGAACACCGGTACGGTTCCTCAGACCATGAAGGTCTTCGCAACAGACGCCTACAACACCGACGACGGTTCGTATGGCCTGCTCGACACCGATGCAACCCCTGCCGATGCCGGCAAGTGGGTCTCCTTCGCCAACGGAGCGAAACAGCTCTCCATCCCTCTCGACCCGGGAGCCACGCAGATCGTTCCCTTCACACTGGATGTGCCGGCCGACGCCTCGCCCGGTGACCATGCAGCAGGGATCGTCATCTCTGTACTGACCCCCGACGGCCAGGTTCTCGTCGACCGCCGAGTCGCCACGCGCCTCTACGCCCGCGTCGAAGGCGCCCTGCAGGCTGCGCTCACCATCAGCAGCATCTCGGCGAGCTACGACCAGCAGTTCAATCCGTTCGATGGGGCGGCCACCGTCACCTACACCGTGAAGAACAACGGAAACGTGGCGCTCGGTGCGAACACCGTCGTCGGTGTCAACACCTACCTGGGCATCGCCGCGGCGGGTCAGGTACGCACCGAGCTCAAAGAGATGCTCCCCGGTAGCACACGGACCGTTTCGGTCACGGTCCCCGGCGTCGCCCAGCTCGGCTACCTCAACCCCTACATCAGCCTTGCCCCGACGATCGATCCCGAAGCCCTGAACCCGGGCCCGCTCACCACCGTCAACCGCGACACAGTGCTCATCGCGATGCCGTGGTGGCTCGTGATCATCCTCGTGATCGTGCTGCTCGTCTGGCTGTTCCTGCGCATCCGTCGCAAGCGCGACGAGAAGAATGCTATTGCCTGGGCCGCCTACACCGAGGCAGAGGCCCGCCGCCGCGCGACAGAAGAACTCGTCGCTACCGGTGCCACAACCACTGGTGCCGCATCCGCTGCCGAGGGCACCGCGCCCGACTCCTCCCGGTAGCACGGTGAGATCGAGAAGGCGAGCGATAGCAGCCAGAGTGGCGGTGACCCTCGCGATGGCCTCCGTCGCGACGGCAGTGTTCGGCACGAGCGCGGCGATGGCCGATGACAGCTCAGGGGGAGTGGGCATCACCGTGACAGTCGCCGGCGCCCCAACCAGTTCGGTGGTGACGACCACGCGCGCAGCGGGCGCGACCGCCTCCCCGTCGAAGTCGGGCACGAGTTCCGGCTCGTCGACGGTCGTCACCCCGACCACATCGTCGACGAACAAACCCGTCGCTGCAGCCGGCGAGTTCGACCTGGGCGGCCTCATCTTTCTCAGCGGCGTCACCTCCGACTACGCCTGGAGCATCAACCCGCTCGGCGGCGAATCACACGCCCAGATCACGGTGCACAATGTCTCAACCGAGACCATCGACTCGACCGCCGACTTCGTGATCGTCGGCCCCTTCGGCAATGAGATCAGCCGAGTGGATGCTGTGCCCATCACCGCCCTGAAACCCGACGAGTCCCGCACCGTCGAAGCGACCTTCACTGGCCTCGGGCAGTGGACGTTCCACACCACCCACGTCACCTTCGTTCCGCCGCCGACCGTGCAGGGCACAGAGTTGTCACCCGTCACCCGCGATGGATTCATGTTCGTGCTTCCGTGGTTCCTTCTCGTTCTGCTGATATTGGCCATCGGCACGTATTCGGTCGTGCGGATCATCCGTGAGGCCGAATTCGAAGGCGCGATCGTCGCCAGCTCGCCCGGCCTCGGAGAGGGTGTCGCGTGACCGCCACCATCGAAGCGCCCCCCGGCGGCACACTGGCCGGCCCGCCTTCACTAAGGCCACCGAAACCGCCCAAGCCGCCCAAGGTTCCCAAGGCTGCACGGCCACCGCGACCACCGCGCCGCCCGCCGGCCTCGGCGATGCCGGTCATTCCTCTCGGGCCAGCTCAGACGATCCTCCGGGGCGTGCTTCTGCTCGTCGCCGTCATGCTGTTCGCCTTTGCCGCGAACCTCATGATCCTCAGCCACGTTCAGCACGCGGTGGCCCAGCAGCAGCAGTCGAATGAGCTTCGCGTCGAGCTCGCCGCAGGCACCACACCCGTGAGCGAGGCGACTTTCGACGACAAGCTCGTGGCCGACGGCGCTCCGCTCGGCATCATCGACATCCCTTCGATCGGCGTACACGAAGTCATCTCCGAAGGCACCTCGGCCGACATTCTGAAGAACGGCCCTGGCCACCGGCGGGATTCGGTTCTGCCGGGTCAGGCCGGAATCAGCACGGTCATGGGCCGCGCTGCTGCCTACGGCGGCCCGTTCTCTCGCATCCAGGAGCTCGCGCCCGGCGACCGCTTCACCGTGCTCACCGGCCAGGGCACCCAGACGTTCTCGGTGATCGGCGTGCGCTACGCCGGCGACCCTGTTCCCACCTTCCAGGGTGGAACCAGCCGCCTGACGATGATCACCGCACGTGGGCCGGCGTACATTCCGAACGCGATCGCCTACGTCGACGCCGCCCTCGCCTCCGAGGTGCAGCCCGCGGGCAAACGCCAGACGACCTACCTCGCCCTGCCGGCGACCCAGCAGGCCATGGCGACAGACCCCTCGACCGTCTGGGCGCTCGTCTTCGCCCTGCAGTTCCTGCTGGCCGTCGAGATCGCAGCCGTCTGGGCCTACCGCAAGATCGGCCCGCAGAAGACCTGGGTCGTGTTCCTCCCGCTCTCGGTGCTCGCCGCGCTCTATGTGGCGAACCAGATGACCCTGCTGTTGCCCAACCTGCTGTGATCCGGTCGCAGCGCTGTCAGAGCCTGATGGATGCTGCACCGCACTCCATGCATCACTACCGCCCCCGCAAGAACCCGTTCCTGCCAGAGAAATGATTCGCCATGACTGACGCCGCCGCCACGCCCTCCGAAGCGCCCGCAGAACTGCCCGCTGAAACTCCGCTCACGGCATCAACCCCGGCACCAGCAGCGGGCTTCTCCGACGCCGACAAGACGGAAGTGCTTCCCGCCCAGAAGCGTCGAGACAAGCGCGTGTTCTCATCGACGGTCAAGGCTCCGAAGCCCCCGAAAGCCCCCCGGGCGCCGAAGCCACCGAAGCCACCCAAGGGCGCAGCTCCCTACGTGCGCGTCGGTACGCCCGGGGCGCGCGACTGGACCCCGCCCGCCGGCAGTACGGCCGCGTGGGTACCCCCGGCATCCGGCGGTCTCACCCCGCTGCCCGGCACGGCCCCCTCGTTCGCCGTCGGCGCGACAGCCGGTTACGCCTCTGGCCAGGCCGGGGCGGCCGTTCTCGAGCGCCCGCCCCTCGCCGCCCTCGAAGCCAAGAACATCTCGGCCTGGTTCGGCGACCACCAGGTGCTCGACCGCGTCTCGCTCACGATGCCCGCCGGCGTGATCACCTCGCTCATCGGCCCCTCGGGCTGCGGCAAATCGACCTTCCTGCGCATTCTGAACCGCATGCACGAACTCGTGCCCTCAGCGAGCCTGGCCGGCGAGGTGCTCATCGACCACGAAGACATCTACAGCGCCGACCGCAAGCTCGTCGACGCGCGCAAGAGCATCGGCATGGTCTTCCAGAAGCCGAACCCGTTCCCGGCGATGTCGATCTACGACAACGTCATCGCCGGCCTGCGACTCACCGGCACCCAGGTCGGCCGCGCCGAACGCGACTTCCTCGTCGAGAGCTGCCTCACCAAGGCCGGCCTCTGGAAGGAGGTGCGCGACCGCTTGCGCGCACCCGGGGGCGGCCTCTCCGGTGGCCAGCAGCAACGCCTCTGCATTGCCCGCTCGCTCGCCGTCACCCCCCGCGTTCTGCTCATGGACGAGCCCTGTTCTGCCCTCGACCCCACCTCCACTCGCGTCATCGAAGAGACCATGCTCGAGCTCGTGAACGACGTCACCATCGTCATCGTCACGCACAACATGCAGCAGGCCCAGCGGGTTTCGACCCAGTGCGCGTTCTTCCTGGCATCGCAGGGCAAGCCCGGCGGCATCGTCGAATACGGCGACACCGAGGCCATGTTCTCTGAGCCCATCGACTCCCGCACCTACGACTACGTGAACGGCGTCTTCGGCTAAGCGCGCACCGCGCCCCACTCTCATAGGCTGTGGTCTATGGATGATCTGCGAGCCCCCAGCGACCTGAAGCTCCTCGCCGATCCCACCCGGGCCCGCATCGTGCAGCTCATCCTCGACAGCCCCGACGGTCGCCAGCGGGTCGGTGAACTGGCCACCGAGCTCCAGCTGCGCCAGCCCACGGTCAGCCACCACGTCAAGGCGCTGCTGGATCAGGGTCTGCTCGAGCGTCACCCCGACGGTCGCCGCGTCTGGTACTCGCTCGCCGAAGACCGGCGCGACCGGGTCCACGCCCTCGTGCCGGGGGAGACGGAACGCACCGTCGAACCTGAGGTGCTCGAACGAATCTCCTCCGACCTCGCCCTCCGCTTCTCCGGCACGTTCTCCCGCGAAACCGTCGATCGGTACGTCGCCGAGAGTTTCGCCCTGCTGTCAACCACATCCCAGCTGACCAGTCACGTGGCATCCCTCACCGCGACATTCACTGCCGACCGGCTTTCCGCCCTCGCCACGCAGAACGCCTCACCGGCCGACCTGGGGGCGATGCCCCGCGTTCCGGAGGTGCTGTTCGTCTGCGTGCAGAACGCCGGCCGCTCGCAACTCGCGGCGGGCATCCTGAGGCATCTCGCAGGGGACCGCGTGCACGTTCGCACCGCCGGATCGGCACCAGCAGCAGCCATGCGCTCGGTGATCGTCACCGCGCTCGACGAGATCGGGGTTCCCGTCGGGGGTGAATACCCGAAACCGCTCACCGACGAAGTCGTACGCGCAGCAGATGTCGTCATCACGATGGGCTGCGGAGACGCCTGCCCGGTCTACCCGGGTCGCACGTACCTCGACTGGAGCATCGATGATCCCGACGGCCAGCCGCTGGCCGGGGTGCGGGTGATCCGCGACGACATCGAGACGCGCGTTCGGGCGCTGCTATCGAGCCTCGTGGTGAACGATTCATGAACAGGCGATCATCCACGAATGCGTTGCATAGATGGTGGTCTATGCTTTAGGAAACAACCGTGAGGAAGCACCATGTCAGAAAAGCCCGTCGTCCTCTTCGTCTGCATCCACAACGCAGGCCGCTCCCAGATGGCCGCCGGCTACATGCGTGCACTCTCTGGCGGTGCCGTCGAAGTGCGCTCCGGCGGCTCGGAGCCCGGTGACCAGATCAACCCGATCGCCGTGCAGGCCATGGCCGAAGAAGGCATCGACATCTCCGAGGCCGTGCCCCAGCTGATGACCACCGAGCAGGTGCAGGATTCTGACGTCGTCATCACGATGGGCTGCGGCGACGTCTGCCCCGTCTTCCCCGGCAAGCGCTACGAGGACTGGGAGCTGGTCGACCCGCGCGGCAAGAGCATCGACGAGGTGCGCCCCATCCGCGACGACATCAAGGCCCGCATCACGGCGCTCCTGGCCGAACTCCTGCCTGCGACGGTCTGAGACCACCGCTCTGACGAAATGACCGCAAAGTCGTTATCCGCGTTCGTCAGAAACCGATCTTCGTCACGACCACCTCCACGCACGAGCAAGTCGCGTCATACATCGACAAGTGTCAATATGAGGTTTACGATGTGAACATGGCAATCGCACTCCCACTCCTGACCGAAGACACGGCGATCTGCTGCGCCACCATGACCGGCGGTGTTCTCGACGCCGCACAGGCCGAGCGCATCGCCCGAGTCTTCAAAGCCCTCGGTGACCCGACACGCGTGCGTCTGCTCTCCCTCGTCGCTGCGGGGACCGACGGGGAGGCGTGTATCTGCGACCTCACTGCGCCTGTAGGGCTGTCCCAGCCGACGGTGTCGCATCACATGAGCAAGCTTGCCGACGCCGGCCTTGTCACACGCGAACAGCGCGGAAGGTGGGCGTACTTCCGGGTCGTGCCAGAGGCGCTCGAATCGAGCGCCCAGGCGCTTCTGACGAAATAACCGTCATCCAGCTTCGGGCCCTGGCCCAGACAGCGAGCGGGGCGTCATGTTTCTGCCGGTCAACACTCTGGTAATCGGTAGCCCTGGTCTGGGTCACGCCAGCTGGGGAGCCACAGTCGCCAGCGCCGCCAGCCGGTCGAGCCCGATCGGCTCCTCGGCGAGCAACGGGATGATCGCCACCCGGTCGGTCAGGCCCCTGACCTTCTCGATCTGCTCGACTTCACGTCTGGCCCTGGACTGAAGGAACGGCGTCCCTGGGTGAGCGGCGGCGATGGAGTTGTTCACGACCCAGCCCCACGGTTCGATGCCTGCCCGCTGCAGATCGTGCTGGAGGTCCTCTGCTTCGAGTACCGGGGTCGTCTCGGCGAGCGTGACCAGGATGACCTTCGTCAGCGCCGGGTCCTGCAGGTGCATCAACGGGGTCACGAAGGGCATGCTGCCACCGATCTGGCGGGAGATTTCGCGGTGATAGGAGCCCGTGGCATCCAGAAGCAGCAGGGTGTGGCCTGTCGGAGCGGTGTCGACGACCACGAACTCCCGGCGCGACTCGTGAACGGCCTTCGAGAACTGGCGGAAGACGGCAACCTCATCGGTGCAGGGGGAGAGCAGGTCTTCTGCGAGCGCCGCGCGACCGTCGGAATCGAGGTTCTTCCCCTTCGTCGCCATCACGTGTTCGCGGTACTCGCTGACGGCCTGTACCGGGTCTATTCGTGATACGCGGAGGCCGGGAATGCTGCCGTGGAGCGTTTCTGCGAGGTGTGCGGCGGGGTCAGTGGTCGTCAGGCGCACATCGTGGCCACGCTCGGCCAGGGCAACGGCGATCGCTGCAGCAACCGTGGTCTTGCCGACACCGCCCTTGCCCATACACAAGACGAGCCCGTGGCCGGGCCGCTCGAGCTCGTCGACAAATCGGCCGAGGGGATCGTCAGAGACCTCGACCGAACGGTGGTCCGCGAGCGGAACACCGTCGCCTTCACCCACGCCTGCGCCTGCAGCGACATCGAACAGGGTTGCCAGGGCGCTCACACCCATCATGTTGCCGGCCTTGAGGTCGAGCACGTCGCGGGGGAGACCCGCGATCCCCTCGGGAATCGCGGCGATGGCCGCCGACTCACGCTGACGGACCGCGACAGCAATGGGTTCTGTTCCGGCGATCGCAGGCAACACCCCATTGATGACCACATAACCTCCTGCGATGCCGACGCGACCGAGTTCGAGTGCAGTGCGTTCGATCTCTGCCAACGAAGAGGCCTGCGCCCGGGCAACGAGCACGAGGCGCGTTCGATGCGGGTCGGCAAGTGCAGCCACAGCTGCCGAGTAGACGGCTTTGTGTTTCTCCAACCCGGAGAGCGGCCCGAGGCAGGAGGGGTCGCCCTTGCCTGCGTCGAGGAACTCGCTCCACGAGCCCGGCAGCTGCAGCAGGCGGATCGTGTGCCCGGTGGGTGCCGTATCGAAGACGATGTGGTCGTACTCGCCCACCAGGCCCTCATCGGTGAGCAGCTCGGTGAATTCGTCGAACGACGCAATCTCGGTCGTGCATGACCCGGAGAGACCCTCAGCGATGTTGGCCACCTCGCTGGCGGGCAGCAGGCCACGAACCGGTGCGATGATTCGCTCCCGGTAGGCAGCAGCGGCCTGCTCTGGGTCGATTTCGAGCGCCGACAGGCCGGTGACACCGGCGATCGGAGTCACCGTGTTGCCGATGCGGAGCCCGAAGACCTGCCCGATGTTCGAGGCCGGATCAGTGCTCACCAACAGAACACGGCTGCCACGGCCAGCCAGTTCCACTGCCGTGGCGCTGGCCACCGAGGTCTTGCCGACTCCGCCCTTTCCGGTGAAGAACAGAAATCGAGGAGGATTCTCCAGAAATTTCATGATTCAGTTCAGCAACACCCGGATGCGCCGCCGCAGCATCCACTGGCCGACTTCTCTGCGAGCCCCAGCTGCGTGCGACCCTGGTTCGCGGCGACAGGGGTGTCGAGCCCGGAGAATGCGAGCAGCTGCTCGCGTGAGGGATAGGCGCCCGTTGCCACTGTCACACCGTCGACCACCGTGAGGGGGAGACCCGTCGACCCGACGACGTGCATGAATGCGCGGACCGTCTCGTCTGTGGTGAACGAAAGAGGATCGCTGGCCAGATTGTGGCGCTCGATGTCGACGCCGAGCTCCTGCAGGCTGCGCACAGTCGCGGTGATGTCCACCAGGCCCTGGTCGACATCGGCCCCGCAGACACCCGTGTCGCAACACAGCGCAGGCTCATAGATCCGAATTGCCGTCATGAGATTGCTCCTTATATCGATTAACTTCGATATGTAGAGACTGGCGGATACATCGATGAATGTCAATACGATAACAGCCTCCCACGAGACTGACGGTGCAACCAGGAGCCTCTCTTCATCGTCGACGGTCGGCCGCCGACATAGGCTGGGAGGTATGACCGACAGCACCTCACCGGCCCCGCGCCCCGCCCGCGTTCCCACAGCGATCGACGACATCGCCGAACGCTGGGTCGACACTCTCGTCGCCCTGCAACCCACCCTCGGCACGTACATCGGCCGCGACGAGGCGAACGACCGCTACGGCGACTACTCACCCGCTGGCCACGCCGCATACCTCACTGAAGTACGGCGTACACTCGCCGAACTCGAAGCTTCCGCACCAGCCGACTCCGTGGATCTCGTCACGCTCACCGACCTCAGCAGCGAGCTGCGGCTCACCATCGAGAGCGCCGCAGCGCAGCTCGAACTCCGCGACCTGAACGTCATCGAGTCGCCCTCGCAGCAGATCCGCGACGTGTACGACCTGATGCCCACCGAGACGACCGAAGACTGGGAGGTCGTCGCCACGCGGTTTGCCGGGGTGGGCGACGCGATCGATGGGTACATCGAGACACTGCGGCAGGGCATCCGCTCGGGTATCACGCCAGCGAAGCGCCAAGTGCGTGAGGTCATCGCCCAGGCCAGGAAGAACAGCGGCGACGACGGTTTCTTCCACAATCTGGCCCGCTCGGCGGGTTCGACATCGCTGGGCGATCACCCACGTGCCGGCGAGGCGGGCGGTACGGATGCCCTGCCTCCCACCATCGCGAAGCACCTGTCCCTCGGAGCCGACCTCGCCTCGCAGGGCTACGAGCGCCTAGCAGAGTTCCTCACCACCGAGTTGCTGCCCGTCGCCCCCGAGAGCGATGGAGTGGGGCGCGAAATGTACGAACTCGAGTCGCGCAAGTTCCTCGGCGCGAGCATCGACCTCGACGAGACCTACGAGTGGGGTATCGACGAGCTCGCACGCATGGTCGCTGAGCAGGAGTCGATCGCGCGAGAGATCCTGCCGGGAGCGTCGGTCCTTGAGGCGATCGCTTTCCTCGACAACGACCACGGCCGCAAACTCCACGGATCGGCCGCGCTGCAGGAATGGATGCAGGCCACCAGCGACCGCGCCGTCGCCGAGCTCTCGGTGAGCCATTTCGACATTCCCCAGGAGGAGAGCGACTTCGAGTGCCTCATCGCACCCACGAACGAGGGCGGCATCTACTACACCGGCCCCACAGACGACTTCTCGCGGCCCGGCCGCATGTGGTGGTCTGTTCCAGAGGGCGTGACTGAATTCGACACCTGGCGCGAACTCACGACGGTGTTCCACGAGGGCGTTCCCGGCCACCACCTGCAGATCGGCCAGGCTGTCTACAATCGTGCGAAGCTCAACACGTGGCGGCGGCAGCTCGCAGGCACCTCCGGCCACGCCGAGGGCTGGGCCCTGTACGCCGAACGGCTCATGCAGGAGCTCGGGTACCTCGACGACCCCGCAGACAGGCTCGGGATGCTCGACGGCCAGCGCCTGCGGGCAGCGCGCGTGGTTCTCGACATCGGCGTACACCTCGGCAAGCCGCGGCCCGACGGCACAGGGGTCTGGGATGCGGGCTACGCCCTGGAGTTCCTGCGTTCGAACGTGAACATGAACGATGGTTTCATCCGCTTCGAAGTGAACCGGTACCTCGGCTGGCCGGGCCAGGCCCCCTCCTACAAAGTAGGGCAGCGCATCTGGGAGCAGGCCCGCGACGACTTCCGCAGGCGCGAAGGGGCCGCCTTCAGCATGCGTGAGTTCCACCGCAGGGCCCTCGACCTCGGGGGAGTCGGCCTCGACACCTTGCGATCTGCCCTCGAAGCCTGATGTCTGAACTGGTTCAGCAACGCCGGTTGAGCAGGCCGAAGGCCCCGGCGACATCAGATTCCGGGCCGACACGGGCTCTCCTCTGACAGGTTGCCGCACGCCGAAAGCAGGGGCTAGGATTGATTGGCGCGATTTGCGTCACTCATCCATCGCCACGCGATGAAGAACTCCCCAAAGATCTTGAGAGCTTTTCTTTGCGTTGCCTGATATATGTCCATACTGGAGCAACTACTACATGACAATCGTAACGACCGACAGGGCACCCAAGCAGGTCGCCGTCAACGACATCGGGTCTGCCGAAGACTTTCTTGCCGCGGTCGAGAAGACACTGAAATTCTTCAACGACGGAGACCTCATCGAAGGCACCGTTGTAAAGATTGACCGCGACGAGGTTCTCCTCGATGTCGGTTACAAGACCGAGGGTGTAATCCCCTCCCGCGAACTCTCCATCAAGCACGACGTCGATCCTACTGACGTCGTCCAGGTCGGCGACCTGGTTGAGGCCCTCGTTCTTCAGAAAGAAGACAAAGAAGGCCGCCTCATCCTGTCGAAGAAGCGCGCTCAGTACGAGCGTGCCTGGGGCGACGTCGAGAAGATCAAAGATGCCGACGGTGTTGTCACCGGTTCGGTCATCGAGGTCGTCAAGGGTGGGCTCATCGTCGACATCGGCCTCCGCGGCTTCCTGCCGGCCTCGCTCATCGAGCTCCGCCGCGTTCGTGACCTCACGCCCTACCTCGGCCAGGAGATCGAAGCGAAGATCCTCGAGCTCGACAAGAACCGCAACAACGTCGTTCTGTCGCGCCGCGCCCTGCTCGAGCAGACGCAGAGCGAGAGCCGCACCACGTTCCTGAACAACCTCCAAAAGGGCCAGGTCCGCAAGGGTGTCGTCTCGTCGATCGTCAACTTCGGTGCGTTCGTCGACCTCGGCGGCGTCGACGGTCTCGTCCACGTCTCCGAGCTCAGCTGGAAGCACATCGAGCACGCTTCAGAGGTCGTCGAGGTTGGCCAGGAGGTCACCGTCGAGATCCTCGAAGTCGACCTCGAGCGCGAACGTGTCTCCCTGTCGCTCAAGGCGACGCAGGAAGACCCGTGGCAGGTCTTCGCCCGCACCCACGCCATCGGCCAGGTTGCACCGGGTAAGGTCACCAAGCTCGTTCCCTTCGGCGCGTTCGTTCGCGTTGCAGAGGGCATCGAGGGCCTCGTGCACATCTCCGAGCTGTCGGGCAAGCACGTCGAGCTCGCCGAGCAGGTTGTCTCGGTCGGCGACGACGTCTTCGTCAAGGTCATCGACATCGACCTCGAGCGTCGCCGCATCTCGCTGAGCCTCAAGCAGGCCAACGAGGGTGTCGACCCCGAGGGCACCGAGTTCGACCCGGCACTCTACGGAATGCTCACCGAGTACGACGACCAGGGCAACTACAAGTACCCCGAAGGCTTCGACCCGGAGACCAACGAGTGGCGCGAAGGCTTCGAGACCCAGCGCGAGAAGTGGGAGCAGGACTACGCTGCAGCCCAGGCTCGCTGGGAAGCCCACAAGAAGCAGGTTGCAACCTCGAACGAAGAGATCCCCGAGGGCGCGTCAACCGCTTCCGCTGGCTCCTCGTTCTCGAGCGAGTCGACCGGCGCGGGTACCCTCGCCGACGACGAGACCCTCGCGGCACTCCGCGAGAAGCTCAGCTCGAACAACTAGCAGAACCGATGGGCGGTCCCTTGGGTCGCGCATCACACGAAAGGCCGTTCTCCTTCGGGAGGGCGGCCTTTCGCCGTTCACTGCACGCACACGGCCCCTGGCGCGCACGCGAGGGGCTGCTGCGACGTGATGAGACAGCTGTACGCGCCTCAACACGGCACAGGGGACTCACCTGTCCATCATCGGTATGGCAGAGACGCCTCAGCTAACATGAAGGCGTGTATCTCATTGGCCTCACCGGGGGCATCGCCTCCGGCAAATCGACCGTCGCAACCCGCCTTGCCGAGCACGGAGCGGTGCACATCGACGCCGACCAGCTGGCCCGCGAAGCCGTCGAACCCGGTACGGATGCCCTGCAGCAGATCAGCGACACGTTCGGTTCCCAGCTGATCCTCCCCGACGGTACGCTCGACCGACCGGCTCTCGGCGCGCTGGTGTTCGGCCACCCCGACGAGCTCGCGAAACTGAATGCCATCGTGCATCCTGCCGTTCTCCAGCTGACCCGCTCACACATCGCGGAGGCCGAACAGCACGACCCGAATGCGATCGTCGTCTACGACGTGCCTTTGCTCGCCGAGTCGAACCTCCCGCACCGGTTCAACCTGATCGTCGTGGTGAATGCCTCCGACGAGACGAGGATCGACCGTCTCATCGCCAACCGGGGGATGAGCCGCTCAGAGGCCCACAAACGCATCGCATCCCAGGCCTCCGAAGCCGAACGGCTCGCCCTCGCCGACATCGTGATCGACTCCGACGGCACTCTCGCAGAGACCCTCGGGCAGGCGGATGCCCTGTGGAGCCGTCTCGTCACCCTCTCCGGGTCGCGAGGCCCCGCCGGCGGTTGACCGCCTCCTAGCCGAAGAGGAGGTCGGCCTCGTCGTACGCGAGCGCAGCGTGCGCGCCTGAACGGCGCGTACGCCCCCAGCGCGGCGCGAGCTGCATACGTCGTTCAGCCGAAGAGTAGAGCGGCCTCGTCGTACCGGGACTGGGGCACGGTCTTGAGCTTGCCGAGGGCCTCCTCGAAGCCGACGTGCACGATGTCGGTGCCGCGCAGCGCAACCATCTGGCCCCAGCGCTCCTCGAGCACCGAGTCACTCGCCGCCATGCCGAGGCGGGTTGCCAGAACGCGGTCGTAGGCGCTCGGAACACCACCCCGCTGAATGTGCCCCAGGGTCGTCGCACGAGTCTCGATTCCCGTCATCTCCTCGATCAGGGGGGCGAGATGTTCGCCGATGCCGCCGAGGCGGGGGCGGCCGAAGGCATCGAGTCCGCGTTCGGAGTGTGCATCGTCGGCATGCCCGGCAACAAAGCCTTCAGCAACCACAACGAGCGGGGCGCGGCCACGCGCGTTGGCGCTCTCGACCCAGTCGGCGACCTGTTCCATCGTGGTCTTCTGCTCGGGAATCAGAATCGCGTGCGCGCCCGCGGCCATGCCGGAGTGCAGGGCGATCCAGCCGACGTGTCGGCCCATGACCTCGGCCACCATGCAGCGGCTGTGGGCGTCGCCGGTTGTGCGGAGCCTGTCCATCGCGTCGGTGGCGATCTGAACGGCCGTGTCGAAACCGAAGGTGTAGTCGGTGGCGTCGAGGTCGTTGTCGATGGTCTTCGGCACTCCGGTGATCTTGAGCCCAGCATCCGTCAGCCGTTTGGCGGCAGCCAGGGTGCCCTCGCCGCCGATGGCGATGATGGCGTCGATACCCTCGCGCTGCATGTTCTCGAGAATGCGGTCGGGGCCGCCGTCGCCTTCGAACGGGTTGGTGCGTGAAGTGCCGAGGATCGTGCCACCCTCTTTGGAGATGCCGCGAACGTTCGCCCGGCCGAGTTCGATCAGGTCGGTGTTGACGACCCCGCGCCAGCCCCCTTTGAAACCGACGAACTCCTGGTTGTTGATCTCGGTGCCCTTGAGCACGATTCCGCGGATGACCGCGTTCAGGCCGGGGCAGTCTCCGCCACTGGTCAGAATTCCAATTCTCATCGTCTGTTCCTGAATCTCTCTCTGGGCGTTCGGACGTTACGTCTGGAGGGGTGGGTTCGTTGCGTGGAGCGGTGTTCTGGCACCGGGCGGCAGTGTCAGTGCCTCTACGTAAACTTAATGCATGGAACCCACTCGCTCTGTCCGCCCTTTCGAGGTCATCAGTGACTACACGCCGAGCGGTGACCAGCCGGCGGCGGTCGCCGAACTGACGGCCCGCATCAACGCGGGTGAGACCGACGTGGTGCTGCTGGGCGCCACCGGCACCGGCAAGTCGGCGACAACAGCGTGGCTCATCGAAGCCGTGCAGCGGCCGACGCTCGTGCTGGCGCACAACAAGACGCTTGCGGCGCAGCTCGCGACCGAGTTCCGCGAACTCATGCCGAACAACGCCGTCGAATACTTCGTGTCGTACTACGACTACTACCAGCCTGAGGCCTACGTGCCCCAGACCGACACCTTCATCGAGAAAGACAGCTCGATCAACTCCGAGGTCGAGCGGTTGCGGCACTCCACGACCAACTCGCTCCTCAGCCGGCGAGACGTGGTGGTGGTGTCGACCGTGTCGTGCATCTACGGTCTCGGCACTCCGGAGCAGTACATGAAGGCCATGATGGCCCTGCAGGTCGGCATGAAGGTCGACCGCGACTGGCTCATCCGCAAGTTCATCTCCATGCAGTACCAGCGCAACGACATCGACTTCTCGCGGGGCAACTTCCGGGTGCGCGGCGACACGATCGAGATCATCCCCATGTACGAGGAGCTCGCGATTCGTATCGAGATGTTCGGCGACGAGATCGAGGCGCTCTACACGCTGCACCCCCTCACCGGTGACATCGTGCGCAAGATGGATTCGATCTCCGTCTTTCCCGGATCGCACTACGTCGCAGACACCAACGTGATGCATCGCGCCATCGGCACCATCCAGGAGGAGCTGGCCGAGCGGCTCACCCAGCTCGAACGCGAGGGCAAGCTCCTCGAAGCCCAGCGGCTCCGCATGCGCACCACGTTCGACCTCGAGATGATGCAGCAGATCGGATTCACCTCCGGCATCGAGAACTACTCGCGGCACATCGACGGCAGGCAGCCGGGCGAGGCACCACACTGCCTGCTCGACTACTTTCCCGACGATTTCCTCGTCGTCATCGACGAATCGCACGTCACCGTTCCCCAGATCGGGGCCATGTACGAAGGTGATTCGTCGCGCAAGCGAACGCTCGTCGAGCACGGCTTCCGGTTGCCGAGCGCACTCGACAACCGTCCATTGCGCTGGAACGAGTTCAACGACCGCGTAGGCCAGAAGGTGTACCTCTCTGCGACACCGGGTAAGTACGAGATGGGTATCGCCGACGGGGTGGTCGAGCAGATCATCCGGCCGACCGGGCTCATCGACCCCGAGATCATCGTCAAACCGTCGAAGGGGCAGATCGACGACCTGCTTGAAGAGATCCGCATTCGGGTAGCGAAAGACGAGCGAATTCTCGTCACCACCCTCACCAAGAAGATGGCCGAAGAACTGACCGACTTCATGGCAGAGCACGGGGTTCGCGTGCGGTACCTGCACTCCGATGTCGACACGCTGCGTCGAGTCGAACTGCTCAGCGAGCTGCGGGCGGGCGTGTACGACGTGCTGGTGGGCATCAACCTTCTGCGTGAGGGCCTCGACCTGCCGGAGGTGTCGCTGGTGGCGATTCTCGACGCCGACAAAGAGGGTTTCCTGCGGTCGTCGACCTCGCTCATCCAGACCATCGGGCGAGCGGCGCGAAATGTCTCCGGCGAGGTGCACATGTATGCCGACGTCATGACGGCGTCGATGACCCGGGCAATCGAAGAGACGAACCGCCGGCGCGAGAAGCAGGTTGCCTACAACCTCGAGCGCGGGGTCGACCCGCAGCCGCTCCGCAAGAAGATCAACGACATCACGGAGATGCTCGCGCGCGAGGGGGCAGACACGGCAGCACTCCTCGCTGGGCGCAACAGTAAGAAGAAGAGCCCCACGCCGAATCTCCGTCGCGAAGGCATAGCGGCGGCTGGGGCGAACGAACTCGAGAGCCTCATCGCCGACCTCAACGACCAGATGATGACGGCGGCCGGCGAACTCAAGTTCGAGCTGGCTGCGCGTCTGCGTGACGAGCTCGGCGACCTGAAGCACGAACTCCGGCAGATGGAGAAGGCCGGCCACATCTAGCGCTTCTGGCACGACGGTCGTTTTCCCGAATGTGCACAAATGCCGCCGAAACACTGCACATTCGGGAAAGTCGATGTTGCTCACGCGCTCCTCAGGGTCTCAGTACGCTGTCAGCGGAGGCTCTGGGGGAGCGGTGTCGGTGGCTGCACGTAGACTTCTGGGGTGTCGATTACTGAGGTGGATTCTGTCGGAAAACTGAGTGTTCGTGGCGCGCGCGTGCACAATCTGCGCAATGTCGACCTCGACATTCCGCGTGATTCACTCGTCGTCTTCACGGGGCTCTCTGGGTCAGGAAAGTCGTCGCTCGCGTTCGACACGATCTTCGCCGAAGGGCAGCGTCGTTACGTCGAATCACTGAGCGCCTATGCCCGCCAGTTCCTCGGGCAGGTCGACCGCCCCGACGTCGACTTCATCGAAGGCCTGAGCCCTGCGGTGAGCATCGACCAGAAGTCGACCAACCGAAACCCGCGCTCGACAGTCGGCACCATCACTGAGATCTACGACTACATGCGCCTGCTCTGGGCGCGCATCGGCATACCTCACTGCCCTGTCTGCGGCGAGAAGATCTCAGCGCAGACGGTGCAGCAGATCGCCGACCAGCTCATGGAGATGGAGGCGGGAATCCGCTACCAGGTGGTCAGCCCGGTCATCACGCAGAAGAAGGGCGAATTCGTCGACCTCTTCAAAGAGCTGGCGGCTGGCGGGTACTCGCGTGCAGTTGTCGACGGCGAGATCGTCCAGCTCAATGATCCACCCAAGCTCAAGAAGCAGATCAAGCACGACATCTCGGTGGTCGTCGACCGCCTCGTAGCCGGCCCCGACATCCTCAGCCGCCTGACGGACTCGCTCGAGACGGCCCTCCGCCTCACCGACGGCATCGTTCAGGTCAACTACGTCGACGCCGACGGACCCGACGCGTGGCAGACGTTCAGCGAGAAGCTGAGCTGCCCCAACCAGCACCCTCTGCAGCTCACCGAGATCGAACCTCGCACGTTCTCCTTCAATGCGCCGTTCGGCGCGTGCCCCGAGTGCTCCGGCCTCGGCACGCGCATGTCGGTCGACGCCGACCTGCTGCTGGGCGACCCTGAGCTCAGCATCAAGGAGGGCGTGATCATCCCCTGGACCACGCAGGGCAAGGGGCTCTACAACTACTACGAGAAGCTGCTCGACGGGCTCTCGCGCGACCTCAACTTCGACCTGAGCACACCGTGGAACGAATTGAGCAAGACCGTGCAGGAGGCCGTGCTCCGCGGCGACAACTTCGAAGTGCGGGTGAAGTGGAAGAACCGCTTCGGGCGCGAGATGAGTTACACCTCGGGTTTCGAGGGTGTGGTTCCCTACATCGAACGCCAGTACCTGCAGGCAGAAACCGACAACCAGCGTGCCCGCTGGTCAGAGTACCTGCGCGAAGTGGCGTGCCCGGTCTGTGACGGCAAGCGGTTGAAGCCCGAGGTGCTTGCGGTGCTGGTCAACGGCCACAGCATCGCCGACGTCACCGACATCAGCCTCACCGACGCGCATGACTTCATGGCGGAGCTCACTCTCACCGATCGCGAGGCGCACATCGCCGCCCAGGTTCTCCGTGAGATCCGTCTTCGACTCGACTTCCTCATCCAGGTCGGGCTCAACTACCTCAACCTCGCGCGGGCCGCAGGTTCACTGAGTGGTGGCGAAGCCCAGCGCATCCGGCTCGCCACGCAGATCGGCTCGGGCCTCACCGGCGTGCTCTACGTGCTCGACGAGCCGAGCATCGGCCTGCACCAGCGCGACAACCGCCGGCTGATCGAAACGCTCATCAAGCTGAAGAACCTCGGCAACACGCTCATCGTGGTCGAACACGATGAAGACACGATCCGCACCGCAGACTGGGTGGTCGACATCGGCCCCGGTGCCGGCGTCAACGGCGGCAAGGTCGTGCACTCGGGCTCCTACGAAGGCTTGCTCGCCAACCGGGAGAGCCTGACCGGCGACTATCTCTCCGGCCGCAAGTCGATCGCGATTCCCGAGTTCCGTCGCCCGATCGACCCTGCGCGAGTGATCACCGTGGTCGATGCCGAGGCGAACAACCTGAAGAAGGTGACCGTCGACTTCCCACTAGGCACTTTCATCGCTGTCACCGGCGTGAGCGGCTCCGGCAAATCGTCGCTGGTCAACGACATCCTCTACCGGGTGCTCGCCAACAAGCTGAACGGTGCGCGAAAGATCCCCGGCCGCCACAAGCGCGTTACCGGCCTCGAGAACCTCGACAAGGTGGTGCACGTCGACCAGAACCCGATCGGCCGCACGCCCCGGTCGAACCCCGCAACGTACACCGGCGTCTTCGACCGCATCCGCACGCTCTTCTCCGAGACTCTCGAGGCGAAGGCGCGCGGCTACCTGCCCGGGCGGTTCAGTTTCAACGTCAAGGGCGGTCGCTGCGAGGCCTGCTCCGGTGACGGCACGATCAAGATCGAGATGAACTTCCTGCCCGACGTCTATGTCGCCTGCGAGGTCTGCGGGGGAGCACGCTACAACCGCGACACTCTCTCGGTTCACTACAAGGGCAAGAATATCGCCGAGGTGCTCGACATGCCGATCGCCGAGGCAGCCGTGTTCTTCGAGCCGATCCAGGCGATCCACCGGTTCCTGAACACCCTTGTCGAAGTCGGCCTGGGCTACGTGCGGCTCGGCCAGAGTGCCACGACCCTCTCGGGTGGTGAAGCCCAGCGCGTCAAGCTCGCCACAGAACTCCAGAAACGCTCCAACGGGCGGAGCGTCTACGTACTCGACGAACCGACGACCGGGCTCCACTTCGAAGACGTGCGCAAGTTGCTGCTCGTTCTGAACGGCTTGGTCGACAAGGGCAACACTGTCGTCGTCATCGAACACAACCTCGACGTGATCAAGTCGGCCGACTGGCTCATCGACCTGGGGCCGGAGGGCGGCTCGGGCGGCGGCAAGATCCTCGCGACGGGCACGCCGGAGCAGCTCGCCAAGGTGAAGAAGAGCCACACAGGCTTCTTCCTCAAAGAGATCCTCGACGCTGAAGAGGGTACGAGACGCAAGGCGTCATGAGCGACACCGTCAGCTATCGCCCGAAAGCGGGGGAGATCCCGACCCAGCCCGGCGTCTATCGGTTCCGCGATGATTCGGGCCGGGTGCTCTACGTGGGCAAGGCGCAGAACCTCCGCGCCCGACTGAGCAACTACTTCGCACCTCTGAGGAGCCTGCACGAGCGCACCCGCCGAATGGTCACCACAGCATCCAGTGTCGAATGGACCGTTGTGGCCACCGACATCGAGGCGCTGCAGCTCGAATACACCTGGATCAAGGAGTTCGAGCCTCCCTTCAACGTCAAATTCCGCGACGACAAGACGTACCCGTTCATGGCCATCACCCTGGCCGACGAGGCACCGCGCGTGATGGTGACGCGCAACCAGAAGATCAAGGGCGCGAAGTACTTCGGCCCGTACCCCAAGATCTGGGCAGTGCACGAGACCATCGACTTGATGATCAAGGCCTTCCCCATTCGCACCTGCTCCGATTCGAGCTACAAGAAGGCCATGCAGAGCGGTCGGCCCTGTTTTCCCGGCCAGATCGGCCGCTGCGGTGGGCCATGCTCCGGCAAGGTCACCATCGAAGAACACCGCGAGATGGTGAACGACTTCATCGCCTTCATGAACGGCCACGACAAGAGGTTCGTCACCGAAGCGACCAAGCGCATGCGCGAGGCGTCAGAGGCGCAGGAGTACGAGAAGGCAGCGCGCTATCGTGACCAGCTGCAGGCGCTTGACGCGGTTCTCGAGAAGAGCAACGTCGTGCTGGCCGACAGCGTCGACACCGACCTGTTCGGTATCGAACACGACGAGCTGGCCGCTGCCGTGCAGCAGTTCATCGTTCGGGGAGGCCGCATCCGGGGTGTGAGGGCATGGATGGTCGACAAGGAGCTCGATCTGAGCACCGCCGAACTCGTGGACTCCATTCTGCAGACCGCGTACGACGGCTTCATTCCACCGCGCGAAATCATCGTGCCAGACCTGCCCGACGACGCCGAAGAGCTCGAACAGTGGCTCTCGCAGCGTCGCGGCACCTCGAAAGTGGCTCTGAAGACGGCCCAGCGGGGTGAGAAGGCCGCACTCATGCAGACAGCCACCCTGAACGCCAAGAACGCGCTCATGCTCTACAAGATGCGCCGCAGCACAGACTTCGTCGCACGCACCGAAGCCCTCACCGACATCCAGAACGGGCTCGGGATGCCCGACGCCCCCCTGCGCATGGAGTGCTTCGACGTGTCGCACCTGGGCGGCACCAACGTCGTCGCCTCGATGGTCGTCTTCGAAGACGGGCTGGCGCGCAAAGACCAGTACCGCCGCTTCACCATTCCCGAGACGACAGACGACACCGACTCGATCTACCAGGTGATCACCCGCAGGCTCGCCTACCTCGAAGAAGGCTCAGAACGAGCAGACTCCGACACTGCTGCGAAGAAGTTCTCGTACCCGCCGAACCTGCTCATCGTCGACGGTGGCCAGCCGCAGGTGCAGGCCGCCGCCCGTGCGCTGAAGGAATCCGGAGTGACCGGCATCTTCCTGTGCGGCCTGGCGAAACGGCTGGAGGAGATCTGGCTGCCCGACGACGACTTCCCGGTCATCCTGCCCCGGGGCAGCGAGGCCCTCTTTCTGCTGCAGCGCATCCGCGATGAAGCCCATCGTTTTGCCATCACTCACCAGCGGGCACGCCGGAAGCGGGACATCACGAGTGTTCTTTCCGAGATCCCGGGTCTGGGCCCGGCGCGGGTCAAGACACTGCTCAAGGAGTTCGGTTCGGTCTCGAAGCTGAAACAGGCGAGTGCCGAGCAGATCGCAGAGGTGAAGGGCATCGGCGAGGTGCTGGCCACAACGATCCACCATCAGCTGCGGTCGTAGAGTGACCCCGTGGCACACCGGCACGCGCCAGACGGCCTCCGCCCGGGCCGATAGTCTAAGAAGACGCACCAGGCTCCGACGAAGCGAAGGCACACAACAGCGATGACACTCGACACTGCCCAGCAGCAGGAAGTGCTCATCGTGACCGGCATGTCGGGCGCTGGCCGTTCGACTGTCGCGAACGCGCTCGAAGACCTCGGCTGGTACGTCGTCGACAACCTGCCGCCCCAGATGCTCCGGCCGCTGGTCGATCTGGCGGAGCACGCCGGCCAGGCACTGCCCCGCCTGGCCGCCGTCGTCGATGTTCGCGGACGTGACTTCTTCTCTGATCTTCAAGACATCATCCAGGCCCTCCGCAGCGGCATCCAGCTGCGTGTGGTCTTCCTCGAGGCGACAGATGCCGCACTGGTGCGCCGCTTCGAGCAGGTGCGTCGCCCGCACCCCCTCCAGGGCAACGGCACCCTGCTCGACGGCATCGGTGCGGAGCGAGCCCGCATGACCGCCATCCGCGAGTCGAGCGACATCATCATCGACACCTCCGATCTCAACATCCACCAGTTGGCAACCGTGGTGGCCGAGCGGTTCGCCGCGGTCGAGACGGCCGGGGTGCAGGTCACCGTGATGAGCTTCGGGTTCAAATACGGTGCCCCGTCCGACGCCGACGCCATGGCCGACTGCCGATTCATCCCGAACCCCTTCTGGATTCCCGAACTGCGCGACAAGACCGGCCTCGACGTCGAGGTTGCAGACTACGTGCTCGCCCAGGAGGGTGCAGAGGAGTTCATTGACAACTATGCGAAGGCACTCGCCCCCGTTCTGGCGGGATACCAGCGTGAGAACAAACGGCACGCCACGATTGCCATAGGCTGCACGGGCGGCAAACACCGTTCGGTGGCCGTTGCCCGCAAGCTCGCCGAACTGATCAGCACCAATCCCGGAGTCGCCGTGAGCATCAAGCACCGCGACCTCGGGCGCGAATAACCGGCATCCGTCGCACACCAGGGTCGCGCCTTTTCGCGGCTGGTACAGAGGATGACCGCACTAAAGGAGATGGAAGAGATTGGCTCTCACCGCCGATGTCAAGACCGAACTGACCGGAGTCGTTGTCAGCAAGACAGCAGCCCGGGCCGCCGAACTGGCGACGATACTGAGGTTCGCCGGGGGTCTGCACCTGATCTCGGGTCGAATCGCCATCGAGGCTGAACTCGAAACAACCGAACTCGTGAAACGCGTGCGAAAGGACCTCGCCGAACTCTACGGAGTCCGGGGCGACGTGTCGCTCATTGCGGCATCGGGCGCCAGGCGAAGCAGCTACTACCTGGTGCGGGTCCTCGACGGCGGCGAGACGCTGGCACGCCAGACAGGCCTGCTGGATGCCCGGCGGCGCCCGATCAGAGGCCTCCCCAACCGCCTCACGACCGGGTCGGTCGAAGAACTCGCCGCGGTCTGGCGAGGAGCGTTCCTCGCCCAGGGTTCGTTGACGGATCCCGGCCGCTCCGCGGCACTCGAGGTGATCTGCCCAGGCAACGAGTCGGCAATGGCTCTCGTCGGTGCTGCTGCTCGCCTGCACGTTGCGGCGAAGGCACGTGAAGTGCGCGGTGTAAACCGGGTGGTCATCCGTGACGGCGAGGCGATCGCCTCGATGCTCGGGTTGATGGGTGCGAAGGATTCGGTGGCCCGCTGGGAGGAGATGCGCCAGCGTCGCGAGGTCCGCGCCACAGCCAACCGACTCGTGAACTTCGACGATGCGAACCTCCGCCGGTCGGCCCAGGCTGCCGTTGCCGCGTGCTCACGAGTCGAACGCGCTCTCGAGATCATCGGCGACGAGGTGCCGGAGCACCTTCGCTATGCAGGTGAACTCCGGTTGAACTTCCGCGACGCAAGCCTCGATGAACTCGGTTCCCATGCCGAACCACCGATGACCAAGGATGCGATCGCCGGGCGAATCCGTCGACTGCTCGCGATGGCAGACAAGAAGGCGACAGACCTCGGAATCCCCGGAACTGACGCAAACCTTCCGCCTGATCTCGACGACTGAGGCCCGCTGCTCCCTCACAGGGGGAATCATTCAGATGACGTGCGGTTGACTTCAATAGAATGGTCAGGTGGGGGAGTGAGCCCTCGGTTTCGACCTTGAGGCCTGAGGCAACACCCCACACAACGAGTACAAGGAGACACAATGGCTGAATACACCCTTCCAGATCTTCCCTACGACTACGCAGCGCTCGAGCCGCACATCAGTGCCACGATCATGACGCTGCACCACGACAAGCACCACGCGACCTACGTCGCCGGCGCTAACGCCGCACTCGCCCAGCTTGCCGACGCCCGCGACTCAGAGAACCTCGCAATCGTCAACAAGCTCGAGAAAGACCTCGCCTTCAACCTCGGTGGCCACGTCAACCACTCGATCTTCTGGACGAACCTGTCTCCAGAGGGTGGCGAGCCGACCGGTGAGCTGGCCGCCGGCATCGATGAGTTCTTCGGCTCGTTCGACAAGTTCAAGGCCCACTTCACCGCCGTCGCGCTCGGCGTGCAGGGTTCCGGCTGGTCCGTTCTGGCCTACGACGTCATCGGTAAGAAGCTCAGCATCTTCCAACTCTTCGACCAGCAGGGCAACGTGCCGTTCGGCCTCGTTCCGCTGCTCATGCTCGACGTCTGGGAGCACGCGTACTACCTCGACTACAAGAATGTGCGCCCTGACTACGTCAAGGCGTTCTGGAACATCGTCAACTGGGAGAACGTCGCATCGCGGTACGCCGCAGCGAGCTCGAAGACTGACGGTCTGCTGATACTGTCATAGCGAATCCACGTCAAGCATTCACGGGCGCCGCACCGGCTCACGCCGCGCGCGGTGCCCAATGCTTGCCGCTCTGCACCAGCAGCACCATCTTCACCACGCAACAAGCACTCTGACTCACGGTAATGAACAACCTGCCCCGCGGGGCCCCAATCACAGGAGCAACACGTGTCTGTCAAGATCGGTATCAACGGCTTCGGCCGCATCGGCCGCAACTACTTCAGAGCAGCCCTCGCCAAGGGCAGCGACATCGAGATCGTTGCTGTCAACGACCTCACCGACAACAAGGCTCTCGCCCACCTGCTGAAGTACGACACCATCGGTGGCCGTCTCAACGCAACCGTCGAACTCGACGGTGACAACATCGTCGTCAACGGCAAGCCGATCCTCGTGCTCGCCGAGCGCGACCCCGCCAACCTCCCCTGGGGTGAGCTGGGCGTCGACATCGTCATCGAGTCGACCGGCCGCTTCACCAAGTCGTCAGACGCTCGCAAGCACATCGAAGGCGGCGCCAAGAAGGTCATCGTCTCCGCTCCCGCGACCGGCGACGACGTCGCAACCATCGTTCTCGGCGTCAATGAGGGCACCTACGACTCTGCCATCCACGACATCATCTCGAATGCCTCGTGCACCACGAACTGCCTCGCGCCCCTGGCCAAGGTCTTCATGGACAACTTCGGCATCGAGCGCGGCCTGATGACGACGGTTCACGCGTACACTGCCGACCAAAACCTGCAGGACGGCCCGCACAGCGACCTTCGCCGCGCCCGTGCCGCAGCTGCGAACATCATTCCGACCTCGACCGGTGCCGCCAAGGCTCTCGGGCTCGTCATCCCCGAGCTCGTCGGCAAGCTCGACGGCTACGCACTCCGCGTTCCCGTGCCCACCGGCTCGATCACCGACCTCACCATCGAGACCAGCTCCGTCGTCACCGTCGAGCAGGTCAACGCCGCCTACAAGGCTGCCGCAGAGGGCCCGCTCAAGGGCATCCTGAAGTACACCGAGGACGAGATCGTCTCCAGCGACATCGTCGGCGACCCGCACTCCTCGATCTTCGACGCCGGATTGACCAAGGTCATCGGCAACCAGGTCAAGGTCGCTTCGTGGTACGACAACGAGTGGGGCTACTCGAACCGCCTCGTCGACATCACCGAGTACGTCGCAGCACAGCTCTGATCCTATGGTTTTACCGGCCCTCGGCCGGCAAACACGAATGAATATCGCAGATAGGTAGCAATAAGAAGTGACGATACGTACCCTCGAATCCCTCGGGTCGCTCGCCGGTAAGACGGTCATCATCCGATGCGATCTGAACGTGCCGTTGAAAGACGGCATCATCACCGACGACGGGCGAGTACGCGCGTCACTTCCAACGCTCCAGGCTCTTGCAGCCCAGGGCGCCCGGGTGGTCATTGTGAGCCACCTCGGGCGCCCTGAAGGCAAGCCTGAAGCCAAGTACAGCCTTGCCCCTGTGGCGGAACGCCTGTCCGAGCTGCTTGCGGCTCCCGTGGCTTTCGCGACTGACACCGTGGGGGAGTCCGCTGCAGCCGCAGCATCCGGTCTCTCTGATGGCGGATTCGCCCTGCTCGAGAACCTGCGCTTCAACCCAGGCGAAACCAGCAAAGACGCGGATGCCCGGCGCGCCTTCGCCGAGCAGCTCATCGCTGCCGTGTCGGCCGATGCGTTCGTCTCCGATGGCTTCGGCGTCGTGCATCGCAAACAGGCGAGCGTGTTCGAACTCGCTGAACTTCTGCCCAGCGCCGCGGGCCTGCTCATCGAGACCGAACTCCGCGTTCTCGACCAGCTGACCGAGACACCGACGCGCCCCTATGCAGTGGTGCTCGGTGGCTCGAAGGTCTCCGACAAACTCGGTGTCATCGGGCATCTCCTGCCCAAGGTCGACTCGCTGCTCATCGGTGGGGGCATGCTCTTCACCTTCCTCGCCGCACAGGGTTTCCAGGTGGGCGCCAGCCTGCTCGAGAAAGACCAGATCGAAACCGTGAAGGGCTACCTCGCCAAAGCGAAGGAGCTGGGCGTCACGATCGTGCTGCCGACAGATGTCGTCGTCGCGTCGAAGTTCGGTGCAGACGCAGAGCACACGGTGACCTCCGCTGAAACGATCGAAGAGACTCCGTTCGGAGCGAGCGGTCTCGGACTCGACATTGGTCCAGCTACGTCGGCCGCCTTCGCGGCCGTCATCGAGGCATCGCACACGGTGTTCTGGAACGGCCCGATGGGAGTCTTCGAACTCGCGCCCTTCGCCGAAGGCACCCGGGCAGTCGCCGCCGCACTCACGCACGTAGACGGACTCGGCGTCGTCGGAGGTGGCGACTCTGCCGCGGCCGTTCGCGCACTCGGATTCACAGATGACCAATTCGGTCACATTTCAACTGGTGGCGGTGCAAGCCTCGAGTTCCTCGAAGGCAAGCGCCTGCCCGGCCTGGAGGTCCTCGGATGGTAAACGCACAATCACCGGTCGGCCGGTTGCCGCTCATCGCCGGCAACTGGAAGCTCAACCTCGATCACCTGCAGGCCATTGCCTTCGTGCAGAAGCTCGCGTGGAGCCTGAAAGACGCCAGTCACTCGTACTCCGACGTGGAGGTGGCGATCTTTCCGCCGTTCACCGACCTTCGTTCGGTACAGACGCTCGTCTCGGCAGACAAGCTCGAACTCGCCTATGGCGCGCAAGACGTCTCAGCTCACGACTCCGGCGCCTACACCGGCGAAATCTCCGGCGCATTCCTCGCCAAGCTCGACTGCACCTATGTCATCATCGGCCACTCCGAACGACGCACGCTTCACAACGAGACCGATGAGGTCGTCGGCACGAAGGTCGCGGCTGCACTGAAGCACGGGCTCATCCCCGTGCTCTGCGTCGGTGAGACCGCAGAAGACCTGGAGAAGTTCGGCCCGAGCGCAGTGCCGGTCGCCCAACTCAAGGCCGCCCTCGTCGGCGTCGCCGCCGACGCAAATATCGTCGTCGCCTACGAACCTGTGTGGGCGATCGGCTCGGGAAAAGCAGCTACACCTGAGCAGGCTGAGGCAGTCTGCGCGGCCCTGAGAGCCGAGCTCAGCACGACGCTCGGCCCAGAGGCTGCCGCTTCGACGCGCATCCTCTATGGCGGTTCGGTGAAGGCATCGAACATCGCGAGCTTCATGCGCGAGCCGAACGTCGACGGCGCCCTGGTCGGTGGAGCAAGCCTCGATCTCGACGAATTCAGCGCCATCGTTCGCTTCAAAAAGCACGTAGGCGTGTAGTACTTCAATCATCAAGCTATACTGACTCTTGGTCTGGGAGCAGTCGTGGCCCGGGTGGGGTGCTGAATAGTGACCCCGTTGTCTGTGAAAGGTTTTTCGTGCAAATCCTCCAAGTCGTGTTGCAGGTTGTGACCGGTATCACCAGTCTGCTGCTGACACTGCTCATCCTTCTTCACCGCGGTCGCGGCGGGGGCCTGAGTGACATGTTCGGTGGCGGCGTCACGTCAAACCTCGGTGCTTCAGGGGTCGCAGAACGCAACCTGAACCGCATCACTGTCATTCTCGGGGTCGTGTGGGTTTCCTCGATTGTGATTCTCGGGCTCATCACCAAGTTCGATTCAGGAAATTAGGGGAAAATCATGGCTTCTGGCGGCAGCGCTATTCGGGGTTCGCGCGTTGGCGCCGGCCCCATGGGCGAACAAGACAGAGGGTTTCACGCCGACCGCATCAAGGTCTGCTACTGGGACGCACTCGGCAACGAGACTGTGCGGTATTTCGCCGCGAACCTCCCGCTCGATGAGATTCCCGAGACGATCGATTCTCCGCAGTCCGGTCTTCCGGCAGGCCGCGACCAGCTGAACCCGCCCTCGGTGGCCAAGCTCGAGCCGTACAAGACTCACCTCGCCTACGTCAAAGAGCGCCGAACCGAAGAAGAGGCAGCACAGCTTCTCGAAGATGCTCTCTCACAACTGCGCGCGCGCCGCGGCACCATGACCCCGACTGCGTAGAGCTCGGCGAACTCACCTCCAACCAACGAAGAAGCCCTCCATCCGTAGCATCTGCTGCCGATGGAGGGCTTTCTTTGATCTTCGAAGCCTGTGAGACCCTCAGTACGACGGCGCGATCAGGCTCTCAGGCACTTCAGCGGCAGCTTCGCGATCGACGAAGAAGACCGTGCGCTTGCGACCCTCGGCCCCGGCAACCGGTACTTCCTCTTCGCTGGCGCCGGCCAGGGCGAGGCCGAGTGCCGAAGCCTTGTCCGCCCCGGCAAGCACCAGCCAGATGCGGTCAGCCGACTGGATGACCGGCAGAGTCAGGCTCAGCCGAAGTGGCGGTGGCTTGGGCGAGTTACGCACCGCGACCACCGTCGCCTTCCGCTCTGCGATACCGGAAAGCCCCGGAAAGAGCGAGGCGATGTGGCCGTCGGGGCCCACGCCGAGAAACATGATGTCAAATCGCGGGTAAGGCGAACCCTCATATGCCGCATCGGCGAGCTCGGCGGCATATGCCGCAGCGGCCTCGTCGATGTCTGCTATCTCGTCTGACGAGGCGAACACGTGGATCTTTGACTCGTCCACCGGGATGTGGTTCAGAAGTGCATCCCGAGCCTGCAGATCGTTGCGGTCGGCGCTGCCTGCTTCGACGAACCGCTCGTCGCCCCACCAGAAGTGGATCCGCGACCAATCCACGTTGTTCTGTGCAGGGGAGTCACGGATGGCTGCAAGAACCGCCGTGTTCACACTTCCACCACTCAAGACGACATGAGCCACGTCGTTCTCATCGAGAATGTCGATGATCTTGGTGATGAACCGGGCGGCAACGGCGCCCGCCAGAGAGTCCTTATCCGAGTGAACGAGAACGCGACGATCAGTTGTCATGTATTTCAGCCTTCGTAGCTACTTATGGACGGCTCTGAAAGCCTACTTCTGACGATTCGAAAAGCTCAGTGAGCCCCACTGAGATCACTTCACCATACAGGTCGTCAGGGTCGAGCCGTCGCAGCTCCTCCGCGAGGCAGTCGCGCAGGTTCCGCCGGGGCAGTGCGAGCGTGTGAGTCGGCTGGTCCGGCTGAATCAGCGTCGCCACATTCGGAACTTCGCGGGTGAGGTCGATTGTTCCGGAGGCCCGAACGAGCATCACGCTGTGAATGCCGCTCGACCCGTTTGCCCGCGCCGTGAGGCCGTAGGTGACCGGCACCTGGAGCTGGTGGCCGAGCCACGCGGCCAGGAGCAACGTCGAGGGTGAATCGGAAGCACCCTGGACTTCCACCGAGAGAACCGGCTCGTACGGCGGCTGGTCGAGAACAGCAGCAAGTTGCGCACGCCACAGGGTGAGCCTCGTCCAGGCGAAGTCGGTGTCGCCGGGGGAATAGGACTCCGCGAGTCGAATCAGTGATTCGACAGGGTTCGAATGGTTTGAGGCATCCGTGATTCGTCGTTGTGCGATGCGCCCGAGGCTCGAGGTCGAGACCCGGTCAGGCGAGTCACCCGGCCACCAGACGACGACCGGCGCATCGGAGAGCAGCAGCCCGGTGACGAGCCCTTCTTCGTCGGATGCCGCCGCGCCGTAGGCCTTGAGCAGCACTACCTCGCTGGCGCCAGCGTCGCCGCCGACGCGGATCTGGGCGTCGAGGCGTGCCCCGCGCCCCGAGCGGGCTCCGTCTGATTCGCTGTCGGTTGAGACGACGATGACGCGCATCGGATGCTCGCGGGATGCTTCGTTCGCCGCCTCGATGGCGTCTTCTTCGTGCCCGAGGCTCGTGCGGATGATCAGCGTCAGAACGCGCCCGAGAGCGACCGCGCCACCCTCTTCGCGGATCTTGACCAGCGCTTTCGAGATCTTGGCGATATTGGTGTCAGGAAAATCGACGATCATGGGCGTCTCCAGGTTCTTCCGTCGCGGGACAAGAGTTCATCGGCTGATTCGGGCCCCCAGGTTCCTGGGCGGTATTGGTCGGGTTGACCCTGCGTCGCCCAGTATTCCTCGATCGGATCGAGGATCTTCCACGACAGTTCGACTTCCTGGTGACGCGGGAACAGGGGCGGATCGCCGAGGAGTACGTCGAGAATGAGTCGCTCGTACGCCTCGGGGCTCGCCTCGGTGAAAGCGTGGCCGTAGCCGAAGTCCATGGTCACGTCGCGAACCTGTACGCCGGCACCGGGCACCTTCGAGCCGAAACGGATCGTCACACCCTCGTCGGGCTGAACACGGATGACGAGGGCATTCTGGCCGAGCTCCGACGTCTGGCTCTCTGCGAAGAGATGCTGCGGAGCCCGCTTGAAGACCACGGCGATCTCGGTGACACGGCGACCCAGTCGCTTACCCGCGCGCAGGTAGAACGGCACGCCGTTCCAGCGGCGCGTGCCGATGTCGAGGCGCACCGCAGCGTAGGTCTCTGTGGTGGATTCGGGGTTCATGCCGTCTTCTTCGAGGAAGCCGGGCACGTATTCGCCACCCTGCCACCCGCTGGCGTACTGTCCCCTGGCCGTCGAATGGCTGAGGTCCTTCGGCAGCTTCACCGCCGCAAGCACCTTCTCTTTCTCGGCGCGGAGGTCAGCCGCGTCGAAGGAGATGGGCTCCTCCATCGCCGTGAGCGCCATCAGCTGCAACAGATGGTTCTGGATGACGTCACGAGCTGCGCCGATGCCGTCGTAGTAGCCGGCACGGCCACCGACACCAATGTCTTCGGCCATGGTGATCTGCACGTGGTCGACGTAGTTCGCGTTCCAGATCGGTTCATAGAGCTGATTCGCGAAACGAAGCGCGAGGATGTTCTGAACCGTCTCTTTGCCGAGATAGTGGTCGATGCGGAAGACGTCATCGGGAGCAAAGACCGACTCGACCACGTCGTTGAGCTCGCGTGCGGTCTTCAGGTCGCTCCCGAAGGGCTTCTCGATGACCACCCGACGCCACTCTCCCGGCTTCGGGTGTGCCAGGCCAGACCGACGAAGCTGCTCGGTCACCAGGGGGAAAGCCTTCGGCGGAATCGAGAGGTAGAAGGCGTGGTTTCCCTTTGTTCCCCGTGATTCATCGAGCTCGGCGATCGTCTCCTTGAGGTGCAGGAACGCATCGTCGTCATCGAATTCTCCCGAGACGAAGCGGATCCCCTCGGAGAGCTGGCGCCACACGTCTTCGTCGAACGGAGTACGCGCGTACTCCTTGACTGCGTCGTGCACGACGCGCTCAAAATCCTGGTCCTCCCAGTCACGACGGGCAAAGCCGACGAGAGAGAAACCGGGCGGCAGAAGCCCCCTGCTTGCCAGGTCGTAGACGGCTGGCATGAGCTTCTTTCGTGACAGGTCGCCGGTCACACCGAAGATGATCAGGCCGCTGGGGCCGGCGATCCGGTTGAGACGCCTGTCTGTGGGAAGCCTGAGAGGGTTGTACTCCGGAGTGATTTCTACCGGTGACATCGTGCTCCTTGCGTAGTGCTGATGCTGGTGTGCGCGAAGCTCGAAGGGTTACCTCGCGCACAGGTGTCGTGAGACTAGTGGACGGCCTCGAACAGGGTCGAAACGTTCGCTGACGGATCGGTCAGATTGAGCCGGAGCACAGGCTGACCGTGGGACTCGAGCACGCTCGCGTCGCCGGCAGCCTGTGCCTGGATGAGCTGGCCGAAGGTGAACGGGCGATCCGGCACCTCGAGGTCGACACCGGCGTCTTCAGTGATCTGGAGGAATACACCGATTGCCGGGCCGCCCTTGTGGAACTGGCCTGTCGAGTGGAGAAACCGCGGACCCCAGCCGAACGTGACAGGTCGGTCGATCTTCGATGCGATCGCATCGCGCAACTCGGCGAGTTCCGGCAGCGCAACCCGGTCGACGTACGCCTGGATGGAGACATAACCGTCTTCCGGCGTCTCGGCTAGCAGCCTATCGATTGCTGCAGCGACGGTGTCGACACCGGAGACCACGGATGCCGTACCACGCACCTCGATGCCGTCGACAGTGAACGCAGACGCCTCCGGTGCGGGCTGGGCATCGAGAAGCCCCCTGGTGGCAACCTTCGCCGATTCGACATCGGGCTGATCGAAGGGGTTGATACCAAGCAGGCGCCCGGCAACAGCGACGGCGTACTCCCAGGTCAGAATCATTCCGCCGAGGGAACCACTCATGAGGATCTCGCCCTCGTGACGGTTCTGCGGCAGGATGTGGAACTGGTCGGCATCCTTCACCAGGCGCACCACCTGCAGGTCAGCCAGCTTCTCGCCCAACTCGGGGGAGTGGGTGTCGAGAACGACGGGCAGCAGCCCGCGACCGTTCTTTCCTGTCGATTCGGCGATGAGTTGTTCGGCCCAGTCGGCGAACCCCACGATGTGTGTTCCGTCGGCGACGATACCCAATTTGTTCTTCAGCGGAACCGTACCGGCGATCGCCGCGCCCAGAATGAGCCCGGGGTTGTCGGAGTCATCGTTGGCGAGGTACAACTCGATCGCCTCGGCTTCGTCGAGGAGCTCACCGATATCGGCACCGGCAAGACCGGAGGGCACCAGACCGAACGCCGTCAGCGCAGAGTACCGGCCACCCACATTCGGGTCCGCGGTGAAGAACCGGTAGCCGGCCTCTTTCGCAGCGGCCTCGAGCGGCGAGCCCGGGTCGGTGACGATGATGATGCGGTCTTTGGGGTCGATCCCGATTTCCCGGAAGGCCTTCTCGTACGTGCGACGTTGGCTGTCGGTCTCGACAGTGGAACCGGACTTCGATGAGACCACCAGGGCACTCGTCGCCAGCCTGTCGGCAAGGGCCGAGGCGACCTGGCCCGGAGCGGTGGAGTCGAGCACCGTGAGCTCGACTCCGGCCGTACGGGTGATGACCTCAGGTGCGAGGGATGATCCACCCATGCCCGCGAGCACGACGTGGTCGACTCCCTGAGCCCGAAGGTCGTCGCGAAGTTGCGCGATCTCGGCCACGAGCGGGCGTGAGATCGAAACCGCCTCTGTCCAGCCGAGCCGCTTACTCGCCTCAGCCTCGGCTTCAGCACCCCAGAGCGCAGGGTCCTGGCTCGTGATGCTCGACGCGACGAGATCGCCGACGAGAATCGGCACCTGGGTCTCGACGGCCTCCTTCACGAGGCCGCTGACGTGGATCCGAACGCTCACTTCGAGGTCTCGGAGGTGGCCGCATCCAGAGCCGTCTGAACGGTCTCGAGCAGTTCGTTCCACGAGACGATGAACTTCTCGACGCCCTCTTTCTCAAGCAGCTCAGTGACCTCTGCGTACGAGATGCCCTGGGCCGCAACAGCGTCGAGAACCTTGTTCGCGGCGGCGTAGCTGCCTGAGATGGTGTCGCCGGCGATGACCCCGTGATCGAAGGTCGCGTCGAGCGTCTTCTCTGGCATGGTGTTCACAACCTCAGGAGCGGCGAGCTCGACGACATACGTCGTGTCGAGAACGGCAGGGTCCTTGACACCCGTCGAGGCCCACAGTGGACGCTGCTTGTTGGCGCCGGCAGCGAGGAGCACCTTCGCGCGCTCGGTGGTGAAGGCCTGCTCGTACACTTCATAGGCGAGCTGGGCGTTCGCGACGCCGGCCTTGCTCTTCAGCGCGAGGGCTTCGTCGGTTCCGATGGCAACGAGTCGCTTGTCGATCTCGAGGTCGACGCGCGAGACGAAGAACGACGCCACGGAGTGGATCTTCGACAGGTCGATGCCCGCAGCCTGGGCCTTCTCGAGGCCGGACAGGTACGCGTTGATGACGTCGCGGTAGCGCTCGAGGCTGAAGATCAGCGTGACATTGACGCTGATGCCCGCCGCGATGGTCGCCGTGATGGCTTCGAGGCCTTCGATGGTCGCGGGGATCTTGATCAGCACGTTCTCTTTGTCGACCTTGTCGAACAGCTCTTTTGCCTGCTTGATGCTGGCGGCAGCATCATTGGCGAAGCCGGGCTCCACCTCGATCGAGACGCGGCCGTCGAAGCCGGCCGTCGCGTCGTAGATCGGGCGGAAGATGTCGCAGCCCTGTGCCACATCGGCCGTGGTGATCTCGAACACCGCGTCGGTGACGTTGAATCCCTTGGCAGCGAGCTCGCGGACCTGCTCGTCGTAGGCCTCACCCTTGGCGAGTGCTGAAGCGAAGATCGAGGGGTTCGTCGTCACTCCGACGACGTTCTTCTCTGCGATCAGCTTCTGCAGGTTGTCGGTGCGCAGTCGCTCACGCGAGAGGTCGTCGAGCCAGATGCTCACGCCGACGGCGGAGAGCTGGGCGGTGGGTGAAGCGGTCTGTGTGTCAGTCATGTCTTGTCTCCTTGAATGAAAGAAATCAGTGAAAAGGTGCCCGGATGACCGGAGCTAGGCCTGGAGCGAAGCGAGTGAGGTCTTGGCCGCTTCGATCGCTGCGCCAGTCGTCATGCCGAACTCACGGAACAGCGTCTTGTAGTCGGCTGACGCACCGAAGTGCTCGATCGACACGCTCTTGCCGTGGTCACCGACGTAACCGCGCCAGGTGAGCGACAGCCCCGCTTCGATGGAGACGCGCGCCTTGACAGCAGAGGGAAGAACCGACTCGCGGTACTCGGCGGTCTGCTCTTCGAACCACTCCAGGCACGGGGCAGAGACGACGCGGGCGTTGATTCCGTCGGCCTTCAACAGTTCCCGGGCCTCGACAGCGATCTGCACCTCGGAGCCCGTGGCAATGAAGATGACGTCGGGCGTGCCATTCGGAGCCTCAGCGAGCACGTAGGCGCCCTTCGCCACGTTCTTCGCCGACGCGAAGACCTCGCCGCTGGCGTCGCCCTCACCCCGCTCGAACGTGGGAATGTTCTGGCGGGTCAGCGCGATGCCTGCCGGGCCATTACGACGCGAGAGGATCGTCTTCCACGCCCAGGAGACCTCGTTGGGGTCGCCGGGGCGCACAACGTCGAGCCCGGGGATCGCACGCAGGGTCGAGAGCTGCTCGATCGGCTGGTGGGTCGGCCCGTCTTCGCCGAGGGCGACAGAGTCATGCGTCCACACGAAGATCGACGGCGACTTCATCAGCGCGGCCAGTCGAACGGCCGGGCGCATGTAGTCGGAGAAGATGAGGAACGTGCCACCGAAGGGGCGCGTGTTGCCGTGCAGCACGATCCCGTTCAGAATCGCACCCATCGCGTGCTCACGGATTCCGAAGTGCAGCACCCGGCCGTAGGGGTTTCCCGTCCACTCGTGGGTCGAGTGCTCGGCAGGTACGAATGACCCGCCACCGTCGATCGTCGTGTTGTTCGACTCGGCCAGGTCGGCAGAGCCGCCCCAGAACTCCGGCATGACGCCAGCGATCGCGTTGATGACCTTGCCGGAGGCGGCACGGGTCGAGACCTCTTTGCCTGCTTCGAAGACCGGCAGGACTTCGTCGAAGCCCTCGGGCAGATCGCCCAGGAGAACCCGGTCGAGCAGAGTCTTCTTCTCGGGGTTCGCTGTGGCCCAGGCGTCAAAGCCCACGCGCCATTCGTCGTGAGCGTCTTTTCCGCGTGTGAGAGCCTCGCGTGTGTGCTCGATGACCTCGTCAGAAACGGCGAAGGTCTCTTCGGGGTCGAAACCCAGAACCTCTTTGAGGCCCTTCAGTTCATCGGCACCGAGTGCCGAACCGTGGATCTTGCCCGTGTTCTGCTTCTTCGGGCTCGGCCAGCCGATGATGGTCTTCAAGATGATGAGGCTGGGCTTGCTCGTTTCGGCCTTTGCAGCCTCGATCGCGTCGTGCAGTGCCGCAACGTCTTCGACGTACAGGCCCGTCTTCTTCCAGTCGACGACCTGCACGTGCCAGTGCAGTGCCTCGAAGCGGGCCTTGACGTCTTCGGTGAAGGCGATGTTCGTGTCGTCTTCGATCGAGATCTGGTTGCTGTCGTAGAAGGCGATCAGGTTTCCGAGCTGCTGGTGACCGGCGAGGGACGATGCCTCGTTGGTGATGCCCTCTTCCATGTCACCGTCGCCAGCGATGGTGTAGATGAAGTGGTCGAAGGGGCTGGCGCCGGCCGCAGCATCCGGGTCGAACAGGCCACGCTCGAAACGCGAGGCGTACGCGAAGCCGACGGCAGAGGCGAGACCCTGGCCAAGCGGACCTGTGGTGATCTCGACGCCGTCGGTGTGGCCGTACTCGGGGTGACCCGGTGTGAGCGAACCCCAGGTGCGCAGCTTCTTCAGGTCGTCGAGCTCGAGGCCGTAGCCACCGAGGTAGAGCTGAATGTAGAGGGTCAGCGAGCTGTGACCGACCGAGAGGATGAAACGGTCGCGGCCGATCCACTCGTTGTCACTCGGGTCGCGGCGCATCTCCTTCTGAAACAGCAGGTAGGCCAGCGGTGCGAGGCTGATAGCGGTACCAGGATGACCGTTGCCGACTTTTTCTACTGCATCTGCAGCGAGTACTTTCGCTGTGCTTACAGCTTTGTCGTCAAGAGAATCCCATTGAAGTGTCGCCACGAGGTATATAGCCCTTCTTAAGTTGCCTGTGCGGTGGGGGAAAAGACTCCCGGGCAACATTGGGCCGCAGGTGATTCCCACCTCGCATACAAGTATAGAGATCGGCGGGGTGCCCGAACCCGCCGATGACCGACTTCTACAGGCCGTAAAGTAGAGTGGAGTGCGTATGTCGCAAGCAGTAAGAGGAGCAATGGACGTAGCTGTAGAGGGGCGGATCTCGCATCCGCGAATCAGCGCAGGCCAGAAGGCCAGAGCCTACGTCTCATTGACGAAACCTCGTGTCATGGAGCTCCTGCTCGTGACCACAGCGCCGGCGATGATCCTGGCTGCGGGTGGCATCCCGAATCTCTGGCTCGTTGTCGCCACCCTGATCGGCGGGGCCCTGTCTGCGGGCAGTGCCGGAGCCTTCAACTGCTACGTCGACCGCGACATCGACCGCGTGATGGAGCGCACCAAGGGTCGGCCGTTGGTGACAGGGGAGTTGTCCGACCGCGAGGCGCTCGTGTTCGCGTGGGTTCTGGCCATCGGTTCGACGCTCTGGTTCGGTCTTCTCGTCAACTGGCTGGCGGCGCTGCTTTCGGTGATAGCGATCGTGCTGTACGCGGTGGTCTACACGATCATCCTGAAGCGCAACACCTCGCAGAACATCATCTGGGGCGGTACTGCAGGCTGCATGCCCGTGCTCATCGGCTGGGCGGCCGTGACGAACTCGCTCGACTGGCCGGCCTGGATTCTCTTCGGCGTCATCTTCTTGTGGACGCCTCCCCACTACTGGCCCCTTTCGATGCGCTACAGCGAGGACTACAAGGCAGTAGGTGTGCCGATGCTCGGGGTCACGCGCGGCCGGGCCGTCGTGGGCCTGCAGACCATCCTCTACGCGTGGGCGACCGTGGCGTGCTCGCTGCTGCTGATCCCGGTTGCGCCGATGGGCATCGTCTACTCGGTGGCCGCCGTCGCGTCGGGCGGCTGGTTCATCTACGAGACCCACCGCCTCTACGGTGCCGCGATCCGTCACCAGACAGTGCAGCCGATGCGCGTCTTCCACGCCTCCATCACGTACCTCACCATCCTCTTCCTGGCCGTCGCCGTAGACCCCCTTCTCCCCTTCTGACCCACCCCCACCCGCACCTCGTCGACTTTCCCCTTCGCGCAAGAATTTCCGTGATTTCCTGCACGAAGAGGCAAATGGATGCCCGGCCTGCCTGTGGATAACGTGAGCAGGCAGCGGAGGTAGTGGGCAGTGTGTGCGGATGACCCATCTTCCTGCGCCACTCAGCTCCCGCCCATTCAGCGTCGCCGAGGCCGAATCACTCGGACTCAGCCGCCACACCCTCCGTCGACGGAGTCTGGCTGCGCCGTACCGCGGCATTCGCGTTCCCATCGCGCCTCCCGACGAAGAAGCGACTGAACTCGACGCGGTTCACAATGCCTGCGCCGCATACGTCCCCCGCCTGCGTGCGGGGGAGCGGTTTTGGGGCCCGACGAGCGCAATCCTCTGGGGATGCCCTCTCCCTCACAGGCTCGTCGATGAAAAGATCCACACGGCGATCCGTCCTCCACTCAATTCCACACGTGAAAGTCATGTGGTTGGGCACCAATCAAGGCTCGGAGCACACCTGCCGCCGAGCTTTCGCCATGGACTCCCTGTCGCCGATCCGTTGACGACCTGGCTCACCCTGGCAGCCCGGTTGTGGGTGCACGATCTCGTTGCCGTCGCCGACTACCTCGCCTACGAGCCGCCACCGTCACACCCCGTGCCTGGTCGACCGTTCGTCACACGGGAGGATTTTGCATCGGGCGTTTCACGGTTTCACGGGCGCGGCAAGATCCGTGCATCCGAAGCCCTTCCATTCATAAGCACCCGTGCCGAGTCGAGGCCGGAGACGCTCCTGCGCCTGTTGCTCGTTGACGCCGGGATGCCATCGCCGGAGGTCAACCCCGAAATAGAGGATGCTCGGGGGGAGGTGATCGGCCGTGCAGATCTGGTATTCCGCCAGCAACGGGTGATCGTCGAATACGACGGTGATCAGCATCGCACTGATACGAAGCAGTACGAGAAGGACATGACCAGACTGCAACGCTTTCATCTGGCGCAGTGGTCGGTTCTCCGCGTGCGCCAGAACGGCTTGTTCATCGACCCGGCCTCAACGGTGCGGAGCGTCGCCTCAGCTCTCGCGCGCTAAACCCCTCTCGACTTTCCCGTTCGTGCAGGAAATCCCGAAAATCCTTGCACGTTCGGGAAAGTCGATGGGGTCAGACGCGGCGGCGCTGGGCGAGGAGGGTTGCGGTCATGGCGGCAACGAGACACGCGGCGAGGATCATGTGGATCACGACGAGCGCGGGAGGGAGGCCGAGACGGGACTGGGTCAGGCCGACAGCGATCTGGGCCACCTCGATGAGCAACAGGGTCAGCTGCCAACGACGGGGGAGACGCAACACGAGCGCGGCGATCACGAGAACGAGAGTCAGAGCGAAGGTGATGTACGCCGGGTAGCTGTGGATGTGCTCCATCACGTCTGTGTTCAGTCCGTTGCGCGGGGTCGCTGCGTCGCCGGCGTGTGGGCCCGATCCGGTGGTCAGGATGCCCACTACCACCGTGACTCCCACGAACACTGCCGTGATCTTCGACACCAGGAGGTACCACGGTGGAACGACAAGAACCAGCGCAGACCCTGCGCCTGCTGGAGCCAGCGACCCGACTAACGCACTGGAACGCGCGTCGAATGCACCCGCATCGGCGATCGCGATCGCGGCCGCGCTGCGCGGACCGTAGTAGACCCGGTACACGAGCATCGTCGTCACAACGACGAGGCCGATCGAGATCACGAAGTGGATGCCCACGATGTACGGGTTGAGCCCGGTCAGCACGGTGATTCCGCCGACCACCGCCTGGAGCGGGATCGACAGCCCCTGCAGCAGAGTGAGCACGAACAGGTCGCGACGGGAGTGCCGGATTCTCAGTACAGCGACGAACACCAGTATCGATATCACAACGATCACGAAAGTGAGAAGCCGGTTCGTGAACTCGATGATGCCGTGCACGCCCATCTCTGGCGTCGACACGAACGACCCGTCGGTGCACTGCGGCCAGGTGGGGCAGCCGAGGCCGGACCCGGTGAGTCGAACGGCACCGCCAGTGCCGACGAGGATGATCTGCACGGCGAGAGATGCCCAGGCGAGCACCCGCACACGTCGGTCGACGGAGGTGGGAAGCCACTGGTACAGACGTTTCACGGGAGAGGGAGTTCCTTAGCTTCTGGGTGGTGCGCTCGAGCGTCACATCATCACGCCCGGCACATCGATTGGTCTGTGAATAGCTGCGAATGCCCCGCCGGTCTCGTCACTGCATCCTCACAGGCAGATACACTTGAAGAGTCAAGAATCCGCACCAGCTGACGCTTGAGGCCAATCACACGAGGCGGCAACGATGCTGCGACTACTCGGATTCATTCTAGGTACAGAGCCTGCGAGTTCTACGCTTCGTGTAATCAGCTTCAGGGCCGTTCAGGTCTCCCGGGAATTCCTCGCGGAATGGTGAAGGATCGTGACATGTTGTAAGTGCAGTAAGGAAGGGAGAAAGTCATGACAGACGTACTCATCGACCGGCCAGAACTTCAGAACCTGGGGGTGTACGAGTTCGGGTGGTCCGACTCTGACGCCGCCGGAGCGATCGCAAAGCGCGGTATCTCTCCTGAGGTCGTCACGGGCATCTCGACGCTGAAGAGCGAACCGGAATGGATGCTCAAGACCCGCCTCAAGGCGCTCTCGATCTTCGAACGCAAACCGATGCCGACGTGGGGAGCAGACCTTTCCGGCATCGACTTCGACAACATCAAGTACTTCGTGCGCTCCACGGAGAAGCAGGCCCAGACCTGGGAAGACCTGCCAGACGACATCAAGAACACCTACGAGAAGCTCGGGATTCCTGAGGCGGAGCGCCAGCGCCTCGTCTCCGGTGTCGCCGCGCAGTACGAGTCCGAGGTGGTGTACCACACCATCCGCGAAGACCTCGAGGCTCAGGGCGTCATCTTCATGGATACCGACACCGCCCTGCGCGAGCACCCGGAGTTCTTCGACGAGTACTTCGGCACGGTCATCCCGAGCGGTGACAACAAGTTCGCGGCCCTCAACACAGCAGTGTGGTCAGGCGGCTCGTTCGTCTACGTGCCGAAGAACGTGCACGTCGAGATTCCGCTGCAGGCCTACTTCCGCATCAACACCGAGAACATGGGCCAGTTCGAGCGCACGCTGATCATCGCCGACGAGGGCTCGTACGTTCACTACATCGAGGGCTGCACGGCCCCGATCTACAAGAGCGACTCGCTGCACTCGGCCGTCGTCGAGATCATCGTGAAGAAGAACGCTCGCGTTCGCTACACGACGATCCAGAACTGGTCGAACAACGTCTACAACCTGGTGACCAAGCGCGCCATTGCGCACGAAGGCGCGACCATGGAGTGGATCGACGGCAACATCGGCTCGAAGGTAACCATGAAGTACCCGTCGATCTACCTGGTCGGCGAGCACGCCAAGGGTGAGACGCTGTCTGTCGCCTTCGCCGGCCCCGGCCAGCACCAGGACGCCGGCGCGAAGATGATCCACATGGCGCCGTACACGCAGTCGTCGATCGTTTCGAAGTCAATCGCCCGTGGCGGCGGTCGTGCGGGCTACCGGGGCGAGGTCCGGGTCGCTGAGAACGCACACCACTCGGCCAACACCGTGCGCTGCGATGCACTGCTCGTCGACACCCAGTCGCGCTCAGACACATACCCGGCGATCGATATCCGGGTGGATGATGTACAGCTCGGTCACGAAGCAACCGTTTCGCGGGTCAGCGAAGAGCAGCTCTTCTACCTGATGAGCCGCGGGCTGCCCGAAGACGAGGCCATGGCGATGATCGTTCGAGGATTCATCGAACCCATCGCGCGTGAACTGCCGATGGAGTACGCCCTCGAACTCAACAAGCTCATCGAAATGGGCATGGAAGGGTCAGTAGGTTAATGACCACCGCAGCACCAGCTGATACAACTGCGCCCGAAAGCGCTGCCGTGAACGAAGTGGTCCGCACTCCGGGTGGCCACCGCGGCGAGCCGATCGGGTCGAGGTCGCACACCGACGGCGCCTGGCAGGAACGGCCCGTTCAGACCCGCTCCGAGCGCTATGCCTCCGCGAACGTCACCGACTTCGGCAACCCCACCGGTCACGAGGTCGACTGGAAGCTCACGCCGATCAAGCTCGTGACCGACCTGATCTCCGGCGCTCTCGACGGCGCAACCGACGGCACTTCGGAGACGAAAGATGTCGACGGTTTCACCGTTTCGTGGATTGACCGCACTGACAGCCGCATCGGCAGTGCAGGGCTCCCTGAAGACAAGGCCAGCGCAAACGCCTGGTCTGCCTTCGGCCAGGCCCTCGCGATCGACGTGACGGGTGTAGAGCCAGGAGCCGAACTCGTCGTCACCCGGGATTCCCTCGGAGCGACGCCGCGCGCTGCTCACACGGTCATCACCGCTGCCCCGAACAGCCGCGGTCACGTCATCCTCGAGAACTCGGGCGATGCCCGCCTCAGCGAGAACGTCGAGATTGTGGTCGGCGAAGGTGCCCACCTCACCGTGGTCAGCGTGCAGCGCTGGAACGACTCCGCAGCCCACCTCGCCAGCCATTTCGCGCAGGTTGGCCGCGATGCGAGCCTCCGCCACATCGTGGTCTCGCTCGGGGGTTCGATCGTCCGGGTGAACCCGAGCATCCACCTCTCCGGCCAGGGCAGCGCGACAGAGGCATACGGGCTTTACTTCGCCGACGCCGGCCAGCACCTCGAACAGCGTGTCTACATCGACCATGAGGCCGAGAACTCGCGTAGCCGGGTCAAGTACAAAGGCGCACTGCAGGGTGAAGGCGCGCACTCGGTCTGGGTCGGCGACGTGCTGATCCGCCAGAGCGCGAACGGCACCGACAGCTACGAGGAGAACCGCAACCTCGTGCTGAGCGAGGGTACACGCGCCGACTCGATTCCTAACCTCGAAATCGAGACCGGCAATATCCTCGGCGCAGGGCACGCAAGCTCGACCGGGCGATTCGACGATGAGCAGCTGTTCTACCTGCAGTCACGGGGAATCACCGAAGAAGAGGCGAGGCGACTCGTGGTGCGCGGCTTCCTGGCTGAGATCATCCAGCAGATCGGTTCTCCGGCCCTCGAGGAACAGCTCACCCAGGCTGTCGAAGCCGAACTCACGGGAGTTGCCGGTTCGATACCCGCTTCACCGAACGAAATCGATGGTGCCCTCTGATGGCCGCAGTGAAGATCTGTTCGCTCGACGAACTCAATGCGAACGAGGCTCTGCGCGTCGAGATCGACGGCGTCGCCATCGCACTGGTGAAGGATTCGGCGGGGGAGTGCTTCGCCATCGGCGACACCTGCACCCACGGCGACATCTCGCTGGCAGAGGGTTTCGTCGAGGACGCTCCCTCGGCCGAAGCGTCCGCTGTGGGGCCCACTCTCGAGTGCTGGGCCCACGGTTCGAAGTTCTCGTTGAAGACCGGTCGCCCGCTCACCCTGCCGGCCTACGAGCCGGTTCCCGTCTATGAGCTCAGCATCATCGACGGAGACATCTACATAGACCCCACGTCGGTCATCGACCCGACGACGACAAAAGAAAACGCCTAGACATGTCTGTACTTGAAATCCGCGACCTGCACGTGAGTGTCGAGACCGAACAGGGCTCGAAAGAGATCCTGCGCGGCGTCAACCTCACCATCAACCAGGGCGAGACGCACGCGATCATGGGGCCGAACGGCTCGGGCAAGTCGACGCTCGCGTATGCGATCGCCGGTCATCCCAAATACCAGATCACGAGTGGTTCGATCACACTTGACGGCGAGGAGATGACAGAACTCACTGTCGACGCCCGCGCCCGCGCCGGCCTCTTTCTCGCGATGCAGTACCCGGTCGAGATCCCCGGCGTGACCGTCACGAACTTCCTGCGTACTGCCAAGACAGCGATCGACGGCTCTGCGCCGCCCATCCGCACCTGGGTCAAAGACGTGCGCAGCTCGATGGAGGCCCTGCGAATGGACAAGACGTTCGCCGAGCGCAACGTCAACGAAGGCTTTTCGGGCGGGGAGAAGAAGCGCAACGAGATCCTGCAGCTCGAGCTGCTGAAGCCGAAGTTCGCCGTTCTCGACGAGACAGACTCCGGACTCGACGTCGACGCACTCAAGATCGTGTCTGAGGGTGTGAACCGCGCCAAGCAGAACACCGACCTCGGTGTGCTGCTGATCACGCACTACAACCGCATCCTCAAGTACATCACTCCTGATTTCGTGCACGTCTTCGTCGCCGGACGTGTCGTCGAGTCGGGCGGACCCGAGCTCGCCGTGCAGCTCGAGAACGAGGGTTACGACGTCTATGTCGCCGCCAACGCCGAGGCCATCGCGGCCGACGCGGCAGCTGCTGACGCCGCCTCCGTCTCCGCACCGGCCCGCTAACAGTTCAGAGAGCGTAGACTTTTTCTATGGTCACCACACTCGAGCCTGCCAAATTCGACCAGGTCGAAGAGGCACTCAAAGACGTCATGGACCCGGAGCTCGGCATCAATGTCGTCGACCTCGGGCTCATCTACGACCTCGGCTGGGATGACGAGAACGACGCTCTCATCATCAGCATGACCCTGACGAGCGCCGGATGCCCGTTGACCGACGTGCTCGAAGAGCAGACCGCCGAGGCGCTCGACGGCGTGGTCGAGGCCTTTCGCATCAACTGGGTCTGGATGCCGCCGTGGGGCCCCGACAAGATCACCGATGACGGTCGCGACATGATGAGGGCCCTCGGCTTCTCGATCTGAATTCATCGCCCAAGCTCGAACAGGATTCCGGTACCAGCGCTTCGTCGCGTTCAACCCCCTCACCAGTGCTCCAGAGCGCCCCAGAATAATCACTGGCGTTCCCGATTTATACTGGAAGGATCCCCTCCCACCCGTGTCGCACCCGCGCGACAAAAGAATTGGACTACTCCTGTGCTCAGTGTGCATGATCTTGAGCTCCGAGTTGGCGCCCGCGTTCTGATGTCCGACGTGAATTTTCGCGTCTCCGCCGGTGACAAGATCGGGCTGGTGGGCCGAAACGGCGCCGGCAAGACCACGCTCACGAAGACCCTGGCAGGTGAGCTGAAGCCCGATGGTGGCCGCATCGACATGTCGGGCCAGATCGGCTACCTGCCGCAGGACCCGCGCTCGGGCAACCCTGAGGACCTGGCGCGCACGCGCATCCTCGATGCCCGCGACCTCGGCCAGATCGTTCTGCAGATGCAGCAGGCCCAACTCGACATGTCATCATCAGACCCCAAGGTCGTCGACAAGGCCATGAAGCGCTACGGCAATCTGGATGACCGTTTCAACTCCCTCGGCGGGTACTCTGCTGAGGCAGAAGCGGCCTCGATCGCGTCGAACCTCAGCCTGCCCGACCACATCCTCGACCAGCCGCTGTCGACCCTCTCGGGCGGGCAGCGTCGTCGTATCGAACTCGCCCGCATCCTGTTCTCGGGCGCAGACACCATGCTGCTCGACGAACCGACCAACCACCTCGATGCCGACTCCGTGGTGTGGCTGCGCGAGTTCCTCAAGAACTTCCAGGGCGGCCTGATCGTGATCAGCCACGACGTGGCGCTCGTCGAAGAAACCGTGAACCGTGTCTTCTACCTTGACGCGAACCGCACGGTCATCGACATCTACAACATGGGCTGGAAGAACTACCTGCGCCAGCGCGCGAGCGACGAAGAACGCCGCAAGAAGGAGCGCGTCAACGTCGAGAAGAAGGCCGGCGTGCTGCAGATGCAGGCCGCCCGGTTCGGAGCAAAGGCCTCGAAGGCTGCCGCCGCGCACCAGATGGTGCGTCGCGCCGAGAAGATGCTCTCGGGCCTCGACGAGACCCGCGTGGTCGACCGCGTGGCGAAGCTGCGTTTCCCCGACCCGGTTGCCTGCGGCCGCACGCCACTGATGGCAAGCGACCTTTCCAAGAGCTACGGATCGCTAGAGATCTTCACCGCCGTCGACCTCGCGATCGACCGCGGCTCGAAGGTCGTCATTCTCGGCTTCAACGGTGCCGGCAAGACCACGCTGCTGCGCATTCTCGCCGGCATCGACAAGCCAGACACGGGTCAGGTCGAACCGGGCTTCGGCCTGCGCATCGGCTACTACGCACAGGAGCACGAGACCATCGACGTCAAACGCTCGGTGCTGCAGAACATGGTCTCATCATCGCCCAACCTCACCGAGACCGAGGCCAGGCGCGTTCTCGGCTCGTTCCTGTTCACCGGTGATGACTCCCACAAGCTGGCGGGCGTTCTCTCCGGTGGAGAGAAGACGCGCCTCGCCCTGGCGATGATCGTCGTGTCGGGCGCCAACGTGCTTCTGCTCGATGAGCCCACGAACAACCTCGACCCGGCTTCCCGTGAAGAGATTCTGGATGCCCTGGCCAACTACGCCGGCGCAGTGGTGTTGGTCAGCCACGACGAGGGCGCCGTCATGGCGCTGAACCCTGAGCGCGTGCTGATCCTCCCCGACGGTGTCGAAGATCATTGGAACAAGGACTACCAGGACCTCATCGAACTCGCGTAGCAGCCTGCCGCTGCTGCGCGTCCTGGCGCTTGCCCTGCTCAGTTCTTCGTGTCGACCTCGTCGTCGATCTCGGTGGACTTCGCTTCGATGACGTAGATCTCCGGCGATGCGGAGACTGTTGGTGCCTGGGCTCCCGTTTCGCCCTCGGGATCGAGGCTCGCCTGTGTGCGCGTCAGTGCACCACGTGGCGCCCCTGTCGATGCTCTGCCGCCCGTGATGCCCCAGCGCGTGAGGGGAAGGTACCCGTCGATCGCCTCGTCCTCGAGTTCCTCGTCGGTGAACGCCTTGCGGGCACGCTTGTGCAGCCGCTCGGTAGCGCGCGCCCGCTCGTCGGGATCGTCGGAGTTGAGCCGTCGGTACTCCTTGCGTATCGCGAATCCGAGAACCACGAAGCCAAGCACGGCGAATGACAGCCACTGAACCAGGTAGGAGTAGTGGAGACCCACGTCTTCGGTGGGCATGGTCTTCTGGATCGGAGCAAGCCCCGTATTTGCGGCCGCGGACTTACTGTCGAGCACTCCGTATGCCCCGACGTAGACGTTCCCGCCGATGGCCTGCTGAACGCGCGGCAATGTGATCGACCCGATCTGGTTCGCCGTCGGAGTGGCGCTTCCGAGGGGCGCCTCGCTCGGCCTCAGCTGCACGACAAGATCCACCGCGCCCGACGCCGGGTTCGGTATCGTGCCTGGAGCCAGGGAGTCATCGGGTGAGGGTGCCACCCAGCCCCGATCGACCACGAGCACCGAGCCGTCGCTGAGCTCCAGGGGGGTGATCACCTCGAAGCCGTTCGCACCGTCGTTCGAGCGGTTGCGTACGACGAGTTCTTCATCTGCGCGGTAGACGCCCGTGACGGAGACCCGCTGCCAGTTCTGACTGGCGTCGTACGAAACGAGTGTCGGCAACGCCGTGTCGATCGGCACGGGGTCGGCGGCGAAATTGGCCGAGACGACGTCGTTGTCAGCGGAGGCCTGTCGTCCACGATCCCATTGCCAGTTGGCGAGAAACAGGCAGATGATCGCGAAGAGAATCGTGGCGGCGATGAACCCGCACCACCGAGCGGTGCGCAGGAACTGCCACCCGCCCATCCCCTCGGTGACGGTGTCGTAGACGGCGACCGGGCTCCCTTGGTGCGCAGCCGGGTGAGCAAGCGCGCCGCCTCGCCTTTGCGCGACGTCGGTTCGACGCTCAGCGACGGTCGCACGCTCCTCGATCATGCCTGGGCTGCCTGAAGTGCTGTCACCGTGACGGGAAAGTCACGCGCACGAAGGAACTCACTCAGGTATTCGACGTGCTCGGCGCACGCCACCCAGACCTTCACGCGGTCTTCGGAGTGGATGCGAGGGTTGCGCCACCCGATCGAGTACGTCGCCTCAGACCGGCAGCCCGCACGCGAGCACTCACGCACACCGGGCGGGGCACCCAGGCCAAGCATCGACATCACTCGGGCCGACCACCGGTTTCCCGGCCGCCGCGCTGCAGGGGAGGCTGGCCGAACGGCACCATCGTGCCTCCGGGGGGCTGCATGGTGCCGGGCGTGTTCGAACCCGTGTTGGCGATCACGACGGCGAACCACGGCAGAACGACGGCCGCCACACCGAGCACCAGCAACCACCAGCCCTGCACGAAGAGCAGGCCTGCGAGGCACAGCAGACGGATGCCCATGGCAACCGAGTACCGGATCATGCGGCTGTGCCGCTCCTCCGCCGGGGACTGGGGGAGTGACGTGATCGACTGCTGCTGCTCATGCTTCATTGTGGCTGCCACTTCGAGAGGAGGATCATCCGATTCTACGCTCCGTAGGACTCTCGTATGCTGGGATGCGGCTCAGGAACACGACTGGGTTGACAGCGAAGAGAAGAGCACGCATGAGCACCACGACTTCCGCCCCCCGCACCGTTCTCATCACGGGGGGCAACCGCGGCATCGGCTACGCGATCGCTTCGGAATTCGTCGCCCAGGGGCACAGGGTCGCCGTGACCGCGCGCTCCGGCGAAGGGCCTGCCGGGTCTCTCACCGTGCGCGCCGACGTCACCGACTCCGCCTCGATCGACGCCGCATTCACCGAGGTCGAAGCAGCCCTCGGCCCGGTCGAAGTCGTCGTCGCGAATGCCGGAATCACCAGGGACACGCTGCTCATGCGCATGAGCGAATCAGATTTCACCGACGTCATCGATGCGAACCTCACGGGGGCGTTCCGCGTCGTGAAGAGGTCGTCGAAGGGCATGCTCAAGGCACGCTTCGGCCGGATCATCCTGATCTCCAGCGTGGTCGGGCTCTATGGTTCTGCGGGTCAGGTCAACTATTCGTCGTCGAAAGCCGGCCTCGTGGGCCTCGCCCGCTCGGTCACCCGCGAACTCGGGGCCCGCGGCATCACCGCGAACGTCGTCGCGCCCGGGTTCATCGAGACCGAGATGACGGCTGAGCTGTCGGATGCCCTGCAGACCGAATACAAGAAGAGCATCCCCGCCGGCCGCTTCGCTACGCCGGGCGAGGTTGCCCGTGTGGTCACCTGGCTCGCCTCAGACGACGCCTCGTACATCTCGGGTGCGGTCATCCCCGTCGACGGCGGGCTCGGCATGGGTCACTGACCCAGCCGCCGGAGTGTCAGCCGCGGAGACCCAGCAGGGGGAGGAGCTGCGAGAGATCGCGGGTGTCGATGGCGAGGTTCGCCGATGCCCGCACGACCGGCCGGGCGCAGAACGCCACGCTCAGCCCCGCAACATCCATCATCAGAAGGTCGTTCGCGCCGTCGCCGACGGCCACGGTCTGGCTCAGCGGGATTCCGGATGCTCGGGCCCACGTTTCGAGCGAATCGGCCTTGGCCTGTGCATCGATCACCGGGCCGATCACCTGACCGGTCAGAACGCCGTCGACCGCCTCGAGCCGATTGGCGCTCCAGAAGTCGAGGCCGAGAGACTCGGCGACCCCATCGACGAGTTCGTGGAATCCTCCGGAGACGACCCCGACCAGCCCGCCGGCCGCGTGCAGGGCCGAGATGAGCCCAGTGACACCGTCGGTGACGCGGATGTCTGCTGCCACGTCGGCGAAACACGAGGTCGAGAGCCCGGCGAGTGTCGCCACCCGAGCGCGCAGGCTCGCTTCGAAGTCGAGTTCACCCGACATCGCACGCTCCGTCACCTCGGCGACCTCGGCGAGCCTCCCCGCGCACGCCGCCAGCAGCTCGATGACCTCGTTCTCGATCAGCGTGGAGTCCACGTCGAGTACCACGAGGAACCGGGCCCGACCACCCCCCTGGGTGGAGTCGGGGTGTGAGGGTGAGAGTGAGGGTGCCTGCTGAAGGGGGGTGCGAGCATCCGGAATCAGCAGGTTCTCATTCATGGTTCTACGCGAACTCCCTTGCCGACCACGGTGATGCCGGTTTCTGTCACGGTGAAGCCACGTTCGCGGTCGCGAGCATGGTCGATTCCGATCATGGCCCCGGCAGCGACAACCACATTCTTGTCCAGAATAGCGCGGCGCACCACGGCGTCAGGCTCGATGTGCACGCGGTCGAAGAGCACCGCGTCTTGAACGAGGGCGCTCGACTCGATGGTGACCCACGGGCCGAGAACGCTGCGCTCGATGCGGGCGCCCGAGATGAGGCAGCCGAGCGAGACGATCGACTCGATCGTGGTTCCGCTGTTGCCCTTCGCGTCGCGCACGAACTTCGCAGGCGGTGAGTTGAGCTGCTGGGTGTAGATAGGCCATTCGCTGTTGTAGAGGTTGAAGACCGGCAGCGCCGAGATGAGGTCCTGGTGCGCATCGTAGAACGACTCGATGGTACCGACGTCGCGCCAGTAGTACCGGTCTCGGTCGGTCGCGCCGGGAACCTCGTTGTCAGAGAGGTCATAGACGACGGCCTCACCTCTCGAAACGAAGTCCGGGATGATGTCCCCACCCATGTCGTGGTTCGAGTTGGGCTTCTCGCCGTCTCTGATGACGGCTTCGATGAGGGCATCAGTGTTGAAGACGTAGTTGCCCATCGAAGCGAGCACTTCACCAGGTGAGTCGGCGATGCCGACGGCGACCTTGGGCTTCTCGAGGAACTCGGAGATGAAACCGGGCTTCTCGGGGTCGGTCTGAATGATGCCGAACTGGTCGGAGAGCTCCATGGGCTGGCGGATCGCGGCAACGGAGGCACTGGCGCCCGACGCGACGTGTGCCTGGATCATCTGCGCGAAGTCCATGCGATAGACGTGGTCTGCACCGACGACGACCACGATGTCGGGCATCTCGTCACGAATCAGGTTGAGGCTCTGCAGGATGGCGTCGGCCGAACCGCTGAACCACCGCTTGCCGAGGCGCTGCTGGGCGGGCACAGAGGCTACATAGGAGTCGAGCAGGCCGGAGAGCCGCCACGTCTGCGAGACGTGGCGGTCGAGACTGTGCGACTTGTACTGGGTCAGCACAACGATCTTCGTCAGCCCCGAATTGATGAGGTTCGAGAGTGCGAAGTCGATCAGGCGATAACCGCCACCGAACGGGACACCGGGCTTCGCTCGGTCTGCGGTCAGGGGCATGAGCCTCTTACCTTCGCCACCAGCGAGCACGATGCCGAAGATCTTCTTTGATGCAGCCATAGCTCAACAATAGGACACCCGCGACACGGCAAAAGAGCATGAACACGGACCTGTACTCCGTGGATGTTCCGTACTAGGTTCGTGGCTGTGCGCGTCGATGTGATTTCCAGAGAATATCCACCAGAGGTCTATGGCGGGGCGGGGGTACACGTCGCCGAACTTGTCAAAGCCCTCCGGGTGAACATCGACGTCATCGTTCGCGCTTTCGGCGCGCCGCGCAGCGAAGACGGCGTGTTCTCGTACCAGACACCGACGGAGTTGGTCGGTGCGAACCCCACGCTCTCCACTCTGGGCGTCGACCTGCAGATCGCCAATGACCTCGCGGGTGCCGATGTCGTGCACTCCCACACCTGGTATGCCAACGCGGCCGGGCAACTGGGTTCGATGCTGCACGGCATCCCGCACGTCGTCACTGCCCATTCACTCGAGCCACTTCGTCCCTGGAAGGCCGAACAGCTCGGCGGCGGCTACCGCGTCTCGAGCTGGATCGAGAAGAACGCCTTCGAGAGTGCGGATTCTGTGATCGCCGTGAGTGGCGGCATGCGGAACGACATCCTTCGCTCATACCCAGGCATTCCTGAAGACCGGGTGAGCGTCGTCTACAACGGCATCGACCTCGAGAAGTGGAAGCCCGTACACGACCCCGAGGTGCTCCAGCGGTGGGGAATCGACGTGTCCCGGCCATCCGTTGTCTTCGTGGGCCGAATCACTCGCCAGAAGGGCCTGCCGTACCTTCTTCGCGCGGCCAAGCAACTGCCGGCGGATGTCCAGCTCATCCTCTGCGCGGGCGCGCCTGACACGCCGGAGATCATGGCCGAGGTCACAGCGGGCGTGCGGGCACTGCAGGAAGAGCGCTCCGGCGTGGTCTGGATTCCGGAGCTGCTGAGCCAGCACGATCTCTCAGCGGTGCTGTCGAGCGCGACAGTATTCGTGTGCCCCTCGGTCTACGAGCCGCTCGGGATCGTCAACCTCGAGGCGATGGCGTGCGCGCTGCCCGTCGTCGGCACAGCCACTGGCGGCATTCCGGAGGTCGTCGATGACGGCGTCACCGGCCGCCTCGTGCCCATCGAGCAGCTGACCGACGGAACCGGTACGCCGGTCGACCCCGAGCGCTTTGTACACGACCTCGCTGGCACCCTGCGTGAGGTTCTGGCCGACCCCGATTCGGCACGGATGATGGGTGCCGCCGGTCGTCTTCGTGCTGAGAGCATCTTCAGCTGGAAACAGATCGCCGAAGAGACCGAACGCATCTACCGCAGCCTGTTGTGAGCTGTTGCCGCAGCTGTGCCCGATAGGCTTGTCGCTATGCCCACAGTTCTTGACCTCAAAGACGTGTCGGTCGTCCGCAACGGCAATCGCATCCTCGACGACATCAACTGGAGGGTCGAAGCAGACCAGCGGTGGGTGATCCTCGGGCCCAACGGTGCCGGCAAGACGACACTGTTGCAGCTCGCCTCCGCGATGGTTCACCCGAGTTCCGGCACGGCGCAGATCCTGGATTCGCGCATGGGCCGCGTCGATGTGTTCGAGTTGCGTCCCCGAGTCGGTTTCGCGTCTTCTGCCATGGCGAAGCGGTTTCCGGCCGACGAGACCGTGCTGAACGTCGTGTTGACCGCCGCATACTCCGTCACCGGTCGCTGGAACGAGCAGTACGACGAGATCGACCTCCGGCGCGCCCAACGGGTGCTCGCGGAGTGGCGTCTCGGCCATCTTGAAGAGCGTCGCTTTGGTTCGCTGAGCGATGGTGAGCAGAAACGGGTGCAGATCGCCCGCTCGGTCATGACCGACCCTGAACTGCTGCTTCTCGATGAGCCCGCCGCGAGCCTAGACCTCGGCGCCCGCGAAGAGCTCCTGCAGCTGCTCGGCGGCTATGCCAGTGCCCCTTCGGCGCCGGCCATCGTGATGGTCACGCACCACGTCGAGGAGATCCCTCGCGGGTTCACCCACGTGCTCCTCATCTCGAAGGCGTCGATCGTCGCTGCCGGCACCCTGGCAGACGCCCTCACGGCCGAGAACCTCGAGGCCACGTTCGGGCTGCCGATCGTTCTGACCGAGTCGGACGGGCGATACTCCGCCCGGGCTGCGGGTTGAGTCCAGCGCTACATCTGGTAAGCTTTACAGCTGGCCCTCGAGCCATGACTTTTTGTTCAATTCACCCCTCACCCCACGCAGTATCCAAGGAATCACTATGAAGACCGACACCCACCCCGACTACCTGCCCGTCGTCTTTCGCGACCTGGCTTCGGGAGCAACGTTCCTCACTCGTTCGACGGTGACGAGCCAGAAGACGATCGAGTGGGAAGACGGCAACACCTACCCGGTGATCGACGTCGAAATCTCCAGCGAGTCGCACCCGTTCTACACGGGCAAGCAGCGCATCCTCGACTCGGCCGGCCGTGTTGAGAAGTTCAACAGCCGCTACAAGGGCTTCGGCAAGTAGCCCACCAGTTCTCTTCACAGAAGGCGATCGGCTTCGGCTGGTCGCCTTCTGTGCGTGAAGGACACCTGCAATCGTCCGTCTTGTCGCGACTGCCCAGCTTCACACGTCAATTCGCTGGGGCGCCAGTGGCCTTCGTTGTCGGGGCAGGGACGTTCGTCGATGGCTGTGCTGGCGACGGCAGAGGAGTCGCCGTCAGCAACGGACCCTCCATTGTGCCCGGGCTTGCTGGCGTCGACGTCGCTGTCGCCGGGAAGGGCACGGTGGATGCGGTGGGCGTCGGAGTCTGGTCAGGAACGAGACCGCAACCCGCACAGAGCGTGACGACGGCAATGACCAGCCCCGCCCGGCAGAATCTGCCGGAGCTGGTTCTCAGGGATGCGAGCCGCGGAATGGGGGAGCCCTGCACTCAGCCGAGCGGCCAGGCCGTGCGGGCCGTGAAGGTCGGGTCTTTGGTGCGACGCATGTAGTCCTGGAAGCTGGTCGCCTGCTCGCTGAACCACCGCGCCTGCGAGCGATGCAGTTCGGCCTGGGTCACGTCGAGTTCAACCCCGTAGCGAAGGGCCAGGGCCTGTGCCACACGCCCCGCCGCGATGGCGTCAGCGCCTGCGTCGTGCGCGTCGAGTAGCTCGACTCCGTAGAAGAGTGCAGCTGCTTCGAGGGTGCGCTTGCCTTTTCGGTAACGGTCGAGTGCCTTGTCGATCACGAGGGGATCGACGACGGCGGCCGGCTCGCCCAACGGCTGGATGCCGTAGCGTTTCGCCTCGCGGTCGAGGAGGGTCAGGTCATAGGGGGCGTTGTAGATGACGATCGACAGGCCTTCGTCCAGAGCGTTGGCGAGGGCAGAGACGACTTCGGTGATGACCTCGGCTGCTGGGCGACCCTCAGCCACCGCGCGCTCGGTGCTCACCCCGTGCACGGCCGAGGCCTGTGCGGGAATCGGGATGCCCGGGTCAGCCATCCAGTCGAGGCGCGAGAGACACACGCCGTCGTGGTCGATGATGCTGACGTTGGCCGTGACGATCCGGCTGGTCTCGACGTCGATTCCGGTGGTCTCGAGGTCGAAGACGGCGAGTCGGTGCGACCACGCCGGCCCCGGAGGAAGCATGGTGCCAGCACTGGCGGCCCTGTCGCTGCCAGCTGTCGATGCTCCCGCTCGCGAGACGAGGGGCACTGACGGTGCTTCTGGCCGATCGACGAGCACGTGCCGACCGTGGGGCAGGATCTCCGCAGGCTCCAGGTCGAACAGGGTCACGGTGAGAGGCTGCGTTGATGTGGGCACGATCTGACTTTACGTCGACCCACCGACGGTAGGTCGTCATGCCCTCCCGCGCGCCACAGATTCGCTGGCAGCGCGTGTCTCCCGAATGGTTTCGCCACGGGGCTCCTAGAACACCTGCTCTGTGGCCGGCTGGCCGATGTGCAGCCAGTAGAAGCTCTGCGTGGCCAGGGTGAGCGTCACAGTGCCCTCGGCACTGATGGTGGGGAATTCCCCTCCACCGAAGAGGTCGGAAAGGCCTCGGCCGGCGAAGTCGGCGAGGTCGATCGTCACAGACACAGGATTGTGGGCGAAACTGAAGACGCAGAGGATGCGCTCGGGTGCGTCACCCCATTGGGTGTTTGCTCCGGCGTAGGAGCGCACGAACGCCATGACTGACTCGTGGTTCGTCGGCGCGATCTTCAGGTCGCCGAGCCCGAATGCCGGATGCGCCTTGCGCACGTGGATGACGTTGCGAACCCAGTGCAGCATAGAGCGCGACTGCGCGAGCTGGGATTCGACGTTGACGAGCGAGTAGTTGTAGACCAGCGACTGCACAACAGGCAGGAACAGCTTGCCCGGATCTGCAGTGGAGAACCCTGCATTCCGGTCGGGAGTCCACTGCATGGGCGTGCGAGAAGAATCACGGTCGGGCAGCCAGATGTTGTCGCCCATGCCGATCTCATCCCCGTAGTACAGGAAGGGGCTGCCCGCGAGGGAGAAGAGCAGTGCGTGCGCCAGTTCGAGTTCCGCACGCGAGTTGTCGAGCAGCGGCGCCAGTCGGCGCCTGATGCCGATGTTGGCACGCATACGCGGATCGTAGGCGTACCAGCCGTACATCGCCTGCCGGTATTCCTCTGACACCATCTCGAGCGTGAGCTCGTCGTGGTTGCGCAGGAAGACCCCCCAGCCGGCCCCTTCGGGGATCTCGGGAACCTCGGACAGCACTCTGATCAGCTCGCCCGCGGTCTGCGAGCGTAGGGAATAGAAGATTCGCGGCATCACAGGGAAGTCGAACGCCATGTGGCATTCGGGGTCTTCTTCCGTTCCGAAGAACGCGGCGACCTCGCGCGGCCACTGGTTGGCCTCGGCGATCATGATGCGGCCGGGGTATTCGCGGTCGACCATCTTGCGGAGCTTCGCGACGAACTCGTGCGTCTTCGGCTCGCCCTCACCGTTGCCCTCTTCAGACTCATACAGGTAGGGGATGGCGTCGAGGCGGAACCCGTCGACACCGAGGTCGAGCCAGAAGCGCACGGTGTCGAACATCGCCTCATGCACCGCGGGGTTCTCGAAGTTGAGGTCAGGCTGGTGGGAGAAGAAGCGGTGCCAGAAGAACTGGCGGCGCACGGGATCGAACGTCCAGTTCGATTCTTCAGTGTCGACAAAGATGATGCGGATGTCTTCGTACTTCTTGTCGGTGTCGCTCCACACATAGAAGTCTCCATACGGCCCCTCTGGGTCAGAGCGTGACTGCTGGAACCACTCGTGCGCATCGGAGGTGTGGTTCAGCGGCAGGTCGATCACGATTCGCATGTTGCGCTCGTGCGCCTTCGTCACCAGGTCGCGGAATTCGTCGATGGAGCCGAACTCGGGCAGGATCTTCCGGTAGTCCGAGATGTCGTACCCACCGTCGCGGAGAGGCGAGTCGAAGAACGGTGGCAGCCACAGGCCGTCGATGCCGAGCCACTGCAGGTAATCGAGCTTCGAGACCAATCCCGCGAGGTCGCCCGCCCCGTCGCCGTTGCTGTCGACGAACGACCGCACCATTACTTCGTAGAACACTGAGCGCCTGAACCACTGCGGGTCGAGCGTCAGGCCGGGCAGTTGAATGGGTGCAGTAAAGCTCACAGCAGACCTTCCCTGATAACAGTCGGGGGGCCAACAGCGCCCACGTTTCACGATACCCCGGGCACAACGCTTCGTCGAAGTCGGAATGTCGACCCTTGTGCAAACTCCACCTTCACGCAACCCTGTGCACAGACATGCGAGCCACGGCCGGAGCAACCGAAGCAGCGGATAAACTGGCCCACGATGATTCCGCCCTCGCCCTACGCCACCCAGCTCGCCGCCCTCGCACTCGCACGCCGCTCGATCGAAGTCGCCGGCGGCACGACAGAGCTCTGGATCTACGGGCCAGAGTCAGCCGAGACGACCATCGTGATGGTGCACGGCTTCCGCGGCGACCACCACGGCCTCGAGCCGATCGCCGCGCAGCTCCCTGACCACAGGGTGGTGCTCGCCGACCTCCCGGGATTCGGAATCTCCACGCCCCTGGGGCGCGCCCACGACATCCACGGCTACTCAGCGTGGCTGCGCGAGCTCGTGCCGGCACTCGGACTCACCGGGCACGTCGTGATCCTCGGCCACTCCTTCGGCTCGATCATCGTCGCCGCAGCACTCGCAGACGGATTGGCCGCAGACGACGTCGTACTGGTGAACCCGATCGCCGCGCCGGCCCTCTCGGGGCCCCGTGGCATCCTGACCCGGCTTGCCGTCTTCTACTACAAGGTCGGCGCCTGGTTGCCCGAGAGACCCGGCTTCTGGTGGCTGCGGCTCGGGGCCGTGACGCGCATCATGAGCGTCACGATGGCCAAGACCCGCAACCCCACGCTTCGCCAGTGGATTCACAGCCAGCACGACCAGTTCTTCGGGGCCTTCTCGAATCGCGATGTCGTACTGCAGGCCTTTGAGGCATCGGTCAGCAACGACGTCTCCGAGTTCGCAGCCCAGATCGCCCCACCCACCCTCCTCATCGCTGCGGCCGACGATGACATCACGCCTGTTGCCGCACAGCGCCGGCTCGTCGAGCTGATTCCGGATGCCCGGCTCGTCGTGCTCCCCGGTGTCGGTCACCTCGTGCACTACGAGATGCCGGCAGAGGCCGCCGAGGCGATCGAGTCTTTTCTGGGTGCGGCCGACAGCACCACGAAGGTCAACGCCGTGCGCGAAGAATCTGAGATCGGCGGCTCCGAAGAGCGCGAGCCCGAAAACGCCTCAGGAGACACCGCCTCGTGAAGGTCGTCTTCGACTGCCGGTATACCCGCATCGGCCGGCACGACGGCATCAGCCGGTATACGGCGGGCCTCGTGACGGCGTTGGCCGAGCTGCACCCGGTCACGATGCTCATCAGCGACGAACGCCAGCTCGACATGCTTCCCGACCTGCCCTGGGAGAAGATCAGCGCACCGACGAGCCCCCGGGAACCGCTGGTTGCCCTGCAGGTGAATGCCCTGCACCCCGACGTCGTCTTCACTCCGATGCAGACGATGGGCACCTTCGGTCGCGCCTACCCGCTGGCGCTCACCGTGCACGACCTGATCTACTATTCGAACCCCACGCCACCCCGGGAGTTCGGATGGCCACTGCGGGCGCTCTGGCGCCTGTATCACCTCTCGTGGTGGCCCCAGCGCTGGCTTCTCAACCGGGCCGATGCAGTGGTGACGGTGTCGGAGACGACGAAACAGCTGGTGGAGGAGCATCGGCTCACGACGAGACCGATCGTGGTGGTCAGGAACGCTGCCGACGCGCTGGACGAGACCGACGAGGGCGTGGGGGTTTCGACAGACTCCGCCGGCGATGCCGCCCAGCCCCGAGCGAAGTCGCTCGTGTACATGGGCTCGTTCATGCCGTACAAGAACGTCGAGACGCTCGTGAAGGGCATGACGCTGCTCCCCGACTACGAGCTGCATCTGATGAGCTCGGTGCGTGACGCCGACCGGCAACGCCTCATCGCGCTGGCACCCTCAGCCAATCTCGTCTTTCACAACGGAGCCAGCGACAGCGAGTACGCAGCGGAGATCGATCGCGCAACCGCGCTGGTGAGTGCATCGCTCGAAGAGGGCTTCGGTATTCCGCTCGTGGAGTCGATGAGCCGGGGAACACCGGTCGTCGTCAGTGACATTCCGGTCTTTCGCGAGATCGGGGGAGAGGCGACACTCTACTTCGCACCGCGTGATGCCATCGCCTTCGCCCGGGCAGTGGTTCGGCTCGAAGACCCCGCCGAATGGACGTCCCGCTCCGACGCCTCCCGGAGCCAGGCGAAGCGATTCAGCTGGGGTTCGTCAGCTGAGGCGCTGCTTGTTCTGCTTCAAGGGCTAGCTCATTCACCGGTTCGCCGTTGAACTCATCGAGGCGCAGCACGCCTCCCAGGTAGCTGAAGTAGTGGATCGACCCGTTGGGGATACGCTCATCAGGCCTGGGGCGCCCGCCACCCGTTGCGAATCGAACGAGCGCACTGATGACGCCGCCGTGGCAGACGACTATCACCGACTGCCCTGGCCGTGCTTCGGCGATCTCGATCAATGCAGCGTGCACACGTGTACGAACCTCGGCGTGGGTCTCACGGCCCGGCACGAACGTCAGGCCGGGGAACCGCTCGTGCAACTCGACGGAATCCAGCCCCTCCGCCTCGCCGTAGTGGCGTTCGACCAGGCCAGGAACAATCTGCGGCTCACCGAGGTCCAGGGAGTCCGCGATGATCTGCGCTGTCTCGACCGCCCGCCCCAGCGGGCTGGTGAGGATCGCGTCCCACGAATCGCGACCCAGCACGAGTGCCGTCCTGGCCGCTTCAGCCCGGCCCGTGGCGTTCAGAGGGATGTCGGTGCTGCCCTGGATCCGCTTGGCGAGATTCCAGTCCGTCTGACCGTGACGCACGAGTGCAAGATGGGTCATGAAGCGTTTCGGGTGAGCAAGCGGTGAACCTCCGAGCAGTTCGGCAACAGACAAGACCAGCATAGGTCGGAGTCGTCGCAACCGGAACACTCCGGGAGCGAGAAGGCCCAGAAAGTCAGCGAAGCGTCGGTAGCAGTCGGCAGCGAAAAGCACTCGCCGATGACGACTACGGCAGCAGTCGTTCGGCCAGCGCCGTCAACGTCTCTGTCGTGCCCGCATCGAGTTTGATCGTGGCGCGCGAGTCTCCCTTGGTCACCCCGCGATTGATGATGACCACCGGCAGCTTCTTGCGCCGGGCCTGCTCAAGCAGGCGAATTCCCGAATTGACGACCAGCGACGACCCGGCGATGACGAGGGCTTCGGATGATCGCAGCAGGTCACTCGCTTCGCCGAAGCGCTCCTTCGGAATGAACTCGCCGAAGAACACCACGTCGGGCTTGAGCGTACCCCTGCACACCGTGCACGCCGGCACGATGAACTCGGCCCAGTTGTGCACGTCGGCGTCGCCATCGGGGTTCACCGTGACAGCATCGGGCTCGGTGATCCACGGGTTCGCCGAATCGATCTGCTCCGCGACGCTCGCCCTTGCGTACATCTGCCCGCAACGCAGGCAACGTACGCGATCCATCGAGCCGTGCAGGTCGACGACCCGGTTCGACCCGGCCCTCACGTGCAGACCGTCGACGTTCTGGGTGATCACCCCGGAGACGATGCCCGCATTCTCCATGTCGGCGAGAATGGCGTGGCCGGCGTTCGGCCGTGCCGCGTCGAACAGCTTCCAGCCGAGGTGGCTGCCGGCCCAGTACCGCTTTCGGTAGTCACCGTTCGAGAGGAACTGGTCGAACGTCATGGGGTTGCGCTTGGGGGCACCCTGGCCGCGATAGTCGGGGATGCCCGAATCGGTGCTCACCCCGGCCCCGGTGAGCACGACCAGGCGCCGGCCGCGCAGAAGGGTGGCAACATCATCCAGTTGCCCACCGTCTGCCGCAACGCCGCTGTCGTTCGACACGGCGGTGTCGCTCGCACCAGGGGTGGCCTCGATCACCGCCGAGGGGCCGCGTTCTGACTCCACGAGTGCCATGAACGCACCTCCCTAGGCTTCGAACTCTGTCTTGAGTCTAGACAGCCCAGTTTTCGTAAATGTTTCGCGCGACTGGCAGAGTGATGTTCTGTGCCCGTAATTCAGATCGACGACCTCAGCGACCCCGCCCTCTCGGACTACTCCGGCCTCACCGATGTCGCCCTGCGGCGCATCAGCGAACCAGAGGGCGGCCTCTACATCGCCGAGTCCGCCAAGGTGATCGAACGGGCACTCTCGGCCGGCCATGTGCCGAGATCGGTGTTGTGCGAGGCGAAGTGGGTCGACAGCATCCGCCCTCTGGTCGCCGATCACGTACCGATCTTTGTGGGGGAGTCGGCCCTGCTCGAAAGCCTCACCGGATTCAACCTTCACAGGGGCGCCCTCGCCTCGATGCATCGGCCGGTCTTGCCCAGCGTGGCTTCACTGCTGCAGGATGCCCGGCGGGTCGTGATCCTCGAAGACATCGTCGACCACACCAACGTCGGGGCGATCTTCCGTTCGGTGGCCGGGCTCGGGGCCGACGCGGTCCTCATCACGCCCCGGTGCGCAGACCCGCTCTACCGCAGAAGCGTGCGCGTCTCGATGGGAACGGTGCTGCAGGTGCCGTGGACCCGGCTGCCGGAGTGGGAGCTCGCCGCGCCGATGCTGCACGACGCCGGGTTCACGATCGCGGCGCTGGCACTGAGTGACGACGCCGTGACGCTCGACGAGTTCGCCGTGGAGCCGCCCGAACGCGTGGCGATCGTGTTCGGCACCGAGGGTGACGGGCTCAGCCGCGCCGCGCTGAGCGTTGCGGACACCGTTGTGACGATTCCGATGCTGCACGGCGTCGACTCGCTCAACGTGGCCTCGGCGAGCGCGGTCGCCCTCTGGGCCCTGCGCGTCTGACCACAGCCGCAGCGCCGTGCGCGCGGATGGACGAAACTCAGGCGGGCAGACTCGGCCAATCGCTTCGGTTCAGGTCGGTTCAGTTCAGTTCGGATCAGGTTCGACCGCCTTCGACGAGTAGTGAATCGCTAGTCGGCCACCACCGGCACTGCAGCCTCGGCGAGAGGGGTCGGCAGTTCGTAGAGCACCGGCACGGCATCCGGGCGCTTGGGGGAGAGGCCGTCACCCGAGGACTGGTGCCGTACCCGCCGCAGAACCCAGGGCATGAAGAACTCACGAGCCCACACGAGGTCGCCCGCCCTGGCCTGTCGCCAGCTGGCCGCCGGCAGCGGTTCGGGAGAGTGCGGCTTGAGGTCGTTGGGCACATTGAGCGTCGCGAGCACCATACGCGCGATCTCGTGGTGGCCGAAGGAGTTGGGGTGGAGCCGGTCGGGCGCCCACATCGTCGAATCCTGCACCGATGCAAGGCCCCACATGTCGGCCACGAGCAGGTCGTACCGCGCCGCGATCGAGCGGATGTTCTCGTTGTAGATCGCGACCTTGCCGCGGATTCCGCGGAAGACCGACTGGAACCCCACATCCATGCCGGTGAACACGACGATGGTCGCGCCGCTCTGCTTGAGTTCGGCGATGCCGGCGTCGAGCTGGGCCGCCACCACGTCGGGATCGGTGCCGGGGCGGATGATGTCGTTGCCACCGGCCGAGATGGTGATGAGGTCGGGCTTCAGTTCAAGGGCCGGCTCGACCTGTTCGTCGAGGATCTGGCGGATGAGACGCCCACGAATCGCGAGGTTCGCGTACGAGAGCTCACCGTTCGCCTGATCATTCAGAACCTCTGCGACCCGGTCGGCCCAGCCGCGATGCCCGCCGAGGCTCTTCGGTTCAGGGTCACCGATGCCTTCGGTGAACGAGTCTCCGAGGGCGACGTAACGACGCCACGGGTGAGGTTCGGTCATGGTCAACTCCTCTGGTGCAATTCGGTACTCCTTCAGACTACGACCCTGCCACGGGCATCCGGCATCCGGCAGCCACCCGACATCGGGATGAGCTCAGCCACAGCGCGCCCCCGACGTGCACACATGTGCAATTCTCCGCCCGTTCTCGCACACGCTCGCGCCCGTCACCCGGCCGCGGCTCGCCAGAGGTGCATGCCGAGGTAACTCCTCCAGGGTGAGACCCGCTCCGCCCATGCCCGCAGTTCACGCCTGCCAGAGGGTAGCCCGAGCTTCGCCGCACCCGCCCGCGCAGCCAGGTCACCGTCGAGCAGCACGTCGGGTGCCCCGAGTACGCGCATCGCGACGTACCCCGCGGTCCACTCACCGATCCCCGGCACGGCCGTCAATTGCTCGAGCAGTTGTGCGTGCGAGGTGCCGACGTCGAGCGAGATCTCGCCGCTCGCGAGCGCTTCGGCGGTGTGGATGATCGTGTCGACGCGCCGCGCAGGCCCCCGCAGCACTTCCCGGCCGTGCTCGGCGATCTGGGCCGCGGTCGGGAACAACCGGGTGATCGCCGCGTCGGAGCCGACCGTCACCGTGTCTCCCAGCTCAGTCGCGAGTCGCCCCAGCACGGTTCGTGCCGCCTTCACAGAGATCTGCTGGCCCACCAGGGCGCGAAAGACGACTTCGTGCGGGTCGGTGCTGCCGGGCATCCGGATGCCCGGCAGGGCTTTCACCCGGGCCCGGAGCTCTGGCACCTGGGACAGCACCTCGTCGATCGCCTGGGAGTCAGCGTCGAGGTCTAACAGTCGGCGGACCCGTGACGCGAGGGTCGACACATCGGCAAGGTTCTCGAGCTGGGCGGTGCAGACGACTCCGCCGCTGGAGTCGGTCACCGCGATGACGACCTGGCCGTGGGGGAGCAGCAGGCTGCGGCGGTAGGTGCCGTCACTGACGTCTTCGACTCCGGAGACCGCGCGGGCAGCGAGGAAGTCGATCACACCGGTGCCGTCGAACGGAGGCCGCGCAGGGAGGGTCAGCCTCACGCGCCCCGACGTGCAGTGCGCCGAGATGGCGTCGGAGGCAGGGGCGGCACGGGGCGCAGTGGTGGAGCTCTGCGCAGGGCCGGAACTGAGCGGGTGGGTGGGCCGAGGCACGGCGGCACAGGTGCCAGCAGAGGAAGGGTCAATGGTGGGAGCGGCAGTGTCGATGCTGGGAGCCGTGGCAGAGTCGACGCCGTGGCCGACGGGGGTGTCGGCTGCGGCCGCGACGGAGTGGCGTCGGCCTGCTCGGCCCTGCTCGCGCAACCGGCTGGGAGATGTCTCGTAGACCGCCAGAATTGTCTCGTTGAAGGCGCGAACGCTCGAGAAGCCGCTCGCGAACACCACCTGGGCGAGCGGCAGCTCGGTGCTCTGTAGAAGCACTCGCGCACTCTGGGCCCGGTGGGCTCTGGCCAGCGCCTGCGGGCCGGCGCCGAGCTCCGCGGTGAGTACTCTCGTCAGGTGCCGAGGGGTGTAGCCCACGCGCCTGGCAAGACCGTCGACCCCCTCGCGATCGACGACGCCATCGTCGATCAGGCGCATGACCCTGGCTGCGAGATCGTCGCGCAGGTTCCACTCGGGTGAACCAGGAACGGCGTCGGGGAGGCAGCGTTTGCAGGCCCGCAACCCCGCCTGGTGTGCGGCCGCTGCGGTCACGAAGAACGACACGTTCTGCGGGTGCGGAGTGCGGGCCGGGCAGCTGGGGCGACAGTAGATTCCGGTCGTGTGCACGCCCGTGATGAACTGCCCGTCGAACCGGCTGTCTTTCGCTTTCATTGCCCGGTATCGCTGATCGAAGAGGGCCGACGCTGCTGTGTTCACCTCACCATTCTGCGCGAGCCCGACACGCTTCACCAGCGGAAATCGGACATCGCTGGGCTGGGCGTGTCTGTCGTCGAGCGGGTAAGGTTCTGGCCAGTGACTACTCTGCCTCTCTCCTCCGGACACCCTGTCGGAACCAGCGCGGCCCAGCACCTCTCGCCGTCGTTCCCCGAGCGCGCCGCCTGGGGAACGGTCTCCAAACTCCGGGCCTGGCAGACAGAAGCACTCGACGCCTACTTCGTTCACGAACCGCGTGATTTTCTCGCGGCGGCGACCCCGGGAGCAGGCAAGACGACATTCGCACTGCGCCTCGCGGCCGAGCTCCTGGCGCGCAAGACCATTGATCGCGTGACCGTGGTCGCCCCGACCGAGCACCTGAAGAAACAGTGGGCAGACGCGGCCGATCGGGTGGGCATCCGACTCGACCCGACCTTCAAGAACGCCCACGGCCGCCACGGCAGGCACTATCACGGTGTCGCCGTCACCTACGCACAGGTGGCCGTGCGCGCCGAGCTGCATCGCGACCTGACGCTCTCTGGCCGAACCCTCGTCATTCTCGACGAGGTGCACCACGGCGGCGATGCTCTCAGCTGGGGTGACGCCATCCGTGAGGCGTTCGAGCCCGCGACCCGACGGCTCTCGCTCACCGGCACACCGTTCCGCTCCGACACGGCTCCCATCCCGTTCGTGAGCTACCTGCCCGACGAGCACGGCATCCGGGTATCGCAGACCGACTACAACTACGGTTACGGGCGGGCACTGCTCGACGGCGTGGTTCGCCCGGTGCTCTTCATGGTCTACGCCGGCCACATGCGCTGGCGCTCGAGTGTGGGCGATGAGATGGAGGCCCGGCTCGGCGAGGGCAACACGAAAGACATCACCTCCCAGGCGTGGCGCACGGCACTCGACCCGAAGGGTGACTGGATCCCGTCGGTGCTCAGGGCCGCCGACCGCCGGCTCACCGAGGTGCGACAGTCGATTCCGGATGCCGGGGGCCTCGTCATTGCGACAGACCACTATGCCGCCCGGGCCTACGCCGAGTTGCTCGAGGGCCTGTCTGGCCAGCCCGTGACGATCGTGCTCTCGGATGAGAAGGAGGCCAGCGACCGCATCGACGAGTTCTCGAACTCGACCAGGCGCTGGATGGTCGCGGTGCGCATGGTGTCGGAGGGCGTCGACATTCCCCGACTCGCGGTGGGGGTGTACGCGACCTCTGCGGCGACCCCGCTCTACTTCGCCCAGGCCATCGGTCGTTTCGTGCGTGCGCGTCGCCGGGGTGAGTTGGCGTCGATCTTCCTGCCGAACGTGCCGTCGCTGATGGCACTGGCCGGCGCGATGGAGCTGGAGCGCGACCACGCCCTCGACCGGCGCGAGACCGGCGACCCGGCGATCGACCTCTTCCGGGTCGAAGAAGACATGATGGATGCCGCGAACCGGCAGGAGAAGGCCTCTGAGGCCCTCCAGCAGGAGTTCAGCTTCGAAGCGATCTCCTCGCACGCGACGTTCGACCGGGTGATGTACGAGAACACCGAGTTCGGGGCAGAAGCCATTGTCGGCAGTGACGAAGAACTCGATTTCATCGGAATCCCAGGTCTGCTCGAGCCCGACCAGGTGCGCGAACTGCTTCAACACCGTCAGCACCGACAGGCCAGGCGCAAGACAGAGCCCGGCTACGTCGCCCCGGTGGTGGAGAACCCCGATGCCGCACCGGCAGCACCCCTGTATCGCACGCTGAAGGAACAGCGGTCGCTGCTGAACAGCGTCGTCGGCATCTGGTCGAAGACCTCTGGCGAACCGCACGGACTCATCCACGCTGAGCTCCGGCGGGTCTGCGGTGGGCCGGCTGTGGCGCAGGCGAGTGTGACGCAATTACAGTCCCGAATAGCTCTAGTTCGCAAATGGATGAGGGGAACCTTGTGACGCAGCGCGGTGCCTGACCAGTAGGCCTTGCACTGCTGAACATTTCATCTTTCTTACTTAAGTATTCTCGAAGGGAATGAGTATGAAATATCTCAAACTGGGTAACAGCGGCCTCGAGGTGTCGGCGATCACGCTCGGCTGCATGAGTTACGGCGAGGCGCAGCGCGGCAACCACGAGTGGACTCTCGACGAAGAGACCAGCCGCCCCTTCATCAAGCAGGCCCTCGAAGCGGGTATCACCACCTTCGACACGGCCAACGTCTATTCCGACGGCACCAGCGAGGAGATCGTCGGCCGAGCCCTCGCCGACTTCGCCACACGCGAAGACGTCGTCATCGCGACGAAGGTCCACGGCCCGATGCGCCCGGGGCCCAACGGTCGCGGGTTGTCCCGCGTGCACATCATGAACCAGATCGACGCGAGCCTGCGCCGGCTCGGAACGGACTACGTCGACCTCTACCAGATCCACCGCTGGGACCCGGGCGTGCCCATCGAGGAGACGATGGAGGCGCTGCACGACGTGGTGAAGGCCGGCAAGGCGCGCTACATCGGTGCATCATCCATGTTCGCCTGGCAGTTCGCCAACGCGCAGTACACGGCCGACCTCGGCGGATGGACGCGCTTCGTCTCGATGCAGGATCACTACAACCTGATCCAGCGTGAAGAAGAACGCGAGATGCACCCGTTCTGCCTAGACCAGGGTGTCGGCGTGCTGCCGTGGAGCCCCCTGGCGCGCGGCCGCTTGACCCGACCGTGGGGAGAGTCGACGTTCCGCGACGACACCGACAACGTGAGCGCGCGAGTCTATGAAGGCACCGAAGACAACGACCGTCAGGTCTCGGATGCTGTCGGTGAGGTAGCGGCGAACCTCGGGGTCTCCCGCGCACAGGTCGCCCTCGCCTGGGTGCGCCAGCAGCCAGCCGTGACCTCACCCATCGTCGGAGCCACGAAGCCGCATCACCTGGCCGACGCCGTCGCGTCCGTCGACCTGACGCTGTCGGCCGCCGAGCTCGAGACGCTGGCGGTGCCGTACGCCCCGCACACCCCCACCGGGTTCTGAGGAACCCACCCGGCTGAAGCTCAGGCGCGGTCGATGATGACGATCGGGATCTCGCGGTCGGTCTTCTCCTGGTAGTCGGCGTAGTCGGGGTAGATCTCCACCATCTTCTCCCAGAGCGCGGGCTTCTCATCTGCTGTGGCGGTGCGCGCGATGCCGGGGAAGGACTCGCCCTTGACCTGCAGGTGTACCTCGGGATGTGCTTCCAGGTTGAGATACCACACCGGATGCTTGGGCGCGCCGCCCAGCGACGCCACGATGATCTGCCGACCATCGTCTTCACCGAAGATGAGGCAGGTGCGTCGCCATTCACCGCTCTTGCGCCCCTTGGTGGTCAGCAGCAGCAACGGGGAGCCGTGCGCGAACGTCGGCTTCTCACCGTCGGTCGCCAGGTACTCGTCGATCTGGGCCTTCACCCACGGCTCACTGTTGTCAATGGGGCTCTCCGGGCTCGATCCCGGCTTCTCGCTCACGTCTACCATCCCCCCAGCGTAATCCCGATCCCCGACCTCACTCCCGAGTACGTCTCCGCCAAACGAAGAAAGCCCCGGCACAAGTGCCGGGGCTTTCTCTGGAGATATCTCCGAATTCAGAAGCGCGTGACGCTTCTAAATTCGAGCGAAGTTTGATTCGCTTCGCGAATCAAACCAGCCAATATTACAGGCTGCGGATGTTCTCAGCCTGGGGGCCCTTCGGGCCCTGGGTTACGTCGAACTCAACACGCTGGTTCTCGTCGAGCGACTTGTAGCCGTTCGAGGCGATTGCCGAGTAGTGAGCGAAAACGTCGGGGCTGCCATCTTCGGGGGCGATGAAGCCGAAGCCTTTTTCAGCGTTAAACCATTTGACGGTACCAATTGCCATGTTAAAACTCCTCCAGGAGCGTTCTATTCGGACCCGACTGCCGGATCCTGATAGCGCGGTGCCTGTCATCCATCTTTCAAGCGCAATGGGCAACGGGGCTTGGCCGCGAGCATTCAGAACTGCGAGGCACAGCAACTTCAGGTTTAACCCTACCCCAGCTTGACCAAAAAACAGAACGGGACCGCAGCATTACGCCACAATCCCGTTCTGTTCGCTCACTTTCGCGAGCTTTCACTGTCTCAACCAGTGTGTCCGAAAGGGGACTTGAACCCCTACGCCCATAACAGGCACTAGCACCTCAAGCTAGCGCGTCTACCATTTCCGCCACCCGGACAGGTGTGTGTTTCACCGCTGCAACACTCGCAGCGACAAGGTAAGACGATAGCACGAACGCAAGCGTCAGAAAACGCGAGCAGAGCCGACCACTGCCGGTAGCGTGAAGTCATGACGTCTTCGAGTGAAACCCGCATAGACCGAACGGCCCACCTCACCCGCGATCTGATCCGCTTCGACACCAGCAATTACGGTGATGGCAAGTCGAACGGAGAGACTGAGGCTGCCCACTATGTCGAGGCCGAACTCGAAGCTCTCGGGCTGAAACCTCAACTGTTCGACGCCGCTCCCGGCCGCACGAGCGTCGTCACCCGCATCGAGGGTGCGAACCCGGATGCTCCCGCCCTCGTCGTCCACGGCCACCTCGACGTTGTTCCCGCCATCGCTGAAGACTGGAGTGTCGACCCGTTCGGCGGCGAGATCCGCGACGGAATGATCTGGGGTCGCGGCGCCGTAGACATGAAGAACATGGATGCGATGATCCTCACGGCTCTCGGTGAGATCGTCGGAACCGGCCGGCAACCCGGCCGCGATCTGGTCGTGGCGTTCTTCGCGGACGAGGAGGCCGGGGGAGTGTATGGGTCGCACTATCTGGTGCGCGAGCATCCGGAGCTCTTCGAAGGCGCGACAGAGGCCATCAGTGAAGTGGGTGGGTACTCGATCGACCTCGACGGCCAGCGCGCCTACCTGGTGCAGACGGGCGAGAAGGCACTGATCTGGATCAGGCTCGTCGCCAGGGGCCGGGCCGGTCACGGATCGCAGATCAACTCGGAGAACGCGATCACCCGACTCGCCGGGGCCGTGGCACGCATCGGCAGCCAGGAGTGGCCTGTGCGGCTCACGAAGACGACGCGGCAGTTGCTCGACAGCGTCGCGCGCATACTCGGCAAGGACCCCCAGCGTGTCTCTGCCGAAGAACTCGCGATCGCAACCGGCACGGCCTCGCGGTTCATCTCGGCGACCCTGCGCGCGACGACGAACCCCACACTGCTGGACGGCGGGTACAAGGCGAACGTGATCCCCGACCGTGCGGAGGCGCTGATCGATGTGCGCGTGCTGCCGGGCGACGAGGTCGAAGTCATGGCCCGCATCCGCGAGCTCGCCGGCGAGCACGTCGACATCGAGATCGTTCACCAGGACGTCGGTCTCGAAACCGATTTCACGGGCCCGCTCGTCGACGAGATGGTCTCGAGCCTTCAGCGATTCGACCCGGGGGCGGAGGTTCTGCCGTACCTTCTGTCGGCCGGAACCGACAACAAGGCCCTCAGCCTGCTCGGCATCCGCGGGTTCGGATTCGCACCCCTGCAGTTGCCGGCCGACCTCGATTTTCCGGCGCTCTTCCATGGCGTTGACGAGCGCGTGCCGCTTGACGCACTAGTCTTTGGCTCAGATGTTCTGACGGATCTGTTGCTGCGGTACTGAGCCACAGCTCCGTTGACGTAGGCGCGAACGCGGCGGAATTCATCGCTCGCATGCCGCCCGAACACCTGTCTGATTCGGTGCCCATGGAGGCCACCACACCGTCGCAGCCGTGCCCATGGGGGTGCCACGACCGAAAGTGAAACCATGCAACTGCTTCAAGCGATCATCCTGGGCCTCGTCCAGGGGCTGACAGAGTTCCTGCCCATCTCCTCGAGCGCCCACATCAAGATCGTGGGCGAACTGATCGGCGTGGGCGGCGACCCTGGAGCTGCATTCACCGCGATCATCCAGCTCGGCACCGAGGCTGCGGTTCTCGTGTTCTTCTGGCGCGATGTGGTGCGCATCGTCTCGAAATGGTTCCAGGCCCTCATCGGCCGCATTCCGCGGAACGACCCTGACGCACGGATGGGCTGGCTGATCATCATCGGCAGTCTTCCGATCGTGATTCTCGGGGTGCTCTTCCAGAGCCAGATCGAAACCGTGCTCCGGTCGCTCTGGATCGTGGCATTCACACTGATCTTCTTCGGCATCCTCCTGGGTGTCGCCGACGCGGTGGGCGCAAAGAAGCGCCGGCTCAAAGACCTCACGTATCCGCACGGCGTGATCTACGGGTTCGCCCAGGCCCTCGCTCTGATCCCCGGCGTGTCACGCTCCGGTGGCACGATCACGGCCGGTCTGTTCATGGGCTACGAGCGTAAAGCGGCAGCGCGGTACTCGTTCCTCCTCGCCATGCCCGCGGTGTTCGGCAGCGGCTTCTTCCAGCTCTACAAGACGATCAAGGACCCCTGTGTGGCCGCAGCGTCCGGATGCACGCCCGAGATCTTCGGCGGAGTCGAAACCGGTGTTGCGACCATCGTCTCGTTCGTCGTCGGCCTCGTCGTCATCGCGTTCTTCATGAACTACATCTCGCGCCGGAGCTTCCTGCCTTTCGTGATCTACCGTCTCGCGCTCGGTGTTGTGCTGATTGTGCTGCTGGCCACGAACACGATCGCGGCGTAGGCGGCTCCACTGCAGAGCTAGGCTGGAGAGGTGCATTCCTGGCCTCGCCCTGACGTCCCTTCGCTTCGGGGCACGGGCCCCGTTCCTCACATCTTCAACCAGGCGAGCGGTACGGTCGACGAGGCGCGCGCGACTGACGGCGTCGCCGGGCTCTACGTCTGCGGCATCACTCCGTACGACGCGACCCACCTCGGCCACGCCTCGACCTACCTCGCGTTCGACACGCTGAACCGGCTCTGGCTCGACGCGGGGTACACCGTGAACTACGCGCAGAACGTCACCGACATCGACGACCCTCTGCTCGAACGGGCGACCGCGACCGGCGTCGACTGGCGTGAGCTCGCCGAGTCGCAGACAGACCTCTTTCGCGCCGATATGACGGCCCTGCGCGTCATTCCGCCGCAGAACTACGTCGCGGTGACCGACGTCATCGACGACATCGCCGCTGCGGCGGCAGAGCTGCTCGGTCTCGGTTTTGCCTACCAGGTCGAGACCCCGGATGCCCTGCACCCCGGTGCACGTGACCTGTACTTCGACTCGGAGCAGACCGCGCACGCGACGAGCTGGTTCCTGGGGCTCGAGAGCCGCTACGACCACTCCACCATGCTCGAACTCTTCGCCCAGCGCGGGGGAGACCCTGACCGGCCGGGCAAGCGGCACGTTCTCGACCCGCTGGTGTGGAGAGTCGCCCGAGCGGATGAACCGCAGTGGCCTGCGCCCGAGTCGATCGGCGCGGGTCGGCCCGGCTGGCACATCGAGTGTTCGGTCATCGCGGTGAAGCACCTCGGCCCAGACTTCGCCGTTCAGGGCGGTGGCAGCGACCTCATCTTTCCGCACCACGAATACAGTGCGGCTCATGCGACGGCGTTGACCGGGCAACCGTTTGCGAGCATCCATGCCCACAGTGGAATGGTCGCCTACCAGGGCGAGAAGATGAGCAAGTCGCTCGGTAACCTCGTGCTGGTGTCGAAGCTTCGGGAGTCGGGGGTCGACACCAGGGTCATCCGCCTGGCCCTGCTCGCGCACCACTACCGCAGTGACTGGGAATACACAGACGCCGACCTCGACCAGGCCGGGGCGCGCCTGGCCGCATACTCGGTGCCTACGGCCGCCGGCGAACCAGATCGCCCGAAAGACGAGAGGGCAGACGCTTTGGTCGCCGCCCTGCGCTCAGCCCTCAGAGACGATCTGGGAACCCCGGGCGCCCTCGCCCTGCTTGACGAGTACTTCGGCTCGGTCGACGAGACATCCGCGCTCGTCTTCGAGGCGATGGATGCCCTGCTGGGCATCCGCGTGCACTGAGGCACGGCTGCAGCGGGTTTCGATACGGCCTCGCGAAGCCTGGTCAACGAGGGATGACGTCAGTCGCGCGAGCGCCAGGGCTCGCCCGGCCCGCTGGCCGTCGGCCCGTCGCCGCCACGCTTGCGGAGGTAACGCTCGAATTCCTGAGCGATTGCCTCACCGCTCGCCTCCGGAGAGTCGACGGTGTCACGTGCCTGTTCGAGCTGCTGGATGTACGTGGCCATCTCCTCGTCTTCGCCGGCAAGCGCGTCGATGCCGGTCTGCCAGGCCACTGCCTCATCGACGAGGTCACCGCGCGGAATGGTCACGTCGATCAGTTCTTCGAGTTTTTCAATGAGAGCGAGCGTTGCTTTGGGTGACGGTGCATTGTGCACGTAGTGCGGCACAGATGCCCACATACTCACGGTCGGAATGCCGAGCTTCTCTGCCGCGTCGGCGATGACGCTCAGGATTCCCACCGGGCCCTCGTAAGCGCTTCGCTCGAGATCGAGCTCGGTCCTGACGGCCGCGTTCTCTGAGGTCGAATAGACGCTGATGGGGCGGGTGTGAGGCACATCGGCCAGCATCGCACCGAGGAAGACGATTCCGGTGACGTCTGCGGCGACCGCAACGTCGAGGACCATGGTGGTGAACTGCTTCCAGTTGCGCGAGGGTTCGGTGCCGATCAGAAGATAGACGTTGTCAGCACCAGCTTCTGTTTCGCTTTCGGCGTCTGGTTCACTATCGCCATTGGAACCGGATTCGGCGTCGGAATGGGTCTCGTCGGTACTGCCGGGGCCGAAGATCGAAGCGGAGGGCCAGACGAGAACGCGTTGGCCGTCGTCGTCGAACGTCGTGGTCGGCCTGTTGAACTGATAGTCGAAGTATTCTTCGGAGTCGATCTCGGCCAGGGACACGAGGTCGAGCTGGTCTTTCAGCATCTGAACAGCACCGGTCGCCGCCTCACCTGCATCGTTCCAGCCCTCGAATGCGACGACCATCAGCCGCCCGGTCAGGAATTCTTTGCTTTCTGCCACCGTGTGGAAAACCTCTACATCGTTGCCGCGCCTCAGGTGTGGGCGAGGGTTGCATCAAGGATAGGCCGCGAACCACCCTTCAGGGCCAGAACGCCGGGCACGGTAGGCTGGCATCCCGTGACTGCACAGAATCCCGCCGCCGTTCTCTGGGACATGGATGGCACCATCGTCGACACAGAACCCTATTGGATGAGCGCGCAGGCCGCCCTCATCGAAGCACACGGCGGTAGCTGGACGCACGAGGAGGCGCTGGACCTCGTCGGCTCAGGGCTGTGGCGCACGGCGCAGGCGATGCAGGCGCACGGCGTGAACATGTCAGAAGATGCAATCGTGTCGCTGCTGAGTGAGCGTGTCATGGAGCAGATCAGCGCCAGTGTGCCCTGGCGCCCCGGTGCGATGGAGCTTCTGAAGGCGCTGCGGGAGCAGGGCATCCGCACCGCGTTGGTGACGATGTCGATCGGCCGCATGGCCGAACACGTGCGCGCGTTCATCCCGTTCGATGCCTTCGATGTCGTGATCTCTGGCGACAGCGTGACGAATGCCAAACCCCACCCCGAGGCCTATCTGGCGGCCGCAGCCGCCCTCGGCGTCGCAGCCGAGGACTGCGTTGCCATCGAAGACTCCACGACCGGGGTGACTTCGGCTGCCGCCGCAGGCGTCGTGACCATCGGCGTTCCCCACTTTCTTCCGCTCGACGGCAGCCCTGCCCACGTTCTGTGGCCGACGCTCCTCGGCCGCGGACCCGGCGACATCGCCGAGGCCTTCGCCCAGCACCGCGAAACCGGTGCCCCAGCCCCTGAACTGAATCACCCCGCGCACCACAGAGAGACCCCTCCCATGACCCCTCGGTTCACCTCATGACCGCACAGTTCAGCGGCGAGTTCCGCGCCGGCGACCGCGTGCAGATCACCGGCCCGAAAGGCCGTTTGAACAGCATCACCCTCGAGCCAGGCGGAGTTTTCCACACCCACCGTGGATTCATCGACCACGACGCCCTCATCGGGCTGCCCGACGGTTCTGTCGTCGAGAATTCCGTCGGAGTCGAACACCTGGCCCTCCGTCCCCTGCTCACCGACTTCGTCATGGCCATGCCCCGCGGTGCAGCCATCATCTACCCCAAAGACGCAGCCCAGATCCTGGCACAGGCAGACGTCTTCCCCGGTGCGACCGTGGTCGAGGCAGGTGTCGGTTCCGGCGCACTGTCGCTGTGGCTGCTCAGAGCACTCGGGCCGACCGGGCGCCTTTCATCCTTCGAACGCCGCGAGGAATTCGCCACCATCGCCCGCGAGAACGTCGCTGGTTTCACCGGCTCGGACCCCGCCAACTGGAGCATCACCGTCGGCGACCTCACCGACGCGTTGCCCGAGATCCACGAAGACCACACCGTCGATCGCGTGATTCTCGACATGCTCGCTCCGTGGGAGTGCATCGAGGCCGTCGCTGCCGCCCTGAAGCCGGGGGGAGTCGTTCTCTGTTACGTCGCCACCGTCACCCAGCTCTCGCGCGTCACCGAGACCATCCGCAGCACCGGCCTCTTCACGAACCCCGATCCCAGCGAGACCATGGTGCGCACCTGGCACGTCGAAGGCCTCTCTGTCAGGCCGGACCACCGGATGATCGGCCACACCGGCTTCCTGGTCACTGCCCGGCGTCTCGCCCCCGGCTCCGTCCTACCCGAACTCAAGCGCCGCGCCTCGAAGTCCGACTTCTCCGACGACGATCTCGAAGCGTGGACACCGGGGGCTCTCGGCGAACGCGGCATCAGCCCCAAGTCACTGCGCAAACGGGTACGCCAGGCGAGCGCGAGCGGTGCCGCCGGGCGATTGCGTGCAGCGGCAGTCTCCGATGCCGATACAGCTCCCGATGCAGATGTTGCGGCCGCTGCCGGTGAAGCTGCAGGTTCAGCTTCAGGCGATCATTTAGACTGAGGCCGCTGAAGTTCGCCACAGCACACAGTCTTCGAAGTGAAAAGAGAATCCGTGCGTAAGTCCGTCGCGCTCATCGTGGCCGCAGGCCTGCTCGTCGCCGTTGCCGGTTGCAGCTCGTCTGGCAGTTCAGCTGCTTCCTGCACCCCACTGGCCAGCGCAGGGTCTGCATCGAATCTCGTCACGGCTACCGGCGAGTTCGACAAGGCACCGACGGTCACTTTCGGTACGCCTCTCGAGGCCGGTGCTGAGACCCAGCGCACGATCCTCACACAGGGAACCGGCGCAGTGCTGCAGAGTGACGGCGTCGTTTCAGGCGACTACACGCTGCTCAACGGCACCACCGGCGCCACGATCTCCAAGACGAAATACGACGGTTCGACCTTCTCCTCCTTCCCGATCGCATCCAGCGGGCTGGCAGGAATCCAGAAGGGCCTCGCCTGCGCCACCGTCGGCTCCCGCGTTGCGATCACCATGCCGCCGGCTGATGGATTCGGAGCCAACGGCAACGCCCAGGCTTCGGTCGGGCCGACCGACTCTCTCGTGATGGTGGTCGACATCACCAACGCCTACCCGGGCCGCGCCAATGGTGCCGTGCAGCCGGCCCAGGCAGGGTTCCCGAGCGTCGCACTCGGCCCAGACGGCCGCCCCGGGATCACGATTCCCTCCGGCCCGAAGCCGACGGAGTTGAAGACAGCAGTGCTCAAGAAGGGTGACGGTGCCGCCGTCGCAGACGGAGACCAGGTCATCGTGCAGTACACGGCTGTGATCTGGGCCGACACGAAGACCGTTGCGAAGTCGACCTGGCAAGACGGTGCCCCGACGGCTGTCAAGGCTTCTGCCACCGCCGATCTCGCGACGACCATCGTGCCCTCGCTGGTCGGCCAGACTGTCGGTTCGCAGTACATCACCCTCGTACCTCCCAGCGCCGGATACGGTGCGACCGGCTCGACAGACGGAACAATCCCGGCTGACTCGACCCTCGTCTACGTGGTCGACGTACTGGGCGTTCTGGCCGTCCCCGCCGCAAAGTAGCCGTCGCGACTTCTCCGCCGAACGCAGCCTGCACGCGCGCCACGCGGGCTGCGCTCAGGGCGCAATCGGCTGGCCCCGTGCATTCGCCCCTCTAAAATCAAGGTGTGGTCACAGAAAACGCAGGGGCGTCGCCCGTGCCCGTCGAAGAACGGCTCTTCAGCCTCGTTCTCGCGTTGCTGGCGTCTGAAGCCGGGCTGACCAAGAACGAGATCCTGTCGAGCGTGCAGGGGTACCGGCAGAAGTACGCCTTTGCTGGCGACAATTCCAGTCTCGAACGGCAGTTCGAACGCGACAAGGACGACATCCGGGAACTCGGTGTGCCCCTGGAGACGATCGAACCGCTGGATGAGCCCGGCAGCAACCACAACCTGCGGTACCGGATCCCCAAGGGCGACTACGACCTGCCGCCCGACATCTCGTTCTCCCCAGAAGAGATCACGCTGCTCAATCTGGCCGCGCTGGCCTGGCGTGAGGGCTCACTCTCTCGCGAATCACGGCACGCCCTGCTCAAATTGCGCTCGCTCGGCGTGGACTCCATCGAACCGGTTCTCGGCTACGCGCCACGGATCAGGACGCGTGAGGCCGCATTCGATCCGCTGACCGATGCGCTCGGCCGACGGGTGTTGGTGCGTTTCGCCTACCTCAAGCCTGGCGACCTCGCACCTCGTGAACGAACCGTGGCGCCGCTGGCACTCGTTCAGCACCAGGGCCGGTGGCACGTGCAGGGAATCGACCAGGACGTCGTGGAACCGCGAACCTTTCTGCTCTCGCGAATTGTGGGGCCGGTCACGCGCACCCGAATTCCGTTCCAGAGCGACGAGACTCACGCAGCCGAAACGGCCCTCGAACAACTGGATGCGATCTGGGAGGCCAACGTGGCAGTGGTGCGGGCTCGGGCCGATTCCGATGCTGAGACTCGACTGATGAAGCGGCGGGGGAGCACCCGGGTCTCACCGACAGAGTTGAGTCTGCACTTCACAGACCTGCACCTGCTCGCCGACGAACTCGCCGGATTCGGACCAGAGGTCCTTGTCGTTTCGCCGCCCGAGCTCCGACTTGCCGTGCGAAAGAGGCTGCAGCTCACCGTCGCGACCCACACGAATCGTCTACGAGAGGGAGGTGGCGATCGTGCAGAAGAAGTCGTCTGACCCGACGTCGTTCGTCCACGCCCAGGACAAGCTCGCCTTCCTCCTCGCTCTGGTGCCGTTCCTGCTGGATCACGAGCACGTCTCCGTCACCGACGTCGCGTCCCATTTCCAGGTCACTGAGGCCCAGGTACGCGAATCCGTTCGCCTGATCGCCGTGTCCGGAGTGCCGGGTGAGACCAGCCAGTACCAGCACGGAGACCTGTTCGACATCGCCTGGGACGACTTCGAGCTCCACGACGAGATCCGCATCACCCACCGGGTTGCTCTCGACGATTCGCCGCGGTTCTCCGCGAGGGAGGCTGCCGCCCTGATCGCGGGACTGCAATACCTGCAGGCGCTTCCGGAGACCCTCGACAGCACCGTGCACTCGTCGTTGATGGCGAAACTCTCACGGGGCGCCTCCGAAGCGCCGAGCCAGGTGGCAGTCGCCCGGTCGGAGGCCAATGAGACCCTGGGCGTCATCCAGTCAGCCGTCTCGGCACGTCGCCAGATCGAATTCGACTACGTGAACTCGCGAGGCGAACACGAACGTCGCCTCGTCGATCCGCTGCGCATCGACTCGAACAATGAGGACTGGTACCTGCGTGGCTGGTGCCACACCAGGCAGGGTGTGCGCACCTTCCGTCTTGACCGGATGCTCGGCCTCACCCAGACCGAGATCCCGAACACCTATCGCCCGGGCGACCTGGCCTTGCCAGACACACTCTTCGACGGGTCGGGGGAGACCCTCGGAGTGACCGTCGAGATCCACCCTGCCGCAGTCAGTCTGCTCGGTGAATACCTCGCCGATGGCGAACCCCAGGTCGAACAGGGCGCTCTGGTCAGGGCCACGGTGCGGGTCGCCCATGTGCACGGGCTCAAGCGTCTGGTGACCAGCTTGCCGGGCATCGTGAGGATCGTGGATCCCCCGGAGGCCAGGCAGGCGGTTCACGACTGGGCAGAAGAGGCGTTGCATGCCTATGGCGACGAGTTCATCGCCTGAGACGACAGTGCGGGCGCTACCTCTAAACTGAAGTCATGCCGTGGTACGCGTGGGTGATCATCTGGGTGCTTCTCGTGCTCGGGCTCCTCGGCATGCTCGCCTTCTTCGCCTTCCGGCTCTTCCGTAAAGCGATGACCGCCCTGGGCGAACTCGAGAAGCTCGGCGAACAGATCGCCCGCGTGCAGGACAACGTCGAACAGCTCTCGGTGTCCCCGAGCCAGAACGCTATTCTGGTGGGATACCCGGTCGTCTCCCGACAGCGGGACGCTCACAACCAGCTCAGGGACGACAAGAGGCAACTTCGGAGGCTGAATGCCCTCGAGAGGGGTAAACTCCTCATACGAACCGATTACAGGAATAGGACGTGGCCCCATGCTCGCTAATCTCCAGGGATGGCACCTGATCGTCATTCTCGCAATCGTGCTCCTTCTCTTCGGTGCACCGAAGCTTCCGGGCCTGGCACGCAGCGTCGGCCAGTCCATGCGAATCTTCAAGAGTGAAGTCAAGACGATGAAGAGTGACGATCCCGCAGCTGCCGCCGACCCGGCAACCGCCGCTTCGACCATCGCCGACCCGGCCCCTGTTGCAACCCCTGTCGACGTCACGGCTACGCCCGTTTCGACAGACGCAAAGCCCAACTCCTAGAAGACATCCTTCCCAGAGACGTGGCAATCGAGCCCAAGACTCGACAGAAGAAGGCCCCGAAAGACCGCGACGGCAGAATGTCGCTCGGCGCCCACCTCGTCGAGTTTCGCAAGCGCATGTTCCGGGCGCTGCTGGCCATCGCGGTCGGTGCCGTTCTCGGCTGGCTGATCTCCGACCAGATACTGGTTGCCCTGAGCACACCCGTCAGTGCCATCACCGACTCCCAGGGCCGGGCGGCTTCGCTCAACTTCACCGACGTCTCCCAGGCATTCGATCTCCGACTGCAGATCGCCATCACCGTCGGCATCGTCGTGTCGTCACCGATCTGGCTCTACCAGCTGTGGGCTTTCCTGGTACCCGGGCTCACCCGCAGAGAGAAGCAGTACGCCGTGGGGTTCGTACTCACCTCCGTTCCGCTCTTCCTCGCGGGGTGTGCGGCCGGGTGGTACGTCCTGCCCCACATGGTCTCGCTCCTTACCGGCTTCGCGCCGCAGGGCACGACAAGCCTGATCAGTGCCGGGGACTACTACTCCTTCGTTCTGAAACTCGTGGTCGCCATCGGAGTCGCGTTCGTGCTGCCCGTTCTGCTCGTGCTGCTGAACTTCGCAGGCATCCTGAGTTCGAAATCCATCCTGAAATCCTGGCGCATCGCCATCCTGGTGATCATTCTGTTCTGTGCGATCGCAACACCCTCCGCAGACGTGTTCTCGATGTTCCTGCTCGCCCTTCCGATGATCTTCCTGTTCTACAGCGCAGCCCTCATCGCCTGGATCCATGACCGCAGGGTGGCGAAACGCCAGCAGAAGTTCGACTCCGAACTGGTCGTGCCGTAGTGCCGGGAGCGCCGGTCGCCGGTGCTTCCGGGCCGCAGACACTCTCGCCAGCCGAACGGTACGCTCTCAGCAAGGCAAAGGTCGCTGGCCCCCTCGTCGATGATTTCCGGCAGGGACTGGGCTTCGACCTCGATCCCTTCCAGATCGAATCGTGCCGGTTGCTGGAGGCCGGGAACAGCGTGCTCGTCGCCGCGCCGACAGGCGCAGGCAAGACCATCGTGGCGGAGTTCGCCGTCTTCATGGCGATGAAACAGCGATCAGCGAAGGTCTTCTACACCGCGCCGATCAAGGCGCTCAGCAACCAGAAGTTCCAGGAATTCGTCACAGAATACGGTCCGGATGAAGTCGGGCTCCTGACGGGCGACACGAACATCAATCCACAGGCACGCATCGTGGTCATGACCACCGAGGTCCTGCGCAACATGCTCTACGCCGAATCAGATCTGCTCACGAACCTCGCCTTCGTCGTCATGGACGAGGTGCACTACCTCGCCGACCGGTTTCGGGGCGCCGTCTGGGAAGAGGTGATCATCCACCTGCCTGCCTCCGTGCGGCTCGTCTCGCTGAGTGCGACCGTGTCGAATGCCGAGGAGTTCGGAGACTGGCTCCAGGCGGTTCGCGGTGACACCGAGGTGATCGTGTCTGAGGAACGGCCGGTACCGCTCGATCAGCACATGCTCGTGCGCCACAAGCTGCTCGACCTGTTCGACGGCACCGGCGAAGCCACCTCGAGCAGGGTCAACCCCGAGCTGATGCGTATCGCCCGGTCGACCGGCGCACCGCAGTCTCGCAATAGGAATGACCGTCGGGGTCGCAGCGGCAATTCCGCACATCGCCCGCAGCACACCCAGGCACCCCGCATGGATCGCGCCGAACTGACCGATCTGCTCGACGAACACAACCTCCTGCCAGCGATCTTCTTCATCTTCAGCCGCGTCGGATGCGACCAGGCCGTGAAGCAGGTTCTCCGCGCGGGAGTCAGGCTCACGACGAATGAAGAGCGCGAGGAGATCCGCCACATCGTCGATGAACGGTGCCGCACTCTTCTCGACGAAGATCTTGCAGTGCTCGGCTACTGGGAGTGGCTCGAGGGCCTCGAGCGTGGAGTGGCCGCACATCACGCCGGCCTGCTTCCGGCGTTCAAGGAGGTCGTCGAGGAGCTCTTCCAGAAGAAGCTCGTGCGGGTCGTATTCGCCACAGAGACGCTGGCGCTCGGCATCAACATGCCGGCGCGCACCGTGGTGCTCGAGAGCCTCGAGAAGTACAACGGTGAGGCGCGCGTGCCCATCACTCCGGGGGAGTACACCCAGCTCACCGGGCGGGCTGGGCGAAGAGGCATCGACGTCGAAGGCCATTCGGTCATCCAGTGGCGTGATGGCGTCGACCCCCAGGCCGTAGCCTCGCTCGCCTCCCGGCGCACGTACCCGCTCAATTCGAGCTTTCGACCCACCTACAACATGGCCGTGAACCTCATCGACCAGTTCGGTCGGGCCCGCACGCGCGATTCGCTCGAGCTGTCGTTCGCGCAGTTCCAGGCCGACCGAGCGGTGGTCGACCTTGCACACAAGGTCAGGCAACACGAGGAGTCGCTCGCCGGCTACGAGAAGTCGATGACCTGCCATCTGGGTGACTTCGCCGGGTACGCCGCACTTCGGCGGGAGCTCAGCGACGTCGAGCGCTCGGGCGCGGGCAGGGCCGACACGCAGTCGAGGGCTGAACGCGACAGCCGCCAGAAGAAGATCACCGAGCTTCGCCGACGAATGAAGTCGCACCCGGTCTCGCACTGCCCCGACAGGGAGGGCCATGCCCGCTGGGCTGAGCGCTGGTACCGCCTGAAACGCGAGACCGACCAGCTCGTCGCCCAGATCAACAATCGAACGGGGGCCATTGCCAAGGTCTTCGACCGCATCTGCGAGGTGTTGCTGCAGCTGGAATACGTGCAGTCAGACCCGCAGGGCGAACTCACTCTCACGCCGACGGGCAAGACGCTGAAACGCATCTACGGCGAACGTGACCTTCTGGTGGCCGAGTGCATCCGCCGGGGGGTCTGGGCGAACCTCGACCCTGCAGGGCTCGCGGCGCTGGCGTGCTCGCTGATCTACGAACCCCGTCGCGATGAGAGCGACATGCCGGAGCGGTTTCTGCCACGCGGGCCCTTCCGGGGCGCGCTCGAGAAGACCCAGGAGTTGTGGGCCGATCTGCAGGAGCTCGAAGCCCACCATCGCCTTCCCGGCACGTCACCGATCTCCGTCGGGCTGGCCAAGCCCATGCACGAGTGGGCTCGCGGGGCCAGCCTCGATACCGTGCTCTTCGACGCCGACCTGGCCGCAGGAGACTTTGTACGATGGACCAAGCAGACCATCGATCTGCTCGATCAACTGCAGAATCTGTCAGACGCCAAGGTTGCGACCACGGCGAGACTGGCACTCGATCTGGTGAAGCGCGGCATCGTCGCGTACTCATCGGTAGCGTGAGGCGAATGGATGACCGCACCACCCCATGACCGCGCGGTTCAGCCGGGCATCCGTTCCTCTGCGTCGTTGCGGCAGCGCAGGTCGCCGTCGCCTGAGCGAACAAGCGCCGTCGCCGAGCCGCTTCTCCCACTCTGGCTCGCGTGCCTGACTGCCGTTGCCGGCGGAATCGCCCTGATGACCGGGTTCCCGAGCTCAGACGTATGGCCACTCACCCTGCTGGGTGCCGGCCTCATCCTGCTGAGCCTGGTCGGCCGTCGCTGGAACAGCGCCCTGCTGGTGGGGCTGATCGGCGGTCTGACGTTCTGGTGTACCCACATCTCGTGGCTGACGCTGTACCTGGGGCCGGTGCCCTGGCTCGCGCTGGCGATCCTCGAGTCGATCTTCTTCGCATTCGGCGCAGTGCTCATCGCGCTGGTCTACCGATACGCAGGCATGGTGTGGCCGACACGGCTCGGCCGGCTCGGCATGGTTCCCGTCGTCATCTCCGGCCTCTGGACGGCCCGTGAGGCCATCACCGCCGTCGCACCCGAAGGCGGCTTCAGCTGGGGGAGAGTCGCGTTCTCACAGTCGACCGGGCCATTCGCGCACCTGGTCGCCTACGTCGGGGTCTCTGGCCTCAGTTTCCTCCTGGTGTGGTTCGTGGCGTTCGTCATCCAGCTCGGTCGGGAGAGCGGCGTTCGGCCGCTTGCACGCATCACGCTCGCGGTTGCGGCCGCTGCTGCACTTCTGGTCATTCCGGCATGGCCTGCGCCGACCCAGGGCACGACCCGCATTGCCGCCGTTCAGGGAAACACGAAATCCGGTCTGCTCGACCGGGTGCAGGCTGGCGACAACCTCAACGCCCACATCACCGAGACGCTGACGCTCGAGAGGCAGTTGCGCGACAACCCTGTCGACATGGTGGTCTGGCCGGAGAATGCTTCTGACGTCGACCCGGAAGCCTCGCCCGTGGCCGCACAGGACCTGGACTTCATCAGCAACTTCGTCAACGCCCCACTCGTCGTGGGCACAATTGCCGAACGGGATGGCAAGTACTACAACACCTCGCTGCTGTGGGAGAACGGAGGGGTCGCCGATTTCTACGACAAGCGACACCCTGTTCCGTTTGCCGAGTACATGCCGGCCAGACCCCTCTTCCACGCCCTGGCGCCCGACCTCGTGGACATGGTGACGCGGGACTACCAAGTGGGTACGACCGACACCGTCATGAACGTGGGCGGCGTGATCGCCGGCATCTCGATCTGCTTCGACATCACCGACGACTCGGCTGTGCGAGCGATGGTGGGTGATGGCGCGCAGGTGATTCTGGCCCAGACGAACAATGCGGACTTCGGCCAGACCGACGAGAACCTCCAGCAACTCGCGATCGCGCGCCTCCGTGCGATCGAAACGGGCCGCAGCGTGGTGAACATCTCCACCGTCGGTCACAGCGCGATCATCGCACCCGACGGTTCGACGATTGCGGCGCTGGCACCCTATACGCCCGGAGCCATGATCGAGGATGTGCCGCTGTCGAACACCCTGACGCCGGCAAGCCTGTTCGGCAGGGGCATCGAACTGCTCGTGGGAGGTCTGGGGCTCGCCGGCCTCGCCCTGGCGATCGTCGCGGCCGCCCGAAACCGCCGGCAGACAAAGCGTTAACGACAGACGCGCCCAGCCGGTTCGAAGAACCGCGCAGGGCGCGTGAGTCGTAGTGAGTGGCTGAGCTGTGCTCAGGCACCGATCTTCTGCTGGCCACGACGTGCCCTAAGGTAGTCGAGGCGCTCCTGCAGGAGCTCTTCGAGTTCGTCACGTGTGCGACGCTCGAGCAACATGTCCCAGTGGGACCGAGGAACTTTGGCCTCGGCGCGGTCGAGAACGACCGGCTCAGAACCGACCATCAAGATGGCCTCATTGCTGCAGAATTTGCATTCCCAGGTCTCAGGCGCTTCGGCATCTGCCGAGAACACCATCTCCGTGTCTTTACCGCACGTGCTGCAAAGATATGTGTGTGTCTGGCGCGGAGAGAAAACGACTCCCTCTTCACTCTGGAGGCTTTGGCCCCCGAGTCTCATTCCGCGCAAGCTGCGATCTGCCATTGTGTGGTTTCCTCCCGCTTCGCTTACCCCTGTATAAACCCCTCAGCTGAAAGATTCATTCGCGAAACTAACTATTGCCAGAACACTCCCAGAATGGGGGGTACCCGCGCCAGAGGGTTGACTTATTGTGCCAGACCTGCAGCGACATCGAGCCCGAGGTCGGCCCGGTCTGTGACGAGGCCGTCGACGCCGAGCTGGAGGAGCTCACGCATGACCCGCGGGTCGTTGATCGTCCACACGTGCATCTCGACACCGGCGGCGTGGATGCTCGCCAGCACTCGTGGCGTCGTCACCCGCAAGCCGAGAGCGCGTTCTGGCACCTGAACGGCGTCGACGTCACGCAGTACGTACCGCACCACGCCTGTCAGCCCCACCTTGCTGGCGAGCAGCGCCAGCACGAAGCCTCGGGCCGATGCCGAGGTCGCCACGCCCGGGAGCTGCCTCACAACAGCGCGCCGCCGCTTCTCAGAGAACGACGTGATCAGCACTCTGTCGGCTGCGCCCGCCGCCCGCACTGCGAGCACGGTGGGACCGACTGCCGCCACAGCCTTGATGTCGATGTTGAATCGCGTCTGGGGTAGCGCTTCGAGCACGTCGCCGAGGGTCTGGAAGCCGGCACCGTCGCCAAGGTCGAGCGACCGGAGGTACGCAACGCTCAAACCTGCGATGTGGTCGCCACGGCCCAGCAGGCGTGTCAGGGTCGGATCGTGGGCGACGATGGCCTCGCCGTCCCGGGAAGCGTGCACGTCGAGTTCGACATAGGTGGCACCAGCATCCACCGCCGCGCGGAAGGCCGACAGGGTGTTCTCCGGTTGATCGAGAGCGAGGCCACGGTGAGCCAGGACACGCGGGAGCGGGGGAGCGAAGTACGCTCCCTGCTGCCTATTCCGCCGGCTTCTTCGGGGCGCCACGGTCACCGAATGCCGTTCCGATTCCCTTGAGCGCCTCTGTCAACTCGCTCGGAATGACCCAGAGCTTGTTCGCACTACCCTCAGCAATCTTCGGGAGCGTCTGCAGGTACTGGTAGGCGAGGAGCTTGGGGTCGGGGTCGCCGCGGTGGATGGCCTCGAAGACAGTCGTGATCGCCTCAGCTTCGCCCTGTGCGCGCAGGACCTGGGCCTTGGCGTCACCCTCCGCAGACAGGATGGCCGACTGGCGGTGACCCTCAGCCTGCAGAATGGCTGATTGCTTCGTGCCCTCGGCGGTGAGGATGACGGCGCGACGCTCACGTTCTGCGCGCATCTGCTTCTCCATCGAATCCTGGATCGATGCGGGAGGGTCGATCGCCTTGAGCTCGACCCTGCCGACGCGGATTCCCCACTTACCGGTGGCTTCATCGAGCACGATGCGCAGCTTGCTGTTGATCTCATCGCGGCTGGTGAGAGCCTGTTCGAGATTGAGCCCGCCGACGACATTTCGAAGCGTCGTGGTGGCAAGCTGTTCGACCGCCCCGAGGTAGTTTGCGATCTCGTAGGTGGCTGCCCGGGCATCCGTCACCTGGAAGAACACGACCGTGTCGATCGAGACGACCAGGTTGTCTTCGGTGATGACGGGCTGCGGGGGGAATGAGACGACCTGTTCGCGCAGGTCGAGGAGCGGGCGCAGCCTGTCGATGAAGGGCACGAGGAGATTCAGCCCGGGCATCAGCGTCTTGTGGTACTTGCCGAGCCTCTCGACGACCCCGGCGCTCGCCTGGGGAATGATGCGGATGGCCTTTGCCAGGATCACGATCACGAAGATCACGATCACCAGCACGATCACCAGGGCGACGATCTGGCCTATGGCGGTGTCGGTCATGATGTGTGCCTTTCTGACGGAAGAGAGCCTGCGGCGGGTGGAGCCGGTTCTGGTTCGACCAGCGCAGTGGCCCCTTCGATTGCCTTCACGAAGATGGGCTCGCCCGGCAGCAGTTTCTGCTCCAGTGCGCTGGGGAACACCCGAGCTGTCCACGTCTCACCGTTACTGAGTTTGACGCTGCCGGTGGTGGTGGTGACGGGGGAGACGACGCGGCCCTCGAGCCCGAGCAGCGCCTCGACGTTGCTCTTTGTCGGGTCACTGCCGCGCCGGAGCCGTATCAGCAGGGGAGGCCGGAGAGTGAAGATCAACAGCAGTGCGATTGCGCCGACGATCGGAATCTGTACGAGGAACGGCACACCGGCGAAGTGAGCGATCACCCCGCCCAGGCTGCCGATCGCCAGCATGAGAAAGATGAGGTCGAGACTGAGGGTCTCGATGACGAGAAAGACCAGAATGAGCGCGAGCCAGATGAGCCACGCATACGACGCAAGGAATTCAGTCATGAGGTACTCCTTCACCGGTGTTCCTTCTACGAAACTATCAGGAGTATCCAGAGCCCGACGAAAGTCACAGCCGATGCCTTGGTAGTCTCTTTGCGGTACAGACCCAGAAGGAGAACACCCGTGTCAAACCCCCTCGCCCCCGGCTCACTCGCCGGAAGACGTGTTCTGGTCACTGGCTCGTCGCGAGGCGTCGGCGCCGACACGGTCGCCTACTTCGCCGAAGCGGGTGCGAGCGTTGTGATCAACTTCCGTAACAAGGAGGCGCGCGCGGTGAAACTCGCCGACAAGCTCACGGCGGGTGGAGCGACGGCGATCACCATCGGTGCCGACCTGACCGATGCAGGCTCGGTCGCGAAGATGTTCGAAGCCGTACGGGAAGCGTTCGGCGGCCTCGACATTCTCGTTCTCAATGCTTCGGGAGGCATGGAGAGCGGTATGGCTGCCGACTACGCGCTCACACTGAACCGCGACGCGCAGGTCGATCTGCTCACTGCCGCCCTTCCGCTGATGCAGCCGGGCGCACGCGTCGTTTTCGTCACCAGCCACCAGGCACACTTCATCCGAACGACCGAGACCATGCCGGAGTATGAGCCGGTCGCTCTCAGCAAGCGAGCAGGCGAAGACGCTCTTCGCGCGATGATTCCGCAGCTCGACGAAGCAGGAGTCACCTTCGTCACCGTTTCAGGCGACATGATCGAGGGCACCATCACGGCAACACTGCTCGAGAGGGCGAACCCGGGTGCGATCAGCGCCCGCAAGGAGTCGGCGGGCAGGCTCTACAACGTCGCCGAATTCGCCGCCGAGGTTGCCGCGGCCGCCGTCGAGCCGATCCCGGCCGATCACACGCGCTACGTCGGCGACGTGAGCGGTTTCACCCCCGAAACGGCCTGACACCGTGGGGGAGTCGTTGCTCGAGCTCAGGCTTCAGGTTCTCTGCCATTCGGCGATCCCGCTTGGAGAGCTTCGATGACGTACGACTTCACCAAGTCCCGGGTCCTCCTGTTCGACCAGGATGACCGGGTGCTGCTCTTTCTGACGAAAGCTCCTGTCTCCACCAACCCCACCCGCTGGGTGACACCCGGTGGCCACGTGGAGCCGGGGGAGTCGCACCTCGAAGCAGCCGTACGCGAGCTCTTCGAGGAGACCGGGCTCCAAGTCGCGGTGCACGACCTTGGCTCACCCATCCTCGCTCGCGAATTCAGCGACGAGCGTGCGCCCGGCGTCTTCAAGACCAACTACGAAGAGTGGTTCACGCTTCGAACGGAACGATTCACCGTGTCCGATGCGAACTGGACGCCGGAGGAGAACGTCGACATGGAGGCGAGCCGGTGGTGGGGCGTGGGGGAGATCGAGGAGTCGGGCGAACTGTTCGAACCCGACAACCTCGTCTCGATCATCCATGCCCAGCTCGGCGACCGCTGAACTGGGTGCGCGCAAACGGCCCTGAACTAGCCATTTCAGGGCCGTTTGCGCGCACTAGATGAGGTTCTGAGTAGGAAGAACCGACCCTGCTAGATGCCCTTGGCGGCCTTGCCCAGGGTGATGGCCGAAATCGCCTGGAAGACTCCCAGCACGATGAGCGTCCACGCCGCGAAGACAGTGAGCACCGCGAGCGACCAGATCGGCACGAAGATGAAGATGATGCCGGCGACGATCGACAGGATGCCCAGCACGATGCCGAACGCCTTGGAGCGGTCGTTCGCGACCTGCGTCAGGGCGATGATGCCCTCGGTGATCCACGAGATGCCGATCAGCAGCGCGAGAACGACCAGCGAGGCGAGTGGGTTCTTCAGGGCGAAGACACCGGCCACCAGCAGGAACACCCCGAGAATGATGCTGAGCACCCGGATGCCCGTGGACAGGTCTTTGTTGACGATACCGACGACCACCCGAACCAGGCCCACGATGAAGAAGTAGAGCCCGAAGAAGAACGCCACGACCTCGAGGGTGGACTGCGGCCAGATCAGCACGACGATGCCGATGACGACCGAGAGTACCGCGCCGATCCAGAGAGCGATCTTGTAGAACGTCACAGCCTGCGCGGTGAGGTCTTCGGTGTGGAAGGAATAGGTGGTGGTGCTACCTGATGGCGTTGACACGGGGTCCCCTTACGACGAGCGAATGCTCACGAGCGATTATGTGCCTCACAATCTAGCGGACCCCGTACCTCGGCTGCAGGACATTACGCCCGCGAAGTTCAGCGGCGCACGGCACTACGGCCGGCGAATCGCGTCCAGATGAAGAGCACGATGATGGCGCCGATGATCGATCCGATGATTCCGGCTGGCTGGAAGAAGCCATCCATCGGGTCGTGCTGGAAGATCAGAAAGCCGAGGAACCCGCCGACAAACGATCCGAGGATGCCAAGGAGGATGGTCATCGGAATCGAGATGTTCTGTCGCCCAGGGATGACGAGCCGCGCGATGGCGCCAGCGATGAGCCCGATGACGATGAGGCTGATGATGAGACCGATCATGAAGAGTGTCCTTTGATGGTGCACGAAGCTGTGCGGTGATGCCGCATCGAATGGTGCGGTATGTCTAGAAAAACAGTTGGAGGGGGAGGGGCGAACCACCCCTAGGGGTGGAATTGCGGCCCCACCGATGGTGTAATTTCGGCATCATGGCAGATTCGGCAGCGGTACGACCTCTCACAGTGGCCCTCGTCGACGACTACGACATCGTGCTCACCGGATTGGCTCACATGTTCGACCACTATCGCGATCGCGTCGTCGTCGCGGAGATCGATGCCAATGCCCGCCTTTCCGACAACGTGGACATCGTGTTGTACGACTCGTTCGCCCAGCCAGAGTCCGATCACCACGAAATCGGCGAACTCGTGAAGAACGTGAAGGCACGGAAGGTGGTTGTCTACACCTGGAACTTCCACCCTGACTTCGTCGAGAGCGCCCAGAAGCAGGGGGTGCACGGGTATCTCTCCAAAGCGCTCCCGGCGCGCGAGCTTGTGGCGGCGCTCGAAGCGGTCCATGGCGGTGCGACTGTGGTGAGCCCGGTCTCGGGGCGTTCGACGAGTTCGCCCGGTCTCGACTGGCCCGGCCGGCACGAGGGGTTCACCGACAGGGAATCGGAGATTCTCGCCCTCATTACACAGGGGAAGAACAACGCCGAGGTTGCCACGCTGACGTATCTCAGCCCGAACACAGTGAAGTCGTACATTCGGAGCATCTATCGCAAGATCGGTGCCGCGAGTCGTACGCAGGCCGTGTTGTGGGGGGTAGCCAACGGGTTCACGCCGGATCATCACCGGATCGACCACTGGCTGGGTGGGCCATGACCCACGCAGCCACGGGACAAGGCGCTACCTCCAGGAGCACAATAGGGGAGTGCCCGAATTGCCTGAAGTCACGGCCCTCGTCACCGACCTCGGTTCGAAGGTGATCGGTCGTGTCATCGACAGGGTCGACATTGTTTCGTTCGCCGCACTCAAGACGTTCGATCCGCCCGTTTCGGCCTTGGCTCGGGGCACCATAACGGGAGTCTCACGGCACGGAAAGTTTCTCGACTTCTGGGTGACGCCGGTAGGGGAGCAGAGCAGTCTGCATCTTGTGATGCACCTTGCCCGCGCCGGTTGGATCAGATGGCGTGACACCGAACCGGTTCTCAGCGGCCGACCAGGCAGGACTGCCCTGGCCGCCCGCCTGGTGCTCGACGACGGGTCGGGCCTCGACATCACCGAGGCCGGTACGAAGAAGAGCCTCGCGATCTACGTCGTACGAGACGCCAGTGAGGTGCCGGGCATCCATCGACTGGGGCCCGACCCGCTCGACGCGGGCTTCACCGAGGAGGTGTTTGCGCAGGTACTGAGCACTCAGGGTCGGTCTCAGATCAAGGGGGTGCTTCGCAACCAGTCCATCATCGCTGGCATCGGCAATGCCTACTCTGACGAGATTCTGCATTCGGCCCGAATGTCGCCGTTCAAGCCCGCGAATATGCCCACGGCCGACGTCGCCGCCCTCTATGCGGCGATGCAGTCGACTCTGCGCACGGCGATCGAGCGTGCAGACGGCCTCGCGGCCTCCGAGCTGAAACGCGAGAAGAAGTCAGGGCTGCAGGTTCACGGGCGGGCCGGCTTGGCCTGCCCGGTCTGCGGTGACATTGTGCGACAAGTGATATTTGCCGATTCGACGCTCGAGTACTGCCCGAGCTGCCAGACCGGCGGCAGGCTGCTTGCCGACCGTGTGCTGTCACGTCTACTCAAGTAGGTGCGCATCTCAGCCACGCTCGGCGAGTCGCACATAGCGCTGATAATGCACATTATGTCAAGTAATATACTCTTCTCTCCCAGAACGGCTGCGTCTCGCGGGCAAACGGAGAAGACTCGCTCATCGAGACCGAGTCATGACCCCATCCAGGATGACCTCCACTCCAGCGATGAACTGGTCGCGGTCGTCATGGTCGGCGAGTCGCGTCACTTGGCGCACGAATGGGTGATCCGACGATTCGCGTCGGTCCAGCCAGTCTTCGACAGCAGCGCTCAAGAAAGCAGCCCGATCGGTATGCCGCGAGAGACTCACGCCGGCGGCATATTGGCTGGCAACGCCCAAAAGGTAACTCAGCAGTGTCGATGCCGCATCGAAGAGTTCGCCCTCTGCAACACCGAGGACCTGCAGCCTGCTGCAGATCTCGAAGAATATCTCCAGTAGAGCAGTCTGCCAGGGCTCGCGGGCCAATTGCGCACCGACCCAGGGATGTGCCTGGATCGCGTCGAAGATCCCCATCATCAACAACCGCACGGACTCTTCAGGAGTCGTCTCGCTGGCAACGCCGGCGGCCACATCGGCCACGACGAAGTTCACCGCGGTTCGAAGGAGCTCATCTCTGTTGCCGACGTGATGGAAGATCGCTCCTGATCCCGTGGTGAGTGACGCAGCGAGACTGCGGGTGGTGAGACCGCTCTCCCCCGACGCGTCGAGAATCTCAATCGCAGCTCGGACGATCCGATTCTTCGACAGCGCTTCCGCGCGACGTACCTTAACTCGTGCTTCCGCCATACACCTATCTTGACATGAGTGGATCAATGATCCAAACTCATTGGATCAGTGATCCATAAAGCTGACCCGAATGACCAGCAGCAAGGAGAATTCCATGAAGACAAATCAGCCAGGTGTGGTTCTACGCTTCCAGGCAAAGCCCGGCAAGGGCGACGAGCTGTTCCAGCTCTGTAATGACCTTCACTTCACAGGTGACCCGGATGGCCCTGTGGACTGGTCGCTCAACCGCGACGACAGCAACCCCGACGTGATGTGGGCATTCGAGTTCTACCGGGACCAGGAATCCTTCGATCGTCACTACTCGAACCAGCAACTGGACGAACCCCACCAGCGGGTGTTCGATCTGCTTGCTGACGAAGAAGGGCTGGACCCGTCGATGCGGGTCGACGTCCATGTCGCCTTCACGAGCTGATCGCGAAGCCGGCCGAAAACGCATACATGGTCGCTGGGAACGCTCGAACAGCGGGCGTTCCCAGCGACTCGCTCTTCACAGCGACACAGGCGAGCAGATCTTCCGAGAAACGCCTGTCTCGCTGTCACCTTTCAACGTCTCCTGACACTTCTATAGTGAGGGGGATGTTCATGGGTAGTGATGACAACACTGATAGCGAGTTACTGGCGCTGCTGGTCATCGGTGACTCCAGCGCCCTGTCGACATTGTTCGACCGATATGCACCAACAGTCACCCGCTACGCCTGGGCCATAGTGGACACCCGCGCAGACGTCGAGGAAGTCGTCCAGGAGACCTTCGTCACGGTCTGGCTGAAGAGCAGCACGATCATCCTGCCCACCACCTCGCTGCTCCCCTGGCTTCTCGTGACCTGCCGGAACCACGCACAAAACCTTCGACGTCGGAACGACAAACACCTCTCTGACGAACTGCCGGACGCCCTCGACGCCGACCCCTACGCAAACGACGAGGCTCGCGAAGAGCTCCGATGGGTACTCGACGAAATACAACGACTCGACCCCATCGACCGGCGCATCTGCGAACTCTGCCTCATCGACGGCCAAACATACGCCGAAGCCGCGCTACAGCTCGGCATCAGCGTCGATGCCGTGAAGAAACGAGTCTCCCGCACCCGCGCACGACTCCGAAAGGCGGTGACCGACAATGAGGACTGACCCCCCAACCGGCGACGAACTCACTCGCATGCTCACCACAATGAAAACCAACGTTCTGCGACAGGCCGACGAGACCATGAAACAGCCAGCCCCCACACGGCGAACACGAACACGCGTCATCGGAATCACCATCGCCATCGTCAGCCTGCTCATCGTCGGCTCAGCAGGTACCGCGCTCGCCACCGGGCTAATCCCCAGCCCCTTCTCCGCACCCAAAAACCCCGTCACCACGTCGACGCCGTCACTGGTCTTCACGCCAACCACCACACCGACCGCGCCCACGACGTCATCGCCAACCACGCCGACGAAGAAGACGGACGACCCGTCCGATCCTTCGACATGGGTGATCGGCTTTGACCATGTCGGGCCGGTTCATCTCGGAATGACCCCAGCAGAAGTGAGCGCTCTCATTCCGTCCCTGGCATCGCCAGCCCCAGAACTCTCCTGCGTATGGCGAAACTTCGAAATTCCTCAACAAGTCATCATTTGGGCCGGCCTACAAGGAAGTGAAGCTGACCCGGTGTCGTTCCTCATGGTGTCGCCCGAGCCTTCCAACCCCACTTACACTCTGCTGACCGATCGTGGAATCGGTGCAGGCTCGACTCCAGCCGAAGTAGCTGCTGCCTATCCGCAAGCAACCACACCAGAGAATTCCAGAGGAGACGACATCATCGTCGCTACGGACAGCCGCGGAAACATGTTGCAGTTCTACATCGACCCCAATACCAGCACCGTCTCCGAAATCTATGTCGCCGCTGCCGGTTTCAACTCGGCGAACTTCGCTTGCGATTAGGAAACATATGGGTATCCAGCTTCCCCACCAACACTGCGGGAGCGCCTGAGCGCGCTCGCGGCGACTTCGCCTGCGATCAGCGACGCTTCTTACCGTGGACCCACTCCGTCGTATCGAGTGGCGTGCCATCGGCCTTCCATCGTTCCCAACGCCCGTGTTTCTCGTCTTCGAAAAAGCCACCACGCTGGAGCAGACCGCCGTTCGCGCGATACCAGGTCCATGCACCGTGAAGCATTCCGTGGTCGTACTCCCCTTCGGATCGCAGAGACCCGTCGACAAATTCGTGCCTCCACGTGCCCTGACGTTCACCGTCGACATACACACCGGAGATCATTCCGCCGTGCGAGTCGACCTCCGACCAGGGACCCGTCTTTCGGCCGTGATCGTCCGCACTGTTGAGAGCTTGGTCGTCGGTCATCGAGTCATGTCTGGCGGGCGAAGGTGATATGGATGACGCCGCTTTCGGCGACCTCTGAGGTGACGGTGTAGTCGCGGTCGAGCTCCCGTAGATCATCCCAGAGCCGCACGCCTTGCCCGAGAATTACCGGAGAGACTGCGACGTGGAGGCGATCGACCAGGCCCGCGGCCAGGAAGGCGCGGGCGACGCCCGCTCCCCCGCCGACCCGGATGTCTCCGTCGACGGCATGTTCACGGGCACGAGCGAGAGCTTCCTCGGGCGTCGCAGAGAGGAATTCGAAGCGCGTTCCGTTCGCGAAGTCGACAGGCGGGTGTTCCCGATGGGTCAGCACGATCACCGGCACCCGGAACGGTGGTTCGTCACCCCACCAGCCCCGCCAGTCAGGGTCGTCAGGAAAGGAGTGGAACCCGAACATCCCGGCACCCATGATCTCCGCGCCGACCGCCTCGAAGTACGCGGCGGCGTAGCGATCGTCGACGCCGGTGGTCCCCTCCCCCGTCGTGTCGTGCAGCACGCGCTCGCGGAACGTACGTGTGGCGCTGTAGGCCGCTACGATCTTGCCCCAGTCCTCACCCATCGGGTTCTCGGGCGACGGGTTGCTGGGGGCGACGACGCCGTCGAGCGAGATGTTGAGGTCGATGCGAACTGCCATGGAATTCCTTTCGCAGAGTTGACCGGGTCAGGCGGGGCTGGTGAGCTGGATCAGGTTGCCGCAGGTGTCGTCGAGCACGGCAGCAACCACCGGCCCCATAGCGGTCGGGGCCATGGTGAACGTGACTCCGCGCTCCTGAAGCTCCGCGTATTCAGCCCGCACATCGTCGACGGTGAAAGACGTGTACGGGATTCCGTCTGCCACAAGAGCCTGTTTGAAGACCTTCGCGGCTGGATGAGCATCCGGTTCCAGCAGCAGTTCGACACCGTCGGGCTCGCCCGCTCCGACAACCGTCAGCCAGCGGTACTCCCCCAGCGAGACGTCGGTCTTCGGCACGAAACCGAGCTTCTCGGTGTAGAAGGCGAGCGCTTTCGCCTGGTCGTCGACCATCACGCTGGTGACGGAGATTGTGGGCATGGATGCTCTCCTTGAGGTTCTGCGAAGCGGTCACGAGGTCGCCCTCATGACCCCACCCGGAGTGAAAAGTCTCATAGATGTTCACGCTGTCCACATTGTCAGGTCATCCGCAGTGCGTCAAGGAAGGCAATGCAAGACCAGCGCCGGTTCAGCACTGAAGGCTCAGATCGAGTTGTGGCGTCATTCTGCGCGACGAGGGTCCCGTAAGCTGAGCCGCAACATCACCGAATCCCACAGTGCCGAATCCGACGCGCACAGGGTCGGCAGAGATCAGCGTGGAGCAGACTATGGGAACTCTCATCTATGGGCCGGCCGCAAAATCGATCTCCATCGACGACCGCGACCTCGCGCACCTGCAGGCCGTCATTCTGGCGAAACTGCGACGCGGCGAGAGCTTCTCGTTCAGCTGGGAGAAGTCTGCCGACTTCGGCAGCGGACACAACACGGTGTGGGTGCACCCGCAGATGTACTTCGAATTCAACTACTACGGATCGAAGCGGATTCCACTCAACCGCGAGTGGATCGAACGCCTGATGGTCAGGGCCAACAGTGCTGGCGGCCTCGAACTCATTCCAGAGAAGACCTCGTAAGGTCGTAGCCTGCCTCTGGCTGAATTCTCCCGGGTTCGAGCGCGCTGTCCGTCAGCAGCGGGCCGAATTCTCGCTCCCCGCGTCACTGCACCGTGGCCTAGTCGAGCCCCCCGCTGTCGCGGTCGATCGAAGCGCTCGACGCTGAAAGCATGCCGCCCTGCGACAGCAGGTTCGTCTTCTGTCGCAACAGCTCCACGAGCTTCGCATCGTCGAGATCAACAGCGCCTGTGGTGTCTTCGTCGATCGTCGCCGTGCAGTACAACTGGGTCGCCGGGCCGAGCAGCAGGTTGGAGAAGCCGCGCGCACCGCCCGCCATCACGGGCACCGTGATGCGGTCCGACTTGCCGGCGTTGGCGAGCGCGACGGTGTAGTCGAAGACCGCAGAGCAGACGTCAAAACTCACGGTGATGACCCCGGTACCGTAATGCAGTTCTCTCATTCCCACAGTGAAGCAGATCGCCGCAGTTTCCCCAATTTGAGCCAACACAGTTGGCTAAAGTGCCGTGCCAGGCGTATAACCCTGCCGGAGATCTGCCCCACACTGTGACCGTGAGCGAACACTTCGGTGAAGCTACGACGGATGCCAGCTTCGACCACTGACGAGACTCCGTTCGAGGCGCTAGTGTCAAGGAGCACCCTCACCGTCGAGAGAGCGGGCGGTACGTGCATCCACCAGTCTCAGTCGGACGGAAGGACCAGCGTGACCGACCATCTCACTCTTCACCAGGAGAACGACGAGAGTGCTCTCCCGCCATTGCGCGACGACACCGACTATCAGCGCCGCCTGGGCGAGCAGCTGCCGAGACTCACGCACCTCTTCGGCACCCTGTACGGGCACGGCGACGAAGCCAACGCAGAGTTCGAACGTCTTCTCGACGATGCCGCCGGTTCGTGGCAGCGTCGAAGCCCCGACCTCAAGGCGCACGATGCCAGACGCGAGGCCGACCCCGGCTGGTTCCTGTCGAACCGGATGCTCGGGGGTGTGTGTTACGTCGACCTCTACGCCACCGACCTCAGCGGCCTCGCACGCAGACTCGACTATTTCGAGGAGTTGGGGCTCTCGTACCTGCACCTCATGCCGCTGTTCCTGGCGCCGGAGGGTAACTCTGACGGAGGGTACGCCGTCTCGAGCTACCGCGAGGTCAACCCGAACCTCGGCACGATGGCAGACCTCGGCGCCGTGGCGTCAGAACTGCGGGGCCGGGACATCTCACTTGTGGTCGACTTCATCTTCAACCACACCTCCAACGAACACGAGTGGGCTGAGAAGGCACTCGCCGGCGACCCCGAGTTCGAGAAGTACTACCACATCTACCCCGACCGCATGATGCCCGACCGGTTCGAACAGACCACGAGGGAGATCTTTCCCGATGACCACCCGGGGTCGTTCATCCGGCTCGATGACGGGCGCTGGGTGTGGGCGACCTTCTATTCCTTCCAGTGGGACCTCAACTACGCGAACCCCGCAGTTTTCAGGGCGATGGCCGGCGAGATGCTCTTTCTCGCCAACCAAGGCGTCGAGATCCTGCGCATGGACGCCGTGGCGTTCATCTGGAAGCAGCTCGGAACGGTGTGCGAGAACCTCCCCGAAGCACACCTGCTCCTGCAGGCGTTCAACGCGGTGTGCCGCATCGCTGCCCCGAGCCTGCTCTTCAAGTCCGAAGCGATCGTGCACCCCGACGACGTGAGCAAGTACATCAGCCGCGACGAGTGCCAGCTCAGCTACAACCCCCTGCAGATGGCGCTGATCTGGAGCACGCTCGCGACCCGCGACGTATCGCTGTTGTCACAGGCGCTCGAACGCCGCCACACGATCGACGACCAGACGGCGTGGGTGAACTACGTTCGCAGCCACGATGACATCGGATGGACGTTCGCCGACGAAGATGCCCGCGAACTCGGCATCGACCCGGCAGAACACCGACGCTTTCTGAATTCGTTCTACGTGAATCGCTTCGAGGGCAGCTTCGCCCGTGGGGTGCCCTTTCAGGACAACCCGAAGACGGGTGACTGTCGCATCTCGGGCACAACGGCTTCCCTGGCAGGCCTGGAACAGGGTGATGACGGGGCTATCGGCCGCATCGTGCTGGCCCATTCGATCGTGCTGAGCACCGGCGGAATCCCGCTCGTCTACCTCGGCGACGAAGTCGGGCAACTGAATTACTACGACTACCTCGATGTGCCGGAGCATTCAGGTGACAGCCGCTGGGTCGGCAGACCCCCCTACCCCGAAGCACTCTATGCCGAGCGAGGTGATGAATCGACGGCTGCTGGCACCCTCTATGCCGCGTTCCGACACCTGATCACTGTACGCGCGGCGACCCCGGCGTTCGCGGGCGGGCGCCTCACCATCTTCGACACGAAGAACAGCCACGTTCTCGGGTTCCAACGATTCGGCATCGCAGGTGGTGGCACTGCACCCGTCACGGTGTTCGCGAACTTCGCTGACACACCCCAGGCGATCGACGAACTGACGCTGTCTGGCCTCGAATCCTCAGTCACCGATCTGGTGTCGGGCAGCACCATCGACACGACGAATGCGCTGACGCTGCCGGCACACGGGTTCGTCTGGCTGGCGGGCTGAGATTCGTCGAAGCGGCGAACGCGACCACCGCAGACGCGGGACCAACGACCCTGCTCCGGCTCGCCGGGGAGCGTAGGCTCGGCATCAGACGGCAGCGCGCATCAGTCGCCGCCCGGTGACGGATGCGCAGACCTCTCCCACACCCTGACGAAAGCGAGTACACCGTGTTCGACACCGTCGGTACCAGTTCGATTCTCGACCCCCTCGACGCCTGGGGTCGGTTGCGCAGCCGCGGTGTGGGCCGCCTCGCCGTCAGCGACAACGGCAACCCCGATATCTTTCCCATCAACTACCTTGCATCGGCCGACCAGATCCTGATTCGCACGGCTCCCGGTACGAAACTCACGAAATTGATGCTGAACGAGAGTGTCGCTCTCGAAACAGATCACTACGACGCAGAGACGGCCTGGAGCGTCGTGGTGAAAGGGACAGCACGGCACCTGACCGACGAAGACAGCATCCGAGCGGCCCGCGACAGCCCCCTGTGGTCGTGGATGCCTCGCTCGACAGATGCGTTCGTCGTGATCACTCCCACTGAGGTCACCGGGCGGGCCTTTGCCGGTCACTGAAAGCCCGTAGGTAAACCGATGACGACCACCACGCCCCACCAACGAACGCTCGTGCTTCGCTACCCTGTCGTTTCGGCGACGGTGCTTGTCGGTCTGGCAGGTGTGGCCCTCTGGATGATCGGCTTCAGCCATGCCGTGCCCTGGCTGTTCAGCGTGTTCGCCATAGCGGTCGCTGCCGTGGAGTCCTGGGCAATGGTGAACCAGCTGCGCAAGGGGATCTTCGGCATCGATGTGCTCGCTGTGATCGCTATCGTGGCGACAGTCGCCGTCGGTGAATACATCGCGAGCCTGATCATCGTGCTCATGGTGGCGGGCGGCAAGGCACTCGAGGACTTCGCACAGGGGCGTGCCCAGCGTGAACTCTCGGCACTTCTCAGCCGCGAACCACAGATTGCCCACCGCCAGACCCCCGGCTCCGATCGCATCGACGACATTGCCGCATCTGCTGTCGTGATCGGCGATCTGATCCTCGTGCGCTCTGGTGAGGTGGTCCCCGTCGACGGTGAACTGGTTTCGGCCAGCGCAGCATTCGATGAGTCATCGCTCACGGGTGAGAGCCTGCCGGTTACGCGGGTTACGGGAGACCCCGTGCTCAGCGGTTCGGTCAACGGCAATACGGCGGCGACGATCGCAGCGACGTCGCTCGCCGCTGACAGCCAGTTCCAGAGCATCATCGCGCTCGTCAAGGAAGCATCTGTCAATCGAGCTCCCGTGGTTCGGCTGGCCGACAGGTACGCCATTCCGTTCACCGTCGTATCACTCATCATCGGGATCACGGCCTGGGTCGTGTCTGGTGACCCCGTGCGGTTTGCCGAAGTACTCGTTCTCGCAACGCCGTGCCCGCTCGTGCTCGCCGCGCCCGTCGCGTTCATGGGGGGAATGAGCCGCGCTGCTCGAAACGGAATCATCGTCAAAGGTGGGGGTGTACTCGAGCGACTCGCCCGAACCAGAACAGTGGTCTTCGACAAGACAGGCACACTGACGCACGGCAAGCCGGCCATAGCCCGAATCGATGTGATACCTCCGTTCAGCGAGACCCAGGCCCTGACGCTGGCCGCATCGGCCGAGCAGTTCTCCTCCCACGTGCTTGCATCATCGATCGTCGAGGCGGCCAAAGACAGGGGCCTGACGCTTCGGGACGTCACCAGCTCGACAGAATCGGCGGCCCAGGGAGTGAGTGCGGTCGTTGGCACCAATACGGTCGACGTCGGCACTCTCGCCTTCATCGAAGCGGCGTCCCCCCAGGTGCAGCAGGCAACCATCGTCGGCGGCGAGCTCGCGATCTACCTCGCGATCGACGGGAGCTTCGCCGGCAGCATCATCGCCACCGATCCCGTCAGGGAGTCGGCGCGCGACACGATCGATCGGCTCAGGCAACTGGGAGTCACGGAGGTCGTGATGCTCACCGGCGATGCGCAGGCCACGGCCGACTTTGTCGCGGGCGAGGTCGGAATCACGCAGGTGCAGGCCAACTGCCTTCCCGCCGACAAGGTCAGGGCTGTGAAGGCGCTTCCCCAGAGACCCGTGCTCATGGTCGGAGACGGCGTCAACGACTCTCCCGTTCTCGCCTCGGCAGACATCGGTATCGCGATGGGTGCGCGGGGTGCCACAGCGGCGAGCGAGTCAGCTGATGCGGTCATCCTGGTCGACGACATCGCCGTGGTGGTGCGCGCGGTGCAGATCGGCCGCGACACGGTTCGCATCGCTCTCCAGAGCATCTGGCTCGGAATCAGCCTCAGTGTTGTGCTCATGGTCATCGCCTCGTTCGGGTTCATTCCCGCAACGGTCGGAGCCGGCATTCAGGAGGTGGTCGATCTCGCGACGATTCTGAACGCGCTGCGGGCGATCAGGCCGAAGGAGCGGGCCGTCACTCTGGCGCCGTCACGCCGGCCGTCTCCGGCAGTCCCTGCAGTCTCGAAGTAGAACAGGCACGCACATCGAGGGACTTTCGACCCTTACTGCAGGAGCGTCGCGGTGACAGGCTGGGGGCCATGGACCAGACAACGATTCCCATCGATGAAGCCGGGATCACGCCTTCTGCCTCAGAGGCGAATCTCCGTGACCTGCAACCCGTGCCAGAGGGAACCATTGTGGTCGGCCACGACGGTTCGGCCGAGTCAGACGGCGCCCTGACGGTAGCCCTGGATCTGGCGCATCGCCTCGCTGCGCCCCTCGTCATCGTGCGCTGCTGGACGATCGACGACAAGCTGGCCGTCTTCCGCAACGCCGACGGAACGATTCTCTCGTTCACCGAGGTCACCGGCATCGTGCGTGCACGCCTCACAGCGGAATTGGCAGAACGAGTCGCCGAACATCCGGAGCTCGTCGTGCACTACCGGTCAGCACTTGCGCAACCGGGTGAACTCCTCGAATCCCTCTCTGCCGATGCCCTGATGCTCGTCGTCGGCTCACGTGGCCGGGGAAAGATCACGGGATTCATGCTCGGCTCGGTGAGCAACCACTGCGTCCATCACGCCCCGTGCCCCGTACTGGTGGTGCCGCCCCGAGATAGACGCCATCTTCCCCACCATGACCTCTGACCCGCATGAGCTGCGTCACCAACGAGCTGTGCCACCAACGAGCTGTGCCACCAATGAGCTGTGACGAGCTGACCCCGGAGACGACATGACGAAGCACGAGACAATCGTGGGATGGGACGGCACCGAGCCGGCGCGGCTCGCCCTGGACTGGGCCGCCGCTCGCGAGAGTGGGCGGTCGGGCAACATCCGTGTCGTCGGTGTCGTCGATGACACGAGGGCCTCCGTCGACTATCTGCCAACGAAATCGGATGCCACGGCATTCGAAGCTCGCCTGAACGCCGACGTCTCGATGACCCGTGCCGAGCATCCACACGTGCACATCGAATCAGAACTCCTGCGTGGGGATCCGCTCCGAACCCTTCTGCCCTTCACTTCCCCCGACCATCTCGTCGTTGTCGGCACCCACCGACGAGACAAGCCCTTCTTCACTTTCGGGTGGTCACTCGGTGCCCGGCTCGCAGCAGAGGCGCATGGGCCGATCGCCGTCATCCCGGAGCAATCGACTCCCGATGTCAAGCGACACGGGGTGGTCGTTGCTGTCGACGGCAGCAGCTCGTCGCGAGATGCCGCATTCTTCGCCGGTCGAGAGGCGACCAGAACAGGGCAGAACCTGACTATCCTGCACGCCTGGCAGCTGCTGCCCCTCTGGCAGGATGCTCTGCCCCCGACCGAAGCGTCTCTCGGTTCAGTGGCCTCAGAACACCAGGCGATCCTCGATGCTGCGGAGGCGGAGGTCAGGGCCCATCTGCCCGGGCTCATCACGTCGACCCTGCTGGTGCAGGGAGCCGCAGCGGCATCGATTCTCGCCGGGGCGGCCACCGCGGCACTACTCGTTGTCGGAAATCACCGGCCAGAGCATCCGCACCCGTTTCGGATGGGCTCAGTGAGTCAGGCCGTGATCGTGCACCTGTCTGTTCCGACCGTGGTGTACGTGCCCTCAGTCGGCGAGCTCTGAGACCAGCACGATGGTGGGAGTCTGGATGTTCAGGACCAGGGCGTGCGATACAGAACCCAGCAGAATCGCACTCCAGCCGCGACGTCGAACGTGACCGACCACCAGCAATGATGCCGATCGACTGAGCGAAGCCAGGGCCCACTGCGCCGGCTCGTGCACCAGGTGCGCTCGAACCGCCAGGCCCGGATGCTCCCTGATGATCTGCGCCACCGCCTGGTCGAGCATGCTCTGGTGCTCAGCCGAGAGCGAGTCCAGGAATTCGTCGGTCGGAGCCAGCGAATCGTTCCAGAGCGACGGCTCAGACCACGCGTGCACGACGTGCAGCACATCGCCGCGGGTCTCTGCCTCCGATGCCGCGAAGCGTGCGGCGACTTCGCCAGCCCTGTTGCCGTCGATGCCGACCACGACACCTGACGTTTCGTTCTTCGACCCGCTGGGAATGACGGCCACCGGGCCGTCTGCCGAACCGGCCAGCCGTGCTCCGAGTGACCACGCGTAGCGAAAGCGATTGACTGTGCGTTGATGAGTGCCGACCACGACGAGGCTGGAAGGCCCGGAGAAACGACCCAATTCCCTCACCGGGTCGCCACGAACGACACGACCCTCGATACTCAACCCGGGGTTCTGGGCGCGCAGCTTCAGCACCTCGCCCTCGAGCTCGATCGTTGCCTGGTCGATGTACTGGTCGGAGACGTAGTAGTCGTCGGTGACAGTCGAGTCATCGATGACCCTCACGAGCAACAGCTCTCCGCCACGACCGGATGCCCGGCACAGCGCCCATTCGGCGGCCTCTGCCGCGGGCAGTGAGGAATCCCAGCCAACCACGGTCTGTTCAGGCATCGACGCGGCCCTTCGAGTTCTGTCGAGCACCGCGACATCGCGTTGGGGTGCACTCCTACCCTGCCCTCTGCCTCCGCTGCACTACAGGGTCCAAAGTCCCGGGATGGCTGAATCTCAGGGCTGAGCTGGAGAGTTCGACTCGAGGTGGAAGATGGCGGCCTGCGTTCGCCGCTGGAGCCCGAGTTTGCTGAGCAGGCTCGACACGTAGTTCTTGACCGTCTTCTCAGCGAGCGACAACTCGATGCCGATCTGCCGGTTCGTCAATCCGTCGGCAATCAGAGCGAGTATCTGGCTCTCCCGCAGACTCAATGAGCTGACGCGAGGATCTGACGAGGTCTCGGGGCGCATCTCGCGTGTGACTCGCCGGGTAAGAGCAGGTTCGAGAAGCGTGCGGCCAGCCGCAACCTTCCTGATCGAGTCGATGAGTCCGGCTCCCCGGATGTCTTTGAGAACGTATCCCGAGGCTCCGGCCATCACCGCCGAGAAGAGCGCGTCATCGTCGTCGTAGGCGGTGAGCATGATGCACTTCACGTCAGGGTGATGTGAACGTACGTCCCTGCACACATCGATACCGTTTCCGTCGGGAAGATGCACGTCGAGAATGGCGACGTCAGGCTGCGTCGCAGCAATACGCGTGCGTGTCTGCGCAGCTGTCCCTGCCTCCCCGATCACTTCGATATCAGGTTCGGCCTGCAGCAATTCGGCAATACCCCGCCTGACCAGTTCGTGGTCATCGAGCAAGAAGACACGGATCACGTTGGCACTTCCTCTTCGTTCTGCTCATCGGTGAACGGAACCGACCAGAGCATGCGTGTTCCGTCCGTACCCGAGCTCACTGAGAATGTACCGCCTCGCAGCGTTGCGCGCTGTTCGAGGTTGGCGATGCCGCTGCGCCGGCCCGAATCGAGGAACCCCACACCGTCGTCAACCACCTCCACCACGAGCGAACCCTGCCAGACACTCACAGCCACCGAGGCCTGCTCGGCCTGCGAGTGCTTGGCGACATTCGCCAGGGATTCCCGGATGACCGCCAGAACGTCATCGGCGAGGGACCCGACCGCCACGAGGTCGACAGGACCTGCGAAGCTCACACTCGGAGGACGCATGAGCCCGGGCGCAAACTCGGTGGCGAGATCGATGATCTGGTGGCGCACAGTGAGCTGGAGGTCTGAACGCGGCGGCGCGAGAGCGAAGATCACGGTGCGAATCTGGGAGATCGCCGCATCCAGACTCGAGATCACTGTGTTGACACGTTCACTCGCACGGCCGGCCGGAAGAGTTCCTGCGACATTCTGCAATTCGAGCCCGGTCGCAAACAACTGCTGGATGACGTGGTCATGCAGGTCGCGAGCGATCCTGCCGCGGTCTTCGAGCACCATCATTCTTTGCTGGTCTGCTCTCGCCGCCGAGAGTTCGAGGGTGATGCTGGCCTGGCCGGCAAAATCCGCGGCCATCTCCAGGTCTGCCGGCGTGAACGACGGGTCACCGATCGAGCGAGCGACGAGGATCACACCGAGGCTGCGCCCGCCCGCGATGAGGGGAACCGCCATCACGGGGCCCAGCAGGTGCACGACGGGGGCCCAGGCTGGCGCAGTCGACACCTTGCGCTCGGTTGCCATGGGAATTCTGCCGTGCAGCACGGCCGCAGAAAGAGAGTTCTCGGCGGGGAAAGTGGAGTGAAGCATGGACTCGGCAAACTCTCCCGTCGCATCTGTGACGATGAGCTGCGACGGTTCTGAATGCTCAGTGATCAGACAGGCCAATGCGGCGGAAGCCAATTGCTGCACCCGATCCAGCAAGGCGGAGATCGCCACTGCATGGTCAGCCGACAGGAGGACTGCCGTAATCTCAGCTGAGGCTGCGGCCCACGCCTGGCGACGCTTCGTTTCGGAGAAGAGTCGTGCATTCTCAATGGCGAAGCCGGCTGAGGCCGCGAGAGAAAGCACGAGTTCCTCATCGTCGGCCGTGAATTCACCTGATTCCTGATTGGTGAGGTACAGGTTGCCGTAGACGGCCTCACGCACCCGTATCGGTACCCCGAGAAAGCTGTGCATCTCGGGGTGGTGAGCCGGGAATCCGGCTGACCTCGGGTCGTCGGAGAGCTGGGACAACCGGATGGGCCGGGGGTCGTCGATCAGGGCCCCGAGCAGCCCGTGCCCCTCCGGCAGGTGCCCGATGACCTGAACGGCGCTGGGTGACATGCCGACATGGATGAACTGCTCGAGTCCGCCGTGAGGGGCGATCACTCCCACCGCTCCGTACTGGGCGCCCACCAGGTTCACTGCGGCATCGACGATCCGTTGCAACACCACAGGGAGGTCGAGTTCTTCGACAACGGACTGGGTCGCTTCCGCCAGTGCACGGAGTTTGTCTGTCGCGTTGGGCCCGCGGTCGGCCGACTGGTCTTCCTGTTGCAACCGTCACCCCTTTTTCGCCGCCGGTGATCCGTGCTGGTGCCGCATCACTCTGCGGTGTACTTCCCCACTCTAAACCGCAACAGGCTGTTCGAACATCCGGGCGGGGTGCCGATCGGTTGCGGTGGACGCAGCCAAGCGCACTCGCACGTCTCCGGTTTTCGCTTCGACGGAGTGGTGGGTGACCAGAATCACGATCGTGTCGCTGAGGGCGATGCGGAGGTCGGTCATGAGCGACTCCGCCGCATCCGCATCCAGGTGAGCCGTCGGTTCGTCAAGAAGAACGATGTCTCCGCCTGCCAGAAGAGCACGAGCGACGGCGACCCGCTGGCGCTGGCCACCAGAGAGTTGCTCGCCCTCCGACCCCACCCGCGTGTCGAGGCCATTCTGAAGCGAGGCGACGAAAGAACCGAGCCCTACCCGCTCGAGCGCCGCGATCATCTCGGGCTCAGACGGGGCATCGCCCCGGGCGCGGGAGATCAACAGGTTTCCGCGAAGCGTCGAGTCGAAGAGGTGACCCTCCTGGGGGCACCACGTCACGTGGCGTCGGAGTTCGCTGCCACTGTAGTTCGACGACGCACGACCGTCCACGAGAAGGCGGCCGTCTCTCGGTTGGAGAAAACCCAGAGCAACGGCAAGGAGGGTGGATTTTCCGGATCCGGAGGGCCCCTCGACCATGACCCACTCCCCCGCCACCGCGCGAAAACTGACATCGGAGAAAGTCGGTGCAACGACGCCAGGCCATCCCGCCGTCACACCCGAGAATTCCAGGGTGCGAACGGGCGAGGAGATAGTCTCACGGCCGATGGTCTCGAGGTCAGCGGCCTGTCCCTCCATCGACTCGGGGATCTCGTCACCCACGAATCCGGCGACTTTGGCGAGCGCTGCAGCGAGAGAGGGCCACAGCTGCACGGCGTCGACCACCGCAGCCATGCTCTCGATGAGGGCGAGTGGCAGCAGAACGAAGACCGCGGCGAGCTCCACCGCAAGACCGCCCGACAGAACGAACGGCGCACAGACCACGAGCATCCCCATCGCGGCAAGGCAACAGCCGAGCACAGTGAGCGCGTGCCCCAGGCCCAGCGCCCAGGCACCGCGGCGCGCAGCGGCGCCGAGTTCGGCGTCGACTTCCGCGATCGACCTTCTCACTCGCCCATCGATGGCGTTCGTACGCAGGTCCCTGCTTGCGCCGAGCATGGCGACGAACCTCGTGAGCAGGGCGGACTGCAGAGTGTGCTGCCGCTGGCTGAAGGATCGGTCGACCAGCACCGTCACCACAGGAACGACACCCAGGCACACTGCGAAGAGAACGAGAAGTACCCAGAGAACCGGTGCGTAGAGAAGCGCTACGGCAATGATGGAAGCAATGCCCACACACGCCGCGACCAGCGGGGGCATCACGGCCCGGTAACTCAGATCGCGCACATCGTCGGTCGCCCCGACCAGATAGTCGACGGCAGTCGATCCACGGAACAGGCCCCGTGAGGTGATGCCATTGCGACCGAGAGCCCGCCAGAGGCGGACGCGTAGTTCCGTTGCCGCCTGGAAGATCGAGTTGTGCGCACAGAGGCGCTCAGCGTACCGAAGGCTCGAACGACCGATGCCGAAGAAGCGCACCCCGATGATGGCCACGAGAAGGTACATGATCGCCGGTTCCTGGCTCGCCCGCACAATGAGCCAGCCTGAGACCGCCGTCAGCGAGACAGCGAACAGGGCCGACAGGGTGCCGAGCAGTACAGCGAAGACGAAGGTGGCACGCGACGGGCTGAGGAACTCCCAGAGCGCGCGTACGGTGCCCCACGTCTGCGCCTTCACGGGGTCGGCCGATTCACGGTCGGGTTCGGGCTCGATCTCCCCCCTCCTCACGCGGTCGAGGGGCCCGGTTGCCTGTTCCACCTCCCGGAGCCGCGACGTTTCGCCCAGCGTGATGACCGAGGACGCCAGCTCGGCAAGCCCGTGTTCGTGCGTCGCGATGACAATCGTCACGGTGCCGCAAAGTCGTTCGATCATCCGTTCGACGATCAGTGCGCTTTCGGCATCGAGGTGGGCAGTCGGCTCGTCGAGGAGCATCAGCGTCGCCCCATCGTCGACCCGCAGAACAGCACGACCCAGAGCGAGCCGGCGGAGCTCGCCCGGGCTCAGCCTGGCCGGGTCGGCATCAGCCAGCCCCGCCAATCCCAGTTCGGCGAGAACAGCATCGACGCGCACAGCGAGCTCCGGCGAAGTGTTCCCCCCGTAGAGCGCGAGTTCCTCACGAACCGAGGCAGAGACGGTCTGTGGATGCTGCGAGACCCACGCAATTCGGCGAAGGTCGACACCACTCACCGATCCGGCGAGTTCATATCCATCTGTATTGCTGGCCAGCTGGCCACCGAGGAGGGCGAGCACAGAGGACTTGCCACTGCCCGTCTGGCCCGCGACCAGAGTGGTTCGATTGTGAGCGAAGGTTGCAGAGAAGTCGTTCAGAGTCGGTTCTGATCTTCCCGCGAAGTGAAGCGTGACGTGATCGACCCTCACCTCGGCGCCAATCACCTCGGCGCCCGTGACCTCCGTGCCCGTCACGAGGATGGTCGCTGGCGTTGGCCTCGCGACGAACTCGCGCGCCCGAGCCAGAGCGGCCCGGCCATCCTGTGCCGCGTGGAATGCAGCGCCGACCTCACGGAACGGAGCAAAGCACTCGGGAGCGAGAATCAGCACCAGCAAGCCGATCTCCAACGTGAGGCTGCCGCCGATCAGGCGAATTCCGATGGTCACTGCGACGAGCGCCACAGAGATCGTCGAAATCAGTTCGAGAGCCAGCGATGACATGAAAGCCGTTCGCAGCGTCTGCATGGTGGTGGCACGGTAGTCGTCGGAGATTGTGCGCAGCGTCTTTGTCTGCTCCTCGACCCTGCCGAGCCCGATGAGCACCGGCAAGCCCCTGGCGAGCTCGACCAGATTGTCGCTGAGACGACCCAGCGCAGTCGATGCGGCGTCGACCTTGTCACGGGTGTGCATGCCGATGAGCGCCATGAAGACGGGCACCAAAGGAATCGTCACGACGATGATCAGGGCGCTCAGCCAGTCTGCGAACAGGATCCGGGCGCCGAGCAGCAGAGGAATGACAGCGACGTTCGTCATCGCTGGCAGAACCGAGCGGTAGTACTCGTCAAGCTGGTCGAGGCCCCTGGTCGCCAGCACCGCCGTCGATCCGCTCACTCCCGAAGAATCGCTGAGAGCTGTGACGGCCAGCCTCTGGCGCAGGTCTTCCTTCACCCCGACAGCAGCACGTGAGCTGACAACAGTGGATGCCCAGCTCGACCCTGCACGCAGCAGCGCCCCGCCGACACCCCACAGCACGGCGTCACGAAGGGTCTCACCCCCTGCCGGCAGAGCCGAGATTCCACGGGCAATCGCCTCGGCGATGACGATCAGCGACAGCCCTTTGACTGCGCTGACCGCCCCGAGAAGGTACACCGTGCGAAGGTCGGCCCGTTCCAGTCGCGGGCGCCGCCTGCGTTCGGTGGAGCGCGTCATTTGGCGACAGCGGCGACAACCGAGTGCACGACGGGAATCTGTGTTCCGCTGATGCGCTTGCGGAACACCCAGTAGGTCCAGCCCTGGTAGACCAGCACGAGCGGCAAGCCGAACGCGGTGACGACGGTCATCACCCCGAGGGTGTACGAGCCGCTCGAAGCATTGCTGATCGTCAGGTTGTAGGCCGAATCGATTGTCGACGGCAGAACCACGGGGAACACCGACGCAAAGATCGATGCCGCGCCGAGCACCAGGAACAGCGACAGCCCGAGGAAGGCGCGGCCTTCACGGCCAGCCCTGGCGCTCAGCCAGGCCCAGACCACGGCGACCACGGCGCCCGCGATCAGGACGAGCGTGAAGAGTTTGCCGTTACTGAACTGCACGATGAGCACCCACGCGACAATCGGAAGAAGAGCGAGTGGAGCCCACTTCACGACGAACGAGTTCGCTTTCTCACGCACCGAACCGTCGGTTTTCAGCGCAAGGAAGACGGCTCCATGTACGAGGCAGAACCCGACGACGGCCAGTCCGCCGATCACTGCATACCCGTTGAGCCAGACGAAAGCGCCGCCGACCCTGTTGCCGTTGGCATCCAGCGGCAGCCCAGTGGTCGTCAGGGCGAGAGCGGCTCCAACACCGAAGGCAACGATGAACGAACCGATGCTGATCGCGAGGTCCCACGCATGGGTCCAGCGAACGGTCGCCCCCTTGCCGCGATATTCAATCGCGACCGCACGGAAGATCAGGCCGACGAGCACGAGTGTCAGCGGAAGATACAGTGCCGAGAAGAGCGACGCGTACCAGAAGGGGAACGCGGCGAACGTGGCTGCACCCGCGGTGATCAGCCACACCTCGTTGCCGTCCCACACTGGGCCGATGGAGTTGAGCATGACGCGGCGCTCCGTGTCGGAGCGACCGGTGAGCAGCATGTGCATTCCCACACCGAGGTCGAATCCCTCGAGCAGAAGGTATCCGATCCAGAGCGCAGAGATGGCGATGAACCAGAAGATGGTCAATCCGTCCATGATGATTCGTTTTCCGTTCTAGTAAGCGAAGGCGAGCACGTCGCCACTCGAGCCGGTGCCGGATGACCCGGAGGTTTCGTCAGTGTCGTCATCGTCGGAGTGGGCGAGCTCGGGCATCACACCGGCAACTCCCGCCCTGGCGTACTTGAAGAGCAGTCGAACCTCGACCACGAGCAGAGCGCCGTACACCAGCGTGAGCGTGATGATCGAGAACAGCAGTTCGCCCACCGATACCCCGGGTGAAACCGCTGCCTGGGTGAACATGAACACGCCGTCGACGCCCGTCGGGTTCGGTGCCACGACGAAGGGCTGCCTGCCCATCTCGGTGAACACCCACCCTGCAGCATTCGCCCCGAACGGAGCGAGAATTCCGAAGACGGCCAGTCTCATCAGGCCCCGCGACGCAGGGACTGTCCCCCGCCGTGTCAACCACAACGCGACCACCGCGGCCAGCGCAGCGAGAGCACCGAAGCCGATCATCAGGCGGAATCCCCAGTAGGTGACCTGCATGACAGGAACGTACTGGATGGCCTGGCCCGCCTGGGCGCCGTAGGCAGCAGTGTCAGGGATGTTCGTACCGAATTTGGCCTGGTACTCGGGAAGCAAGTCCTTCACACCTTTGACATCAGTGGTGAAGTTTCCTGTCGCAAGGAACGAGAGCAGACCGGGGATCTGGATCACGGGGATGACGTCGTCGCAGTTGTGGGTGGCACCCACATCGCCGATGGCGAGCACAGAGAAGCTCGTTCCCGTCTCACAGGCGGCTTCGGCTGCGGCCATCTTCATCGGCTGCTGCTGGAACATCAGCTTGCCCTGAAGGTCACCGGTGAAGGCCACGCCGGCGAATCCGATGATCGCGACGACTGCGCCGATGCGAAGCGAACGGATCCAGACGGAATGGTCGGTCTTGTCGCGACCCGGGATCGAACGCGATTCGCCGACGACGACGCGCTTCTCGGCGTCGACGGTGTCGATCCCGTCTTTGCGGCGCTGCCAGAGGTGATACCAGGCGATTCCGATGAGGAAGCCTCCCCCGACACCGAGCGAGCCGAAGATCGTGTGTGTGTAGGCGAGGATGGCCGTGTTGTTCGTCAGCACGGCGAAGATGTCATTCATCACGGGGCGACCGTCGACGAGTTCGACGCCCACGGGGTGCTGCATCCACGAGTTGGCGACGATGATGAAGAACGCCGAGATCCAGGAGCCCGCAATGGCGATCCAGAGCGTGGCAAGGTGAACACGCTTCGGCAGGCGATTCCAGCCGAAGATCCAGAGCCCGAGAAAGGTCGACTCGAAGAAGAAGGCGAGAAGACCCTCCATGGCGAGGGGAGCACCGAAGACGTCTCCTACGAATCGGGAGTACTGGCTCCACGCCATGCCGAACTGGAACTCCTGCACCAGGCCGGTGGCGACACCCAGAATGAAGTTGATGAGAAAGAGCTTGCCCCAGAACTTGGTCATGCGCAGGTAGCGCTCGTTGCCCGTACGCACCCACAGGGTCTGCATGATGGCAACAGCCGGGCCGAGGCCGAGCGTGAGAGGGACGAGCAGAAAATGGTAGACGGTCGTTATTCCGAATTGCCAGCGGGCAATATCGAGAGCATCCATCGGGAGCGACTCTTTCTGTCAGGGAAAGCCGGCCTGTGTGACCGGCTGGGAAAGTGATGTACTTCTTCTGGAATCAGCTTTCCCTGACAAAAGGCTGGGCATCAGGACCTAAGTCCTGTGAATCCGGGCCTGGGGAATCACAGCTCGGCGAAACCGACAGGAGCTTCTCCCCCGAAGGCAAAACGCCGACCGGCGATCTCCGCTGGTTCAATACGGAGATAGACCTGCTTCGACGTCGGCAGCCATGATTCCAGCGGAAGCCGAGCGGCAGCGAGTTCTTCTCTCTCGGTGTCGAGCACACGCGCGGTACCTTTCACGACCACACTCCAGCCGTGAAAACGATCGACGTTGTCAGCCTCGAAGGCGACCAGAGGATTGATGGTGGCTTCGAGCAGTTTGCTCCCCTCGCCCGTGCGCATGAGGATCGAGCGATCATCGACAACAAAATTGATGGGAAACACGTCGGGCTGTCCTGCGACGCTCACGGCAAGCCGGCCGACCGTCGTTCTGCGGAGCACCGCCCAGCACTCCTCGGCGCTCAGTACAGTGATCGGTTCATCGGTGAATGACGACATGCCACCATCGTTGTCGTCGCGGGCCGCACACCCTAGGGTCAAAGGTCCCTAACACCGACTACTCCCGCAGTGCCGCACGACAGGTCGACCACTTCGTCTTCTGCCCATGCCCGCGCGAGCCTGCTGGTGGCACAGTCACCCGCTAGAGTGTGCTCGTCAACGTTCTCGCGGGTGCCACAGGCCCCGCTCACCGGGAAGCACAGCCACAGATGCCGAAAAGCCGCCCTTCGCAGCGATCCTCCACCAACGCCCAGCGTTCCACCGAGTCGAGGCATCCCGCTGTCGCCGAGAAGAACCGCGGCCGGTGGGGCGCATTCGCCGGCCTCATCACACTGGCGCTGATCGCCTTCCCGCTCTCTGCAACCATCGCCTTCGCGACCAACCCTGCGTCGCAGAAACTCTTCGGCGGCAGGCTGGAAGACGCCAGCCGGGGTGGCTACATCACGTTCTGGTGGCTCATGTCGCTGCTCATCGTGTCACTGCCGTTCCTCGTGGGTTTCGGCATCACCAAGCTGAGCAGTCGCGGACTCGCTATCGTCGGCGGTGTCGTGGCTCTCTTCGTCATCGCGATCGTCATTCTCGGCCAGCTCTTCGTCTACTAGCCACTTTCGGCTTACCCGCGACGATCTGCGTCGGAATGTTCTTCGAGAACAGCAGAGACACGATCGCCAGTACGATGACGGCGACGAGCGATGCCCGAAGAGCCGATACCTGAGAGTCCCCGTAGATCGAAGCGAGTTGGTCACCTTCGCTGCTCGAGAGTCCTGCCTTTTCGGCAATTCCGGCGACCTGCGACACCGGGATGATCTCCACACCGGACTGGCTGAGTGTGTTCACCTGCGTCTTCACCGACGAGGGCAGGTCACTCGACTGGACACCGCCCAGAAAACCTGAGGCGAGGGAGGCGATCAGCACCGACCCGATCAGCGCCGTCCCGAGCGACGAACCGAGATTCTGAAGCACTCCCTGGAGGCCGCCGACCTCACTCGTCTTGTCTTCTGACACGCTCGACATGTTCACGTTTCCCAGCTGGGAGGCAAGAAGCCCGAGGGCGGAACCGGCGAAGAACATTCCTGCGGCGAACAACCATCCCTTGAGCTCCAGTGAGACGGAACCGAGGAGCAGGATGGCGCTGGCGACGAGGATGAATTGGCCGAGCCGCACGATCCGCCGCGGAGACCAGACGGCAGAGAGCCTGGTCCCCACGATCGAGAACAGAATCAGCGAGATCGAGAGCGGAAAGATCTTGAGCCCGGTCGAGAGGGCATCGAGGCCGAGTGTCATCTGCAGGTAGACAGGGATCATGAAGAAGATCGCCGCAGTGATCGCATACTGGGCAGCGAGCACCGAGAGTCCTGCACGTAGCTGGGCGATGCGGAACATCGAGACCTGCAGCAGAGGCGGCCGACCGACGGCGATCAGGTGTCGTTGCCTCACGAAGAACGCCCAGAGCAGTACGCCGCCGGCCACGATGAAATAGGGCACGAGCGACAGGCCCAGCGGCTCGATCGGTACGCCATTGACCTGCGGCGGATGAAGCGGCAGAACCCATCCCCAGACCTTGCTCTGCAGCATGCCGAAGACGATGGCCACAAGCCCCGCCGCAGAGAGAAGAACGCTCAGCACATCAACGCGGATCTTCTGGGGAGCGCTGTTGTCGGTGACCAGCCTCGAGAGCATGAGGACCACGATCATGATGAGCACCTCGCCGAAGAAGACGTACCGCCAGCTGAAGTACGTGGTGACGAAACCACCGATGAGGGGCCCGGCAGCCACGGCTCCACCCGAGACTGCACCGATGATCGCGTAGGCCGTGACACGGTCGCGGTCGTGGTAGTTGTCGGCGATGAGTGCCGCGATGGCGGGGATCACCAGCACAGCGCCCAGGCCTTCGATCACCGACCAGCCGAGAAAGAGCACCACGATGTTCGGTGCAAGTCCGGTGAGCAGCGATCCACAACCGTAGACGATGCACCCCACGACGAATGCCCGTCGGCGCCCCCAGATGTCACCGAACTTGGCTCCCAGGAGCATGACTGCTGCCATAGTGAGGGTATAGAACGTGATGGCGCTCTGCATCGCGGCGACCGTGGTGTCGAGGTCGGTGACGACCTTCGAGATCGAGACGTTCATCACGGTGCTGTCGAGCACCATCACGAACTGGGCGAGCCCGAGAATGATGACGATGTTCCACTTCTTCATGTGCTGCACCTCTGCGATCGCAATCCGGCATCACTGCCCAGAGATCGCCCTGCGTGGCGATACTGATGCAAAGATAGTGCCTTCCCGGTGAGAGGAAATCAGGTCACGCGAAAATCTCGTCGAAGAACACCTGCATGGCAATCCACGACCGGTAGTCCGCCAGAGCGTCGAACTGCGCGCCGAACTCCGGCGAGTTGGCATCGGGCATGGTGAACGCGTGCATCGCCCCGCTGTAGGTCACGAGTTGCCAGTCGGGAGCTTTGGCCGAGCGCAGTTCGTTCTCGAACCGCACAACAGAGTCATCGGGTACGACGGGGTCGTTCCCGCCCGTCAGCACGAGCAGGCGGGTACGGATGTCATCTTCATCAGCAGGGTGACGAGTGTCGAGTCGACCATGGAACGAGACGACCCCCGAAACAGCACTACCCGAGCGCGCCAGCTCGAGCGCCGCCGAGCCGCCGAAGCAATAGCCCATGACGGCCACGCGCGACGTGTCCACGCCGGGTTCGGCCCAGAGGCGCTTGAGGTTCACCTTCATCCGTGCACGAAACAGCTCGGGGTCGTCGTAGAACTTCGCCGCTTCGACCGGAGCCTTCTGCGAGCTGAGGTGGGCGCCACCGCCGTAGACGTCACCCGCGAGCGCCACGTAGCCCAATCGTGCGAGCATCTGTGCGCGCACCCTGACGTGGTCGTTGAGGCCTGTCCAGTCGGAGATGATCAGAATTCCGGGAAGTGGCCCCTCCGCGTCAGCGGGCTTCGCGACGAATCCACCGAACTCGATTCCGTCGGCCCGATACCGAAGCTCTGCCGTAGTGATCGCGAACGACTCTTCGACGGAATCGAGCAACGCCGCCAAGCCTTCAGAGAGAGGTTGATCGTAACTCACCGGCATCGAGGAGCCGGCCTCCGTCCTGATCACGTCCCTGCTGCGCGCGGGCCCCTCGTCCGCAGGCGCGTGGCCGGCCGCAGGGCTGGGGCTCTTCGGCGGCACAGCTGCCACCGCTTCGCCCGAGTCGGCCCTCACCCAGCGGGTGATCAGCCGGAGGAACGACTCGAGCCGGTCATCCACCTCGGCCTGGTCGTGAAAGCTCACAGTGCCTCGTTCGCCGGTCACCCAGCTGACCAGACCGCTCTCATCGACGAACGAGAAGCCGTCTTCAGCCTTCACCTTCGAACCGCGGTGCAGGATGATCTGCACACGATCGCGCGTGCGGAGGTTGAACGTGACCCGGTCTTCGCCGGCGAAGATGAAGCTCGGGGCGTTCCACTTCATGTGTTCGGAGATCGAATCGTCCGACTGCAGCACTGCAAGTCGGAGCTGGGCGACCTGGGCTTTGAAAGGGTGATCGAGCCCCCGCAGGAACGCGTCGATCTCACTGGTCTGGTTTGACGACATGACTCAACTGTGGCCTGCCGAACCGCGCCGATCAACTGTCGGCGATCATCCACAGCGAAATCGTAGTGAAATTGCCACTCACCGAGGCACTGCACTCACCGACATAATGAAGGAGTGACCGGGGAACAGATAACCATTCTTGTGCTGGTGCTGTCGCTTCTTCTCGATCTTGCCGTTCGGTTCGCCGCGATCATCATCGTGCCACGCAACCGTCGGCCTTCGGCGGCGATGGCCTGGTTGCTCGCGATCTTTCTGATCCCCTATCTCGGAGTCGCCTTCTTTCTCCTCATCGGCAGTTACAAGCTGCCGAAGAAGAGGCGCGAGAAACAGGCCGCGATCAACAGTTTCATCATCGAGACGACCAAGGGAATCGAACTGGTCAGCGATGACAAGCCCTGGCCCCAGTGGCTGCGGTCTGTCGTACACCTGAATCGCGAGCTCGGTGCGATGCCATTGGTGGGTGGAAATACCGCCACGCTGATAGGTGACTATGCCGGGTCGATCGCAGCCATGACGGCCGCAGTGAACCAGGCAAAGACCTTCGTGCACTGCGAGTTCTACATCATTGCGCTCGATCCGGTGACGGCCGATTTCTTCTCAGCCCTCGAAGCAGCCGTGAAACGCGGAGTGACGGTGCGGGTGCTTCTGGACCATGTCGCTTCGGTCCGAACGTCCACCCACCGGGAGACCTTCACGAAGCTCACCGAGATCGGCGTTCTCTGGCACTTCATGCTGCCCGTGCAACCCCTGAAGGGCAAATGGCAGCGCCCCGACCTTCGCAACCACCGCAAGCTGCTCGTCATCGACGGCACGCTGGGCTTCATGGGCTCGCAGAACCTGATCGACCGCAGCTACAACAAGAAGAGCAACATCCGGCGCGGCCTGAAGTGGCAGGATCTGATGACCCGCGTTCACGGCCCGATAGTGAGCGGTATCAACGCCATCTTCATCACCGACTGGTACAGCGAGACGAACGAGCTGCTCGATCGCGAGACCGTACAGATCGCCGACGAGATCATCGACACCTCCCCCTCAGCGCTCGACTGCCAACTGGTGCCGAGCGGGCCCGGTTTCGAAGGCGAGAACAACCTGCGCCTGTTCCTGGCGCTGATGTACTACGCACAACAGAAGGTCATCATCACGAGCCCCTACTTCGTGCCGGACGACTCCATGCTCTATGCGATCACGACGGCGTGCCAGCGCGGCATCGAGGTCCAGCTGTTCGTTTCGGAGATCGGCGACCAGGCCGGTGTCTACCACGCGCAGCGTTCGTACTATGAGGAGCTGCTGCGCTCGGGGGTCACGATCTGGCTTTACCAGGCACCCTACATCTTGCACGCCAAGCACTTCACGATCGACGACGACATCGCTGTCATCGGTTCGAGCAACATGGATATCAGGTCGTTCAGCCTGGACTTCGAGATCTCACTGATGGTTCGCGGTGCGACGTTCGTTCAGGAGATGCGCGCAGTCGAAGACGGTTATCGCACGGTGAGCCGTGAACTCACTCTCGAGGAGTGGATGAAGCAGCCCCTCCGCTCGACGATCCTCGACAACCTCGCACGGCTGACCTCATCGCTGCAGTGACGTCACGCGGGTTCGGTAACACGACGTAGCGGCTGCGCCGCTACTCAACCAGCACGACTGCGCAGCAGGGTGAACGAGCACCCACGAACGATGAGAGTCGTCACCTCACCCTCGACCGACTGATCGGGGTCACTCGAGATCGCGAGTTCCCATTTCTCCTGCGGCGCGGCCGGAACGGTGAATTCGACTCCGTTCTCTGCGGAGTTGAGCAACAGTGCGAAAGCATCGGCGCCGGAGTGTTCGAGCACGAAACTGATCGAACGGGCATCCGGATTCTGCCAGTCGTCGTCGGTGAAGCCTTCAGCGTCTGAACGGTCGACGGCAACAGTGTCACTGCCACCCACCTCGGGTGCCTGCCGGAACCAGGCCGGCCGTAGCGCGGGGTTCTCGGCGCGTAATGCGATCAGCGCCCTGGTGAACTCGAGCAGTTCCCGATCGGCGTTCGTCCAGTCGAACCACGAGATCTCGTCGTCCTGGCAATAGGCGTTGTTGTTACCGCCCTGGGTGCGGGCGATCTCGTCTCCCCCGAGAATCATCGGAACTCCGGCCGAGAGCAGGAGCGTTGCGAGAAAGTTGCGGCGCAGGATGTCGCGGCGCGTGTTGACCGCCTGGTCGTCGGTCGGTCCCTCTGCGCCACCGTTCGACGAGCGGTTGTCGCTCTCGCCGTCGTTGTTGTCTTCACCGTTGGCGGCGTTGTGCTTCTGGTTGTACGAGGTGAGGTCGGCCAGAGTGAAACCATCATGGGCGGTCACGAAGTTCACGCTCGACAGCGGTGAGCGCCGGTCGGCTTCGTAGACATCGGGGCTGCCGAGAACCCGCTGCGAGAGGGTTCCGAGAACACCGTCGCTGCCGTTCCAGAAATCCCGCACGTCGTCGCGGAACTTGCCGTTCCACTCCGACCAGTCGGCCGGAAAGCCGCCCACCTGGTAGCCCGCGGTGTCCCAGGGCTCAGCGATCATCTTGACCGGCGCGAGCACGGGGTCCTGGGCGATCAGCGTCAGGAACGCGGAATGCAGTTCCGCGTCACCGCCCTGCCGGGTGAGAGTCGTTGCCAGGTCGAAGCGAAAGCCATCGACGTGCATCTCGGTGACCCAGTAGCGCAACGAGTCCATGATGAGTCCGAGGGCGGTGGGATGGCCGACATTGAGGGAGTTTCCGGTGCCTGTCGTGTCGAAATATGATGACCGGTCGTCTTCGACGAGGCGATAGTACGCCGCGTTGTCGATGCCCTTGAACGACAGCGTCGGGCCCAGGTGATTGCCTTCTGCGGTGTGGTTGTAGACCACATCGAGGATGACCTCGAGGCCAGCCTGGTGCAGAGCCTTCACCATGGCCTTGAACTCCGGCACCTGGGCGCCACCGTCTCCACCTGACGAGTAGTCGCCGTGAGGAGCGAAGAAGCCGATGGAGTTGTAACCCCAGTAGTTGCGAAGTCCCTTCTCGAGCAGGTGGCTGTCCTGCACGAACTGGTGCACAGGCATGAGTTCGACGGCGGTGACACCGAGGTCGGTGAGGTGCTTGATCGCTGCGGGATGAGCCAGTCCGGCGTACGTTCCGCGAATCTCCTGGGGAACGTCGGGGTGGAGTTTCGTGAACCCCTTCACATGCGTCTCGTAGATGATCGTCTCTGCGAGCGGGGTTCGAGGTGCGCGATCCTCACCGTCGGCGTTCCAGTCGAATGCAGGGTCGGTGATGATGCAGCGCGGAGTCGACGGCGCAGAGTCGCTGTCGTCGCGGTTCTCCGGTTCGCCCATGTCGTGCCCGAAGACGTCTTGTCCCCACGTGTATTCACCCTCGATCGCGGTGGCGTGCGGGTCGAGGAGGAGCTTGTGGGGGTTGTGCCGCAACCCATTCGCTGGGTCCCACGGCCCGTCGACCCGGATTCCGTACCGCGTGCCGACGCCGACACCGGGAACGAATCCGTGAAAGACGTGCCCCGTGCGCTCGGTGAGCCGTGTCGGCGTCTCAAGCCCGTCTGCGTCGAAGCTGCAGAAGTCGACGGAGTCCGCCGTTTCGGAGTAGACAGCGAAGGAGATGCCGTCACTGTGCAGTGTGACACCGAGGGGGTACGGGAGGGAACGAGGAGAATCTGAAGACATGACAACATCTTGGTCGACACTCGGTCTGCTTCCACAACTGCCGCCGGAGGCTTGACACTGAACCAAATCTCGGGTCGGCGCAAGGGGTGCAGGCCCGTTTCGATCCGAATCGCTCCTCGTTCTACAGTGGTGACCCATGCGGACGAATCAGCCCAATCAGGCAGACGCGACCGTTGGCACACAGTTCCCACGGTTTCGCCGCTTTCGCAGGATCGGAGTTCGAAGCGTGCCCAGTTCGCCCAGTGCAGTGACCCTGTCGGCACCTTCCCGACAACATTCGGCGGCGTCGCTCGTGCGCGTTGCTCTCGTCGAACCCGCGTCGACCGTCGACGAAGCTCTCGCACTCGCGCAGTTGCTCGGATCGCACGGCGTGTTTCCGGGTGAGGGCCGCACGGCGGAACTCTGGGAGACACTCGCCACAATCTCCGCGCGGGATCTCGGAGTTGCGCGTGCGATCGAACCCCATCTGGATGCCCTGGCCATCCTCCACCAGGCGGGCGCAGACGACCGCGTGGGTACGGGCACGTGGGGAGTCTTCGCGGCCGAGGGCGGCGGCGATCCCCTGACGGAACGCAACGGACACCTCACCGGCACCAAGGCCTGGTGCTCCCTCGCCGATCGATTGGACAATGCACTCGTCTCGGCGCACGTCGGCGACAGTGAAGAAAGACAGTTGTACTCCGTAGCCCTCCGGGATGAAGGAATCACAGTCCCCTCAGACCACTGGCACGCGCGGGGGCTCGTCGAGATACCGAGTGGACCCGTCAGGTTCTCTGCAGTGGCAGCCACCGGAGTGGGCGAGCGAGGCTGGTACCTGGACAGGCCTGGATTCGCCTGGGGCGGCATCGGAGTGGCCGCCTGCTGGTACGGGGGCGCAGTGGGTCTCGCACGAACGCTCTTCACCGCCACGCAAGCATCAGCCGGGCCATTCAGCCTCGCGCATCTCGGTGCGGTGGATGCCCGGCTGAGCGATGCCCGTCGCGCCCTCGCCGAGGCGGCCTCACTCGTCGACGGGGGCTATGCGACCGGCCACGACGGCAGCCTTCTCGCCCTCCGGGTTCGCGACACCGTCGCTGGCGCTTGTGACCAGGTCATTCGGCGTGTTGGGCGCGCGCTCGGGCCAGGTCCGCTGGCCGTGGACGAAGCACACGCGAAACGTGTGGCCGATCTCACGCTCTACCTCCGCCAGCATCACGCGGAGAAGGACGAAGCGGCGCTCGGCTCCCAGCTACTGGAAGGCTCGGCCGAGCCGTGGTGACCTTCGACGCCCGTGATGCCGGTACCTCCCAGGCGGTCTGGCGATCAGATCCGCGCCTCGATTCGCTTGGGGATCTTCATCTCGACCGGTTCGATCGAGTGGTTGTCGTCTCCGCTCACCCCGACGACGAGACTCTGGGAGCCGGCGGACTGATCGCCGAGTGCGCGCTGCGATCGATTGAGGTCAGCGTTATCGTCGTCACAGATGGCTGCGCCTCCCACCCCGAATCACCGACGTTCGACCGTGAGACTCTTGCGCGCTGGCGTGAGGCGGAGGTGCGCGAGGCAGTCGCGATTCTCGCCCCGCATGCACCCGTCAGGACTCTCGCATTCGAAGACGGAAACCTTGACGCTTCCGTTCCCGCGACACGCGATGCCGTGGCTCTCGCCGTGGGCACCGGTTCGGGCGACGCGGTGTTGCTCGTCGCACCGTGGCGCGGAGACGGCCACCACGACCACGAGATCGTCGGGCGCATTGCTGCCGAGGTAGCGAGTTCGTCAGGGTGCAGCCTTGCGGAATATCCGATCTGGATGTGGCACTGGGCGAACCCGAACGACCCCACCGTGCCCTGGAATGATCTCGCATCTCTGCACCTGAGTCCCCTCTCCCTCGAGGCGAAGACAACGGCCGTTGCTGCGCATCGCTCGCAGGTGGAGCCCCTGTCTGAGCAGCCCGATGACGAGGCCGTGCTGCGCTCCGATTTTCTCGAACACTTCACTCGCTCAGCCGAAATCTTCGTGGTCAGCTCGCCTGTGGCTCACCGTGAGCCACCACTCACGACCCTTCCGGCGGCGTACTTCGAGAAGACCTACGACCTGCATGCCGACCCGTGGGGTTTCACTGACCGCTGGTACGAAGAACGCAAACGCGCGCTCACCGTTGCCTCACTCCCCCGGCCTCGTTATGGCTACGGACTGGAGATCGGGTGCTCGATCGGTGTGCTCACCCAGGAGCTCGCAGCCCGGTGCGATCGGCTTCTCGCAGTCGACATCTCTGAGGCCGCCATCGCACGGGCCCGCGAGCGACTCGTCGAAACACCGAACGTCGAGTTGCAGGTGCAGGATGTCGGGAAGGATTTCCCGCCAGGTTCGTTCGACCTCGTTGTGCTCTCTGAAGTCGGATACTATTTCAGCCCCGAGCGACTCGACGCTGTGCTTCACGATATCGAAGGGTCTCTGACCCCCGAGGGAACCCTTGTCGCCTGCCACTGGCGATACCCTGTCGGCGACTATCTCCAGAGCGGAGACGGGGTGCACGGGAGGATCGCGGCGAACCGCAGCTGGCACAGGATTTCGAAGCACGAAGAGAAGGACTTCGTGCTCGAAGTCTTCACTCTCGACGGGCGGTCCGTCGCTGAAGAGACAGGCCTGCGGTGACACAGACGAGGGGGTTGGCGATTGTCATCCCGGCGCGAAACGAGGAGCAACTGATAGGCCCGTGTCTCGAATCGTTGCGCGCGTCAGCGCTCTTTGCACGCCGAACTCTGGGTGAGAGAACGCCCCGGCTCCTGGTCGTGGTGGTCATCGACGGTTCAGACGACCGGACCAGCGCGATTGCGCGGGCCTTCTCCGACGTGGTCGTTGTCGATGGCGTGCAGTCTGCCGAGGGCAATGTTGGTCGCGCCCGCGCTGCCGGCGTCGCTGTGGCACTCGACAATTTCGGGGACGAGTCTGCCACGGCACTCTGGATCGCCAATACTGATGCGGACTCTCAGGTCCCACTGAACTGGGTCGCCCGACACATCGAGTTGGCCGATGCTGGCGCTGACGTCGTACTCGGCACGGTGCGGCCGAACTTCGACGACCTGTCTGAAGAGCAGGTCCACGCCTGGACCCAGGCCCATTCCGACAGCCAGCCGGCCGGTCGCATCTACGGTGCCAATCTGGGAATACGAGCGGACGTCTACCTGGCAGCAGGGGGCTTCGTCCCTGTTGTCGAACACGAAGATGTCGATCTGGTGAACCGTGCCCGGGCACGCGGGGTAACGGTCATCGAGACCCGGGACCACGAAGTGCTCACATCCGGTCGCCGGATCGGCCGGACTCCCGGTGGCTTCGCAGGATACCTCCGCTCACAGCTGAGCACGCCCGCACGTTCGACGTACGCTGAAGCGTGAGCACTTCGACCCGCAAACAAGCCGGCGCGGCAACTGCTGCCGGGCATCCCGGTGCCAGAGGCGACAGCCCTCGCTCCTCGACCTCGATTCGGCGTGAGGGTTACGCTGACCTCCGATCGTACGGAGCCATCGGCGACGGCCGCACAGTTGCACTCATCGCCCTCGACGGTAGCGTCGACTGGTTTCCGATCCCCAACCTCGATGCCGCCCCCGTGTTCGCGAGGCTTCTCGATGAGGCAGACGGTGGATCAGTCGAATTGACACCCACTCGGGCGTTCACTTCCACGCGGCGTTACCTCGAGGGTACGAACGTACTGGAGACGACCTTCACAACGGAGACGGGTGTCGCCCGCGTGACCGACGCGCTCGTCACGGGCATCGCCGGGCGGCTTCCGTGGGCCGAGCTCGCCCGGCGCATTGAGGGGATTTCGGGCACCGTGCGCTTCCGATGGAAGGTGGCACCCGGCACCTGCCTGTCAACCGCGTCACCCTGGGTCCAGAAGACGGCCCACGGGTCGGTCATCAGGGTCGATTCTGTGATGATCGCGGTGCGCGGAATCGACCACGGGCCACGCGGGGGCGGCGACCGTGCCGTGGTCGGCCGATTCACGACGTCGGCTGGCTCGAGGCATGTCCTCACTGTCGTCGGAACCTCGAACGAACCACTCCATCTGCCCGATGCCGAGGCCGTCGACGCAGGCATCGACCGCACGATCGCCAATTGGCAGAACTGGTCTCGTGAGTTCAGCTACGACGGCCCGTGGGCGGAGTCGGTGAGCCGCAGCGCGCTGGCCCTCAAGCTGCTCATCTACAGCCCGACGGGCGCAATCGCGGCAGCGGCGACGACATCACTGCCCGAGAACGCCGCTGGTGGCAAGAACTGGGACTATCGATTCGCCTGGGTCCGAGACACTGCCTACATGCTGCACGCGCTGATCCGTTTCGGCCTCCGCGAAGAGACCCACGCAGCGGTCTCCTGGCTGCTGAAGACCATTCGCGCGCACGGGCCACAGCTGCACGTCTTCTACACGCTGCAGGGCGAACTGCCGGTCAGCGAAGTGGAGCGCAGTGCGACCGGCTGGCGAGGCGGCGGCCCGGTGGTCGTCGGCAACCCTGCCCGCAACCAACTGCAGCTCGGTGTGTTCGGTGACCTCTTCGACGTCGTCCGCCTGTATGCCCGAGGCGGGAACGTGCTCGATGCCGAAACCGGGCGGATGCTCGCCGACATTGCCGATCGCACCTGCGACGCCTGGCGCCAACCCGACGCAGGCATCTGGGAGCTCGGCGAAGCGCAGCACTACACGTCGTCGAAGATGGGGTGCTGGCAGGCGCTCGATGCTGCAGTCGAACTCTGCGAACTCGGCCAGATCCCCGGCGACCCGAGCCGTTGGAGCGCCGAGCGCGGCCTGATCGCGGAATGGATCAGGGAACACTGCTGGTCTGAAGACCGCCAGAGCTACGTCTCGTTTCCGGGAACAGATGAACTCGACGCCTCCGTGCTTCTGCACGCGCCCAGCGGGTTCGACAGAGGAGCCCGCATGTCGTCCACCATCGACGCGATCCGGGGCGAACTCGGGCGTGGGCCACTCGTCTACCGCTATTCGGGAGTCCAGGGCGAAGAAGCAGCCTTCGTCGCGTGTTCGTTCTGGGTCGCATCGGCACTCGCCTGCGTCGGGCGCACCGGTGAGGCGATCGCGCTCATGAACGAGCTCGTGGAGCTGGGCAACGATGTCGGCCTCTACTCCGAGATGATCGACCCCGACGATCTGTCGTTCTTGGGCAACCTTCCCCAGGGCCTGAGCCACCTGGCACTCATCAATGCGGCGATCACGATCGAAGAACTCACGCGCACACAGCAACCGAAGTCGGGGCGCCGAACCCACGCCACGTGAACGCCGCGGGTTGTGACAGACCCTTCACAGAACCTGACTCTGGCCCCGTGTCAACCACCCCAGGTGTTCCGGCGGAGCCCCTGCCGACCGGCGTAGCCTCGAGGAGCCACAGCTCACCATCGAAAGGACAACAACCGATGTCTACAGCCACAATCAAGCGAGATGTGCAGGTTCCCGTTGACGGCGGTGCGAAGAGCACCCGTCGTCAGAACGCAGAACGCGGCTTCAAAGCTCCCAAGGAATTGACCGATTCTCTCCAGCAGGTACTCGTCGACCTCGTCGAGTTGCACGTGCAGGGCAAGCAGGCGCATTGGAACGTCGTAGGCAAGAACTTCAGGGACCTCCACCTTCAGCTCGACGAGATCATCGACTCGGCCCGGGAATTCAGTGACACCGTTGCCGAGCGCATGCGTGCCCTGCACGCTGTTCCGGATGGCCGGAGCGACACCGTCGCCGCAACCACGACGTTGCCTGAGTACCCCAACGGCGAAATCGACACGGCGGAGACCGTCGACCTCGTGACAGCGCGTATCGAAGCGGTCGTCGGCACCATGCGTGACGTGCACGACACCGTCGACGATGCGGACCCGACAAGCGCCGACATCCTCCACGCCGTCATCGAGAAGCTCGAACAGTACGCGTGGATGGTCTCAGCGGAGAACCGGACCACGACGAGAAAGTAAGTGAGCGCGGCGGGCGCCCTAGACAGGCGCTCGCTTAAAGCGCGGCACGGTGAGCGCGGCGGGCGCCTTGAACAGGCGCTCGCTTAAAGCGCGGCACGCTGAGCGCGGCGGGCGCCCTGAACAGGCGCTCGCTTACAGCGCGGCACGGTGAGCGCGGCGGGCGCCCTGAACAGGCGCTCGCTTACAGCGCGGCACGGTGAGCGCGGCGGGCGCCCTGAACAGGCGCTCGCTTACAGCGCGGCACGCTGAGCGCGGCGGGCGCCTAGACAGGCGCTCGCCCCAAGCGCGGCACGGTGAGCGCGGCGGGCGACCTGAACAGGCGCTCGCCCCAAGCGCGGCACGCTGGCTCCGCGCCGGGTGATCGACTGTCACCCGGCGCAGGATTCAGGCTTCTCCGAAACCGCTCTCGATGAGAGCAGCCAGCGCGTCGAGGGCACCCTTGCCACTTGGGTCGCCTGTCTCGAGGGTGGCAGTGGTGCCCCGCACGAGGCCCAGCGACATGATCCCCAGCAGGCTCTTGGAGTCCTTCCCGTTGATGGTGACCTTCGCCGGGAAGGTATTGGCCAGCTTGACGAACTCGGCGGCGGGTCTCGCGTGCAGGCCGTCCTTGTTGACGACCTCGACCGTTCTCGTCAGGGAGTCCGTCGCCGGGAGGGCACCCTGCTGGGCGGCGCCAACGGGATCGTCGGCCGCCGCAGTGACCGGTTCTGCCCGGCCCTGTGCCCCCCGCGCAGTCTCGGCAGCCGCCACGACGTCGTCGAGCGAGCCGCCGGTCTCGGCCGTGACCGATGCCGCCACCGCCCCTTCGACGAGCGGTGCATCCACGATCCTGACCTGGCCACGCACTTCGTCGTCGAGAAAGTCGAGCGCGGTCTCGGCGGTGAGGATCGCTGAGCCCAGATCGCACAGCACGACGACACCTGCACCGGAGTCGACCTGCGCGATCGCCGACAGGACCTTGTCGAAACTGGTCCCGATGCCGCCCTCGTCGGTGCCGCCTGCCGGAGCCAGCGCCGTGTTCGGTGCCATCTGCGAGGCCAGGTCGATCAGGCCCTCAGCGATCTTGCCACTGTGCGAGACGAACACCAGACCGACCTTGCCTGCGACTGCCGACACCTCAGTCCTCCGCGCCGGAGACGGGCGCGGAGTCTGCCGCAGCGGTCTCCGCAGCAGCACGGATGAGCAGCGCTGACGACTGTGCACCCGGGTCCCGGTGCCCGATGGCCCGTTCACCGAGATAGCTTGCACGGCCCTTGTGGGCAACAAGAGGCTCAGTCGATTCGGCACCGGCGGCCGCGGCGTCGGCCGCTGCCTGGAGGATCTCGACCTCGTTCCTGCCCTCCGCCAGTGCCGTGGCCGCAGCGTCGACCGCAGGAGTCCACGCGTCGATCATCGTCTTGTCGCCCACCTCGGCCTTGCCGCGGAGCACGGCTCCGTCGCGGGCAGCAGTGAGCATCGCCACCAGTGCGGCGCCATCGAGCTCCGGCTCCTTGCCGACGGCCACGGCCGCCTTGAGGTAGGCCGTACCGAGCAACGGGCCAGAAGCGCCTCCGACGGTGGAGATGAGCGTCGTCGCAACGAGTTTGAGGGCATCACCCGGCACGGCATCCGGAGGCAGGTCGACGAGCTTCACCATCACTGCGGAGAACCCCCTGTCGAGGTTCTCGCCGTGGTCGCCGTCGCCGATCTCGCGGTCGAGGGTGATCAGTTCGACCCTGTGTTCCGAGACGACGCGCGCGCTCTCTGTGATCCAGTCCTTCACCCAGGTGATGCCCAAACTCATGCTTCGTCTACCTTCCCCACCGGAGAGCAGCAGTCTGCACTGGTGCATCCCACAGTCCGGTCAGTTCGTCGTCCAGTTTCAATACCGTAATCGACGCGCCTTGCATTTCGAGGGAGGTCACGAAATTGCCGACGAGTGTTCTCGTGACCGTGATGCCCTGGGCGGCCAGCGCCTCGGCGGCACGTCGGAACATGATGTAGAGCTCCACGAGGGGTGTTCCACCCATTCCGTTGACGAACAGCAGCACCGAGTCGCCGGATGCGAAGGGAAGGTCTTCGAGGATGGGTTCGAGCATGCGGTCGACGATGGCATCGGCCGGTTCGAGCTTGATTCGTTCGCGCCCCGGTTCGCCGTGGATTCCGATCCCGATCTCGATCTCGTCTTCGTCGAGCGTGAAGCTGGGCTCGCCCGCGTGGGGAACCGTCGGGGCCGTGAGGGCGATTCCCAGCGTGCGCGTCTGGGCGTTGACCTTCGTGGCGACGGCGGCCACAGCATCCAGATCGTCACCTCGTTCGGCGGCGGCCCCGGCGATCTTCTCGACCAGCACCGTGCCCGCAACGCCACGGCGACCAGCCGTCCATGTCGAGTCCTTGACGGCGACGTCGTCATCGACGATGACCGTGCGCACGTCGATACCCTCGGCAGCGGCGAGGTCAGCGGCGGTTTCGAAGTTGAGAACATCGCCGGTGTAGTTCTTGACGATGTGGAGGACTCCTGCTCCCCCGTCGACGGCAATCGTCGCAGCGAGAATCGGGTCGGGCGTCGGTGAGGTGAAGATCGGTCCGGGGACGGCCGCGTCGAGCATGCCGAAGCCCACGAAGCCGCCGTGGAGGGGCTCGTGGCCGCCGCCGCCGCCGCTGACCAGCGCGACCTTTCCCTTGACCGGCACACCGACGCGCAGGATGTAGACGGGGTCGAGTGAAACGGTGACGAGGTCAGGATGGGCCGCGCCGAAACCGGCGACAGACTCGGTGACGACGTCTTTCGGGTCATTGATGATTTTCTTCATTGAAAGTCCTCTCTCTGGAGCGATCTCTCGAGGCCACCACCACGTTCGGGGGCCTCGTTCGAACTAAACCTACGCCCAATGCAATGCTGGGGAACAGGGGTCTGCGGTGTTCGAACATCTGTGCACGAAGCGCTGGTTCCGTCGGCCCACCGCGGCCGGTGACACCTCAGGACTGTGTTGCAGAAATCCAGGTGTCGAGCTTCTCGGTGGCGGCACCGGAGTCGATCGCAGAAGCTGCGGTGATCATCCGTGCAGCGAGGCGTTCGACGATGCCGCGTTGCACCTGCGCCGGGTCACGCGCAAGGTCGAACGCGACGAGCCCGGCTGCTGCATTCAACAGGACGATGTCGCGCACTGGGCCCGTCTCACCGGCCATGACTCGACGCACCGTTGCTGCGTTCTCCATCGGGCTGCCGCCACGGAGGTCGTCGATCGACGAGCGCTTGAGCCCGAATTCGCGGGGGTCGACATCGTGCTCGGTCACAGCGCCGCGAGAAATCTCCCAGACGTGACTGTGGCCGGTGGTGGTGAGTTCATCGAGCCCGTCATCACCGCGGATGACGAGCGCCGTCGCGCCTCGGGTGCGGAACACGCCCACAAAGAGAGGAACGCGATCGATCTGCGCAACACCCACGACAGACGCCTCTGGCCGCGCGGGATTCACCAGCGGCCCGAGGTAGTTGAACACGGTCGGAATGCCGAGCTCGCCGCGAACAGTGGCGGCGTGGCGGAACCCCGGGTGAAACTTCGCCGCGAACGCGAAGGTGATGCCTGCATCGATGAGCACCCGCGCCACGTCGTGGCTCTCGAGTGCCAGGTTGAGGCCGAGCGCGGAGAGCACATCGGACGACCCGGAGAGCGAACTCGCCGCCTTGTTGCCATGTTTCACGACCGGCACGCCGGAAGCGGCACAGACGATCGAGGCCATTGTCGAGACATTCACCGTGCCGAAACGGTCCCCGCCGGTGCCGACAATGTCCAGCGCGAACGGGTCCACGGCGAGAGGCACAGCATGGTCGAGGATCGCATCGCGAAAGCCGACGATCTCGTCGACCGTCTCACCCTTTGCCCGCAGAGCGACGAGGAATCCCGCCAGTTGAGCCGATGTGGCCGAACCCTGCATGACCTCGTTCATCGCCCACGTGGCGTCGGACACAGACAGGTCGTGCTGCTCCAGCAGCGACGAAATGATGCTGGGCCAACTCTGTTCAGGTGCCATATCTGCGATCATAAACGGTCCCTCAACCCGGACACGCCGTGCTCGACTTCTACAGAGTGTGGAAATGCCAAACACGGGGTGAGAAATCGGACATAATGGAACCGTGACGAGCAACTCGCTGACCCAAACATCCTCCGCGCCGCTGGTGCAGCGGCCCAATGTCGTGGCCGTTGGCACGATCGTCTGGCTCGGCAGCGAGGTGATGTTCTTCGCCGGCCTCTTCGCGATCTACTTCACCCTGCGGTCGACGTCTCCCGAGTTGTGGAGCGTCGAGACCACGCACCTGAACGTACCGTTCGCAACCGTGAACACGCTGATCCTGGTGTCCTCCTCATTCACGTGCCAGTTCGGAGTGTTCGCAGCCGAACGACTGCAGTCGCGCGCAACAGGCTGGAAGCCCACGCAATGGGGAATGGTCGAGTGGTTCTACCTCACCTTCATTCTCGGGGCACTGTTCGTCTCCGGCCAGGCCTGGGAGTACGCAAACCTCGTCCAGGACGGCATCACCATCAGCTCCTCGGCCTATGGCTCGGCGTTCTACCTCACAACGGGGTTCCACGCACTGCACGTCACGGCGGGGCTCTTCACGTTCCTTCTCATGATCGGCCGGGCATTCGCGGTCAAGAACTTCGGTCACCGCGAAGCCACCAGCGCCATCGTTGTCTCCTACTACTGGCACTTCGTCGACGTGGTCTGGATCGGCCTCTTCCTCGTGATCTACGTGCTCAAGTAGCTCACCCGCACGATCCTTCGCGCACGCATGCTCCTTTCGAAACACCCGCACCAAAAGAGAGTTGAGAGAATGGCCCGCAATTCCAAGAAAGCGAACAGACGACACCCCCTCGCTACCGTCGTTCTGATCGCAATCGGGCTTGCCTTCACCGGCGGCGGTTACGCGCTGTTCACCAGCACGGCCACGGCCCAGTCCGCCACGGCAGCCACCTCGCAGTCCTCCGTCGACGAGGGCAAGAAGCTGTTCGCCGCCAACTGCGCCACGTGCCACGGTATGAACCTCGAGGGGTCCTCAGCAGGGCCGAGCCTGCTCGGCGTCGGTGCAGCGTCCGTCGACTTCCAGGTCGGTACCGGCCGTATGCCCTTGGCGATGTCGGGCCCCCAGGCCATGCAGAAGCCTCCGCAGTTCACTTCGGAGCAGACGCAGGCACTCGCGGACTATGTGGCATCCCTGTCACCGGGCCCCGCCATCCCCACCGACGAGCAACTGACGGCGAACGGCAACGCGACCAACGGTGGCGAGCTGTTCCGCATCAACTGCGCCATGTGCCACAACGTCGCAGGTGCCGGCGGTGCGCTCACGGAGGGCAAGTTCGCCCCCCAGCTCACCGGCGTCGACTCGAAGTACATCTACGAAGCCATGCTCACCGGCCCGCAGAACATGCCCGTCTTCAACGATCACAACATCACTCCTGAAGACAAGCGCGACATCATCACGTACCTCAAGTACCTGCAGAGCAACCCGTCTCCGGGTGGCTTCGAACTCGGCAATCTCGGCCCGGTGGCCGAAGGGCTCTTCATCTGGATCTTCGGAATCGGCGCAGTCGTCGCTCTGACGGTCTGGCTGACCGCCAAGTCCAACTAGCCCAGCACCAACCCAGCTCAGCAGCACCAGCAGTCCCACATTTCTTGACAGGCTCGAAAGGGAACACCATGGCACACGACGACAGCAGCGGCTCAGAGCTCGCCGCTCCCTCGTCTGGAGCAGCGGCGGGCACGGCAGTTGAACGTGCTGGCACTGCGGAGTCGAACGGTGGCCTCGCCGTCATCACGACCGACACCTTTCTCGACCCAGGCATGCCGCCGCACCGGCCGAGAGTCACAGACCTCGACCCGAAGAAGGCGCGAACAGCCCAGCGAGCGGTCTACACGCTCTTCTACCTCTCGGTCGCGGGCAGCATCTTCGCCCTCGCCGCCTACATGGCGTTTCCGATCGAAGACGGCGACCCAGGCGCACTCCGCCTGAACACGGTCTTCCTCGGGCTCGGCATCACGCTCGCACTCATGGGTATCGGCCTCGGCGCGGTCCACTGGGCCAAGACGCTGATGGCCGATCACGAGGGCATCGACGTTCGTCACCCCGTTCGCGGAACGCCGGAGACCCGTACCCGTGCCGTCGAGATCTTCGACGACGCGAACAAGGAGTCCGGCTTCGGTCGGCGCACGCTGATCCGCAACAGCCTCATCGGCGCTCTCGTGGCGTTCCCGCTCCCGGCGGTCATCCTGTTCCGCGGTCTCGGCCCCCAGTTCGACAACCCCGCTTCACTGCTCGAGACAACGATGTGGAAGGCCGGCGCACGGCTCACCCTCGACCCTTCCGGTCTTCCGATCAAGGCGTCAGACGTCACCCTGGGCTCCGCGTTCCACATCATCCCAGAGGGCCTCAACGAGATGCCCGACAGACTTGAGCAGAAGGCGAAGGCCGCAGTCCTGCTCATGCGCGTCAACCCGGCCGACCTCAACGTCAGCCCCGGCCGCGAGACGTGGAACTACGACGGCATCGTCGCGTACTCCAAAATCTGCACACATGTCGGATGCCCGGTGGCACTCTTCGAGCAGCAGACGCACCATCTGCTCTGCCCGTGCCACCAGTCCACGTTCGACGTGAACAACGAGTGCAAGGTCATCTTCGGCCCGGCGAAACGCGCCCTGCCCCAGCTGCCCATCACCGTTGACGGTGAGGGTTACCTCATCGCACAGAGTGATTTTCTCGAACCAGTTGGTCCTAGTTTCTGGGAGCGTTCATGAGCACCATCGAAAGAACTCCGGCACCCCAGGTGCCAGAGAACACCGGCCCCGAACTGGCCGACACCAAGCAGGCCGGCTTCACGGCCTGGACGGCGAACTACATCGACGAGCGCACGAGCATCTCCGCGGTCGTCAAGGAGTTCGGGCGAAAGATCTTCCCCGACCACTGGTCGTTCATGCTCGGCGAAGTCGCTCTCTACAGCTTCGTCGTCATCATCCTCACCGGCACCTTCCTGACCTTCTTCTTCCAGGCATCCATGGTGCCGGTGGTCTATGACGGCAGCTTCGTGCCGCTCAAGGGCGTCGAGATGTCTGCGGCGATGAACTCGACGCTGAACATCTCGTTCGACCTCCGTGGTGGCCTGCTCATCCGCCAGATCCACCACTGGGCCGCACTCATGTTCATCGCCTCCATCGGCCTTCACATGCTGCGCATCTACTTCACCGGCGCATTCCGCAAGCCGCGCGAGCTCAACTGGGTGATCGGTTTCGTACTGTTCATCCTGGCGCTCGGCGAGGGCTTCACGGGGTACTCCCTTCCTGACGACCTGCTGTCGGGCAACGGCCTGCGCATCATCGACGGAATGGTGAAGGGTTTCCCGTTCGTCGGAACGTGGATCTCTTACCTCATCTTCGGTGGCGAGTTCCCCGGTGGCGACATTGTCGGCCGTCTGTACACCGTGCACATACTCCTCCTGCCCGCGATCATCGTCGCAATGATCGCACTGCACCTGGTGTTCGTCGTCGTGCACAAGCACACGCAGTACGCAGGCCCAGGCAAGACCAACCAGAACGTCGTTGGTTATCCGGTGCTGCCGGTCTACGCTGCCAAGGCAGGCGGATTCTTCTTCCTGGTCTTCGGTGTCATCGCGCTGATCGCCTCGTTCTTCACGATCAACCCGATCTGGAACTACGGCCCCTACGACCCCTCCCCCGTTTCTGCCGGTACCCAGCCTGACTGGTACATCGGCTTCGCAGACGGCGCACTTCGGCTGGTTCCGACGGGTCTCGAATCGGTGATCTGGGGCCACACCTACTCGTGGAACATCCTGATCCCGGTCGCGGTGCTCGGCTTGTTCATCCTCACGGTCCTGATCTATCCGTTCATCGAGTCCTGGGTCACCGGCGACAAGCGGGAACATCACATCCTCGACCGCCCACGCAATGCGCCGACGCGCACCGCGATCGGTGCCGCGGGTGTCACGTTCTACGCCGCGCTGTGGGCTGCCGCAAGTTCCGACCTCATCGCAACGCACTTCCAGCTTTCGATCGAGTCCGTGATCCATGCCATCCAGGCCACGCTGATCATCGGACCGATCATCGCGTACCACATCGCGAAGCGAGTGTGCCTGGCCCTTCAGAAGAAGGACCGCGAGATCGCGCTCCACGGCTTCGAGTCGGGTCGTATCGTCAGGCTCCCCGGCGGTGAGTACATCGAGGTGCACCAGCCCGTCGACGAGTACGAGCGCTGGCGCCTGGTGGGCTACAACGAGTACAAGCCCCTCATGATCCGCCCGAACGCCCAGGGCAAGATCACCGGAGCCCAGCGCCTGCGTGCCGGCATGTCGAAGTGGTTCTTCGAGGATCGCATCGCCCCCGTCGCCAAGTCTGAAGTCGAGCGCCAGCACCACTGATCGACCCGCACGTCTGAATCTGGAGAAGCCCCTCACCCGTAACGGTGAGGGGCTTCTCCCGTTGTACCCGGATTCGGCCGGTTGTAGCGAAGGGTGATCGCAGGCCCGGCACAACAGAAGTTGCCACCATCAATGCCCACAACGCAAGGACTGCATGTGCGTTGTGCACGACCACGACCAACGACGAACGACCCTGGCCGTTGAGGACGAGATGTCAGCGACGGTCTAAGAGTGGGCCATTTTCGACGGTGTAAAAGTCGGCCACGTGTGTGTTGTTATTCTGCCGTGTTCTCGGGTCTGGTGGATGGGAGGGTTTTGATGCCGGTGTCTTTCAGCCGGTAACTGGCGCCTTTGAGGGTGATGACTTCGGCGTGGTGCACGATCCGGTCGATCATTGCCGCGGCGACGACGTGGTCGCCGAAGGTGTCGCCCCAGCCAGCGAAGGGCAGGTTGCTGGTGAGGATCAGAGAGGCGTGTTCGTAGCGGGATGACACGAGTTGGAAGAACAGGTTCGCGGCGTCTTTGTCGAACGGGATGTAGCCGACCTCGTCGACGATGATCAGTCCGTACCGGCGGAGTTTGCCGAGTTCTTGCGGGAGCCGCCCGAGTGTGTGCGCGGTTTGCAGTCTTGTGATCCAGTCCGTCGCAGTGGCGAACAGCACCCGGTAGCCGGCGTGTGACGCTTTGATGCCCAGGCCGATCGCGAGGTGCGTTTTCCCGGTACCGGGCGGGCCGAGGAGGACGACGTTCTGGGCGTCGGCGAGCCAGCTGTTGGTGCCGAGGTGCGCGATGGTGTCGCGCTTCAGAGCGGGTTGGTGATCGAACGCGAAGTCCTCGATCGATTTACGTCCCGGAAACCCCGCAGCGCGAATCCGGAGCTCGGCGCCGGACGCTTCGCGGGCAGATACTTCACGAGAGAGCACCGCGGCGAGGTACTCCTCGTGCGTCCAGGAGGCGTCACGGGCTTGTATGGCGAGCCGGGCCGCGGCCTCCCGAATGCGTGGCGCTTTCAATGCTCGGGCGTAGTACTCGATTTGGCTGACGGTCTCGTTGCTCATCAGGCGACCTCACCGGCCGGGTCGAAGCTGACCCCGAACGCCTGGTCGTAGTCGGCGAGGTCACGGTCATACCGTTCCGGTACCGCAGGAGTTCGGGTTTGAAACAAAGTCCGTAACGTCTTGGCTGAGCCAACATGGGTTGGGTCGGCGATCGACTGACCCCTGGCCCATACCCGGTCGTGCTGCGCGAGCAACTTCCCGTCGAGGGTGACGGTCACGGTACGCAAGTTCGCGCGCACGTCAACCATCCGGCCGATACCAGCAGGGTCGACGGAATAGTCGTTACCGAGCACGGTGACGTAGTAATCCCTCGGCAGCCTGACCTTCGAGCTGAAGCCAACGTTCGGCGCGATCGGCGGCAGCGGCACCATCGCAGCACGGTCCACGCCGATCAGCTCGGAAGGTTTCGCGGCGAGGCGGCGAACCTGCCGGTTATTGGCCCGCCGCAACCACACGACCAGCTGGTCGTTGAAATCGGCGGGTGAGGTGAACGTACGGCCAGGTAGGAACGAGGTTTCTAAGTATTGGTTCGCTCGTTCAACGATGCCCTTGGATTCCGGGTCGAACGGTTTCAGCTGCACGATCCGGGTCGCGAGGGTACCGGTGAACGAGGCAACACCTTCGGCGAACGAGTTCCGCCGGCCGATCCCGGCCTCGTTATCCCAAATCAGCCGATGCGGCACGGCCCCGAGCTGACCCTGCAGCAGCTCCCACATCCCAGCGAGCAGATCGGGTGTCGTGCGGGTGGGCAGCATCATCGCGGTGATGAACCGTGAATTCGAGGGCACGATCACAAGTACCGGCGGTGACCCTGTTTGACCGTGACCGAGCGGGATCTTCACCGGCGGGAACCACAGATCACATTGCGCCTGATCACCCGGCCGGTAGCTGAGCCGGTCAGCCGGGTCAGCGGGTGCGTACTCCGGGCGGAGCCGGGCCACATTCTGACGAAACCAGGTGATCGAGCCCTGCCAACCCAACCGCTCCGCGATCACCGTCGCAGGCATCCGCGGATACGCCTTCAGCAATTCCCTGATCGCCGGCTCGAGATCGCGCACCTCCGACGGCCTCGGCGGCCGGACGTACTTCGGTGGCCCATCAGTACTAATCGCTTTCGCGACCGTGTCCCTGGCCAGCCCGAGCCGTTTAGCGATCTCTCGCTGCGACAGCCCCTCACCCTTATGAAGGCGACGAATCAACGCCCAATCTTCCACTGTGATCACCCAATCAATCGTTCCTCGGGTGGCCTAGTTTTCGACCGTCGATCCTGGCCTACATTTCAACCGTCGCTGACACGAGATTCCAACCGGGACCATCTTGCGCCTGCAGCAGCCATGACATACGAGCGATGGGCGAGCTTGGCCGAGCTTCACAGTCTTGTGTGTTGCCTGCCCGCAGGCCGCGGCCCATACACCGGCTCGTGTCTGCCCGCAGGCCAGCCCACATCGGCTTGTGTTCCTGCCCGCAGGCCGACCAACACCGGCGTGTGCGTACCTACAGGCCGGCTCACACCGGCTTGTGCATGCCCACAGGCCGGCTCACACCGACTTGTGGCCGGCCCGCAGGCCGAACCAACACCGACTTGTGTCTGCCCGCGCCCGCAGAAGCCAACACCCTCCGCGAAGAAACGAGAAAACCCCTGCTTGCTTCCCTTTACCTCCAAAGGGAGGGAGAGGAGGGCAGGGGTTCTCTGAAGGTTGTGACGCGGCCTAGCGGGCGAAGTAGCCGCGGTAGTACTCGTAGGTCCAACCAACGATTGCAATCAACACGATGGCCACTCCGATGAAGCTGATCCACGTGCCCACAGCGAGTCCAGTGAGGAAGATCGCCAACGCTGCAGCCATGATGATCGGCCACCAGCTCCAGGGGCTGTAGAAGCCCATCTCGGGGTCGCCGTCGTCGATGTTCGAGTCGGTCAAGTCTTCAGGCAACTCGCCGCCCTGCGCCGCGTGAACGCGAGCAAGGTAGAAGGCCAGGAATGCCGCAAGGATCGCACTCAAAGCGATCGCTAGAGTACCGACCCACTCGACCTTGCCGTACGAGATGAGCGACCAGAACGTGTAGATCGCATCGGCGAGAATGAAGAACCCGCCGAGAATCCAGAAGATGTTGATATTGGCGCGCATGTCACTTCACCTTGTCTGACGCAATGTCACGAACGGGCGCGTCAGGAGCGTCTTTCGCCGGCCCGACGCCGACGGGAACACCGGCTTCGGGGTGATTCAGGTCGAAGGCCGGGGACTCGCTGCGGATGCGGGGAATGGAGGTGAAGTTGTGGCGCGGCGGTGGGCAGGACGTCGCCCATTCGAGCGAGCGGCCGTAGCCCCACGGGTCGTTCACTGTCACCCTGGGCGACTTGCGTGCGGTGATGTAGACGTTCAGGAAGAACGGGATCATCGACGAGGCGAGCAGGAAGGCTCCGACGGTCGAGATCTGGTTCATCCAGGTGAAACCGTCGTCGGGCGCGTACGTCGCGTAGCGACGTGGCATACCGACCACACCGAGCCAGTGCTGGATCAGGAAGGTGGTGTGGAAGCCGATGAACAACAGCCAGAAGTGCCACTGGCCGAGCTTCTCGTTCAGCATCTTCCCGGTCCACTTCGGCCACCAGAAGTAGAAGCCACTGAACATGGCGAACACGACGGTACCGAACACCACGTAGTGGAAGTGGGCGACCACGAAATAGCTGTCTGAGACGTGGAAGTCGAGTGGCGGCGATGCCAGGATCACACCGGTCAGACCACCGAACGTGAACGTGATCAGGAACCCGATTGCCCACATCATGGGCGTCTCGAACGTGACCGAGCCGCGCCACATGGTGCCGACCCAGTTGAAGATCTTCACACCGGTCGGCACCGCGATGAGCATCGTCATCAGCGAGAAGAACGGCAGCAGAACCGAACCTGTGACATACATGTGGTGCGCCCACACGGTGACAGACAGCGCAGCAATCGAGATCGTCGCGTAGACGAGAGTCTTGTACCCGAAGATCGGTTTGCGACTGAAGACAGGCAGCACTTCGGAGATGATGCCGAAGAACGGCAGGGCGATGATGTACACCTCAGGATGCCCGAAGAACCAGAAGAGGTGCTGCCAGAGCAGCACACCGCCGTTGGCCGCATCGAAGATGTGCCCGTCGAACACGCGGTCCACGCCGAGCCCGGAGAGCGCGGCAGCCAGGGGCGGGAATGCCATCAGCACGAGGATCGACGTCACCAGGGTGTTCCACGTGAAGATCGGCATGCGGAACATGGTCATGCCGGGTGCACGCATCGTGATGATCGTGGTGATGAAGTTCACGGCTCCGAGAATGGTACCGAACCCGCTCAGCACAAGGCCGAACACCCAGAGATTACCTCCGGCGCCGGGAGTGAATGTCGTATTAGACAATGGCGCATAGGCGAACCAGCCGAACGATGCAGCACCCTGCGGGGTGAGGAACCCGGCGACCACGATGGCAGAGCCGAAGGAATAGAACCAGAAGGCGAGTGCGTTCAGACGCGGGAACGCCACGTCGGGTGCACCGATCTGCAGCGGCATCAGCACGTTTGCAAAGCCGGCGAAGAGCGGTGTTGCGAACATGAGCAGCATGATCGTGCCGTGCATGGTAAAGAGCTGGTTGTACTGGTCTTTGGTGGCCAGCAACTGCTCACCCGGCTCGAAGAGCTGGGCGCGGATGACGAGAGCCATCACGCCGCCGAGGCAGAAGTAGATGAACGACTCGATCAGGTACATGTACCCGATCGTCTTGTGGTCGGTCGAGGTGATCCACTTGACGAGGATGTTGCCTTTTCGCTGTGCTCCGACAGTCATTCTCGGGGCGGTTAGTGTGCTCATCGTCGCCTTCTACTTCGAACTCGTTGTTGGTGATGGTGCGCTTGCCCCTGCGGGCTCGATCGGCGACACGACGCCGGGAATGTTGGAGTTGCGGTTGTAGTCGTCGCCGAGTTGACCGACATTGCCCTGTGCGGCGAGTGAAGCCGTGTAGGCGTCGTAGTCGGACTGCGAGACGACCTTGACGTTGAAGAGCATGTTCGAGTGGTACTCACCGCACAACTCGGCACACTTACCGGCGAAGGTGCCGATTCGCTCGGGAGTGACGTACATGTAGTTGACCTTGCCTGGAATCATGTCTTTCTTGTAGAGAAAGTCGATGACCCAGAAGGAGTGGATGACGTCGCGGGAGTGCAGCTCGATGGTGATCTTCTTGTTGACAGGAAGAACGAGCGTCGGGATCTTGGCTTCGACGAGAGCGCTGTTCGCATCGGTCGTCTCGGTATTCGCCTGGACGCCTGCACTGAAGACGTTCTGGTTGACGTAGTTGAAGTCCCATGCCCACTGCTTGCCGTAGACCGAGATGACCTGGTCGGGGCTGGCGTACGGCTGCTCGATGTCTGCCTGGTCCTTCGCGGTGAAGGCGAAGAAGCCGAGCACCAGAATGAGCGGCACGATCGTGTAGAAGATCTCGATCGGCATGTTGTAGCGCAGCTGGATCGGAAGACCCGTCTGGCCCTTACGGCGACGGAACACCACGACAGCCCAGATCGTGAGACCCCAGGTGACGATACCCACCGCGAGCAGCACGATCCACGAGGTCACCCACAGGCCGGTCACCGCGCTCGTGTTGTTGGTGGTGCCCGGGTCTCCAGGGAGAAAGCCGTTCAGCTGCTGCTGGGAGCACCCGGCAAGCGCCAGACCCATGGTCACCATGACGGGGATGGCAACCCATCTAAGACGTCGTTTCGAGCGCACCTGTAACCCTTCGGATGTACTGCTGGCAAATCTTGTGTCAAGTGTATTTGACGTTGCCCAGCCTACTGCGTCGAACGCCCCATCGATGTGTCACGACGCGAGTGCCACGCCGGGCTCCCCTGAACCGCAACTACCCTTAAATGCTGATGAGGCCGCCTTTTGGCGGCCTCATCAGCAAAGATAGAGGGTTTCTACCCTCGGTAGAATTTTTAGTGGAACGAGTCACCACAGGCGCAACTGCCGCCTGCGTTGGGGTTGTCGATCGTGAAGCCCTGCTTCTGGATGGTGTCTTCGAAGTCGATGGTTGCGCCATCGAGGTACGGAACGCTCATCTTGTCGACGATGACCTCGACGCCGTCGTAGTCGACGACACCGTCGCCGTCGAGCTGGCGCTCATCGAAGTAGAGCTGGTAGATCAGCCCCGAGCATCCGCCGGGCTGGACAGCCACACGCAGGCGCAGGTCGTCGCGACCCTCCTGGCCGAGCAGGCTCTTGACCTTGGCAGCAGCCTGGTCGGTCAGACCCACTTTGTGCGCGGGGGCGGCGATGACCTCAGCCGGGGCGAGAACAGTTGTGTCGCTCATTGCAACTCCTTAAGGCTAGACGAACCGCAAACAGAAAACCTACGTCAGATTCTAAACCGAGAACCTGAGTGAAGCCGCTTTCATTCCCGCATTGGCCACACTGCGTGTGATGACTTCACCTATCGCAGCGAAGTGGTTCCCTTCACACGATGACGGGTGCCCGGCAGATCACCCGCGTTCGCTGAGCGGCGACTCCGCAAGTCGCGCCAGCAACAGCGCCTCGGTGAGGATCGCCCGCCGGAAGACCCCCAGGTGAAGGGATTCGTTGGGACTGTGTGCCCGGGTGTCAGGGTCTTCGACGCCCGTCACCAGGATCTGCGCGTCGGGAAAGACGCGGACCAGATCGGCGATGAACGGGATCGATCCACCGACACCGGTCTCGACGGCTGGCACTCCCCAGGCATCGGCCATCGCCTGTTTCGCCTCGGCGACGGCCCACCCCGTGGTGTCGACCAGAAAGGGCTGGCCGGTATCCACATCGCTGATGTCGACGTGGGCACCGAAGGGCACGTGGGTGCGGAGGTGTGTTTCGAGCGCGCTCAGTGCGGAACGGGCATCCTGACCGGGAGCGATGCGGGCACTCAGCCGAACGGAGACCTTGGGCAGAAGGGTGTTCGAGGCGTTGGCCACGCTGGGAGCATCGATTCCCGTCACAGTGATGGCGGGCTTGGCCCAGAGCCGGGCGAGAATCGGACCGGTCCCGATGGGGGTCACACCATCGAGCAGGCCCGCATCGAGAGCGAAACCGGCTTCGGAGCTGTCAGGCGTCGGCTGCCCCGATGAGGTGAGCCCGTCGACCGCGACACTGCCGTCTGCATCGTGGAGAGTGGCGAGCAGGCGCACCATCGCGAGCATGGCATCGGGGGCCGCGCCACCGAACATGCCGGAGTGCGAGGCGTGCGCGAGCGTGGAGACCGTGAGCTTGAAGGTGACGTTGCCGCGAAGGCTCACGGTGAGGGCCGGGGTGTCGACGTTCCAGTTGTCGGAGTCGGCGACGATGATGACGTCGGCAGCGAGTGCCTCACGGTTGGCCTCGAGAAAATTGGCGAACGAGCGCGAACCGAACTCCTCCTCCCCCTCGATGAAGGCCACCAGGCCGAGTTCGAGTTCCTCGCCGTAGACGTCCGCCAGCGCGCGCACCGCTGCGACGTGGGAGAGCACACCGGCTTTGTCGTCGGCGGAACCGCGCCCGTACAGTCGATCCCCGCGAACGGTCGGCTCGAATGGCGGCGAGTCCCAATCGGCGTCGTCACCGGGCGGCTGAACGTCGTGGTGGGCGTAGAGCAGAACCGTCGGTCTGCCGTTGCGGGCCGCGCGGGTTGCGAGAACGGCCGGCTGCCCGCTCTCACCAGACTCCGTCACCGCAGTCGAAACCGTCACCCGCTCGAACATGCCTGTGCCGTCGAACAGGGCGGCGACGGCTTCAGCACTCGCGCGCACCTGGGATGGGTCGAACGCCTCCCATGAGACAGAAGGTATGCGTATGAGGTCGGTGAGGTCGGCGACTGTCGTCGGCAACGCCGCCGCGACAGCCGAACGGATGCCCGCCTCGCGTCGCTCCATCGCCTGAGAATTCCGGTCTGACGTGCTCTGTTGCTCGCTCATACGGGTAATCTTAAGGGGCAGGTTGTCTCTTTCAGCCCGCGGAGCTCAAGGACTGAACTGTGGCCAAGCGAGAAACACCAGCCGACGTGATCGAAGTCGCAGACGAGTCTGCGGCGAACACCAAGGGTCACGCGACCCCCACGCGCAAGGAGCAGGAGGCGGCACGCAAGCGTCCGCTCGTTCCGAGCGACCGCAAGGAGGCGGCACGCTCAGCGAAGACCCAGACCCAGGCAGCTCGCGAACGGGCCCGCATCGGCATGGCAGCCGGCGAGGAGAAATACCTCCTGGCCCGCGACAAGGGCCCCCAGCGCCGCTACGTACGCGAGTATGTCGATGCGCGATTCAGCATCGGCGAGGTCATCATCCCCGTCATGTTCGGCGTCATTCTGCTCACGCTTGTGCCGAACCAGAGCATCCAGACCTACCTCATGCTCGTTCTCTACGGCTTCGTGCTCATTGTCATCGTCGACCTCTACATCATGGGCACCAAGATCAACAATCGGCTCAAAGCCAAGTACGGAACCCTCGAGCGCGGCCTTCGCTGGTACGGTGCGATGCGCGCCCTGCAGCTTCGCCCCATGCGCCTGCCGAAGCCCCAGGGCAAGCGCGGCCACTTCCCCAGCTGAATTCGCTGAGCGGCTGCAGTTGGCGCAGTTCTCCTGTGCCCGCCTTTACCGCGCCCTGCTCCGCTCTGCCTTGTTGTTCTGCCTGGTTCTGCTGTGCCCAGTTCTGCTATCCCGAGCTATCTGGGCCCCAGATCTGCTGTGCCCGGCCCTAGTGTGAGCGCTGGGCGTCCTGGCGCCGGCCGATTCGCGCGAGCCCACGGTTGACCTCACGAGCCCAGAACGGGCCGCGATACAGGAACGCGGTGTAACCCTGCACGAGCGTGGCTCCGGCGGTGAGACGCTCCGCGACGTCGGCCGCGGTCTCCACCCCGCCCACCGAGATCACGCACATCTCCGCAGGAACCACTGCACGCACGAGTCGCAGGACTTCGAGCGAACGCGCTGCAACAGGCGGGCCGGAAAGCCCTCCGGCACCTGCCGCATCGACGACCGACGGGTCGGTCCTCAGCCCGTCTCTCGAGATGGTCGTATTTGTTGCGATGATCCCATCGAGCCCCAGCGAAACAGCGAGCTCTGAGATGCGGCGCACCTCGTCGTCACTCAGGTCGGGAGCGATCTTCACCAGCAGCGGCACCGGGCCGGCCTCTTCACGCACGGCGGTAAGCAGGGGTGCGAGCTTGTCGAGCTCCTGCAGCCCTCTGAGCCCCGGCGTGTTGGGTGAACTCACGTTGACGACGAGATAGTCGGCTACGGGCGCGAGGGCCCTGGCGCTCGACCGGTAGTCGTCGATCGCGTCGGCGACGTCGACCACCCGGCTCTTGCCGATATTGATCCCGACGATCGGTCGCCATGAAGCGCTGGTCGTCTGGGCGATGCGAAGGGCGGCGGATGCTGCTCCCCCGTTGTTGAAACCCATGCGGTTGATCACGGCACGGTCGGGCACCAGCCTGAACAGTCGGGGTTTCTCATTGCCCGGCTGGGCTTTCGCCGTCAGAGTGCCGACCTCGACGTGGCCGAAGCCCAGGAGGCCCAGGCCCACGATCGCCCTGCCGTCTTTGTCGAAACCGGCGGCAACACCGAAGGGAGATTCGAATTCGAGCCCGAGCGCGCGAACAGCGAGCGAGGCATCCGGAGCTGTGTAACGACGAACCAGCGACGCGAAACCCGAACGGGGAATCGCCCTGATGACGTCGAACGCCAGGTGGTGGGCGCGTTCAGGGTCGAGCCGCGACAAGACGTGGCGAAAGAAGAAGGCGTACACCAAACGGCAGCTCTACTCGGCCGGCGCGGCAGGAGCCGACGAGTGTTCGACGCGCAGCAGCGTGATCGCGGCTTCGAAGTCCTCGAGCGAATCGAATGCCTGGTAGACGCTCGCGAACCGCAGGTAGGCGACCTCGTCGAGCTCACGGAGCGGTTGCAGAATGGCGAGGCCGATGTCGTTCGCCTCGACCTGGGCTGCACCCGTGGAACGCACGGCCTCTTCGACCCGTTGCGCCAGCACGGCCAGGTCGGAGTCTGTGACGGGCCGACCCTGGCAGGCCTTGCGCACACCGTTCATGATCTTCTCGCGGCTGAACGGCACGACGACACCGCTGCGCTTGATCACGCTGAGACTCGCCGTCTCTGTCGTGCTGAAGCGCCGCCCGCAGTCGGGGCACTGCCGTCGCCGCCTGATCGCCACACCGTCGTCGGTGGTACGCGAATCGACGACGCGCGAATCGGGGTACCGGCAATACGGGCAATACATGGTGGGCCCAGTTTAGCGGGGAAAGCGGGCAGCGACAGCCTCGGCGTGTGCCGGCAGGTTCTCTGAGGTCGCCAGGGCGTGGATGTTCTGGCTCACAGCCTCGAGCGCATCCCGGTCGTACCGGATGACCTGCTGGGGCTTCAGGAACGTGTAGGCCCCGAGTCCTGACGAGAAACGAGATTGCCCGCCCGTCGGCAGCACGTGGTTCGACCCTGCGAGGTAATCCCCGAGGCTCACTGGCGCGTAGGCACCGATGAAAATGGCACCGGCCGAGTGGATGCCCGCCAGCACGGCATCGGAATCCGCAACCTGGATCTCCAGGTGTTCGGGCCCGTAGGCGTCGCTGAAGCGGGCGGCCGCAGCCAGGTCGTCCACCAGCACGATCGCCGACTGCTGCCCACGCAGGGCGATCAGTACTCGCTCCGAGTGCAGCGTCGAGTTCGCGCAACCTTCAAGTTCAAGTCGAACCTCATCGGCGAACGCCGGCGAATTCGTCACCAGCACCGCGGCGGCCAGTTCGTCGTGCTCGGCCTGGCTGACCAGGTCTGCTGCAACGTATCTCGCGTTCGCCGTCTCGTCGGCAATGATGAGAATCTCGGTCGGTCCGGCTTCGGAGTCGATCCCTGTGCGCCCGCGAACCAGTCTCTTGGCTGCGGCAACGTAGACGTTTCCCGGCCCCGTGATGATCTGCACAGGTTCGAGCCCGATGTCGGAGACACCGTAGGCCAGTGCGCCGATTGCGCCTGCCCCACCCATCGCGTAGACCTCCGTGATGCCCAGCAGCCCGGCAGCGCCGAGAATCGTGGGGTGTACACGACCGCCGAACTCCACCTGGGGCGGGGAGGCGAGCGCAATCGATTCCACGCCCGCGGCCTGCGCAGGTACGACGTTCATGACCACGCTCGACGGGTAGACGGCCTTGCCGCCCGGCACGTACAGTCCGACCCGGTCGACCGGCTGCCAGCGCTGCTCGACCACAGCGCCGTCGCCCAGGACAGTACTCTGGGCTGGCGGGATCTGAGCTGCGGTCGCAGAACGAACACGATCAATCGCTTCTTCGAGGGCAACCCGAACGTCGGCATCGAGAGTGGCAACGGCATCGTCGATATCGCTCTGCGGCACCCGGATGCTCGCGGCCTCTGCCCCGTCGAACCGCACAGCCTGCGCACGCAGGGCCTCGGCTCCACGCTCGCGCACATCGTCGATGAGCGCCTCCGCGGCCCCCTGGGCGACGGAGACATCTGTCACCGCCCGCGGAACGAGGTCGAGGAATTCGGCACGGCTCGGGGTCAGTCCCCGCAAGTCAATCGTCTGGATCATGGCGTCCCAATTCTACGCTCGCCGGTTGAGTCGCCCCACGCAGTGGTGCGTATCGAAACCCCCCGGTGCTCAGGTGAGGCAGGAGGGGCCGAGCAGGGACTTCAGTTCGCCATAGAGATCGGCCGTCACACGCACCCGGAACGGGATCTCGAACACGCGTGCCGTCTGGCCCTTGATGAGCTTGAGACGAACTTCGTTGTCGCCGGAGTGGCGGATCAGCACGTCGTTGAGCGCCTGCACCGTCTCAGTGGTGGCCCGGGCCTCGGCCATCGAAATCTCTATCGGCCCGCCGCCGTCTGCCTGCCCGAGGTCGGGGCTGAAGACGTTGAACGCGTGCAGGTTCATGCCGTCGTCGCGCATGCTCACGCGGCCCCGCACGACCACGATGGCGTCGTTCGTGAGGGCGGGGGCGAACTCCTGGTACGCCTTGCCCATGAACATGGCGGTGATCTCCCCGCCGAAGTCCTCGATCACGACAGAGCCGTACTGGTTGCCGGAGTTGCGCGCGACCCGGTGCTGCACGTTCGTGATCAGGCCAGCCACGGTGACAGTGTCGCCGTCTGTCACCTGCTCGCTCATCAGGAGCTCACTGATCGTCACAGAGGCGTGCTTGGCGAGCGGAATCTCGAGGCCGGCGAGGGGATGATCGGAGACATAGAGCCCGAGCATGTCGCGCTCGAACGCGAGTTTGTCTCTCTTCGACCACTCCGGCCTGTCGGGAACCTGCCGGTTGTCCTGCGGGGCATCCCACAGCGAGTCGAAGTCGAAACCGACCTGGCCGTTCGCCTCAGCGCGCTTTTCGCTCACGGCCGCTTCGACTGCACCCTCATGGATCTCGACGAGCGCCCTGCGGGTGTCACCGAGGGAGTCGAACGCTCCGGCTTTGATGAGCGACTCGATGGTGCGCTTGTTCGCGGCGGAAAGCGGGATCTTCTGGAGGAAGTCGTGGAACGAGGTGAACCGCCCCTTGGACTCCCTGGCCTGCTTGACGCCTTCGACGACGTTCGCGCCGACATTTCGCACGGCACCCATGCCGAAACGGATGTCTTCGCCGACGGCCGCGAAGAAGCCGATCGACTCATTGACGTCGGGCGGCAGCACCGTGATGTTCATGCGACGGCATTCGTTGAGGTAGATCGCCGACTTGTCTTTCGAGTCGCCGACACTGGTGAGCAGCGCTGCCATGTACTCGGCCGGATAGTGGGCCTTGAGGTACGCCGTCCAGTACGAGATGACCCCGTACGCGGCCGAGTGCGCCTTGTTGAAGGCGTAGTCGGAGAACGGCAACAGGATGTCCCAGAGCGTCTTGACGGCGGCTTCGGAATAGCCGTTGGCGTGCATGCCGGCGGAGAAACCCTCGTACTGCTTGTCGAGCTCTGATTTCTTCTTCTTGCCCATGGCCCGGCGCAGGAGGTCGGCCTGGGCAAGGGTGAACCCTCCGAGCTTCTGTGCGATCGACATCACCTGCTCCTGGTACACGATCAGGCCGTAGGTTGTGCCGAGCACTTCGAGCAGGGGTTCCTCGAGCTCCGGATGGATCGGGGTGACCTGCTGCAGTCCGTTCTTGCGCAGCGCGTAGTTCGTGTGCGAGTCGGCACCCATCGGCCCGGGGCGGTAGAGCGCCAGAATGGCGGAGATGTCTTCGAAGTTGTCGGGCTTCATGAGGCGCAGCAACGACCGCATCGGCCCACCGTCGAGCTGGAAGACACCGAGGGTGTCTCCCCTGGCCAGCAGCTCGTATGCCGCCACGTCGTCGAGCTCGAGCTCTTCGAGCACGGGCCGGAACCCGCGGTTCGACTCGATGTTGTCGAGCGCGTCGTCGATGATCGTGAGGTTTCGAAGCCCGAGGAAGTCCATCTTGATCAACCCGAGCGACTCGCAGGCCGGGTAGTCGAACTGCGTGACGATCTGGCCGTCCTGTTCGCGCTTCATGATCGGGATGATGTCGATCAGGGGGTCGCTCGACATGATCACGCCGGCCGCATGAACGCCCCACTGGCGCTTGAGGTTCTCGATGCCGACGGCTGTCTCGAAGACCGTGCGCGCCTCTGGGTCGGCCTCGATGACAGCCCGCACATCGGCCGCCTCTTTGAAGCGTGGATGATCGCGGTCGAAGATTCCCGAGAGCGGAATGTCTTTGCCCATGATGGGCGGCGGCATGGCCTTGGTGAGCTTCTCGCCCATGCCGTAGGGGAACCCGAGAACGCGCGAGCTGTCTTTGAGTGCCTGTTTGGCCTTGATCGTGCCATAGGTGACGATCTGCGCCACGCGCTCGTCGCCGTACTTCTCGGTGACGTAGCGGATGACCTCACCGCGGCGCCGGTCGTCGAAGTCGACGTCGAAGTCGGGCATAGACACGCGGTCGGGGTTGAGGAATCTCTCGAAGATGAGCCCGTGACGCAGCGGGTCGAGGTCGGTGATGCGCATGGCGTAGGCAGCCATCGATCCGGCACCCGAGCCGCGGCCCGGGCCCACGCGGATGCCGTTGTTCTTGGACCAGTTGATGAAGTCGGCGACCACGAGGAAGTACCCGGGAAAGCCCATCTGCACGATGACGCCGACCTCGTAGTCGGCACGAGCCCTCACCTCGGGTGAGATACCGTTCGGGTACCGCTCGACGAGGCCCTTCTCGACCTCCTTGATGAACCAGGTGTCTTCGGTCTCGCCTGCTGGCACTGGGTACCGGGGCATGTAGTTCGCCGCGGTGTTGAAGGCCACCTCGCACCGCTCGGCGATGAGCAGGGTGTTGTCGCACGCGTCGGGGTGATCACGGAAGATCTGGCGCATCTCTGCGGCACTCTTCAGGTAGAACTCGTCGGCATCGAACTTGAACCGGTTCGGGTCGCTCAGGGTGGAGCCCGACTGCACGCAGAGCAGCGCCGCGTGGCTCGTGGCGTCGTGGGCGTGCGTGTAGTGCAGGTCGTTCGTCGCCACCAGGGGCAGGTCGAGGTCTCCCGCGAGCCGCAGCAGGTCGCTCATGATCTGTCGCTCGATGCCGAGCCCGTGGTCCATGATCTCGCAGAAGTAGTTCTCGGCCCCGAAGATGTCGCGAAAGTCGGCGGCCGCCTTGACGGCCTCGTCGTACTGCCCGAGACGCAGCCTCGTCTGCACTTCGCCAGACGGGCATCCGGTCGTAGCGATCAGGCCGTTGGAGTACTCGGAGAGCAGTTCGCGATCCATCCGCGGCTTGAAGTAGTAGCCCTCGAGCGACGCGCGTGACGACAACCGGAACAGGTTGTGCATGCCGGCCGTGTTCTCGCTCAGGAGGGTCATGTGGGTGTACGCGCCGGAGCCCGACACGTCGTCGCGCCCCGAGTTCGGGCCGCCCCACTTCACCCGGGTCTTGTCGCCCCGGGCCGTGCCGGGCGTGATGTAGGCCTCGGTACCGATGATGGGCTTGATACCGGCCTCGGTCGCCGTCTTCCAGAAGTCGAACGCACCGAAGACATTGCCGTGGTCGGTGACCGCGACAGCGGGCATTCCCTGCTCGACTGCCGCTTCGATCAGGGGTTTCACCCGTGCGGCACCATCGAGCATGGAGTATTCACTGTGCACGTGAAGATGAACAAATGAATCGCTCTGGGGGGGCACAGATTCTCCGGCTAGCTGTCGAGGTCGAGGGATTCAGTTTACCCTCCGGCAGCGAGACTCAGTCGGCCCGGAGTACATCCAGCGCGTGTTGCAGGTCTGCCGGGTAGGTCGATTCGAACGACACGTACTCCCGCGACGATGGATGCTCGAAACCGAGCTTCAGGGCGTGCAACCACTGCCTTTCGAGCCCCAGCCGGGCCGAAATGGTGGGGTCGGCGCCATACATCGCATCGCCGACGCACGGGTGACGCTGGGCCGCCATGTGCACACGGATCTGGTGCGTTCGGCCCGTCTCCAGGTGGATCTCGAGCAGCGATGCGCTCGGGAACGCCTCGATCGTCTCGTAGTGCGTCACCGACGGTTTACCCGAGGCGACGACCGCGAACTTCCAGTCGGATCTCGGGTGGCGGCCGATCGGTGCGTCGATCGTGCCGGCCAGAGGGTCCGGGTGACCCTGGACGACCGCATGGTAGATCTTGTCTACCTCTCGATCGTGGAACAGTCGCTTCAACCAGGTGTAGGCGTCTTCGCTCTTGGCGACAACCATCAGGCCGCTGGTGCCCGCATCGAGTCGATGCACGATGCCGGCACGCTCGGCCGCACCCGACGTGGAGATTCGAAAGCCCGCAGCGGCCAGGGCGCCGAGAACGGTCGGGCCGGTCCAGCCCACGGAGGGGTGCGCCGCCACCCCGACGGGCTTGTCGATCACTACGATGTCGTCGTCGTCGTAGATGACGGTGAGGTTCTCGACCGGCGTCGGGATGATGCGCACCTCTTCCCGGGGCGCCCAGCTGACTTCGAGCCAGCTGTCTGACCGGAGTTTGTCGGATTTGCCGAGCACACGCCCGTCGACACTCACTCCCCCGGCGTCGGCGACCTCTGCGGCGAAGCTGCGAGAGAATCCCAGAAGTCGGGCGAGACCGGCATCCACCCGCATGCCGTCGAGGCCATCAGGCACCGGCAGTTGGCGTGACTCCACGACTAGTCGCGCCCCGTCGTGTCGGCTTCGGTCGTGTCGGATTTGTCGCTGGGAGAAATGACGAACGGCTCAGCCGCCGATTCTGGCGCGGGATCGGTTTCGCGTACGGTCTTACGACCGTCGAGCCCGATCCCCCGGATTGTCTGAATCAGGAAGAGCACCATGGCGGCGCAGATCGCCACGTCGGCCAGGTTGAAGATCGCCGGCAGGAGGGGGATCTTGACGAAGTCGACCACGTGGCCGATTCCGAAACCCGGCTCCCGGAACAGCCTGTCAGTGAGATTGCCGAGTACACCACCGAGCAACAGCCCGAAAACGACCGCCCAGCCGACAGAGCGGATCCGACGCGCAAACCAGACGATGAACACCAGCACGGCCACGGCGAGAACCGAGAAGATCCAGGTATAGGCGCTGCCGATGGAGAACGCAGCGCCGGAATTCGTGACATAGAAGAACTGCACCAGGTCACCGAGAACCGGCACGAACTGGTTGAGAGGCAGATGGGTGACGACCAGATACTTCGCAATCTGGTCTACAGCGAGAACACCCAGCGCCACAATCACAAGAAGGGCCAGCGCCCGGGGGCTGACCCTTCTTACGTGACGTGAATCTGAACTGGCGTTCGCCGTCTCTTCGCTAGGCTCCAAAACTCGAGGCGCCCGAGGTGGCCGAAGCACCCTCTGAACTGTCGGAGTTGCTGGAATCGAGGTCGTGGAGCTGGCCCTCGATGTAGCTGCGGAGCTTCTGGCGATATTCCTTCTCGAAGGAGCGCAGCTCATCGATGCGGTGCTCGATGCCCGCCTTCTCCTGGTTGAGCTTGGCGAGTTCGGTGCGCTGCTTAGTCTCTGCCTCGGCTACGAGTCGGGCGGCCGTGGCCTGGCCCTCTTCGATGAGAGCGGCGCGCTTGTCTTGGCCCTCCTTGACGTGCTCGTCGTGCAGGCGACGGGCAAGCTGCAGAAGGCTCGTCGTGCTTGAAGCATCGTCTGTCTCTGCAAGCGGAGCCGCGGCGACCGGGGCAGGCGTCTCGTCGACGACCTCGACGACGGCAGTCTCGTCGGCAACAGCGGGAGCTGCGGTCTCTTCTGCAGCCTCGGCGCTGCTCTCAGATGCCGCGGCCGGCACAATGCCTGCACGAAGTTCTTCGTTCTCGGAAATCAGACGGCGAAGTTCTACCACGACCTCATCGAGGAAGTCATCGACCTCATCCTGGTCGTAGCCCGCACGGAACTGGGTTTGCGAGAAGCGCTTGTTAACAACTTCTTCTGGAGTTAACGGCATGTTCTTCCACCTTTGAACTAATTGGACTGTACTTGTTGGACTGTCTGGAATCTTAAAGACCGTCGAGGAAACGTTCGGCGTTTCACAAACTACGATACATGGGTCACGCAATCAAGCGGACGTAGCTCGTGATCGAAAGCAGAATGACCACGAGCAACATCACGATGCTCCAGCCGAAGTCGAAGGCGACGGGCCCCACCCGCAATGGAGGGATGACGCGCCGGAAAAACTTGATCGGCGGATCAGTGACCGTGTACGCGACTTCGGCGAGCACGAGGACAGCACCCTGCGGCCGCCACGAGCGCTGGAAGCTCCTCACGAGGTCAAGAATGAACCGGCCCCACATGACGAAGAAGTACAGGAGCAGCGCGAAATACGCGATGGTGGCAAGAATGGCGACGAAGGACACCCGTCAATTATGACTGGACGAAGAACGACGATTCTGCACGTGTCTCAGTAACGGCCTCACCCGACACCGAAACGTGCGACGGGGAGAGCAGGAACACCTTGCTCGTGACGCGTTCGATCTTGCCGTAGAGGCCCTGAGAGAGACCACCGGCGAAGTCGATCAGACGACGAGCGTCGGCATCGGTCATCTGGGAGAGGTTGATGATGACGGGAATGCCCTCGCGGAAACTCTCGGCAATGACCTGCGCGTCTTTGTACTGCTTCGGGTGAACAGTGAGGATTTCATTCATTTCGAGAGGCACCACATTCTTCTGCGCGGAGTTGGACCCCGCGGAGTTTCGACGGAGGGGGGTAACCGGTGCCCGGTTGCCGTTGTTGCCCGTGCTGTGCGCAGCGGCGCTGGCTGCTGAAGGCACAGGGGAGGAGGCCTGCGGGTGTGCGACATGCGCCACCGGTTGGGCTGCGGAGTCTTCGTATTCGAGCTCTTCGTCTGCGAGCCCAAGATAGACCATCGTCTTGCGTAGTGGATTGGCCATTTCGAATCCTCCGGGATTGTCGTGCGGTTGCCTGCTAGAAGATTAACCGGCCACGGCTCTGATTCCGGTGATTGCAGAACCAATTCGAAGGTGTGTCGCGCCTTCAGCGATGGCTTCGGAATAGTCGTGCGACATTCCGGCAGAGATGGCGGATGCCCGGGGAACACTCTGCGTGACCAACTCTGAAACGGCGCGCAGCCGCTCGAAGGCGAAACGCGGCTCTTCACCCAGGGGCGCAACGCCCATCACCCCGCGGAGCCGGAGACCAGGCAGGGCTTCGACATACTCTGCCAGCTCGCGGGCACCGCCGGGAACGACTCCGCCGCGGCCAGTGTCGTCGGTGAGGTTGACCTGGAGGAAGACGTCGGTGGGTCCGGCAGTCGGCCTGACGTCGGCGGCCGAGAGGAGGTCGGCCAGCGAGGGACGGTCGAGGGAGTGGATGACCGAGGCGTACGCTGCGACCTGTTTGGCCTTCTTGCCCTGGAGCTGCCCGATGAAGTGCCAGGCAGCCGGCGTGCCTGCCAGTTCGGCGACCTTCTCCCTCGCCTCCTGGTGTCGGCTCTCACCGAAGTCCGTGACACCGAGGTCCATCAGCTCTCTGACGAGACCTGCGGGGTGGAACTTCGTCACCACGATGAGTGTGATCTCGTCGAGCGGCCTCGAGTTGGCCGCGGCCGCCTCTGCAATGCCCGCACGCACGAAGGCGAGACGACCAGCAAGGTCAGTCTCGCCTTCGCGTTGGATCGTGGTCAATCGGGTTACTTCAGAAAGTCGGGTACGTCGAGATCGAGGTCATCATCGTCTGATGCCGGGTCGAGCGCGACGGTGCCGGTCAGGCTGTGCTCGGTGTTCTGCTTCCACGACGCGGCAGCAGGCTCGTCGACTCGGTCACGGCGCAGGGGTGCCGAACCGGCACGGGCGAAGAGGTCGCTCGCGTCATTGGGCACGGTGAGTGCGCGCTTGGCCTCAGCAGCAGAAGTAGCATCGCCGCTGTCGAACCCGGCAGCGATGACGGTGACCCGCACCTCGTCGCCCAGGGTGTCGTCGATGACGGCACCGAAGATGATGTTGGCCTCGGGGTGCACCGCATCTTGCACCAGCTTGGCGGCATCGTTGATCTCGAAGATACCGAGGTTCGATCCGCCCTGGATCGAAAGCAGCACGCCGTGCGCACCCTCGATGCTCGCCTCGAGCAGGGGCGAAGCGACGGCGAGTTCTGCAGCCTTGATCGCCCGGTCGGCACCACGGGCAGAGCCGATGCCCATGAGGGCCGAACCGGCACCCTGCATGACGCTCTTCACGTCGGCGAAGTCGAGGTTGATGAGCCCTGGGGTCGTGATGAGGTCGGTGATGCCCTGCACACCGGCGAGCAGCACCTGGTCAGCGGTCGAGAACGCCTCGAGCATGCTGATACCGCGGTCACTGATCTCCAGCAGGCGGTCGTTCGGCACGACGATGAGGGTGTCGACCTCGTTCTTCAGGATCGCCACGCCGTCTTCGGCCTGCGACATGCGCCGCTTGCCCTCGAAGCCGAACGGCTTGGTGACGACACCGATGGTGAGGGCGCCGATCGACTTGGCGATGCGTGCGACGACGGGTGCGCCACCCGTACCGGTGCCGCCACCCTCGCCCGCGGTGACGAACACCATGTCTGCCCCGGCGAGGGCCTCTTCGATCTCTTCTGCGTGGTCTTCTGCGGCGCGGCGACCGACTTCAGGGTCTGCCCCGGCGCCGAGGCCCCTGGTGAGTTCACGACCGACGTCCAGCTTCACGTCGGCGTCGCTCATGAGCAGCGCCTGGGCATCTGTGTTGATGGCGATGAATTCGACTCCGCGAAGACCGAGTTCGATCATCCGGTTGACGGCGTTGACGCCGCCGCCACCGATGCCGACGACTTTGATTACGGCGAGGTAGTTCTGGTTTGATGTCACGTCCGGCCTCCGGTAAGCCCTTCATCTTCTCAAAAGGTTTAAACCTCAGGTTGAGGGTTAATGTTCTGCTGAGTATGTATTTCCTGAGATGAACTTACGTGCGAATGGGAGTGCCGCCGATGACGACACACCGCGTGTCGCGATTCAGGTGATGACAGGACTCTCGGGGCTCGAGACGTCGTAGGTCAGCCGGGAGTCGGGATTCTGGGTGCCGATGAGTTTGTCGAGCACGAGCGCCTTGAGCGAGGAGCTCTCTGCGCTGCCCCAGATGACCTTCTGCGCCCCGCCATTCAGCACCAGGGTGACGGAGTCGGGAGTCGCGGCGCTGACCGAGCCAACCTTCGCGAGCAGTTCTGCGGGCAGAGTGCGAAGCACCGTCGTCGATGCGAGAAAGCCGGGTCCCCCCAGCTGTCCTCCGGCCAGGTCGATGACAGGGAAGCCCGCCGTCTGCTGCTCGGTGTGCTGAACGGTGACGCCTGCCGGATCGACCAGGTCGAAGCCGGTGCCACTGGCGATCTGGCCGACCGGTGAGCGCTCGACGATGTGCACGACAAGCGTGTTGGGCAGCTGCGACTCCGTCGAATAGCTCTGGATCAACGGGAACGCTGAGAGGTCGGCCTCGATCGCGCCATAGTCCACGAGGGCGAGCGGTTTGCCGAGCTGAGCAGAGAGAGCCGTCTGAACCGCTGCCGCATCGACCCGCGATGTGCCTTCGATGGCGACCGTGCGCACCGCGAACATCGGCGAATATGCCGTGAACACCACAACGAGAACGAGCGCCACGACGACACCGAGCGAGACGAGCCAGCCCAGGCGGCGCCGGCGGCTGCGCTCGGTGAATCGCCGGGCTTCTGAGCGTTCGTAGTGCCGGCGCTGCCGTTCGGCCGCGCGCATGTCCTTCTCTGCCCTGGCCTCTGCGGCTCTCGCTTCCGCTTCTGCGGCGCGCTGGGCACGCTGGGCGTTCAACGGTGGAGTCGGCGCGGACCTGGGTGCAGACGTCGGCACGGGTTTCGGCGCAGACGTTGAAGCAGCATCGAGTCCGGGGTCACGTGCAGCACCCTGGAGAGCATCCGCCAAGGATTTCTGCTCCCGATTGGGCACAGCTCCCGGCACAGGTTTCTGCAGAGGTTTCTGCTCAGCGATCGGCCGCACGGGTGCAGCAATTCCGGCCGGGCGCTTGCCCGTCACGCGAGTGGGCACCGCCGATTCGGGCGGCGGCACCGGGATGGCGGGGGGCCGTTTCACCGGCTTTCGACCGCCCTCAGTGAGTTGAGCAGCTGGGGAACCAGCAGATTGACGTCGCCGCAGCCCAGCGTGATGACAAAGTCACCCGGGCGCGCGATCGACGCCGTGAAGTCGGCGGCCTGCTGCCAGTCGGAGATGAATGCGACCTTGTCGTGATCGACGAACCGCTCGGAGACGAGGGCACCGGTCACGCCCTCCACCGGATCCTCCCGCGCGCCGCACACGTCGAGAACAACCGTGAAGTCGGCCGTGCGTTCGAGTGTCTCGGCGAAGTCACCCGCGAGCAGCTGGGTACGACTGTAGAGGTGGGGCTGGTGCACCGCGATGATGCGACCGGCACCGACGACCGTTCGGGCGGCGCTGAGTGCAGCATCCACTTCGGTCGGGTGGTGGGCGTAGTCGTCGTAGACGCTGACGCCGCCGATGGTCTCATGCAGTTCGAACCGCCTGCCGGTGCCGTCGAAGGCCCCGATGGCCTCGAGGCTCTGCGTCGGGTCGAAGCCGAGGCCCACGAGCACGGCGAACGCGCCTGCGGCGTTGACGGCATTGTGGATGCCCGGCACCTTCAGCTGGCCCGAATACCGTTCACCCAGATAATCGAGCTCGAACGACACGGGGCCGGTCGACCCGACCGAGTGCACCCTCACGTCAGCGTGATCAGCGAAGCCGAAGGTCAGCACATGCCCAGCCGAGAGTCTCGACCCGACGCGCAGTGCGCCGGCGTCGTCCGCGGAGATGACGACAAGCTCGCTGGCGTTGTCTGCGAAGGTGACGAAGGCGTCTTCGACGGCCTCGGTGGAGCCGTAGTGGTCGAGATGGTCGGGGTCGACGTTCGTGATGAGGGCGACGGCCGTGTCATACAGCAGGAACGACCCGTCCGACTCGTCGGCTTCGAGAACGAAGAGCTCACCCTCGCCCCAGGCAGAACTGGTGCCGAGCGACGAGATGACACCGCCGTTGACGAAGCTCGGGTCAGCACCGAGGCCGATCAGCCCGGTGACGATCATGCCGGTCGACGTGGTCTTGCCATGCGCCCCTGCAACTGAGACGAGCCGACGACGATTGACCAGCCACGCCAGGGCCTGCGAGCGGTGCAGCACCGGCAGTCCCTGCTGCTGGGCACGCAGGTACTCAGGGTTGTCGGGCCAGAGCGCGCTCGTGACGACGAGGGTGTCTGCCGTGCCGACGTTCGCCGCATCGTGGCCGACGTAGACCGTGGCACCGAGGTCGCGGAGCTTCTGTGCCGTCTTCGAATCGGTGCGATCCGAGCCGGTCACTGTGACACCGGCCGCAAGGAACAGCCTTGCTATGCCGCTCATGCCGGCGCCGCCGATCCCCACGAAGTGAACGGCACCGACATCGGCCGGAATCGGGAGGGTCAGGTCGGGTTTGATCACAGGATCGATACTTTCTGTCGGGCGATTCGGTTCGAACAGCAGGGATCCACGTTACGCCGGTTTCGCTGGGTCATACCGGTACCACTGGGGCCTGACGGACTCTCTGGGTCATGACGGCTTCGCTGGGTCATGCCGGCCCCGCCGAGGAGGGCCGTACAGCGAGGTTGATGAGGTCGGCCATCCGTGCAGAACCGTCGCGCACTCCCGTGCCGGCGGCCGACGATGCCATCTGGGTGATGCGAGAGGTGTCGGCCAACAGGGGCAGCAGGGTCGACGCCACCCACTCAGGAACGAATTCGGCGTCGGCCACGAGAATCGCGCCGCCGGAGGCGACGATGTCCTCAGCATTGAAGCGCTGCTCGCCGTTGCCGACGGCGTAGGGCACGAGGGCTGACGCAATCCCGAGCGCGGCGAGCTCCGAAACCGTGGCGGCCCCTGCCCGGGAGACGGCGAAATCCGCCGCGGCGAGGGCGAGTTCCATGCGATCGCAGTAGTGCAGGAGGTGATAGCCCTCGGTCTCCGGGTCGACCAGGCTGGAGCGGTCGCCGACGATGTGCACGATCTGGTACCCGGCACCGAGAATCGCCGGCACCGAAGCAAAGATCGTGGCATTGATCTGTTCTGCGCCGAGTGAACCACCCGTGACCAGAAGCGTCGGCCGGTCATCGCTCAACCCGAAGAATTCCCTCGCCTCTGCACGCGCTGAATCGCGGTCGAGGTTCTCGATCTCTGCTCGGAGGGGCATTCCCACGAATCGCGAGTGGGGCAGCGGAGTGTTCCGGAATGCGACACCGACGAACGGGGTGAATCGGGCGCCGAGCCGATTGGCGAGCCCCGGCTTGGCATTCGCCTCATGGATGACCAACGGGACCTTCGCGCGCCGTGCGGCCAGGTACGCCGGTGCGGCCGCGTACCCGCCGTACCCGATGACCACGTCGACGCCTCGGCTCACCATCAGCGTCTTCAGGTCGGAGATCACCCGTGCAAGGCGTGGGCCGAATGAGACGGCGGCTCGGTTCGGGCGACGGGGAAAGGGCAGTTTGGGAATCGCGACGAGTTCGTAGCCCCTGGCTGGCACCAGGCGTGCCTCGAGCCCGGTCGCGGTGCCCACGACGATGATCTCGGCGTCTGGTTCGCGCCGGCGCAGTTCATCGGCCGTTGCGAGCAGGGGATTGACGTGCCCCGCAGTTCCGCCCCCGGCCAGGAGGTACGTCGTCACCGCTGTGCTCGCTGGCTGCGTGCTGGCTGACGAGGCACTGGCTGGCTGCGTGCCTGCTGACGAGCGACAGGGTTACGCGCAGGCGAGGCCGGCCCTGTCGCGGCCAGGTCGTCGTCGGTGGGCAGGGTCGTCTGCCCCCGCGCGATCGACAACACGACCCCGATGGCAATCAGGGTGGTGATGAGGGCAGAACCACCGGACGAGATGAGCGGCAGCGGAACACCGAGCACCGGCAGAACGCCGAGCACGACGGCGATGTTGATGAACGCCTGGCTGAGGATCCAGACCATCACCGAGCCCGAGACGACCCGCGAGAACATGTCATGGCTTGACCGCACGATGCGAAGGAACGCGATCGCCAGGGCGATGAACAGCCCGATCACGACGAGTGCGCCAATCAGGCCGAGCTCCTCACCGATGATGGCGAAGATGAAGTCATTGTCTGCTGCCGGCAGCCACGACCATTTGGCCTTGGAGTTGCCGAGACCCACCCCGAAGAACCCCCCTGCGGCAAGGGCGTACTTTCCGTGCAGCGACTGCCAGCACTCCCCCGACGTATCGGTGCAGGCAGAGCCGAGAAAGGAGAAGATGCGCGACACCCGGCTCGCGCTGGTGAAGGCGATGACCACGATGCCGAAGGCGCCGAGAATGACCGGCACCGCGAGCATCCGCAGCTTGATGCCGGCGAAGAACAGTGCACCCAGAATGAGGCCGGCCATGATGATGACCGTTCCCAGGTCGCCGCCCATCAGCACGAGCAGAACGGCGGCACCAGCCACCGGGATGATCGGGATGGCCACGTGACCCCAGAGGTTCAGGTACCGCTGCTTCTTGGCGAGAATGACTCCGAGCCAGATGACGAGCCCGACCTTGATCAGCTCGGAGGGCTGCATGTTGAAGCCGCCGATGCCGATCCAGTTGAGGTTGCCACCGACCTCGATTCCGAGTGGTGTGTAGAGCACCAGCAGCTGCAGAAATGCGCCACCGGCGAGTGCGAGCCAGCCCCACCGCTTCCAGAAGCGCATCGGCAGCCGCGAGATGACCAGCATGAGGGGCACACCGATCAGCGCGAACAGGCCCTGGCGCCAGAAGATGCCGAAGAAGCCCTGGCGGGCCGTGTACGAGTCGACCGACGACGACGAGAGAACCATGACGAGGCCGAGAATGACGAGGAAGAGCGTGGTGCCGAGCAGCAGGTAGTAGTTGCTCGACTCCGCCTGAAAGGCCCGGCCCACCGAGATGCGGGCCGTGCGAGCCGGGCGTAGCGTGGTTGTCAGCTGCGCTCACCTCCCAGATAGTCGTTCACAGCCCTGGCAAACTGGGCGCCTCTGTCGTTGTAGTCGACGAACTGGTCCATCGAGGCACCGGCCGGGGCCAGGAGCACGACGTCGCCCGGCTCGGCCACCGAAGCCGCCAGTCGAACTGCAGCCGACATCACTGATTCGGCACTGGTGCCGTCGCCTGCCCCGGAGCCCACTTCGACCCTGGTGCTGCCGTCAATCCCTGTGTCGTCTTCAGTCTCGGTGCCGCTGACCTCGAAGACGGGTACCCCGGGCGCGTGTCGTTGGAATGCGAGCCGCAACTCGGTTCGATCTGCACCGATGAGCACCGCCGCACGCAGCCTTCCGGAGCGTGCCGCGACGAGAGGCCCCACATCGACGCCCTTCAGCAAGCCGCCGGCGATCCAGACGACCGACTCGAACGCCCCGAGCGACGCATCGGCGGCGTGGGCGTTCGTCGCCTTGGAGTCGTTGACCCACTGGACGCCGTTGGCGGTTGCCACGGTCTCGATGCGGTGGTGGTCGAGTTCGAAGCGGAAGAGCGCGCGCCTGACCGCCTCGATCGACACGCCGAAGCTGCGTGCGAGAGCGGCGGCGGCGAGCACGTTCGCCACCATGTGCGGCGCGGCCAGCCCGTGTGCGGCGAGGTCAGCAACCGTCGTGATCTCGAGGGCAGAGATACGCCTGTCGTCGGTGAAGGCACGGTCACACAGAATGCCGTCGACCACGCCGAAGTCGCTCAGCCCCGGCACCCCGAGGCCGAAACCGATGGCGCGGCAGCCCTCGACGACTTCGGCGTTCTCGACCATGGCGAGGGTCCGGGCATCCGATCGGTTGTAGACGCAGGCGACCCTGGTGTTCGTGTAGACGCGCGCCTTTGCCTCTACGTAGGCCTGCATCGAACCATGCCAGTCGAGGTGGTCTTCGGCCACGTTGAGACAGACCGAGGCGTACGGCGACATGCTCGAGGTCGAGTGCAACTGATAGCTCGACAACTCGACGACCAGCACATCGAAGCCCTGCGGGTCGCGGATCGCGTCGAGAATCGGAATGCCGATGTTGCCACAGGGCGCCGCGCGCAGACCGCCCTCGACGAGCATGGTCGCCGTGAGTTGCGTAGTGGTCGTCTTGCCGTTCGTGCCTGTGATGGCGATCCATTCGGCCGGCGTGCCGACCTTGTCACGCAGGCGCCAGGCCAGTTCGACGTCACCCCAGATGGCGACGCCCCGGCTTTCGGCCCAGGCGAGCACCGGATGATCGGGGTGGAACCCCGGCGACACCACGAGCACCTCGGGGTCGAGCTCCACCAGCGCTTCGGGCGGGCCGTCGAGTCTCTCGTCGAGCACCAGGGATGCGCCGATCACGTCGACGAGCTGGATCTGAGATTCGGCCGCCCGCTGGGCGACGACAAGCACGCGTGCACCCAGTTCGGCCAGGGTGTCGGCGACCGAGAAGCCCGTCTTGCCGAGCCCGAGCACGCCGACCCGGAGCCCCGCCCAGTCGGAGTGCCAGCTGGTCAGTGTGTCGAGCCGGTCGGTCACGTCTGCAGGATCCATTCGAGGTAGAAGGCGCCCACACCAGCCGCAACGCAGAGGCCCGCGATGATCCAGAAGCGAACGACGATCGTCACTTCAGCCCAGCCCTTGACTTCGAAGTGATGGTGCAGCGGGCTCGCCCGCCAGATGCGCTTGCCGCCGGTGAGGCGGAAGTAGGTGAGCTGGATGACGACCTGCCCTGCCACGATGACGAAGATGCCACCGATCAGAACCAGGAGAAGCTCAGTACGGCTCTCGATCGCCAGTGCGGCCAGCGCGCCGCCGATCGCGAGGGAGCCGGTGTCACCGAGAAAGATCTTGGCGGGATTGGTGTTCCACCAGAGGAACCCGATCAGCGCCCCCGCGATCGCCGCTGCGATGACCGCGAGGTCGAGGGGCTGGCTGACGTTGTAGCACTTGAACTGCACGTCGGGGTCGAGGGTGAGGCTCGAGCACGACTGGTTGGCCTGCCAGAACCCGATGATGATGAACGAGCCGATCGCCAGGATGGCCGAGCCCGGTGCGAGTCCGTCGAGCCCGTCGGTGAGGTTCACTGCATTCGACGTGGCGATCACCATCAGCACGATCCATACGACGAACGCGAAAAGGCCGATGATCAGGCCCCAGGAGAGGAAGTCGAAGTCGAGGTCGCGTACCACGGAGATGTGCGTCGATGCGGCAGTGTTGCCCCGGGCATCCGGAAAACTGATCGCAAGCAGGGCGAATGCCCCACCGACCACGATCTGCCCGATGATCTTCGCCGTCGGGCCGAGCCCGAGGCTGCGCTTCTTGTGTGTCTTGATGAAGTCATCGATGAAACCGACCACGCCGAGGCCGACCATCAGGAACAACACGAGCAGTACGGAGGTCGACGGAGGGTTCTGGGTGATGAGGAGCGCCACGAAATAGCCGAAGAGCGTGGCGAGAATGATGACGATGCCACCCATGGTCGGAGTGCCACGTTTCACCTGGTGGGAGCTCGGGCCGTCGATGTTGATGTACTGGCCCCAGGCGAGTTTCTTGAAGAGCCTGATGAAGACCGGGGTCATGAAGAGGGAGAAGGCCATCGACAGTCCGCCGGCGGCGATGAGGGTGATCATGCGAAACGCTCCCCCAGCCGGTCGCCCAAGAAGCGGAGGCCAGCGGAGTTCGACGATTTCACGAGCACGACGTCACCGCTTCGCAATTCTGCTTCGAGCACAGCGTATGCCTCGTCGGCCGTTGCGAAGAACACCGACTCGCCATCCCACGAACCCTCCTGGGTGGCGGCGAGGTGCAGAGCCAGTGCTCCGTCGCCCACGACGAAGATCCGCTCGATGCCCAGACGCACGATCGTTCGACCGATGCGGTCATGCTCTTCGAGGGAGAATTCGCCGAGCTCACTCATCTCACCCAGAATCGCAACGCGGCGGATGCCCGGTCCGGAGATCTGCGCAAGGGTCTTCAACCCGGCCAGCATCGAGTCGGGGCTGGCGTTGTACGCGTCGTTGATGATCGTGACGCCCTGCGTACCGTGCAGCACCTCCATGCGCCAGCGCTCGGCGCGGGTGACGGTTTCGAGGGCCTTCACGATCTCGGCCAGTGGCACTTCGAGAGTGTGGGCGACCGCCGTTGCAGCAAGTGCATTCGTGACGTGGTGTTCTCCGAGCACGCCGAAGTGCACACGTGCGGACTCGCCGGTCGGCAGGGTGAGCGTGAAGTCGGTACCGGTGGGCGTTGCGACGAGGGAGGAGGCACGCACGTCGGCCCTCGGGTCGAGACCGAACCAGAGAATGCTGGCCCGGGTCTTCTCAGCCATGCCGACGACACGGTAGTCGTCGAAGTTCAGTACGGCGACATCGGTCGGCAGCAGATCGGTGACCATCTCCGTCTTGGTCTGGAGAGTCTTCTCGATGCCACCGAACTCGCCTGCGTGTGCAAGACCGACCATCAGCACGACACCGATGTCAGGGCGGGCCATACGCACGAGTCTCGTGATCTCGCCCGGTTTGCTGGCACCCATCTCAGCCACCAGGTACCGGGTGTCCGACTCGAGCTTCAGCATGGTCAACGGAGCGCCGACCTCGTTGTTGAACGAGTCCCGGGGTGCAACCGTGGGGCCCCGACCCTCGAGGATCGTGCGGACGAGGTTCTTGGTGGTGGTCTTACCGTTCGAGCCGGTGATGCCGATCACCTTCAGGGTTCCGGCCTCACGGATGCGCCGGACGACTTCGGTTGCGAGCATTCCGAGCGCATCGACGGAATTCGACACGACGATCTGTGGAATAGCCAGGTCATCGAGCACTCGTTCCACGACGACGAGATCCGCGCCATTCTCAACGGCGGCAGGAACATACAGGTGGCCGTCACTGAACTCGCCGGGTTTGGCCACGAAGATGCCGCCGGGCACGATCTCGCGCGAGTCGGTGTCGACGGGGCCATTGACGATCGTCGACTCCGACGTTCCGAGCTGCACAGCGTGGTCACCGAGAACGAGCGTTCCCCCAACGATCCGCGTCACTTCACCGAGCGTGAGATCGATCATGCGACGAAACCGGCCTGGGCCATGGAGGCCGGTAGTTGTGCGGAGGTACGGGTCATGTTCACTGTCAGAGCCATCCAAATTCATGAAGCGCCAGTCGCGCGTCGTCTCGTGCGGAGTAGGGCAGGTGCTTGCCCCCCACTTCGTGGTAGTCCTCGTGGCCGGGGCCCGCGTACAGGATCACATCGGCCGGTGTGGCGACGCTGAGCGCCTGCCGGAATGCCGTGCGCGGGTCAGCCACCTCGTAGATCTCGAGCCCCGGCACCGCGGCTGTGGCCGCGTCGACCAGGACCTTCCTGATGGATGCTGGATCCTCGGTTCTCGGGTGAAAATCGGTGATCACGACCACGTCGGCGAGACGGGCCGCGATCTCGCCCATCTCCTGGCGTTTGCTCGGGTCGCGGTCGCCGTCGGCACCGAAGACCATGATGATCCGCCCGTCGGTGACTCGCCGGAGCGAATCGAGGGTGCTGGTGAAGGCATCGGGGCTGTGGCCGTAGTCGATGAAGACAGCCGGGCCGTCGTTCGCGATGCGCTCGGCGCGCCCCGGAATGTAGACCCGGATTCCCCCGTCGCGCTCGACTGCCGAGGCAATCGCACTGAGCTGCACCCCCGATTCCACCAGCATCACGATCGCCAGGGCGGCATTCTCTGCCATGTGGCGGCCGAGCACGGGAATCGACGTGGTGATGCTCTGGTCGTCGGGGCCGCTCAGAATGAAGCGGGTCTCATCGATCGACTCCCGGAGGATGGCGGCGTACCAGTCGGCCGCCTGCCCCGGGTACGTCGAAACCGTCGTAACGGGAATGGCGGCTGTGCGGGCCAGCCGACGCCCCCACTCGGCATCGGTGATCGCGACACCCCGGCGCGCGCGCTCCGGCGTGAAGAGAGGCTGCTTCGCCTCGAAGTAGTTCTGCATCGTCTGGTAGTCGTCGAGGTGGTCGTGGGTCAGGTTCGTGAACCCGACGACGTCGAAGACGATCCCATCGACGCGGTGGCGGGTCAGCGCCTGCGCTGACACCTCGATGATGACCGCTTGAGCCTCGGCCTCGCTCATCCGGGCGAGCATGGCGTGCACCTCGGTCGCCTCGGGAGTGGTCAGCGAGCTTGTGATGGCGAAGTCGCCGATGCGCCGCTCGGCGGTCGTGCTGAGACCGGCGAGCACACCGAGCTGCTTCAGCAGGGCTTCGAGAATGTAGGCGACGCTGGTCTTGCCGTTGGTGCCGGTGACACCGAACAGGGTCGGAGGGTGCTCGGCCGTGCGGTACACCCACGCGGACAGGGCGCCGAGAGCCGTTCGGGGGTCGTCGATGACCAGCACGGGCAGACCGGAGCGCGCCGCGAGGGTTGCGCCACGGGCATCCGTCACGATGGCGACAGCACCCTTCGCCCGGGCGTCGTCGACGAACTGTGCGCCATGGGCGTGTACGCCGGCCAAGCCCACGTAGAGGTCACCGGGTTCGACGGCCTTCGACGAGAGTGTGATGCCTGAGACGACCAGGCCGGCCACGTCTCCCCTGGCCTCCAGCCCGAAGTGCTCCACCAGGTCACTGACGGGCCTGACTGCCGGATGCTGTGGCCTCAACCGCTTGTTAACCTCTGTCGTCACGGTGGCGGCTCCTGAAGTCTTGGGCTGGGTGTGGGGTGCTGAACGGCGACGTGCTTACCGCGCTCTAGTAGCTGGTCGGGTAGTTGACGGCGGGTGTCGTAGAAGGGAGCACGCGATACTTCTGCAGGACCTGCGACATGATCTTCTGGAAGACCGGGGCCGAAGCCGAACCGTCTTCAATGGTAACGGGCTTCATGATGTTGACCGAAACGACGTACTGCGGAGCCTCTGCCGGAGCCACACCGGCCACGCTCGTCAGGTACCCCCCGCCGTAGGCACCCTGCCCGTTGCTGACCTCGGCCGTTCCGGTCTTGGCGGCGACGTTGTAGCCCGGAATCTTGAGCAGGCTGGCTGCGTAGCCGCCGGTGACCACGCTCTGCATCATGTTCACGGTCTGTTGTGCGGCGTCTGCGGAGATGACCTGCTCGCCCTGGGTCGACGGCGCCTGCGTCATGGTTCCGTCGGCAGCCTTGCAGCCCTGTACCAGCTGAACCGGCATGCGCACACCGCCATTGCCGAGGGTCTGGTACATGCTCGCGACCTGGGCGGCCGTGGTCGTGATGCCCTGGCCGAACGCGGTGTTGTACAGCGTCTGCTCATCCCATTCCTGGGGTGTGCGGAGAATCCCTTCGGACTCGCCGAGGAAGTTCACTTCGGTGTTCTCTCCGAGATGGAACTTCTTCATGTAGTCGTAGCGCTGCTGGTCAGTGAGCATGGCGCTCAGAATGGAGATACCGACGTTCGAGGACTCCTGGATCACGCCAGTGAGCGTCCACTGTGCCGGGTCATGGCCCTCGGAGTCTGTGACCACCGCACCGCCGGGCGACTTGTACCGGTACGGCGTGAGCACCTGGGTGGTCGGTGTGGCCTTTCCCGCATCGATCAACGAGGCGGCGGACTCGGCCTTGAAGGTGGAGCCCGGCTCGAACGGGTCACTGAAGGCGATGGCTCCCCAGTATTTCGAGTCGGTGGCATCGAGATTGTTCGGGTCGGCCGTGGGGTACTGTGCCACGGCGAGCAGCTTGCCCGTCTTCACCTCTTCGACCACGACGCTGCCCCACTGGGCACCGGTCTCGGTCACGCGCTGTGCAAGCACCTGCTGGGAGTAGTACTGGAGGTCGCTGTCGATGGTCGTGACGACAGTGCCCCCGGTGACGGGGGCCTTGTCCACTGTCAGGGTGTTGGGAATGGCGACCCCGTCGGCGCCCTTCTCATACGTCTGGAGCCCATCTGTACCCGTGAGGCACTGGTTCTCCATGGCCTCGAGGCCGCCGGTTCCGGTGGTGCCGGTGGTTCCCGCCGCGGTGCTGTCACCCATGTATCCCACGAGGTTGCCGCCAACGCTTCCGTTCGGGTACACACGCTGAGGGTCTGTGGAGTACTGCAGCCAGGGGATGTCGAGCGCCCGGATCGCGTTGTACTGGTCGAGATTCAGGTCCTTCACGATGAGCGCGTAGCCCGAGGTCTTGTCTGCCGTGAGGAGCGCGTAGACAGCATCTCCAGTCTGGCCGGTGATCGCGCCGATCTGCGCTGCGGCCTCGACGGGGGTCACCGGGGCCAGGTCTTTGCCTGTTGCAGGGTCGGTCGGAACGAAGTCGGCGACCTGCACGGGCGACGCAGTGACCGTGTAGCGGATCACCGTCGTCGCCAGTACCTTGCCGTTGGCGTCGACGATGTCTCCGCGGGGACTGTAGATCGTCTGCGCCATCGACAGGGTGTTGTATGCCTCTTTGTTGAGTGAATCGGCCTGCACGACCTGGATGTCGACCAACCGGACCACCAGCACCGCGACGACAGCCGTGATGATGATGATCGCCACCGCAATGCGATTTCGTGTTGATCGAATACTGGTCACGAATGCATTTCCTTAACGCTTGGGTGCGGCGGTGCTGTGGGGGGGCGCCGTGCGCGCTCAGTGGGTCGTCGGCGACGGCAGGTCTCCCTGCCACGCTACGCTCGGCGGCGGCGTGGTCGCGGTAGGCGCGCTCGGCGCAGCAGCAGTTGCCGGCACAGCTGCGGCAGCCGTCCCCGCGGTCAGGGCGTTCGGAGTGAGTGACGACTGCCCACCCGTCAGCGAGCCGGTTGCCGCCGTTGCTGCCTTTGGCGTGCCGAGAACCGCGCCGTCAGACAGCCGGAGGTACACCGGATTGACGTTGGTCACCATTCCGAGCGACTCCGCACTGGCCGCGAGATTCTGCGGGGACGAGAGTCCATCGAGCTTCTCGCTCAGCGATTCATTCGACCGCCCGAGATCTTTCTGCTGGTTCTGCAATGACTCGATCTGGTACGCGCCGTTCGACAGTCCGATGCTCAGGAGCAGCTGGGTCACCACAATGGCGAAGACCCCGACGACGACGACCGCGGCGTATGCGAGACGAGGCTTGCGCCGCCTCAGAACTGCAGTACTGGCCAGTGTCAGGGTCGAACGCGCTCGCGAACCGGAAGCGGGTCGGCTACTGGTCTCGGGAAGATCGTCGAACGGATCAGTGAAGGTCGACGGTGCCGTGTTGCTCATGCTGATCTTCTCGCTCGTTCTGATTTCGCCGCACGTTCAGCCAACGCCTGTGGCGCTGCCTTCGCCACACGTTCCGCTGCCCGCAACCGCACCGGCGTGGCCCGGGGGTTCGATGTCTTCTCAGCGTCGTCGGCCAGCTCCGCTCCCCGAACCAGGAGTTTCAGCTGTGCCTGGTGATCGGCGAGCTCGACCGGCAGACCCTGTGGAGTGGAGGAACTGCTCGCTGCATGAAGCGCTCGCTTGACGATCCGGTCTTCGAGGGACTGGTACGAGAGCACAACCATTCGGCCGCCGAGCGCCAGGGCATCGATGGCCGCCGGCATCGCTCGCTCGAGGGCCACCAGTTCCTGGTTGACTTCGATCCGCAGCGCCTGGAAGACCCTCTTCGCCGGGTGGCCCTGCCGGGCAAGGGCTGCGGGTGTTGCCTTCGAGATCAGGTCCACGAGTTGGGCCGAACGCACGAGCCGGTTCTCGGCCCTCCGCTCGACGATCCGCTTTGCGAACCGGGAGGCCAGGCGTTCCTCGCCGTATTCCCAGAAGATGCGTCGGAGGTCGGCCTCGCTGTACTCAGCCAGAATCTCTTCGGCGGTGAGTTCAGCCGTGCCGTCCATCCTCATGTCGAGTGGGGCGTCCTTCGAATAGGCGAAGCCCCGTTCGGCACGATCGAGCTGCATCGACGAGACGCCGAGGTCGAAGAGGATGCCCTGGGCTTCGTTGTAGCCGAGGCTCTGCAGTGCATCCAGAATCTCGTCGTAGACGCAGTGCACGAACTTCGCACGATCACCGAAGGGCGCGAGTCGTTCGGATGCGATGGCAAGCGCTTCGGGGTCGCGGTCGAGGCCGACGAGCGTGAGTTCGGGAAAACGGGAGAGGAACGCCTCGGCGTGCCCACCCATGCCGAGCGTTGCATCGACGAGAACGGCACCGGGCGCACCGATGGCGGGCGAAAGCAGCTCGATGGTGCGTTCGAGCATGACAGGGGTGTGGATTTTGGAGAGATCCATAGGTTTCAGGGATGACAGTCTTCGTGTCCCCTGATCCCCATCCATTACAGACCTGGCACCGGGGAAGTGTGCCAGGGCTGAACGGCTGGGAGTCACAGGAAACGACGGCTAGAAGAGTCCCGGGATCACCTCCTCCGAGGTGTCGGCGAAGGTGGCTTCCTGTTCGGCGAGGTAGGTCTCCCAGGCCTCAGCGTCCCAGATTTCGGCGCGGGTACCCGCCCCGATCACGACGAGGTCACGATCGAGGCCGGCGTAGGCGCGAAGTGGTGCCGGCACTGTGACCCGGTGCTGGCTGTCGGGGTTTTCCGCACTCGCGCCAGACAGGAAGACGCGGAGATAGTCACGCGCCTGCTTGCTGGTCACGGGAGCTTCGCGGATCTTGTCGTGCAAAGTCTCGAACTCACGGGTACTGAAGACGTAGATGCAGTGTTCCTGGCCACGGGTCATGACGACTCCGCTGGCCAGCTCATCGCGGAATTTGGCCGGCAATACGATTCGCCCCTTGTCGTCGAGCTTGGGGGCGTAGGTACCAAGGAACATGCTCCACCTCACCCCTCATTTCCGGCCAGACTGCGGGTATGCCTCCACTTTACTCCACTTTCCTCCACTCAACAATGAAAATGCCCGAATTCGAGGCCGCACCCTCCCCGATGCATGGCCTGAAGACGATGTGGGCACAGAATCCGGGCACAAAAAAAGGAGACCGGCCACGCGGGCCGGTCTCCTTGAAGTCTGTTCTGGTTGGTGCTGTCTGAGGGTTGTTACTCGTTCTTCTCGTCGCGGTTGTCCCAGCGGTCGTTCAGGCGATCCATGAACCCAGCCTTGCTCCGGGACGAACCGCTCTTCGATGAGCGCGCACCGGCACCACGTACCGCAGAGAGTCGTGATCGCTTCAGCGCGACCAGCACTCCCGTGAACATCACGGCGAACCCGAGAATGCCCACAATGGGGGCGTGGATGACGACGCCGACGATGACCACTCCGAGGCCCACGATGGCCAGGAGGATGCCGAGAACGAGCGAACCGTAGTTCAGCCTTCCCCTTGCTCCACCCACGGCCGAAACGAAATCGGCATCGTTGTGGTAGAGACTGCGCTCCATCTCATCGAGGAGCTTCTGCTCTTGCTCCGATAGCGGCATTTTCTTCACCTCAGGTTCGGTATGGACCACGATCATAGTCTGCCGACTGTAGCTAGGCTAGGCGCGTGACTGAAAGAACGCACCTGACGAAGCTAGTCGACTCTCACATCGCTAACTTCATCACAGATCGTGAACCTATTCTGGCCTCTATCGCACCCGATTTGGCCCCTTTTGGCGAATTCTCGCGGAATCTTCTCAGCGGCGGCAAGCGATTCCGCGCCCAATTCTGTTATTGGGGTTGGCGAGCCGTATCTGACGACGTCTTTTCCGGCCCGAACGGCCAATCCGCGCGGGCCGAACAGGAATTCGCCGCACTCGTCGAGCTCTGCACAGCGCTTGAGTTCTTTCACGCTGCAGCCCTGGTTCATGACGACATCATCGACAGCTCCGACACCCGTCGAGGTGGCCCTGCCGCACACAGGCGGTTCGAATCCGTTCATTCCTCCGGTTCGTTCTCCGGAAGTGCCTCCGCATTCGGTATCGCCAGCGCCATCCTCATGGGCGACCTGCTGCTCGCCTGGAGTGACGAGCTCGTCGGCGACGCACTGGGGCTCCTGGATTCGAGTGCGTCGACGAAGACGAGGGTCGAGTTCAATCGCATGCGCTTCGACGTCACGGTGGGCCAGTACCTCGACATCTTCGAAGAGAACGCCTGGCCGGTTGTACCCGAGTCCCAGCACCTCGACCGCGCCGAACGGGTGATCGTGTACAAGTCGGCTAAGTACAGCGTCGAATCACCCCTGGTGCTCGGTGCACGCCTGCACGGGGCATCCGAAGCCCAGCTCGACAGCCTGCGAGCCTTCGGCCTGCCGCTGGGTATCGCTTTCCAGCTGAGAGACGACCTCCTGGGTGTCTTCGGCGACAGCAGCCGTACCGGCAAACCGAGTGGAGATGATCTTCGGGAGGGCAAGCGCACCGTACTCATCGCCCTCACTCGACAGACCCTCTCTCCGGGCAGCAAGCGCATCTTCGACGAGATGCTGGGGGATCCCGAGCTCACTGCCGAGCAGATCAGCACCCTGCAGGCGACGATCACCGACAGTGGCGCAGCCGATCGGGTCGAGGAACGCATCACCGCCTACGTCGACACCGCATTGCGTGCGCTTGCGGCGGCAGATTTCAGCGAGCCGGCGAAGGTCGAGCTCTCGAGGCTGGCCGGCGCAATCACCCAGCGCGACGCCTGACGGGCGTGGGTCAGGCCAGCGCCTGGGCGACGCGACGCACTTCGGCCTTGCGCCCGGCGAGCAGTGCGTCAATCGGTGCCGCATCGAGCGAATCCTCGGGTTCGAGCAGCCACTTCATCATCTCGTCGTTCGAGAAACCGCTGTCACCGAGCAGGATGATCGTGCCCCGCAATTCGCTCAGCGGAAGGTTCCCCGCGAGAAAGACATCTGGCACAGACAGAACCCCGTCACGGCGGATCGCCAGGAGGGCGCCCTCTTCAATCAGCTTGCGAACCTTGCCCGGCGTCGATCCGAGTCGTTCAGCCAGGTCGGGAATGGTCAGCCACGTTCTGGGCGAAGAAATGTCACTCACACAACAAGAGTGCCACGTTTCACCGGCGGGCCGCACTCCCCCGGATGTTTCGACCTGAAGTCGTTTGGCACCCTTGATGTTTCGATTCGGCAGCGGTATCGCTATTGGCAATGTCTATGCAGGGTTCGCGCCGCTCGGCAATTTAGAATCATGGCGTGACCAGCGCGCCCACCGATCCCATGACAGGCCGTCTCATCGACGGCCGTTACGAGGTGAGGTCGCGCATTGCCCGGGGCGGAATGGCCACGGTCTACGTTGCGAACGACCTGAGGCTCGATCGCCGGGTTGCCATCAAGATCATGCACGGGCACCTCGCAGACGACGAGGCCTTCCGCGAGCGATTTGTCCAGGAAGCTCGCTCTGCGGCCCGGCTCGCCCACCCGAACGTGGTGAGCGTCTTCGACCAGGGCTCAGACAGCGACATGGCCTACATGGTCATGGAATATCTACCCGGCATGACCCTGCGGGACCTTCTCAAAGACTACGGTCGCCTCACCACCGAGCAGACGCTCGACATCATGGAGGCCGTGCTCGGCGGTCTTGCTGCTGCTCACAAGGCCGGAATCGTTCACCGCGATGTGAAGCCCGAGAACGTTCTGCTTGCCGATGACGGCCGCATCAAGATCGGCGACTTCGGCCTGGCACGGGCCGCAAGCGCCAACACTGCTACCGGCCAGGCGCTGCTCGGCACAATCGCCTACCTCTCCCCCGAACTGCTCACCAGGGGCGTGGCTGATGCACGCAGCGACATCTACGCCTCCGGAATCATGATGTATGAGATGCTCGTGGGCGAACAGCCCTATCTCGGTGAGCAGCCGATGCAGATCGCTTTCCAGCACGCGAACGAGACGGTTCCAGCCCCGAGCGTGAAGAACCCCTCGGTGCCACTCGAAGTCGACGAGATCGTCGTCTGGGCGACTTCGCGCGATCCAGAAGCCAGACCGCACGACGCGCGGGAGATGCTCGACGCACTGCGCGACGCTGAAGAGAACACGAGCGCATCCATCAGGGCGACGGCAGCGCTGCTGCGCACCTCGGTCATGCCTCCGATGTTGACGAGCGCCGTATCGGAGGCGGAGACACAGGTACTGGGTCGCCAGAGTCGGCCGTCTGGCGGTTATCCCCCCGGTTCATATCCCTCCGCTTCGTATCCCTCAACCGCCTATCCGACGGCTGCCGGCGTCACCGCTGCGACGGCCGCAACCGTGGCATTCGGTTCGCAAGCCGCAGTCTCGGCGGTTGCAGCCGGTTCCCTGGCCGGAACGGCAGCGCCGGCTCCGACTGCGGCGCCGGCCGGAGCTACAACGCCTGCCGGCGCAAAGATTCCAGCGAACCCCGTCGAGAAGCTGACCCAGAAGAACACGAGGCGCCGCCGCAGGGGCTGGTGGATCTTCGCTCTCGTCATCGTGCTCGTGGCCGGCGCGGGCGGCACGGGCTGGTTCTTCAGCGCGGGCCCCGGCGGCCAGCTCACGATCCCGACTGTCAGCGACAGGTCGCCCGACGATGCAAAGGCCGCGCTCGTCGCGCTCGGCCTGACGGTCACACCGGGTACAGCCACCAACCCGACCGTACCCACCGGCGCAGTGATCGGTACAGATCCGCCGGCTGGCACGTCAGTACTGAACGGCACCCAGGTCACGCTGGTCACATCGATCGGGCCGGCCCAGCTGCCGGTACCCCCACTGGTCGGCCAGAACGCAGATGCGGCAAAGCAGGCGGCCACGGCGGCCGGGTTCACCGTCGCCGACCCGCAGCAGACACAGTTTTCTTCGTCTGTCGCTGCCGGAACGGTCATCCAGGCCTCGGGGGCCGACGGCCAGCCGCTCGGTGCGACGTACGGCGAACAGCAACCCATCACCCTCCTCGTGTCGTTGGGCGGCATTCCCGACGTGGTCGGCAAGTCGGCGGGTGACGCAAACGCTGCGCTCGTCGCCGTCGGTCTGGTCAGCGCAGCCGGCTCCGATGACTACAGCGACACCGTCGCGAAGGGCGATGTGATCTCGGTCAACCTCCCGGCAGACCCTGTGCACCTGGGCGCCACGGTCACCCTTAACACCTCGCGTGGTCCGGAGCCCGTCACGGTACCCGACGTGACAAGCAAGTCCTGGAGCGACGCGAAGGCGGCGCTGCAGAAGCTGGGCTTCTCCCTCGCCTACAACGGTCTTGCAGACCTGGCGCCCGATGCGTTCACCGTGCGGGCCACCGACCCCGCGGCGGGTGCGTCACTCGACAAGGGCTCGAAGATCACCGTCAGCTTCAGCGGCTTCTGAGCCGCTTCTGACGGCTGAGCCGCTGGCACGCAGCAGGTTTCGACTCGCCGCGCCGCGCCGCGCTGAAAGCGAGCTCCCGTTCAGGGAGCCCGCCGCGCTCGACGCGCCGCGCTGAAAGCGAGCTCCCGTTCAGGGAGCCCGCCGCGCTCGCCTATTGCTTGGCGTTACGAAGCTCTTCGGCCACCAGGAACGCCAGTTCGAGCGACTGCATGTGGGCGAGCGCAGCGGGCGCCTTAGACAGGCGCACGCCCCAAACGCGGCGCGTCGAGCGCAGCGGGCGCCTTGAACAGGCGCACGCCCCCAGCGCGGCGCGAACGCAGCACTTGGAGAAAGCTCTATTGCTTGGCGTTACGAAGCTCTTCGGCCACCAGGAAGGCAAGTTCGAGCGACTGCATGTGGTTCAGGCGCGGGTCGCAGAGTGACTCGTACCGGGTCTCGAGAGTGTGCTCGTCGATGTGCTCCGAGCCGCCGAGGCACTCGGTGACATCGTCACCGGTGAGCTCCACGTGGATTCCACCCGGGTGCGTTCCGACGGCACGGTGAGACTCGAAGAAGCCCTTGACTTCGTCGACGACGTCGTCGAAGCGACGCGTCTTGTACCCGTTTGGCGTGGTCAGCCCGTTGCCGTGCATCGGGTCGGTCACCCACAGGGGTGTGGCGTCGCTGGCCTTGATCGCTTCGAGCAGCGGTGGCAGGGCATCCCTGATCTTCCCTGCCCCCATGCGCGTGATGAACGTCAGGCGCCCGGGCTCCCGGTTCGGGTCGAGCTTGTCGATCAGTTGCAGCATGTCGTCGGGAGACGTCGACGGGCCGATCTTCACTCCGATCGGGTTGCGCACGCGAGACAGGAAGTCCACGTGGGCGCCGTCGAGGTTGCGAGTGCGCTCACCGATCCACTGGAAGTGGCTCGAGGTGTTGTACGGCGTACCCGTGCGCGAGTCGATACGCGTCATCGGGCGTTCGTAGTCGAACAGCAACGCCTCGTGCGCCGTGTAGAACTCGGTGCGTTTGAGCGCTTCGAAGTCCGCGCCGCACGCGATCATGAAGCGGATGGCGCGGTCGATCTCGCGCGCCAGGTCTTCGTAGCGCGCGTTGGCCGGGTTCGAGGTGAAGCCCTTGTTCCAGTGGTGCACCTCGCGCAGATCGGCGAAGCCGCCCTGCGTGAAGGCACGAATGAGATTGAGGGTCGACACCGAGGTGTGGTAGCCCGCGACGAGTCTCGCCGGGTCTGCGGTTCGCGACTCGGGAGTGAAGTCGTAGCCGTTCACGATATCGCCGCGGTACGCCGGCAGCGTCACGCCGTTGCGCGTCTCGGTGTCGCTCGAGCGCGGTTTGGCGAACTGCCCCGCCATGCGGCCCATCTTGATGACGGGCATCGAAGCGCCATAGGTCAGAACGACAGCCATCTGCAGAACCGTCTTGATGCGGTTTCGAATCTGGTCTGCCGTGGCTCCGGCGAAGGTCTCGGCGCAGTCGCCGCCCTGGAGAAGGAACGCACGACCGGCTGCCGCATCTGCGAGGCGATCGCGAAGAGTGTCGACCTCACCGGCGAAGACGAGCGGCGGGAGCTTGGAGATCTGGGCAGACGCTGCTTCGACCGCTGCCCGGTCAGGCCACTGGGGCTGCTGCTTGGCCTCGAGTGTGCGCCAATAGTCCAGACCATCAATCACGGAAGGCAGAGCTTCGATGACACGTTCGGACAGATCTATCACGGCAACACGTATTTTCTGTTTGTTCAGCCCCGCGGCAGTTCAGCCGTAGCGCTAGCGCGCGGCTTTCGCGCGTTTCTCCTTTACCGAAGTCGCGTACACGTCGGAGTATTCCTGCCCGCTGATGCGGTGGAGCTCGTACATGATCTCGTCGGTAATCGATCGAAGCACGAATCGGTCTGATTCCATGCCTTCGAACCTAGAGAAATCTAGTGGTTCCCCGAACACGATGCCAATTCGGCGGATTCTGATCGGCTGCCCGACGCTCATCACCTTCTCGGTGTCGATCATGGCAACAGGGATGATCGGAACCCCTGCCTCGAGAACCATGCGTGCCACGCCGGTGCGTCCACGGTACATCTTTGCGTCTGGGCTGCGCGTTCCCTCGGGGTAGATGCCCAGCAGGTCGCCCCGGCCGAGCACCTCCAGACCCGTGTTGAGTGACGCCTCCGATGCCTTGCCGCCCGACCTGTCGATGGGCAACTGGCCGGTGGCCGTGAAGAACAGTTTCGTGAGCCAGCCCTTCAGTCCCTTGCCGGTGAAGTAATCGCTCTTGGCCAGAAAACTGATGCGGCGTTCCATCATCAGTGGCAGAAACACGGAGTCGGCGAACGAGAGATGGTTGCTCGCGAGGATCGCCCCGCCCGTCTGGGGGATGTTCTCGGCTCCTCGCACCCAGGGCCGGAAGACGGCCTTCACGATCGGGCCGGCCACGAGGTACTTCATGAACCAGTAGAACATCAGATCGACTCCGCATACAGCCGCGCGAGGTCGGCAGCGCCGACGACCCCGGCATCGTTCACGAGTTCCGCGATCCGGAACTCGGGTTCGGGGTGGAATCCGCGGGCCGGCAGAACGTCGAGATAGGCCGAACGGATCGGGTCCAGGAGCAGGTCGCCGGCCTGGGCCACTCCCCCACCGATGACGAAGAGCTGCGGATCGAGCACCGCCCCGAGACTGGCGGAAGCCTGCCCGAGCCAGTGGCCGAGCGTGCGCAGGGCGAGAAGCGCTCCGGGGTCGCCGGCCTGGATCAGATCACTGACGTCGAGCCCGGTGAGGGTACCGACGCGGGAGCGCACCTCAGCGAGCCCGATTCCGACGCCGCCGGCATCCGCGAGTTCGTTGGCGGTACGAAGAAGAGCACGCCCGGAACCGTATTGCTCGATGCACCCTCGAGCGCCGCACCCGCACGGCAACCCGTCAGGTACCACCCGCAGGTGGCCGAGCTCTGCAGCCGCTCCGAAACCGCCGCGGAAGAGCTTGTCACCCGACACGATCGCGCCACCGACACCGGTGCCGATCGTGAGGATCACCATGTCGCTCACGAGCCTGCCGGCGCCGAAACGGAACTCGGCCCATCCGGCCGCGTTGGCATCGTTCTCAATGATGATGTGCATGCCGAGGCGCTGCTGGAGCTTCTCACGGAATGGCTCGTTGCGCCAGGAGATGTTGGGCGCGTAATAGACGATCGACTGGGAGGCATCGATGAAGCCCGCGGCGGCCACTCCGACTGCCCGAACATCGACGCCCTCAGAGAGGCGCTTGACCATCGACACGACCGCGTCCTCGATCAGTTGAGGGTTGCTGGCCATTGTCGGCTGGCGATCCGATCGCAGAATGGTCCCTAGCTCGTCGACGAGGGCGCCCGCGATCTTGGTTCCGCCAATGTCAATTCCGATGGCATGCACGCACTTATCTTGTCCCAGAGGCGAAGCCGTGTCTAATTGCAGGGCTGCAGTGTCCGTCTTGAAGGGCTGCGCTGTTCGTTGTCGCGCCCCGACTCGCCTGCCCGGCATCGTCGAAGATCGACCACGTACACTTGTCGAGAAGGAACCGAAGGAGTTGCCGTGGACCAGATCTTCACCCCTGCCGTCGTGCAGGCCGACCCTCTGGCGAACGCCACCGATCTGCTGTTGAAGCGCGTGGAGCTCACCCCCGACCAGCCACTGTTCGCCATTCCGTCGAGCAGTGCATCCGGCTGGTCAGACATCACGGCGGCCGAATTCCTTGCACAGGTTCGCGCCCTGGCCAAGGGATTCATCGCCGCCGGCATCGAACCGGGCGACAAGATCGGCCTGATGTGTCGCACACGTTACGAGTGGACGTTGATCGACTTCGCCGTCTGGTTCGCGGGAGCCGTGCTGGTGCCCGTATATGAGACCTCAGCTCCAGCCCAGGTGCAGTGGAGCCTCAGCGATTCTGAGGCGACGGCTGTCATCGTCGAAACGCCGGACCACTTCTCCCGGTTCGACGAGGCGTACCCAGACCTCCCGCTCATCGCCAACGTCTGGCAGATCGACCTCGGCGACCTCGACAAGCTGATCGCGGGCGGAACAGACGTCAGCGACGATGAGGTCGAACGCCGCCGATCGCTTGCCATCGGCAGCGACATGGCCACGCTGATCTACACCTCGGGCACGATGGGCCGGCCGAAGGGCTGCATTCTCACGCACTCGAACTTCGTCGAGCTCTCCCGCAATGCCGCCGTGAAGCTCAGCGACGTGGTGAGCCCTGGCGCTTCCACCCTGCTCTTCATCACGACGGCTCACGTCTTCGCACGGTTCATCGCGATCATGTGCGTTCACGGCGGTGTGAAGGTCGGCCACCAGGGCGACACCAAGCAGCTTCTGCCCGCCCTCGGTTCGTTCAAGCCGACCTTCCTGCTGGCTGTGCCGCGCGTTTTCGAGAAGGTCTACAACTCGTCAGAACAGAAGGCGGAGACGGGAGGGCGCGGCAAGATCTTCCGCGCAGCGGCCGATGTTGCCATTGCCCACTCCGAGGCCCTCGACGCTGGTCACGTTCCGTTCGGCCTGAAGGCGAAGTTCGCTCTCTACGACCGTCTGGTCTTCTCGAAGCTGCGCGCCGCGCTCGGCGGCCGCACGAAGTTCGCCGTCTCGGGCTCTGCGCCTCTCGGCCATCGCCTCGGGCACTTCTACCGCAGCCTCGGCATCACGGTTCTCGAGGGTTACGGACTGACTGAGACGACTGCTCCCGCAACGGTGAACCTGGTGGACAAATTCAAGATCGACACCGTCGGTCCGCCTCTGCCCGGAGTGGGCATCCGTATCGCCGCCGACGGCGAAGTCCAGGTCACGGGCATCAACGTCTTCGCCGGCTACTGGAACAACGAGAAGGCGACCGCTGAAGCCATGGACGGCGAGTGGTTCAGGACTGGCGACATCGGCTCGCTCGACGACGACGGTTTTCTGACGATCACCGGCCGCAAGAAGGAGATCATCGTGACCGCCGGGGGAAAGAACGTGGCCCCCGCCGTGCTCGAAGACCCCATCCGGGCGAACTTGCTGGTCGGCCAGGTCGTCGTCGTCGGAGACCAGAAACCGTTCATCTCTGCCCTGATCACTCTCGACCCCGAGATGCTGCCCGTGTGGCTGGCCAACAACGGCCAGAGGGCCGAGCTGAGCCTCAGTGAAGCGTCACAGAACCCAGCTGTGCTCGCCGAGATCCAGAGGGCGGTGGATGCTGCCAACAAACTCGTCTCGCGCGCCGAGTCGATTCGCAAATTCGTGGTGCTCTCGCAGGAGCTGACCGAGGAGAGTGGCCACCTCACCCCCAAGCTCACGATCAAACGCGCGGTCATCGTCAAGGATTTCGCACCGACGATCGAGAGCATCTATTCGAGCGCCCCGTCGACGTCAGGCGAGTCACTCGTTCACTGAGCGGGTCACGCTGAGCCGCCTCGGCGTCAAAACCAGTCACTCTCGCGTACTTGGCGCATCGCGTCGCGCCTGGTCTCCTTCTCGAGCCTGTCGAGGTAGAGCATTCCGTCGAGGTGGTCGACCTCATGCTGCAAGGCCTGGGCCAGCACTCCCGTGCCCGAGATCTCGACTGTGTTGCCATCGAGATCGAGGCCGACGGCGGTTGCTGAGGGATACCGCTTGGTCTTGAACCAGAGGTTGGGCACCGAGAGGCAGCCCTCGTCCATGTACTCCGGCTCACCCGAAAGCTCGGTGATCCGCGGATTCAGGAGATAGCCCACCTCGCCGTCGACGTTGTAGCTGAACGCCCGCAGGTTCACACCGATCTGCGACGCTGCCACACCTGCACGCCCCGGCAGGAGCACGGAGTCGACCAGGTCGGCGACGAGCGCGCGTACCCTGTCGTCGATCTGTCCGATCTCGTCGGAGACCGTCTTCAGTACGGGGTCACCGAAGATGCGGATCTCTCGCACGCTCACTCAACCACCACCAGGAGATCGCCGGCTTCGACCTGCTGCGTCGTCGGAATGGCGAGCCGGCGCACCGTACCCGCAACCGGCGACGTGATCGCTGCCTCCATCTTCATGGCCTCGATGGTCGCGACAGCATCTCCGATCGCCACCGCGGTACCCTCCGCGACCTTGAGCGTGACGACCCCGGAGAACGGCGCAGCAACGTTGCCCGGCTTCGACTGGTCTGCTTTCTCTGCCTGAGTGGCCGTGACCGTGACACTGAGGTCGCGCACCGAGACAGGCCGAAGCTGACCGTTCAGAATTGTCATCACCGAACGCATGCCCTTGTCGTCGACCTCGCCGATGGCTTCCAGCCCGACGTGCAGCCGGACTCCTCGGGAGATCTCGACCACGCGCTCCTCACCCTGAGACAGGCCGAAGAGGTAGTCGGCCGTGCTGACGGTCGACAGATCTCCGTAGGTCTCACGGATCTGTTCGAACTGGGCTGTCGGGCCGGGGAAGAGCAGGCGGTTGAGGGTGCTGCGCCTCTCAGCAGAAGTGCCGCCGAGCAATTCGTGGTCTGCCGCACTGACCTCGGCGACTCCGATCTTGACCGTCTTGCCCTCGAGCGCCTTGGTTCGGAACGGTTCCGGCCAGCCACCGGGAAGGTCACCGAGTTCGCCGGCCAGAAAACCGATCACTGAGTCGGGGATGTCGTAGTTGCCCGGGTTCTCGGCGAAATCGACGGGGTCGGCTCCGACGGCCGCGAGGTGGAGGGCGAGGTCACCGACCACTTTCGATGACGGAGTCACCTTGGGAATACGGCCGAGGATCTGGTTCGCGGCAGCATAGAGGTCTTCGATCTGTTCGAAGTGGTCTGCGAGACCGAGAGCCTTGGCCTGCTGGCGGAGGTTCGAGAGCTGGCCGCCGGGAATCTCGTGCTTGTAGACGCGGCCAGTCGGCCCCGGCAGGCCGGATTCGAACGGACGGTACAGCTCGCGGACGGCCTCCCAGTACGGTTCGAGGTCGGAGACCGCCTGCAGGGAGATCCCTGTGTCGCGCTCCGTGTGCGCGAGGGCGGCCACCAGAGCAGACGCAGAGGGCTGACTCGTTGTTCCCGACATGGGCGCACTGGCCACGTCGACCGCATCAGCGCCCGCACGGCTGGCCGCGAGCAGCGTGGCGAGTTGCCCGCCCGCGGTGTCGTGGGTGTGGACGTGAACCGGCACGTCGAAATTCTCACGGAACGCGGTGACGAGTTTCTCTGCGGCAAATGGTCGCAGAAGCCCCGCCATGTCTTTGATGGCCAGGATGTGGCAGCCGGCGTCGACGATCTGCTCAGCCAGACGGAGGTAGTAGTCGAGGGTGTAGAGGTTCTCTGCCGGGTCGAGGAGATCACCTGTGTAGCAGACCGCGACCTCCGCGATGGTGGTGCCGGTCGACAGCACCGACTCGATCGCGGGCCTCATCTGGCTGACATCGTTCAGCGCATCGAAGATCCGGAAGATGTCGACGCCGGTCGACGCCGCCTCGCGCACGAAGGCGTCGGTCACCTCCGTCGGATAGGGCGTGTATCCGACCGTGTTGCGGCCGCGCAGCAGCATCTGCAGGTTGATGTTCGGCAGGGCCTCGCGAAGGCTCGCCAGGCGTTCCCACGGGTCTTCGCCGAGGAAGCGCAGGGCGACGTCGTAGGTGGCCCCTCCCCAGGCCTCGACCGAGAGGAGTTGCGGGGTCAGACGGGCGACGTACGGAGCCACCTCGAGGAGGTCCTTGGTGCGGACCCTGGTCGCGAGAAGCGACTGGTGGGCATCCCGGAACGTGGTCTCTGTCACCGCAAGCGCGGTCTGGGCCCGGAGTTCGGCAGAGAAGAGTGTCGGGCCGAGTTCGAGAAGCCGCTGGCGGGAGCCGTCTGGCGCTGGTTCGGTCAGGTCGATCGCTGGCAGCTTCGTCACCGGTTCGACTGTGCCGACCCGTTTGCCGTTGGGCTGGTTCACCGTCACCTCGGCGAGCCAGCTCATGATCTTCGTTCCTCGGTCTTGCGACACATGGGTGGAGAACAGCTGCGGGCGTTCGTCGATGAACGAGGTGCTGAGATCGCCAGCGACGAAGGCCGGGTCGTCGAGCACCGCCTGGAGGAAGGGGATGTTCGTCGACACGCCGCGGATGCGGAACTCGGCCAGTGCACGCTTCGCGCGGCGCACGGCCGTCGGAAAGTCGCGACCCCGGCAGGTGAGCTTGGCCAGCATCGAGTCGAAGTGCGGGCTGATCTGCGCGCCAGAGGCGACAGTGCCCCCGTCGAGCCGCACTCCGGCCCCACCGGGCGAACGATAGGTCGTGATCTTTCCCGTATCCGGCCGGAACCCGGCGTTCGGGTCTTCGGTCGTGATGCGGCACTGCAGGGCCGCACCGCGCAACACGATCGTGTCCTGCGTCAGGCCGAGTTCGGCGAGCGACGCCCCGAAGGCGATCAGCATCTGCGACTGTACGAGGTCGACGTCTGTCACTTCTTCGGTGACCGTGTGCTCGACCTGGATGCGGGGGTTCATCTCGATGAAGACGTGTTCCCCGGCGCGGTCTCCCACCGTGTCGACCAGGAACTCAACCGTGCCCGCGTTGATATAGCCGATCGACTTGGCGAATTTGATCGCGTCGGCGTGCAGGGCATCGCGCAACTCGTCACTGATGTTCGGGGCCGGCGCGATCTCGATGACCTTCTGGTTGCGACGCTGCACAGAGCAGTCGCGTTCGAAGAGGTGCAGGGTGCTTCCGTGGGTGTCGGCGAGGATCTGCACCTCGATGTGCCGGGGCCGGAGCACAGCCTGCTCGAGGAACATCGTCGGGTCACCGAATGCGCTGTCTGCTTCGCGCATGGCGGCGTGCAGCGCCTCGAGAAGGTCGTCACGTGACTCGACGCGGCGCATGCCACGGCCACCACCCCCGGCGACAGCCTTGGCGAACAGCGGGAAACCGATTCGCTCGGCACCGGCGAGCAGTTCATCCACATCTTTCGATGCCGGGGTGGAGCGCAGCACCGGCACGCCGGCCGCGATCGCATGTTCTTTCGCAGTGACCTTGTTGCCCGCCATCTCGAGAACGCTCGTCGGCGGCCCGATGAACGTGATTCCGGCCGCCGCGGCTGCCGAAGCCAACTCCGGGTTCTCCGACAGGAAGCCGTACCCGGGGTAGATCGCGTCTGCGCCACTCTCTTTGGCCACGCGGATGATCTCGGTTACGTCGAGATAGGCACGAACCGGATGCCCGATCTCACCAATCTGGTACGCCTCGTCAGCCTTCTGTCTGTGCATCGAATTGCGGTCTTCGTAGGGGAAGACCGCAACGGTCTTGGCCCCGAGTTCGTATGCTGCGCGAAAGGCGCGAATGGCGATTTCACCACGGTTGGCGACCAGAATCTTGGCGAACATGGAGTCCTTCCTCAGAGCTGCGTGGCATCCATGCGGCACACAGGAGACGGTTAGGTTCTCCCAGCCTAGTGAAGGTAACGTAGACGATTGTGCATGTACTCAGCGTTAGCTCACTCAAGGGCGGTGTCGGTAAGACAACCGTTACCCTCGGTTTGGCTTCGGCGGCCTTCGCGAAGGGCCTGCGCACCCTCGTTGTCGACCTCGACCCGCAATCCGACGTCTCGACAGGCATGGACATCAACGTCGCCGGCCATCTGAACGTGGCCGACGTTCTGGCCTCGCCCAAGGAGAAGATCGTGCGGGCGGCCATCGCGCCCAGCGGGTGGACGAAGGATCGCGGGGGCACCATCGATGTGCTCATCGGATCGCCGTCTGCGCTCAATTTCGACGGGCCCCACCCGAGCATCCGTGACATCTGGAAGCTCGAAGAAGCTCTCGCAACCGTCGAGAACGACTACGACCTGGTACTCATCGACTGCGCCCCCTCTCTGAACGCACTCACCAGAACCGCGTGGGCCGCCAGCGACCGCGTCGCCGTCGTGACCGAACCCGGGCTCTTCTCCGTAGCCGCAGCCGACAGGGCCCTGCGGGCCATCGAAGAGATCCGTCGCGGGCTCTCGCCCCGGCTTCAGCCTCTCGGCATCATCGTGAACCGCGTGCGCTCCCAGTCACTGGAGCACCAGTTTCGCATCAAAGAACTTCGCGATATGTTCGGCCCGCTCGTGCTCAGCCCGCAGCTTCCCGAGCGAACCTCGCTCCAGCAAGCCCAGGGTGCGGCGAAACCGCTGCACGTCTGGCCCGGCGAAGGCGCGCAGGAGATGGCCCGCAACTTCGACCTGCTGCTCGAGCGTGTCATGCGCACCGGCCGCCTGGGCGACTACGCCGACGCCGTGAAGGCACCCGCAGAGCGCTGACTGAGCCCACTGTGACCGCAGCCGGTTGAGTAGCTCCACCGGAACGTAGCGCAACCTCCGCGGTAGCGTAGCGGTACCTCCGGGGGGTAACGGAATTTCCGGGGGGGGGGGTAACGGAACCTCCGGGGGCGTAGCGGAACCCACATGCAACCGGCGTCGCTAAAGCAGCTCCGCGCCCCAACCCGACGAGTGAGCGTCAGGCATACGTCACGCGCTCTGGAGCCTGGACCCTGAGCCTTGACCCTGAGCCTTGCCCTTGAGGGGTGTTACGCGCTCCGAGCAGCGCGACGTGCAGCCAGCTCGTCCATCGGGTCTGCAACGTCGGTACCGAGTTCGACGAGGCTGGATTCGACCTCGCGAAGGACTTTGCCCACGGCGATGCCGAAAACTCCCTGGCCTCGGCTGACGAGGTCGATGACCTCGTCGTTCGACGTGCAGAGGTAGACACTCGCCCCGTCGCTCATCAGCGTGGTCTGGGCGAGGTCGGTGACGCCGGATTCCCGCAGCTGTTCGATAGCCGTGCGAATCTGCTGAAGTGAGATGCCGGTGTCGAGAAGGCGCTTCACCAGCTTCAGAACGAGAATGTCACGAAACCCATAGAGTCGCTGCGAACCAGACCCAGCGGCTCCACGCACTGTGGGTTCGACCAGGCTGGTGCGTGCCCAGTAGTCGAGCTGGCGATAGGTGATTCCGGCCGCACGAGCGGCGACTGCACCGCGATAGCCCGCCGCATCGTCGAGTTCGGGCAGGCCGTCGGTGAAGAGCAGGCCCTGGTCGAAACGAGCTTGCTCGCCATGGACGTGCTCAGTCATTGTTGTGCCCTTCTCAATTCGGCCGGCAACGAGTTCACCACACCGAAATTCCACTCATACGCCACGCTAGCGAGGTGCGTGCCAGCGATCAACGACATTCGACGATCTCCCCCGGCGTGTCGCGCCCCCGCGTGCATTTCACACGCATTTCACCCGGCGTTGTTCGCGCCGTGACAGTCCAGCTTACGGCGCAAGTCGTCCCAGTGCCGAACGAATCAGACTTGTTCGCACCAGCTCGAGCTGCTGGGAGATCTCACTGGCCCGCTCGGCGACCTGCGCCCGGCTCGACACGGTGTTGCGGCGAGCCACGGGTACCAGAGCACTCTCGATGAGCCCGACTTCGCGATCCGCTGCTGCACGGAAGCCCCTGAGATGGCGTGGCTCGATGCCGACACGCTGCAGTTCTACGAGCGCCTTGAAGACCGCGAGGGCGTCGTCGCCATACGTCTCGGTTGCAGGGAGGAGAGAAGCGCTGATGGCATCGTTCAACAGCCCGGTACTGCCGTGCGACTGTTTCACGAGATCGTCTCTGGAGTATCGCCTGGCACCACCGAGCATCGATGGTACGGTCGCTGTCGTTGCTCCGGGCATCACCGGATTCAGACCGGCATCCACGTCGGCGAGGTACTTCTTGATGACGTTGAGCGGCAGGTAACAGTCACGCTGCATGGCCAGGATGAGTCGCAGGCGCTCAACGTCGGCTTTGGCGAACTTGCGGTAGCCCGACTGTGTTCTCGCGGGAGTAACCAGCCCACGTTCTTCGAGGAACCGGAGCTTCGACGGAGTCACGTCGGGAAACTCTGAAGTGAGGATCGACAGGACCTGGCCGATGCTCAGTAGCGCGCCAGCGCCGCGGGCGGGCGGCGCCGACCGGGCTGAAGACGAACTTGTTGAGGTGGATCGCGCTGACGACGATCGGGAGGCGGCCGGCACTAGCTGGCGGAGTGTGCCACGACATCGCGGCGCGAGGGGTAGAACGTGAGACGGAACTTGCCGACCTGGATCTCCGAGCCATCGCTCAGCAGCGCGTCGTCAACCCTGACCCCGTCGAAGTACGTGCCGTTCAGCGAGCGCAGATCACGAACGACGAAGGTGGTGCCCGACCTCGAGAACTCGGCATGGCGGCGCGAAACCGTCACATCGTCGAGAAAGATGTCGGCTTCAGGGTGCCTGCCGACCGTCGTGGTGAGCTTGTCGAGCAGAAAGCGGGCCCCAGCATTGGGGCCCCTCCGCACGATCACCAGCGCCGAGCCAGAAGGAAGTGCGGCTATCGCGTCGCGTTCCTCGGGAGAAACGCCGCCTTCGAGCGCTGCGAGTTGCGCCGCGAATTCCCCAGTGAGGTTCAGAGTGGTGTCGTTGACAATGGTCTCGTGCGCACCTGATGCGCCCCGTGTTATGCGCTCTGAACGCGATTCGCGGTCTAAACCGGACTCATCCAAGCCAAATTCCGTGGGCATAGCCGAACCTCCTTACTTCCTCCCAGCGTAGCCGATAGCGCTGGGGCAAAATCCAGCCGTTCACGCAACTCAGCGGTAACTCTGCAGCACCTTTCGGCCAGATGAGGGGGTTCTGGCGGAGGGATCTGTACGAGTACTGTGTGGGCATGGGTCCCCTCGGCGTGTGCCTGATCGTGAGCGCAGCAGTCTGCGCAGTCGTGTGGATCCTGTCGGTGGCGACGCGCGAGTATTCGTGGGTCGACCGCCTGTGGTCCGTAGTGCCTGTTGCCTACGCGTGGATCTTCGCCGGCGCCGCAGGGTTCACGGATGCCCGGCTCACAGTCGTCGCCTCGCTCATCACTCTCTGGGGCATCCGTCTCACCTTCAACTTCGCTCGCAAGGGCGGCTATCGCGCCGGAGGCGAGGACTATCGCTGGAAGGTCCTGCGCTCTCAGATGCCTCCCTGGCGGTTCCAGCTCTTCAACGTGTTCTTCATCACGCTCTACCAGAACGTGATCCTGCTGCTCATCACCCTGCCGATGCTCACGATGTTCACCCACCGGGGCACGGAGTTCGGCCCGCTCGACCTGGTCGCCACCGTCGCCTTTCTCGGCTGCCTGGTCGGGGAGACCGTGGCAGACCAACAGCAATGGCTGTTCCAGCGGGAGAAAGCCAGAACGCTGGCCAGCGGCAATGTTCCGGCCCGTGGTTTCCTCACGACGGGTCTCTTCAGTGTGTCGAGGCACCCCAATTTCTTCTTCGAACAGTCCCAATGGTGGGTCGTCTTCTTCTTCGGTTGCATCGCCGCCGGTTCGATCTGGCAGTGGACCATCCTCGGTGCCGTGCTCCTCACCACGCTGTTCCTCGGGTCGACCAGGTTCACCGAGGCGATCAGCAGTTCGAAATACCCAAACTATGCGCTCTACCAGGCACGCACATCGGCGCTCATTCCCTGGTTCCCCAAGCGAGGTGCCGCGGCTGAAACAGCATGAGCCTGTAACGTCGTCGAGGTGACATTCGATCGATATGGTTCAGACGTTCTCGCCGACTTCTCACGGCGGCCGGCACGAAAGCCTGTCGCCTCGCAGGAGGCTCAGGCCGGCCTGGTCTTCGAAGACGTGGCCAGCGACTTCTGCGGCTCAGTGACGCACGTCGAGGGCAAGATGGTCGAACTCGAAGACCGTCACGGGCGCCGCCGCATGTTCCCGCTCGGCGGCGGTTTTCTGTACGAGGGCACCCCGGTCATCCTGATCGCCCCCGGGGTGCAGTCGCCACAGCCCCGCGCTGCGCGCACAGCATCAGGGTCGATCAAGGCACCGGATGCCCGGGCTCGCGTCGCGCGAGCCAGCCGCATCTTCGTCGAAGGTCGCCACGATGCCGAACTGGTCGAGAAGGTCTGGGGAGACGACCTGCGCTCCGAGGCCGTCGTCGTTGAGTATCTCGAAGGAGTCGATCACCTCGACGAAGTGTTGAAGGATTTCGCTCCCACCGCCGAACGCCGGGTCGGTGTTCTGGTCGACCACCTCGTCTCCGGTTCGAAGGAGAGTCGCATCGCCGACTCTGTCATGAGATCCCAGAAGCCGGGGTCGGTCCTGATCGTCGGCCACCCCTACGTCGATGTCTGGCAGTCGGTCAAGCCGGGCCGTCTGGGCCTTCCTGCGTGGCCCGTTGTGCCGAGATCGATCGAGTGGAAGCACGGGATCTGCGAAGCACTCGGCTGGCCGCATGCCGAGCAAGCCGACATCGCTGCAGCCTGGCAACGAATCCTGGGTAGGGTTCGAACGTACACGGACCTCGAACCCGAGCTCCTCGGCAGAGTGGAGCAGCTCATCGACTTCGTGACGGCGCCTGTTGAGGCAACGACAGTGCACACGACCCGGAATGGGGGCCGCTGATGCAGAACGAATTCTCGCCAGCCCTGCTTGTGCTGCGCGACCCTCTCGGATCGGGGTCAGGTGAGTCTGGGTCAAGGTTTGACGCAGCAGATCCAGACGCCCTCGTTGTGAGCGCACTCGATCTGGGCGTGACCCGGGGCGACGGAATCTTCGAGACGATCACGGTCGTGAACGGCATGCCCCAGGCACTGGATGCCCATCTGCACCGTTTCGCACGTTCAGCAGGAATGCTCGACCTGCCTACTCCCGCGCACGAGACGTGGAAGAAGGGCGTGTTCGCCGCCGTCGATTCGCGTCCGACAGTCGACGAGGCATTCGTGAAACTCGTCTACACGCGCGGAATCGAAGGTTCGGGCATCCCTACCGGCTGGGTCTACCTGCAGCAGAGCCCAGACTTCACCGCTGAACGCACCGAGGGTATCAGCGTGGTTCTGCTCGACCGGGGCTATTCAAGCTCGGTGCAGCGCACCTCACCGTGGCTTCTCCAGGGCGCCAAGACGCTGTCGTACGCCATCAACAAGGCCGCTGCGCGTGAAGCACAGCGTCGCGGCGCAGATGACGTCATCTTCGTCAGCAGTGATGGGTACCTGCTCGAGGGCCCGACGGCCACGATTGTGCTGAAACTCGACGACCGCTTCGTCACCCCGCGCACCGAGAGCGGAATCCTGCCTGGCACCACCCAGCAGAGCATCTTCGAGATCGCGGCGGTGAATGGATATCGCACGGCCTACGAGATGCTCACACCGGCCGATCTTCGGCGTGCCGAGAGCTCGTGGCTCGTCTCGAGCGTGCGCAACGCCGCTCCCATCCGCGAGATCGACGGTGAGGCTCGGCCCTTCGACGCCGGACTGACCGAGGCGATCAACGCAGGATTGGCTGCCCGGACAATCTGAGGGTTCGGTCGCCTGAACAGCAGAACGGCAGCTCCCCTGAACGGCAGAACGGGCCATCGGCAGCATTTCTGCGTGCCGATGGCCCGTTCACACCAGAGTCGGCCCACTTGCGGGCCCTGCCGGTGTTGCGGATCCGCGGTCTAGGCGACGGGGCCTTCTACGAGTGTCACGGAGGCGGAGTGGCTCGCGCCGTTGGCGTCTGTCCAGCTGATCGTCACCGAATCACCGGGGTTGTACGACTTCATCGTCTTCGTGAGGGTCGAGCCGGAGTCGATGGTCGTGCCGTCGACCTTGGTGATCGTGTCGCCGGCGACAAGCCCTGCTGTTGCTGCCGGGGTACCGTCGATGACGCCGGCCACGGTTGCGCCGGCCACGGTGGAAGTACTGCCACTGGAGCCCCGGGATCCGAGCCCCGAGGAGCCTGTTCCCGATGTCGCACTGCCGATCTGCACCCCGAGGAAGGCCGGGTATCCGATGGTGACGTTGCCGCTCTCGGTGCCCGATTCGATCTGCTTCGCGATCTTCAGTGCGGTATTGATGGGAATCGCGAAGCCGGTGACAGTCGCGCTGCCGCTCGATGCAGCAGTGTCGATGCCGATGACCTCGCCCTGCGCGTCATACAGGGGCCCGCCGGAATCACCGGCCTGGATGTCGGCTTCGATCTGGATCATTCCATCCAGCGTTTCGCCGGCCGCACTCCCCTCAGCCTGTGTCGTGACCGACTGGTTGAGACCGGTGACTGCACCAGCAGCCGCAGAGAGACTTCCGGTGCCGCCGGCATTGCCGACTCCGGTGACGGCGTCGCCCACAGCAACAGAAGAAGAGGTGTCGAGGGTGGCTGTAGTGAGCCCCGACGCGCCGTCGAGTTTCAGCACGGCGACGTCGTCGACGGCGTCGGTGCCGACGACCTTGGCCGTGTAGGTCTTTCCCGTGGTCGCAATCGTCACCGAGATACTCGTCGAGCCCTCGACAACGTGGTTGTTGGTCAGAATGGTGCCGTCAGAGCTCAAGATGATTCCGGTGCCGGCCGCAGCTGCATTCTGATAGTCGAGCTTTGTGTCGATGAGCACGACGCCCACGGCTTGGGCGTCGGTTGCGGCTGTCGCCGAGTCTGTGGCCGTGCCCGAGCCCGAAGCACTGCCCGAACCGTCGTTGCCCTGACCGAAGCCGAAGCCGTTTCCGGAGCCATACCCATTGCCGTACCCATTGCCATGTCCAGGAGAGGTTGCGCTGCCTCCTGAGCTGGTGCCCCCACTGCCAGCACTTCCCGACCCGGTGCCGCTGTCACTTGTGACCGGGCGATCAAGCGTCGACGTCGACGATGATGCTGCCTGAATGGCAAGAGGAACTCCGACGGCCATCGTCACACCGACACTGACGCCGGCGATGGCGATCGCAGCGGCCGCTGCACCCAGAATCAGAAAGTTGCGCGGTCGCCAGATGCGGTGCTCGTGCGAATACTGCTGCTGCGAATCCGCACTCGCGGTCTGCGACCACTCCTGTGGGGTGTGCTCAGCGGGCCTGAACCCGGAAACCGGCTGAACTTCTTGGATCGGGAGCATCTGCTGTACAGGCTGAGTCGGCTGGATCGGCAGTGTCGGGTGGACGGGCTGAATCGGCAGAGTCGGCTGGTCAGCCTGAATCGGCTCGATCTGCCCTTCGGGCTGTGATGCGCTGGCGTTCGGCTGCGTGGCGTCGCCGGCTGACTCCGGCTGCTCAGAATCGGGGGTGTGCATGTTTTCCTCTCGGCTGCCCGCTGTGGGCTGTGCAGACAACACAACTCCCGAACCTTATGAACGAGCTATGTAGGGCGCTTGCGAAAGCTGGGAGTCGCCTTCGCGCTTGCTGTGCCACGAAGACGCTCGAGTTCTCAGCTGCCTCGGTGACTCCCTCATACGGCTCACGTTTGTCTCATCAGTGTCGGCGACTACTCTGGTTTAACGACGGTCACCACCGAAATCTTTGACGACATCTGGAACACCCACGAGGAGCACCATGACTGACGACTCCACGCCCGACATCACGACCGACTCCACACCCGAGATCGAAGTCGCCCCAGCATCCGACTTCCAGCCCGAATCCGAAGCCGCCCCACCATCCGACTTCCAGCCCGAATCCGAAGTCGACCCCGGACCCGACAGCGGCTACGTGCTCACCCGCCGTGACCGAACAGCCGTGATGTTCATCGACTGGGCCGTGAAGTTCGGCACTCCCGACTTCCAGCAGCGCTATCGCCCTGTCACCGATGAGCTCTTCACCCACCATTTCATCGACCCCACAGCAAAGCCGGCATTCGTGCCACCCGCGTTGGCCAGCGTTGAGGAACTCGATGCAGAGAGCGACCCGTTGGAGATCATCCGGTCGCATCTCGGCCTGGTTGTCGACGATCGTCGTGCGCGCGACAAAGCACGGCTCGACGCATTGGAGCACTACGAGACAACGCGCCAGGAGCTTTTGACGCTCAGAACTCACTCCACAGACGTCGAAGCCCAACTCGCCGATACTGCCGAACGGCTCCAGCTCGCCGAATCCCAGGTCACCTCGCTCAGCCGCCAGCTCGAAGACGACATCTCCGGCCTTCACTCCACACACCAGGCAGAGCTGGCAGACACGAGCGCACGCCACGCATCGACGATCGCCGAGCTCACCGCCGAACGGGATGCAACGGTATCGGAGCTCTCGGCACAGCGAGACGCGACCGTCGCCGATCTCACGGCACGCAACGAGGCCGAGGTGTCAGCCATCAGGCAACAACTCGAGACCGACACCGGCGCGCAGCGAACCGAACATGAGGCCGAGATCGCCGGGCTCCTCGCCGCGCACGAAGCCGCCCTTGCATCGCTGGCCAACGCTCATCAGAACGGTGTCGACGAAGCGGATGCCCGGCACCAGAGTGCCGTCGCGGCGATGGAGACCGAACACCGCAACGCTCGTGAGGAGCTCCAGGCCAAGCTGGCTGAAGCCGTCGCCGCCGCTGCCGCCATCACGGTCCAGCTGAACGAGGCTCGCCTCGAGGCGGGTTCCCTCACTGCCCAGCGCGACCGCGCTGTCGCGGCCAGCTCCGAATGGCGCAGCCGGGTCCAGACCATGGTCGCTGGCCTCTCGGGCTCAGCGTCTGTCGGCGAGTGGTCGAACACGAATGCATCGGATGACCGGCTCATCGATTTCGTCGAGCAGACCCTGCTCACGCTGAGCTCAGAACTCGAACTCGCCCGTGCCACCCTCGACGAGATCGAAGACGTGGCGAATGCCCAGCTGGTCGACGAGACAGAGACCGGGGACTACGCCATCGGCGCCAACGACGCGGCTGTCCTGGTGCTCAATTCGCTGTACGGGGGTAACGACGACACCGGCGACACTGACGACACTGACGACACTGACGACACTGACGGGACCGAAGCTCCCAGCGAAAGCAATGCTGGCACTGGCACTGGCACTGGCACTGGCACTGGCAGCGGCAGCGGCAGCGGCCACTCCCCCTCCCCCGCCCCCGTCGGACCGCTCGCGCACAGCGAAGACGCAGACGCCGAATTCGCGAAGGATCTCTCTGATGACGTCGATGTCGAATACACATCGCGCTCATAGCGACGTTTACCGGGGTCTGGGCAGAGTGTCACTGCCGTTCGCGGCGACCCGAGCCATCGGACTCCTGTTCGTGTGCTGCCTGTGACCGGAGCTCCGGGAGATGCCGGTGTGTCCAGTGCCCGCATCGACAGCTGGGCATTTGCCGTTCGGCTGTTCAAGACCCGGTCCGCAGCCACGACCGCCTGTCGCGCAGGCCACGTCCGTGTGAACGGCGAGCGGGTGAAGGCCGCGCAGGCGCTGCACGTCGGCGATGAAGTGCGCATCCGCGCCGCCGGCTTCGATCGCATTGTGGTCGTCGCTCGACTGGTCCTGAAGCGGGTGGGAGCTCCCGTGGCCGCTGAATGCTTCGTCGATCTGACACCACCACCACCGCCACGTGAGACCATTGCTCTCGTCGCCGTGCGCGATCGGGGCGCCGGGCGACCCACCAAGCGTGAACGCCGCGAGCTGGACAAGCTTCGCGCCCTCGACGAATAGACCCCTCGACTAACAGACCCATCGACGAAAAGTCCCGTCGGCGAACAGCCCCCTCGACGACGAGAAATCACTCAGCTGTCGCGAAACTCTCTGCTCGCGCGATCGAATCGACAAGGCGAGTACGCAGAATATTCGATCGGGCGGCGAAGTCGTGCTGGAACGTGGAATATTCGGCTTTGCCCTCCGCTGTTTCGATACGGATGGCACTGAGCCCAAAGCTCGAGACGTCGTACGGCGACGCTCGCATGTCGACCTGCCGAATCTCCCGGGCGAGTTCGAACGAGTCGAGCAACAGCACGCCGGGAACAATCGGGCCGAGTTTGATTGCCCATTTGTAGACATCCATCCCTGCGTGCAGGCACCCGGCCTGTTCGAAGGACTCTTGGTTCTCTCTCGACGGCAGCAGGCTGTTCCTGCCTCTCGCCTCGGGTGTGAAGAAGCGAAACGCGTCGAAATGGGAGCAACTGATGCGATGGGACTCGACGACCTTGTCCGTCTGTTCTGCCGTCAGTCGCAGGGGAATGGATTCGTGCCGCACGTGGCCATCGGCGACCTTGTAGACCATCGCCCATTCATGCAGGCCGAAGCAACCGAACTGGGCTGGGCGCAGAGCCGTTCGCTGCATGAGACGCGAAATGAACGCGATTGACTGCGCCCGGGCTTCGAAGAGCTGTCTGGCGTCGACCATCAGATCAGTACCACGGCTCTGCCTGTACCACTTCCATTCCGCGCGATCGAGACCCGCTGCTCCTTCGAGGCGTACACCAGCACCGGGATGCCATCGGCGCAGGAGCGCCGGCTTGAACGGGTAGTACGTGAACATGAAGTCATCCACGGCGTGAGTCTCACCCACACTGCGGCGTTCCCTCCAGCCCGACGTCAATGCGTCGGCACGCTCCTGGTGCGCCAACTGTGCTGCCTCCAGCTGCGCTTCGCTGAGTCGAATCTCATCCGCTCGAATCTCATCCGCTGGAATTTCACCCGCCCGAGTTTCATCGGTTCGAATTTCACTCGCCCGAATATCACCCGCCCGAATATCGCTGACCACGAAATCCACCCTACGCCACCCCTTTTCCCGCCCTTTCACGTCTTGCAGTCCCTGCTCCCCTTCTGGTCAGGGCACACGAAGCTCACGAAGCGGCTCCCGGGTCGATGCGATCAGTGCAGGAATGACCGCTGCACCGAGACTCGTGACGAGAGCGAGCACGACAACGGCGGTGCAGAAGGCAGGGGACGGCACAGGACTGCCCTGCATGACGAGGAGCGCCAGGGCCACCACGCTGCCGACGATCGAGCCGGCCATAGCCTGTAGGCCGACGGTTGCGAGCAGCAGCCCGATGACCAGTCTGCGAGAAGCACCGAGAGCGCGTCGGCGACCGAAGTCCCTTCTTCGCATCAGGACAAGGCCCGAGAGAATCATGGCCACGAGAGCCGCGCCGACAAGAAACACCACCAGCACAAAAGCGTGGCCGAACACCCCGAGTTGGGAGCCGACTCTCTCACGAAGCTGAGCCAGTTGTTCGCCAGAGGTGACCGTGACCTTGGTGGCGTCGTCGACAGCAAGAAGCGAACTCACCGTCGAGGTGAGGGCCTCAACCTGCGCTGCTGTTGAAGCGATGACGATGAGTACCGAGACCGGACGAGGATCAGCGATCGACGGTTCAGGCACCAGAACGGCCGGGCCGACGAAATCGAGATACTCGGGCAGCGGCACAGAACCGATCACGTCGACGTTCTCGTCACTTTGGACGTCTCTCACAACGCCGACTCCGTCGCGCAGGCCGAGAAGCCGCCTTGCGTCGACGGTTGTCACCGCCCTTCTGGATCCGGGTGGCACCACGCCGGGGCCGCCGATGCCCATGATTGGCCATCCGGTACCATACGCAGGCCGAAGCGCGACTCTTGTGCCTCCTTCGATGGCGGCATTCGTCACATCGCTCGCGGGTCCCAGCGCTCCGATCCATTCGACTCCATGCAACGGTGCCAGGCGGTCGAGTACTCGGGTGTCGAGGCCCGATGCCGCCTCTGCACGCACCAGGAGAATACGCGTTCCCACGTGGTCGATGTTGGCCAGCACCGCATCGCTTTCGGCGATGTTGCGCCCGGTCGTGAGCATCACCGTGAAACACAGCGTCGCAACGACTCCGACTGTCGTCATCGAAACGACTCGCAGGCCGAGCATGGATGCAATCGCCTCACGAAGAAGAGCGCCGGCGCACCGAAGCGCCGAGCGGTTGGCGGCCCGATGTGTGGACGCTGGTCTCACGGCTCGCCTCACAGCACGACGTGGCGGTCGCAGAGTGCGACGAGCGTCGAGTCGTGGGTGGCGACGACGACGATCGCGCCTGCAGCTGCTCGCGCACGGAACGCTTCGGTCACAATCGCCGCAGAAGCATCGTCGAGATTACCCGTCGGCTCGTCTGCCAGGATGATCGCCGGATCATTCAGGAGTGCCCGGCAGAGTGCTATGCGCCCGGCCTGGCCACCCGAGAGCCGTGCCGGCCTCGATTCAGCGTGGCTCTCGACACCGAAGGACTCCAGAAGGGCCAGCGCCCTGCTCCGGGCCGCGGATCGCGGTTGAGAGCGATAGAGGCACGTCTCCAGCACATTGTCGATAATCGTCCGCGTCGAATCCAGGCACGCGTCCTGGAAGACGAAGCCGATCAGATCGGCTCGAAGGTGTGCCCGTGCCGCGTCTCCGAGCGAGGAGGCGTCGGCGCCGTTGATAACGACGGCGCCCCGGTCGGGTTTCATCATGAGTCCGAGCAGGTACAGGAGGGTCGATTTGCCGCGGCCGGAGCAGCCGGTGAGAGCCACCATCTCTCCTGCTGCGAAGGACTCGGTGTACCCGTCGAAGAGGGACGACCTCTGGTCATAGCCGAACCCGAGTTCCCTGGTTTCGAGCATGCGGCCGGTCACTGCGGCGCCACTTCGGGAATACGAATCGCGAGTCCGGGCGTGATGCCCGTCACCACTGACTGCCCGTGGGCCTGTGCACGCACAGTGACGGGGTGAGCCACCCCGGATTCGTCGACAACCGAGAGTGCCTGCTGGGCATCGGTCTGCAGCGCTGCAGACGGAACGACGGTGCCGGTGACGGCGGGCACAATGACAACGCGCGAGGTGAGAAGTGTCTGCCCATCGAGTGCCACCACGTCACACTCGGTGCCGCACACCTCAGCACTGCCGTCAGGCGGAATGACCGAAAGGGTCACTGAACCGGATTCAGGAGATGTTCGGTCGCCGACAATACCGTGCCAGGTGCGCCCCCCGTCATCGATCTCCACACCGCTCGACTTCGGTATGGTGGCGGATTGTGCCTCACTCACCGGGAGCGTGAACTGTGGCGCATCTCCGAGACCGAGAAGGACCTGCTCGCCGCCGACCAGGGTGACCCCTCGAAAAACGGTCTCAGCCCTGACCGCGAGTCGACCAGGAAGATTGGGAACGAAGATGACATCTGCGGGCAGCACCTCGCCGGTCGGCACGAGACCAAGAGACGACTGCCACAGGGAGACGGCCTCGACGGTGCCTGCTCCTGCGAAACCGTCAGGTTCTGCGTCGAAGAATCCTTCCGCACGCAACATCTCCTGAAGCTGGGAAACATCGGCTCCGCGCGAGCCTCTTGCGATCATCCGGAAGGCCGGCACGTCGCCCGAGGCCACGACGACCGGCCGGAGATTCACCGAATACACCTGCGTACCCTGGGCAACCGGCTGGCCGGGAACAAGATCGACCGTTGTGACGATGCCCTCAGCTCGATTCACACCAAGGAGCGAGGTAGGCCACGAGGCAGAGACGTTGAGGGTGAGGTGAGCGCTCACTTCACCCTCAACAGCATCGGCAATGGCATACCCTGCCTGCGCGGGGCCCGCGTCTACGGGCGCTGCGACTGTCACAGCTGCCCAGGCAGTGACCGAGCACGCACCCGCGAGACCGACGACGGCGATCGCCACGAGGGCCCACGGGCGTGCTGCCCGAGCGGTGCGGTAACTCATGAGTTTGACCCCCCTGCCCTGCGGATGATGGCCGCCAGGACCCACACCACCTCCGTATCGAAGGCGCTGACCTCGTCGAGTACCCGCCTGTCGAACCGGCCGAGCGAAACGCCCGCTTCTGCACAGGCCAGCTGCAGCGCGTGAGCCCGGCCGACGGGGCTTCGCCGCGCGCTGGTCGTGGCATCAGCCAGTGTCTCGAAAGGCCCGTCATTCCTGGTCGTCATTCCCGCTCTCATTCACGCTCATCATTCGTGATGCTTGTTCAGGCAAACTGATCATCGGGTGGGTCGCTCGTGCGATCTCCCCAGCGGTGTGCGCAGACACCAGGCCTCAGAACGACCCGTCTGCGCACGAGAATGCGTAGCCCGTCTCCGTGCCGGTGGGAAAACTGATCTGCATCGTGACGACCCCATTTCCCGAGGAGAAGCGGTGAAATCCCGCCCCGAAGGTGCGACTCGACCAGTCGACCGCGTTGGCCTGGTGATGATGGATGCTCGTGCCGTTCACATAGGCGGTCGAGGCTGCCGACGGACCACCGAATCCGCACACCTGCGAGCCGAAATTCGCCGAGTTCGCGTTCGCGCCCGCAGCGCCGCAGAGCACCACGGTGCCAGTGATGGCAAGCACCGCTAGAGCGCCTGGAATGATCTTCATTGTTGTTCCTTTCGTTGCCCACTGCTGGCCGCGCCACAGCGCTCCCGACGACCGTCCTGCGGAATAAGCCAGGGCTAGGCAGAGGGTTGACGGTGGGTGAATTCAGTGGGATTCTGGTGGTGATGAATCCTCACTATATGCCTCATGCTTTTCCGCCACAATCATCCGATCGGCGCGTCGCCAGGCAACCCAGCAGAGCGCTTCGCCCTGCCGGTAATGCAGTGCTCACCGGCTCCCTAACGCTCACCGGCGCCGCAGTGCTCGCTGCTGTCGCCATCCTGACGGGCTGCGCGAGCACAGCGCCCGCGCTGTCGCCGTCAGAGCCCGTACCGGTCATTCATGATCCGACAAGACTGACCATCAGTGGCTCACCGGTCATCGATGCGCTCTACCACTGCCTCACCGAACACGGTTGGCAGGTTACCGTGACCGACGACGGGGCAATCGAAGCGTCGAGCGCCACGATCCCCGCCGAACAGTATGAGCTCTACGTGAAAGACACCTGGCAGTGCAACCAGGTTGTCACGGCCGAATTCCCTGTCGATGCCCGGCAGAAGAATCTGCTCTACGAAGCCGAACTCGCCGAACGAACGTGCCTTCAGAATCACGGGTACACCGTCGGTGAACCGCCGACCCTCCAGACATTCCTCGACGAGTACGACACTCACCCGTGGTCCGCCGTCGCGGGGTCAGACCTCGCGACGCTCAGTCAGAACATGCCCGAATCGGAGTGGGCGGCCATCAACAGGCAGTGCCCCCAGCCTGTCCCCGGAGGCCTCAGGTGAGTGGAGTGCGGTTTGAACCTGGCTCTGAGGGTGAGGTGCTGACGACAGCTGCTGAGGCTCACGCCTGAACCACCTGACGGCTGCGCTAGTTGCCGAGGCTCACGCCTGCGCTAATTGCTGAGGCTCACGCCTGCGCTAGTTGCTGAGGCTCACGCCTGCGCTAGTTGCCGAGGCTCACGCCTGCGCTAGTTGCCGAGGCTCACGCCTGCGCTAATTGCCGAGGCTCACGCCTCGGGCAGCACCGAAGTCGATGTGAAGGTGGGTGCAGGTGTCGTCGAACTGCACCATGTTGCTCAACGAGATCGAACGGCCGCATTCGGCCTGGCCGACATTCGTGCCGGCAGGAACGAGCGGGTCGAGAAGCCGGATGAGCTTGAGCGAGTCGGCATCTGCGCCGGTGAGTCCGTGACCGTTCAGAATGTAGAAGTCGACCGCGTGACCGCCACCGTTGGCATAGTGGGACGACGCTGTGCCCGCCCCCTCGATCTGGCCCGTGCAGTGGCGATTGATGTCACTCACGCCGACCTTGCTGAAGTTGTCCACGGCCACTTTGATGGTCTGAAGCACACGGTAGTCAACCCCGCAGCCGTTGACAGCCTGACCGTTCGCGAGGTTGCGGATCTCCTTGATGTGATCAGGAACCGAACCGACCAGCTTGCCGGCAGCCACATCGGCGACCAGTTCGGCCGCCAGCGCCTGCACTGTGGGAGAAACGGTGGAACCTGTGGTGGAATCCATGGCGGCAATGTCGCCGGTTGTCGTGTACCCGTCGCGAAGCGACGTCTGGCCGTTGATACCGGAGACGGTGAGGCTCTGGATACCGAGCTGGCTCGACGCAGAGAGGTTGGCATTGGTCACGGAATTCGAATCCGAGTAGGCGTAGGCCGGAAGTGCCAGGGTGGCGACCAGACCGGCCGTTGCCACCATGACGACGGTGCTCGCGATTGTGCGCTTGCGATCCCGTGGACCGGCACCGCGATGCTTGTGATTGGGCCGGGCCGCCGGCCCCGGGGCAGTGTGGCGAATGGACGCTCCAGCCCGGCGGGGCTCTGTCGCGCCAGTCAGTCTCTCGATCCGGGGCGCGGCGGCGGATGCAGCTGCTGTCGCTGTCGGCATCGAGGCGATCGGCGCTGCCGAGATCGACACGCTGACGGTCGGCACGGCGGCCGTGGCTACCGCAGCTGTCGGCACGGCAACTGTCGGCGCAGAATCTGTCGGTACTGAAGCCGTGGGTACTGAAGCCGTGGGCACTGCGAAAGTCGCCGCTCGTGGAAGAGCTCGTGCAGTTGCGGGAATCTCGGTTGCAAGAATCTCGGGCACCGAAATCGCAGTCACCGGAGTCGCAGCGGCGGGTGCCTCAGAGAGAGCCGAAGCCGCTGCCGACATACCCGCCAGCTCGCGCATTCGACGTTCACGCCGCGTCTCGGCTGCGGGCGCACCGGCCGGAGCAATCGGCGCCGCCGTCACGGAGTGGGCGAGTTCACGCATGCGGAGTTCTCTGCGGCTCACCGTCATTCCGGCATCAGTGGCCCTGAGAGCAGGGATCGCATCACTGGGAGCATCGATTCGAGTTGTTGGTACCAGATGCCTGAGGCCTTCTGGTATTTCGCTCGAATCAGTCACGTGTAGATGTCTCCTGGTGCATGGCGGTGCGATGGTGCTGCGCGCGAGGTGGGTCTCACCGGCACACGCGGGAACGGCGAAAAGGGCAGCCGTACCCGTCGTTTCTCTCTTCGGGTGAAAGAAGCGACTCCTCGAGGTTATGCGTTCGTTACCAATTTGTCACATCGTGACGCGAACTTTCAGGTTCTGTTGAGGTGCCCCAGGATGCGGCGCGAAGCGAGTACACGAAGCAAGTACACGAAACGACTGGACGAAGCGACTAGACGAAGCGGATGGAATCCTGCAGTCGCGAGCGCAACTCGAAGATGCGGTCAACGCTCGCCCGCTCCGGCCCGCCACGCCCGCCCGGAACAACGCCGGAGACCCCGTTCCGCAGCAACTGCGGCAGAACAGAACGGCGTACGACGACCGCTCCGGCGATACGCCCGCGCTCGACCTGGGCGTACCCCACTGCCAGATCTTCGTCGGGCACGACCACCACGAGAGCGGTGAATTTCACGCCGAGCGACTTCGAGAGCATCCGTGAGCTCTGGCCCAGGTTCCTGAGAGGCTCTTCGTCGTCGGCGATGTCGTCACCGACGAGTTCGGACTTCGACAGGCGCACCTCACTCCCCCAGTCATGCGAGGCGATTGCGAACAGTCCCGCCGGCCCCAGTACCACATGGTCGATGTTCTCGCCGGTCCGACCGACCAGCACGTTGTTCCAGACTGTGAACCCGATGCCCATCGTCGAGACGATCCGTGCCGTCTCCTCCTCGGCGATGGCTTTGGCGAGCCAGCGGCGAATCTCCCGCGGGGCCGACCGCACCAATGCCGGGTCGTACGGGTCCTTCAGTTCAACTCCCCTACCGACCCATTCGCGCATCAGCGTGAGGTAGTGCACACGCTCGTCTCCGCCGGGGTGCCCGAACGATCGCGCTTTCAGGGTCGACGGTGTGCCCTGCGAGGCACCGGATGCTCGGCTACCCATCCCCGAGCCCGCACCTCCGCCTGAACCAGAGCCCCGTCCAGCCCCCGTTTCGCCACCAGATCGGTCGAAACGGTTGCCGGAACCTGCGTCGTAGATCGCACGGTCGGCGGCTGTGCCGATGCGGCTCCACGCTACTTGGACAGCCTGAAACTGCGTGGCGCTTCCGCCGGTGTCGGGGTGTGTCTCGCGCAGTCGCAGCCGGTAGGCGCGACGGAGCTCGTCTTCCGTCGACGTCGGGCTCACACCGAGTACGTCGTAGGCGCTCTGGGCTGCCGGGCTCTCGGGCATCGCTGGGACTCAACTCACTTCTCAACAGGGATATCACGGCAACCGGGATATCGCGGCACTGGCTTCACAGCAGGCACGCACAACTCGTACAGACAGACGATAGCTGCCTAAGCTTGAAACATGACGACAAGCGCTGCCAACTCTGCTGTTCCCAACTCCGCTGTTCCCACCTCCGCTGTTCCCACCTACCCGCTGAACAACGGCACCGACATTCCCCAGCTGGGATTCGGGGTGTTCAAGGTCGACCCCGACAAGACGAGCCGCATCGTCACCGATGCACTGGAGGTCGGATACCGTCACCTCGACACCGCTGCCATCTACCGCAACGAAGAGGGGGTCGGTCACGCCATTGCCGAGTCCGGCATCCCGAGAGACGAACTCTTCATCACCACCAAGCTCTGGAACACCGATCAGAACAGCGCCGCATCCGCCTTTGAGAAGAGTCTCGCCCGCCTGAAGCTCGACTACGTCGACCTCTACCTGATCCACTGGCCGACGCCGGCGAACGGCACCTTCGTCAAAGCCTGGAAGAGTCTCGAGGCGATCAACGCCACGGGCCGGGCGAAGGCGATCGGCGTCTCGAACTTCATGATCCCGCACCTCGAAACCCTTCTCGCCGAGACGTCGATCGTTCCTGCCGTCAACCAGATCGAGTTGCACGTCGATCTCCAGCAGACCGAGCTGCGCGCCTTCCACGAGGCCCACGGCATTGCAACAGAGGCCTGGGGTCCCCTCGGCCAGGGCCGGATCAACTCCTCGACCGAGTTGCTCGCGATCGCCGAGGCACACGGAAAGACTGTGCCCCAGGTCATCCTCCGGTGGCACCTGCAGCTGGGCACCATCGTCATTCCGAAGTCGAACAACCGAGACCGGATGGCCGAGAACTTCGACGTGTTCGACTTCGAACTCACCGATGCCGAGCTCAGCGCGATAGCCGGGCTCGACCAGGGTGAGGCCGGCCGGGGCGGCAGTCATCCGCTGGCAGTGAATTGAGCGTGCCCGAAGCGACACCCGGATCGCTCACCCCGCGAACCGTGGTCATCACGGGCGCGAGCGACGGCATCGGCGCGGCCGCAGCACGATTCCTCACACGGCGCGGCGACAACGTCGTGATCGTGGGCCGGTCGCCCGGCAAGACCCGGGCGATCGCCGGCGAGCTCGCGAGTGACTACGTCATCGCCGACTTCGCCCGCCTCGACGACGTTCGCAGCCTCGCCCAGACCCTCCGCGAGCGCTACCCGGTCATCCATGTTCTCGCCAACAACGCCGGCGGCATCATGTCGAAGCGCGAAGACACGGTCGACGGCCATGAAAAGACGCTGCAGGTCAATCACCTCGCGCCGTTCCTGCTGACCAACCTGCTCATCGACCGTCTGTCAGCGAGCAGAGCGATTGTGATCAACACCGCGAGCGTGGCGAACAGCCTCTATGGGCGCCTCGACCTCTCTGATCTGGATGCCCGGCAGAAGTACTCGCCGAACCGCGCGTACGGGAATGCGAAGCTCGCGAACATCCTCTTCACCAGGGAGCTCGACTTCCGGTACCGCGATTCCGGCCCAGAATCTGCAACACCCGGGGCGATCGCCACCGCGGCATTCCACCCCGGCATCGTGGGCACGAGCTTCGCGGCCGACTCCACCAGTCACCTGCGCTTCGTCTACCGCACTGTACTCGGTCGGCTCATGCTCACTCCAGACCGCGGCGCAGACACCCTGAACTGGCTCGCCACCACGAGACCCGGCATCGACTGGGTTCGCGGCGAGTACTACGAGAAGCGGATGATCCAGAAGGCGAACAAACGGGCCTACGACACGCTGTTGGCCCACGATCTGTGGGAGCTGAGTGCCGAGATGGTCGGGCTGCCCTCCGAACGGGCAGGGCAGTCCGCTCTGGAGCACTGAACTAGACGGTCACCCCTGATGACGCTGCAGCCGGCGCCCCACCCTGTGGCTGAGCGTCGAGTTCAGCGAGGCGTTCGCGCACCTGGGGCACCACGCGCGTTCCGTACAGCTCGATGTTCTTCATCATGCTCTCGTGCGAGAGGGTTCCCGCTCCGTACTTCATGTCGAACCTGTTGACGCCGAGCGCAGCAACGTTGCGGGCAATCTTCTGAGCGACCGTGTCGGGTGATCCGACATAGAGCGCCCCTTCCGGGCTCGCCTCGGCGTCGAACTGCAGCCGCGTCAGGGGCGGCCAGCCGCGGCTGGCACCGATTCGCGCGTGCATGGCCTGGTAGTGCGGGAAGAATTCATTGCGTGCATCGACATCGGTGTCGGCGACGAATCCGGGAGAGTGCATGCCGATCGGCAGCAGGGGTGTCTCGAGCTGAGCAAGCGCCTGCTTGTACAGGTCGACATACGGCGCGAACCGCACAGGCGAACCACCGATGATCGCGAGCATCATCGGCATGCCATAGCTCGCAGTGCGAACAACCGATTCCGGGCTTCCGCCCACACCGACCCAGGTGCGAAGCGAGCCGCTCTCCGTGAGCGGAAAGACCGACTGGTCGGTGAGCGAGGCACGAGTGGTGCCGCTCCACGTGACCGGCTTCTCAGTGATGAGCGAAGCGAACAGTTCGAGTTTCTCCTCGAACAGGCGCTCGTAGTCAGCGAGGTCATAACCGAACAACGGGAACGATTCGGTGAACGAACCGCGCCCCAGAATCACCTCTGCACGGCCGTTCGAGATCGCGTCGAGCGTTGAGAAACGCTGAAACACCCGCACGGGGTCATCAGAGCTCAATACCGTGACCGCAGAACCGAGATGGATGCTCGACGTGCGTGCAGCGATGGCGGCGAGTACCACGTCGGGGGCAGACACTGCGAAGTCTTCGCGGTGGTGTTCACCGACTCCGAAGAAGCTGAGGCCGACCTGGTCGGCGAGCACGCCTTCGTCGACGACGTTGCGGATCACCTGCGCCTGGGAGACGGGCCGGCCGTCTGGCGTCTGGGTGACATCACCGAAGGTGTCGAGGCCGAACTCGATCTCGGCCACCGTTGTCATCTCGGCCACTGTTGTCATCTCAGCCTGCTGCGTCATTGTGCTTCTCCATTCGCTCTTCTGCGTTGCAAGACTACATATTCATGCGTTTGCATGCAGTACAACGTGCTGCAACGCGATTTATTCCGCCCGTCCTTCCGCGTCCTTCGGCGCCCTTCCCCACCGTTCAGCACCCTTCCCCACCGTTCAGCACCGTTCAGCACCGAGTGAGGCGAATTGCTGCGGGAGTAGTCTGGGACCACGATGCAGCCTGTGAGCGAACACGAGTACCGATCATCGCTCGGCGGCACCCTTCCACAGCCCGGATCACTGGCACCCGGTGTCTTCGTGGTGCCACAGCCCATTCCCTCGAGCCACGTGCCGTACACGCTGAGCTACTTCATTGTCGACTCTGCCGGGGCCGTTCACATCATCGACCCCGGGTGGGACTCCGACGACAACTTTGCCCGTCTCAGGGCGGCCCTCACCTCGTTCGGCTCGACAAACGATGCCATTGAGTCGATCATTGTCACACACCTGCACATCGACCACCTCGGAATGGCAGCGCGACTCCGAGCCGCGACCGGTGCCCCGATCGTGATGCACGAGAGCGAGCGCGTCGCTCTGCAGGCGGTCCTCGCTCAGCAGGCTGTTCTCGATCAGCAGAACAGTAGCGGCAGTGACCCGGCAGACGATCCCGAGCGCGCCATTCTCCTGCACTCGTGGGGCGTCCCCGCGGATCGCCGGCCGGAACTCCTCGCTGCACCACGACTCGGCTCAGCGATTGCGCCGACACCAGCCGATCGCGGCGTCGTTCACGCCGAAACGATCGACATTCCCGGGCACGAGCTGCTGGTCATCCATACACCCGGTCACACGCCCGGCCACATGTGCCTGGTGGATGCCCGGCACAGGCTGATCTTCACCGGAGACCACGTTCTCCCCACCCTCTACCCGGGGCTCGGGCTCGGCGCACGAGTTGCTCCCCTGTCTCCGGATGCGGACCGGCAGGCTGGGGCGCAGTCACACCCGAAGCAGACGCACCCGAAGCAGTCAAACGCTGAGCAGTCAAACCCTGAGCAGGCGAACCCGATCGCCGACTATCTGCACTCTCTCGACCGCATTGCGCCGTACGACGAGTTCCAGGCGCTGCCAGGGCACGGCTACCGATTCACCGGTCTCGGCGAACGGCGTCTCGATACTGAACAGCATCACCTGGCCCGGTCACGTGAAATCGCAGCCATCGTTGCCGAAGACGCAGATCTGTCGGTCTGGCAGATCGCCGAACGGGTGAGCTGGTCGGCGGGCTGGGAGAATCTGCCCGCCTTCAACAGGATCTCCGCGCTCGCCCAGACGGAGATGCACCGGGAATTCGTGGCTTCGGCCGAGGGACGTGCCCGGCGGCTGCGCTGATCTGTTGCCCGGCTGCTGCGCTGGTCTGCTGCGTGATCTGCTGCGTGATCTACTGCGTGGTCTGGAGGATCGGGCTGACTGTTTTCCGCCAAGAGCCGGGTCGCTCAGGGTCTGCACACCTCGATCTGCCTAGGCTCGTACCCGATGACTACTGTGACCCCGCCCCATCAGCAACCCCGCCAGCACCGGCCGCTCACGCCCGAGCAGCGTCGGCGTCGGCGGCGACGCCAGGTCGCGACCCGGTGGATCGTCATTGTGGTGGTGCTCGCCGTCGTGGTGACGGGTGGGTACGTCGCCTACAACTACCAGAGGTTCGTCAACGGGATCACTCACATCGACGGCATCGGGAGCAACGGCGGCAGCGGTAAAGACCAGAACATCCTCCTGGTCGGCGACGATCACCGGCCCGACAACGCGACTCCGGAGCAACTGGCACAGCTCGGTACCGAGCAAGATGGCGGCGGCACCTCGACCGACACGATGATCATCGTTCATCTGCCGGCGGATGGCAGCTCGGCAACCATGATCTCGCTGCCTCGAGACTCCTGGGTCGACATCCCTGACAACGGCAAGGGCAAACTGAATTCGGCGTTCGTGCTCGGCACCGAGAACGGTGGAGGCGACGCCGGGGGCGCGAAGCTGCTCATCACGACCATCCAGAACCTCACCGGCCTCACGATCGACCATTTCGTTCGCGTCTCCCTGCTCGGCTTCTACAACGTCGTGCAGGCGCTCGGGCCGGTGCAGGTGTGCCTGAATGAGGCGGTTGACGACCCCTTCTCTGCAATCAATCTGCCCGCTGGTGTGTCTGAACTCAACGCATCGCAGGCTCTCTCATTCGTGAGGCAGCGCCACGGGCTCCCCCGCGGCGACCTCGACCGCGAAGTGCGGCAGCAGTACTTTCTCTCTGTCGAAGCCCGGCAGATCCTCTCGGCCGGCACCCTGCTGAATCCCGGCAAGCTCGCGAGCGTTCTTGACGCGATCAGTTCATCGATCGAGACCGACTCCGGGCTGAACATCATCGATCTCGCAGCGCAGATGCGAAACCTGAACGCCGACAAGATCTCGTCGGCCACCATTCCCATCACCGGCACACCGACCATCACCGTCGATGGCAACGATGTCTCAATCGTCGAGGTCGACACGGCTGCCATGCCCGCGTTCATCCAGGGCATCGTCAACCCAGGCGGCTCCGGTTCGTCTGGGTCAGCTTCGTCGGCACCGTCGGCGTATGACTCGGCGACGGCTTCGAACGTCGGCGACGTCACGGTGACGGTGCTGAACGCCAGCGACTCCGACGGCGTGGCGGCCTCGAACACCGATGCCCTGGGCGGGTTCGGATTCAAGACCGGTACCCCCGACTCTGCGGCCACGCGTGCAACGACCACCATTCAGTACGCTCCTGGCAAGGAGGGTGACGCAAAGGCCCTCGCCGCCTATGTACCGGGTGCCGCCCTGGAGGAGTCTTCGGACGCCACTGACGTCACGCTCATTCTCGGCACTGACGGCCTCGCTGCCGTGGACCCCAGCGCGGCTGCTCCAGCGACAAGCGACGCTCCCGCGAGCACCCCGGCCTCGTCTGCCCCCGCAACGGACGCCCCGACCACCAGTTACGCGTCAGGCTCCTGCATCAACTGAGGTGATTCCAGCCCGACATGCTGCACGGCCAGCGCAGCATCAGCAGCATCAGCGGCGTCAGCGGCGTGAGCGGCGTCGCAGCGGCGTCGCAGCGTCAACTCAGCCCATCTCGGGCTCAGCGCATCGCCTTCACGTACGGACGGAGACCGATCGCCAGATCGACGCAGATGGCGCAGAGAATGTCGCGCTGTAGCTCGGACAGCTGACCGGTCACGATGAGACGCGTTCCCTGGACGAGAATGGGCAGGGAGCTCCTCCCGGACATGTTCGTGAGATCGGCCAGGTCGCCGATGACCCCGTCGAGGCCCAGATTGTTGAGCCCCAGCCGCCACGCATTGGGTTGCAGGATCACATCGAGCCGCCCGATCTCTGAACCCGTGACATCAAGACCCGACTCGGCAGCGAAATCACCGGCAGTGCCCGCGAAGCCCGCAAGGCCTGAAGCATCACCGGCGGAGCCGCCAGCAACCACACGCAGCCTGTATAACTCGGGAGATTTCGGCTCCACGGGATCGGGAATGATCGTGAAGAGGTGTGTTCCGTCAGCCAGTATCACCTTCGAGACGTCGCCCCGTTCCACGGTGGCAATCGCTTCTCCCGCTGAGCCCGCGCCGGAGCCGGAACCTGAACCTGGACCCCGCACTATGCGAGTGGGGTCTCCTCCGCTGGTGACCACCGTGACCACCGAGCCGTCGCGCATGGTCATCACGTGCTGGCCCGAGCCACCGTTCTTGAAACCGAAGAGAACACCGAGCTTCGAACCGACCCCGTCAGCCCCGCCCTGCTGCGCTACCGCCAGCGGAGCGCTTGCGGGCCCATCGTTGAACGTCAGGACAAGCGAGTTGTTCGTCTTTCGGGTCACCCGGCCGATGATCATCGTCGGCGGCGTCTGGGTGACGAGGGGTTCGGGCAGCATGTCTGACATACCCTCAACACTACGCCGAAAATGACGGATCATCAACGACTCTGCGAGTCGATGCACCCGCCCGCTGGTGCGCGTTCGCAGTCTCAGTGAGGGGTGATGTCACGCCCCCACGCCGCAGGCCCCTCGCTGCCTGCACGGTACTCCTCGAGAGGCACCTCATTCCGCCTCCATGAGTTCAGCACCGGCGCGACGATACGCCAGCACGTCTCCGCAACGTCACCCCTGATCGAGAGTGTGGGGTCGCCGCCGAGCACACCCCGCATGACCTCTCCGTACGCGGTGATGGGCGCAGCATCCAGTGTCGCCGACAGGTCGTGTCGGTCGAGCCCGAACGGGTCTCCATCGCCGTTCATGGTCAATTCGAGCGTGACCGACGACGGCTTCAACCCCACCACGATGCGTTCCGGTCGCTCAGTGCCGGTCAATCCACGCGGCACGAACCCCACGGGTTTCAAGGTCAGGATGATCTCCTTACGAGGCACGCCGATCGCCTTGCCCGACCGAAGTACGAACGGCACGCCCGCCCACCGGCGCGTGTTCACCTCGACCACCATCTCGGCGAGGGTCTCGGTCTCGCGAGAGGGATCGACACCCTTCTCCTTCGCGTACGCAGGCATGCTTCTGCCGCGGCCCGTCTCCCCGGTGCGCGCATCCCCACCCACCGTTCCAGCGGTGTATCGCGCGCGCCTGCTCGGTAACGTCGTTCCGGAGAGCACCGGGGGCCCTGACCAGACCTCGGTGGCTCGCAACACCTGCGCCGTCGCCGCACGGAAGTCGACGGGGTCGATGCTCGCCGGCGCCTCCATCGCCACGATCGAGAGCACCTGCAGCAGATGAGACTGCAGCATGTCGACGAGCGCGCCCGAGGTGTCGTAGTAACCGGCGCGGCCTTCGAGGCCCAGGTCTTCGTCGTAGACGATCTCGACCTTCTCGATGTTGTCTGCGTTCCAGATCGGCTCGATCAAACGGTTCACGAACCTCAGACCGACCAGGTTGAGAACGGTAGCCATGCCGAGAAAGTGATCGACCCGGTGGATCTGCTCTTCGGAGACAACCTTGAGCAGCCGGCGGTTGAGGGTCGCGGCACTGCGCGAGTCCGATCCGAATGGCTTCTCGACGGCCAACACCGCCGTCTCGAGAATCTTGGTCGCCGTTGCGCTCAGTTTCGACAGAGCATCGGCGACGGTCAGTACAATCGCAGGCGGCAGGGCGAAGTAGATGATCAACCCAGCTACGTCTCCTGCATCGGGGCCCTGGCTGGCGCTGCTGCTACCGCCAGCATCGATACCCTCGATGATCTGGTTCAGGTCGTCCTTCGAGGTCGGGTCTGCAACAACATAGTCGGCCGCCGCAACAAGGGCACGGGCATCCGCTGCCCTCACACCCGCCTCGGCGAGCGCGGCCTCCACCTGTTTCTGCCAGTCGCTGCGGCTCCGCTTCGACCGCCCCGAGCCCACGATGCGAAGGCCTGCGACCATCTCCCGATCGGCCGGCACCGTGCTTGCGATGAGACTCGAAATCCCCGGAAGGAGCAGCCGCTTCGTGAGGTCTCCGCTGGCTCCGAGAATAAGGAGTGTTCTGGGCCGAGCCTGTTTCCGTGCTGTCATGATTTCCAGCGTACGATCCGGCAGGCGCATTCGCTCGCTCTGTGCCGACGGCTTGACAGGTAGTGCCGAGCACGCGTTCGATGTCGGATTCAGTGCCAGATTCCCGGTCAGCTATCCTTGGGATTCGCGTGCGAATCCGCTGCATGCCGGGGGGAAATCATGAGCATCGTCGCGTCCAGGCCTCCGGCCCCTACACGCCGCACCAAGTTGATCGGACTTGTCAGCTTCTCTGTTGTCGTTGCGCTTCTAACCGCTGGGGGCGTCACCGCGAACGTCATCCACAATGCCGAGGTCCACGACAGGGCAGTCGCGACAGCGCAGCAGGCCGAGTCCGACCTGCTTGCCGCGGGCACTGCACAGGATGCTGCGCTCTCCGAGCTAGAAACGGCAACGGCTGCGCTCAGTTCCGTTCGCACCGGACTGGGCTCGACGGTGGCCCAAACCGACGGCTATGCCGGGAGCGACGAGCAAGCGGGCATCACAGCCCAACTGTCATCGATCGACAGTGAACAGACAAGCAACACGATCACAACGGCAAAAGCGACCTCGTCGGTAGTCCCCCCCCAAGGTGAATCCTGCGTCGCTTCGCCCTGCTCAGCTTGCCGAATTGACGACCACGCTCACCCAGCAGATCTCCGATGCGCGCGCTCGCACAGACCAAATTGCCATCACGCTAGCCGATGTGAACTCTCAACTCGCTGCTGGCGAGGCTGCACTCGTCGCCCTGGCCACCTCGGTCCCGGCAGCGAGTGTCGCACTCATCGCCAGCAACCCCAGCGCAGACCAGGGAACGAAAGATGCGCTCACGGCTGCACTCGCGGCACTCGCCGCGGCGTCCGCCACTGCGAGTGGGACTGATGCTGTCACTGCCACATCGACTGCGACTGACACTCCGACTCCCACTGCGACCGCGAAGGTAACAACCGACGTGGCCGCACTGACGGAAGCGTTGAGTGTCTATGTAACGGCAGCGAAGGCCGTGCAGCAGAGCAACGCTGACCAAGTCGCAGCCCAGCAGGCTGCTGCTGACGCGCGGAAGCGATCTGCATCATCTGGATCAACATCCTCAGGATCATCGGGGGTCACAAAGATCTACTCGAACCCTGCCCCATTCGTGTTCACTGTCCCGCTTTCGCCAATGCCCGGTTTAGCTCCAGAACCGCAAAACAGTGCAGCTCCACCGTGTGTCGGCTCAGACGGCAACCCGTGCTGACAGACTCACTACGTGCACATTGGCGGAGACTGCGAAATGTACTTCGCGCTGGTCAATGAAAGGGGCACAACGGGCGTAGCCTGACTTCCTGAAGGTGAAGCCCGCCGTCAATTGGATGACTCATGAGAATCAAATGCCCTTCGTGATGGACGAATCAGTGTGCAACCACGCCAGCGCAGAAACCTCCCTCGCAGCGTGACCGGCGCGGCGACCCGCGCTGACGTCGGCTTCCGCTCCGAGCGCGGCCCCGTACTCATCGCCCTCATGCTCACGACAGGCCTCGTCGCCATCGACTCGACGATCCTGGCAACCTCCGTTCCCTCGATCGTCAGCGACATCGGCGGCTTCTCCCAGTTTCCGTGGCTGTTCTCGATATACCTGCTCGCGCAAGCGGTGTCGGTGCCCGTCTACGCGAAACTGAGTGACACGCTCGGGCGCAAGCCGATCATCCTCGTCGGTATCGGTCTCTTCCTGGTCGGCTCCATTCTCTGCGGGTTCGCGTGGAGCATGCCCGCTCTCATCGCCTTCCGCGTGGTGCAGGGCCTCGGCGCAGGCGCCGTGCAACCGATGGCCGTCACTATCGCCGGCGACATCTACAGCGTGGCCGAACGGGCCAAAGTGCAGGGCTACATCGCGAGCGTCTGGGCCGTCTCCTCTGTAGTCGGCCCGACCCTCGGTGGAGTCTTCTCGGAGTTCGTCTCGTGGCGCTGGATCTTCTTCGTCAACATTCCGCTCTGCTTTCTTGCGGGGTGGATGCTCGTGAAGAACCTCCATGAGAAGATCGCCCCGCAGAAGCACACGATCGACTACGCGGGTGCCGTGTTGCTCACCCTGGGCCTCAGCGCCCTCATTCTGGCGGTGCTGGAAGGCGGACAGGCGTGGGCGTGGGATTCTGCGATCAGCATCGGCGCATTCGTTCTCGGGGCGCTGCTTCTGGTCATGTTCGTGCTCGCCGAGCGTCGGGCCGCCGAACCGATCCTGCCCCTCTGGGTCTTCTCGAGGCGACTCCTGTTGACGACGACCCTCGTGTCGCTCGGCGTCGGCGCCATCCTCGTCGGGCTCACCTCATTCGTGCCTACGTTCCTCGAGGGGTCGATCGGCGTCACACCCATCGTTTCCGGGCTGGCTGTTGCAGCACTCACGGTGGGCTGGCCGATCTCTGCATCACAATCGGGGCGTCTCTACCTGCGGCTCGGATTTCGCCGCACTGTTCTCATCGGTACCAGCATCGCGGTCATCGGCACACTCGCGCTGTGCTTCACCGCTACCACGCCCAACCTCTGGCTGACCGCCGCGAGCTGTTTCGTCGTGGGCCTGGGTCTTGGGCTCACGGCTACCCCGGCACTCATCGCCGCGCAATCGAGCGTGCCCTGGAACGAGCGTGGTGTCGTCACCGGCACCAACCTGTTCGCCCGCTCCATCGGCAGCGCAGTCGGAGTCGCGATCTTCGGAGCGATCGCGAATGGCATCTATGCGGCGCACAGTGTTGGGGCGGGCTCCGGAGCAGGCTCCCAACACGATCCGGCGGTCATCGCGCTCGCATCTGGAAGTGCCTTCGTTGCCATCGCTGTGTGTGCTGGAGCAACGATATTCGCGGCTGCCGCTATGCCCGAAGCCCGGGTCGAAGACGTCGAGCGCGCCCGGCCAGCGCGGGGTCAGGGGCGGTAGACTCGCCAGAGGTCGCAGCAGACCGGATAAAAGCTCACAAGAATCGCAAGCACACAACGCTCAGCACAAAATGCGCACCACAGAATTTGTCAGCTCGACACGCGTCAGCACAAAACGTGTCAGCTCAACACAAGCCAGCTCAACACTCAGCAGATCAACATTCAGCAGCTCAACACTCAGCAGCTCAACGCTCACCAGATCAACGCTCACCAGATCAACGAAGATCGGAGAACCGTGGCCAGTCCCTGGATTGTCGCCCCGCCAGGCGGCCGTCATGATGGCCCACGCGAACGTGCGCGATCCCAGGCGCAGGCCCACGATGCGCTGATCGGCGCTGGAACGAGTCTGGACACCGGCTTGGACAACACCGCCAGAAGCGTTGTAGACACCTCGGGCACCCGAACCGGCGCCAGCAGCGCTCTCGACCACTCTGTGGGCACCGACTATGCAGACGCGGCTGGCGTGCGCCGCCTGGTCGAGGAGTCGTGGATGCGCTCGCTGGCGCGAAAACTCGACCCCGACACGCTTCTTCCGCGATTCGACCTCGACGATGAGACCCTGCGCGAGTACCGCAGGGAGCATCCCTTGTCGCTGGTGCTGCCGATCATCCACCGCCTGCTGATCGCCCACACCTTCGAGAGCGGTCTCATCGTCGCAATCGGGGACCAGGCCGGCAGACTGCTCTGGATCGACGGTGACCGCGAACTGCGCCGCCGTGCAGAGGGCATGTACTTCGTCGAGGGTGCCGACTGGTCTGAGGCCAGTGTCGGGACAAGCGCCCCGGGCACTGCCCTGGCACTCGACCATGGCATCCAGATCGGTGGCGCGGAGCACTTCAACCGCATCGTGCACCCCTGGAGCTGCACCGCCGTTCCCGTGCACGACCCCGCTACCGGCGACATTCTCGGTGTCATCGACATCACCGGCGGCGACAATGCCGTCTCTCCGGCGACAATGCCCCTGCTCGAGGCCGCTGTAGCCGCAGCGGAATCCGAACTGCGCATCCACCAACTGGCCCGGGCCCACCCCAGACTCGGCCTCACCACGCAGCTGCGACTGCCTCCGAGGCCAGGAGACACTGCTGGCTGGCCAGGTGCGGGAGGGCACGTCGTTGCCAACACGGCCGCGGCCAAAACGGCCGTTGCCAACACGATCGCTGCTATCAACCCGACCGCTGCCATCAATACGGCTGCCATCAATACCGCCGTGAGCATGAACACAGCCACCAGCATCAACACGGTGAACAGCGCAATCAGCGGCGCACCCGGCAACGTCGAGACCAGGGCCCGCTCATCGAGCAGCACGAAGAAGCCGCGAGCAACGGATGCCCGGCAACTCAGTGTGCTCGGCCGCGAGGTTGGCCGCCTCACGGTCGGCGCAGCTGCAAACACAGTCGAACTCAGCGCCCGCCACACCGAGATCCTGACGCTGCTGGCGTGGCACCGCCGCGGGCTCTCGGCCGAGCAACTGGCACAGAAGCTCTACACAGCCGACAATTCGGTCGCCACCCTGAGGGCAGAGATCGTACGATTGCGTGCCGTGTTGGCTGAGGTCGACCCTTCCGTCGTCATCGAATCACGCCCCTATCGACTCGCCACTCCGCTTGAACTCGATGCTCATCGCGTGCTGGCGTTTCTCGAACGTGGAGCGCACCGCGTTGCCCTGGCCGCGTACGTCGGCCCCGTGGTGATGGGTTCGACTGCGCCCGGAGTTGTGGAGATCCGGGCCGAGATCAGTGCAAATGTGCGCGAATCGCTGATGACCGATGCCTCAGCGGATGTGTTGCTGGCCTACGCCCACACTGATGAGTGCGCCTACGACCGCGAGGTGTGGATCGCCTGTCTGCAGCGTCTGCCGGCGCAATCGCCGAAACGGGCATCCGTCGTCTCACGCATCGAACGAATCGACGCTGAACTCAGACGCTGAGTTGTGGGGTGCGCGCCCACCACCCCGCAATTCCGCCGCCCTGCTTGCCCGCAACCCCTCGCAACCTTTCTGCAACGTGCACGGCCGTAGTGTGAGCGACACAGTCTGAACCTCGACTGTGAAGTACGTACACGACAGCACATACACGACAATGACGTCAGAAGGATGCAGACATGACCGTCTACGCAGTGCCCGGTACCCCCGGGTCCAAAATCACTTTCAAGCCCCGCTACGAGCACTGGATCGGAGGCGAATGGGTGAAGCCTGTTCAGGGCCAGTACTTCGAAGACATCTCCCCCGTCAATGGCAAGCCATTCGCCGAGGTTGCCCGCGGTACGCATGAAGACATCGATGCGGCGCTCGACGCTGCCCACAAAGCTGCACCGGCCTGGGGCAAGTCATCGCCTGCCGCGCGAGCCGCCGTACTCAACAAGATCGCCGACGTGATCGACGCCAACCTCGAACTTCTGGCGGTTGCCGAGACGTGGGACAACGGCAAGCCGATCCGTGAACCGTTGAACGCCGACCTCCCGCTTGCGTCGGACCACTTCCGTTACTTTGCGTCAGCCATCCGCGCTCAAGACGGTGACCACGCTGAGATCGATAGCGACACCGTCGCCTACCAGTTCCACGAACCGCTCGGTGTCGTCGGGCAGATCATCCCGTGGAACTTCCCGATTCTGATGGCAGTGTGGAAGCTCGCTCCGGCGATCGCCGCGGGCAACACGGTCGTGCTGAAGCCGGCCGAGCAGACCCCGGTCTCGATCCTCGTGCTGATCGAACTCATCGGCGACATTCTGCCGCCCGGCGTCATCAACATCGTCAACGGTTTCGGTGTCGAGGCAGGCAAGCCGCTGGCTTCGAGCCCGCGCATCCGCAAGATCGCGTTCACCGGTGAGACCAGCACCGGTCGCCTCATCTCGCAGTACGCGAGCGCCAACCTCATCCCCGTCACCCTCGAGCTCGGTGGCAAGTCCCCGAACATCTTCTTCAAAGATGTCGCGGACGAGAACGACGCGTTCTACGACAAGGCGCAGGAGGGCTTCACTCTCTTCGCATTCAACCAGGGCGAAGTCTGCACCTGCCCGAGCCGCGCGCTCATCCAGAAGCCGATCTACGACTCGTTCCTCGACACCGTCAGCGCTCGCACGGCCAAGGCGATTCAGGGCAACCCCCTCGACACCGACACCCAGGTCGGCGCCCAGGCATCGAACGACCAGCTCGAGAAGATCCTGAGCTACATCGACATCGGCAAGCAGGAGGGTGCGAAGCTCCGCCTCGGCGGCGAGCGTGCCGACCTCGGCGGAGACCTCTCAGAGGGCTACTACGTGCAGCCGACGATCTTCGAGGGCCACAACAAGATGCGCCTGTTCCAGGAGGAGATCTTCGGCCCGGTTGTCGCAGTGACTTCGTTCGACGACTACGACGACGCCATCTCGATTGCCAACGACACCCTCTACGGCCTCGGCGCCGGCGTCTGGTCACGCAACGGAAACGTCGCCTATCGTGCTGGCCGCGACATCCAGGCCGGTCGCGTGTGGATCAACAACTACCACGCCTACCCCGCTGGCGCAGCTTTCGGCGGCTACAAGAGCTCGGGCATCGGGCGCGAGAACAACAAGCTCGCCCTCGACCACTACCAGCAGACCAAGAACCTGCTGGTGTCGTACTCCGAGAACGCGCTGGGCTTCTTCTAAACCATCACTCGTGACGGAAGGGCGGGTTTCGGTATTCCCGAGTACCGAAACCCGCCGCCCGCCAAGGAAGGCCCCCGAGAAGCCCACGACAGGCGTAACGTTCTGAGAAGAGAGAAGGTCACCATGCTCGACACGACCGAAGCGCCGCTCGAAGCGCCGCTCGAAGCCACCGTCACGATTCCCGGGGAAACCCTGTCGCGGGTCTCCCTCAGCGCGACCGCCGTCGAGCTCCTCCGCAAGCTCTGGACCCAGTACGGCCCCCTCATGTTCCACCAGTCTGGGGGTTGCTGCGACGGAAGCTCCCCCATGTGTTACCCGGAGGGCGACTTCCTCACCTCCGACAACGACATACTGCTGGGCACCTTCGACATCAGCCCTTCAGCCGCGGCGGGTGCCGACTCCACCCCGACAGAACACCAACCGATCAACTTCTGGATGTCATCCGAACAGTTCGCCTACTGGAGCCACACACACCTGACGGTCGACGTGGTCAAAGGCCGCGGGAGTGGCTTCTCGGTCGAGGCTCCCGAAGGTGTTCGGTTCCTCATCCGATCGCGCCTCATGGAGACAGCGACACCCTTCGTCTGAGCTTCTGCACCGCAACGAGCTAACTGGCACAGCAGTGAGTGACTCAGCAAGGAGGCTGAGCAATCGGGTCTGGCAGCAGGGCGAGCTGGCCCGGCTGCCGAGCCGCTCGCAGACCCGTTCGCGCAGGCCCATTCGCACAAACCCGTTCGCTCAGACCCGTTCGGATTCCCGTTCGCTCGGGGCACTGGCAGACAACCCCTCCGAACCTTCACGCGCAAGCGCCGCAGCAACCAGCGAGGCATGCGTGGGCCCGTCGGGCACCGTCGCCGGCCGGTTCACGGCGAATTCCTTGCGAAGCACGGGAACCACCTCTTCGCCCAGCAGGTCGAGCTGCTCGAGCACCGTCTTCAACGGCAAACCCGCGTGGTCCATCAGGAAGAGCTGGCGCTGGTAGTCGCCGAAGTGTTCACGCATAGACGCGTAACGGTCGATGACCTGCTGCGGGCTCCCCACCGTCAGTGGCGTCTGCTCGGTGAAGTCCTCCAGTGATGGCCCATGGCCGTACACCGGAGCCTCGTTGAAGTACGGGCGGAATTCGTTCACCGCATCTTGCGAATTCTTGGCCATGTACGCCTGCCCGCCCAGCCCGACGATCGCCTGGTCGGCGGAACCGTGCCCGTAGTGTTCGAAGCGCTGGCGGTAGTAACCGATGAGCTGCATGTAGTGCTCTTTCGGCCAGAAGATGTTGTTTGCGAAGAACCCGTCGCCGTAATAAGCCGCCTGCTCAGCGATTTCAGGCGAACGGATGCTCCCATGCCACACAAACGGAGGCACCCCGTCGAGCGGGCGCGGCGTCGACTGGAAACCGTGCAGCGGAGTGCGGAACTTCCCCTCCCAGTCGACATACTCTTCGCGCCACAACCGGTGCAGCAGCGCGTAGTTCTCGATCGCCAGCGGGATGCCCTGGCGAATGTCCTGCCCGAACCACGGGTAGACCGGGCCAGTATTGCCGCGGCCCATCATGACGTCCATGCGACCGTCAGACACGTGCTGCAACATCGCGTAGTCCTCAGCAATGCGCACAGGATCGTTTGTCGTGATCAGCGTCGTCGACGTGCTCAGGATGATCTTCTCGGTCTGGGCCGCGATGTAGGCCAACATCGTGGTCGGCGACGACGACACAAACGGTGGGTTGTGGTGCTCCCCCAGCGCAAAAACGTCCAGCCCGACTTCTTCGGCCTTCTTGGCAATGGCAATGATCGCTTTGATGCGCTCGTGCTCGGTCGGGGTGGTGAGGTTGGTGGGGTCAGTGGTCACATCGCTGACGCTGAAGATTCCAAACTGCATGATGCCCTCATTTCTATGCTTACGCATTGACATACGAATCAACGAGCACCTGGATCGAACTATTCCAAACGATCCCAAACTATTCCATCATTCTTCAGGGTATTCCCATATTGAGTGGGATCACCTGATACCCCAAACACAATCGCCGCGCCTGAACTTTTCAGATCCCTCGGCCCTCCGTTGCCGCGTAGGCGGCTACTGTCTGGTTCTTCGTTGTGTGGAGGTCCTGGGTGTTTGTGTCCAGTCGATCTCGGGCGGCGGGATGATGCCGATCGATATACGCCGTGAACCCATCAGCCAACAACTGCTCACGCGCACGCCCATCAGCCAACACCGGGCTCACCTCATCGTCGCTGCCGTCGTCGGTGTCGTCACTGGTGAATGTGGGGAGTCGGGGGCTGAGGATGGTTTGGGCGATGGCCTGCCACTTCGCACCCTGCACCGCCGTCAACAGACCACCGACCTTGAACGTGCCGTCAGCCTGCTGCCGCAACCACAACCCGCGTTTCTCTTCCAACTCCGGAGACAAGACCACTGCCATCAGTCATCGAACGACTCGTAGTGTCCCGTCACTGTCAAGCTCGAGGCCTCAATCTCCAGCAGACCGGCGCCGTGTCAAAGAGTTCACGCAGATCACCATCGCGCGTGCCAGGGAGCGTCGTCTCACCCACCTGAAACGGGAACCGTGCGCTTACAGTTTCTCTGCACGCTCGGAGTCGGCTGACCAAGCCACACCCAAAGCGAACAGTGTCGACACACCGTAGTGCTCCATCGCTGCCGAAACCCGCCTCCGACCGGTGCGCGGGTTGACGCCGACGGCGCGCGAAGCCGTCTCGAGAGTTACTCCCTGCCTCATCAATCTCAGCAAAGGCGTCCACGGGTGTGTGACAGGCACAACAGGTTCGGCGCGCTCCCACAACTTCTGGAAATATGCGCCTGCAAGGCCGGCGATCACGCCGTTGCGAACGCCGAGAACGCTGGTCGGGCGCGATTCCCCCCATTCGAAGGGCAAGGCAAGCTGCTCACCGTCGATCCAGAACCAGCTCGGCAGATCGTCGAGCATACGAAGTTCGACACCAGCACTGTCGTAGCGGTGCACAATCGCAGCCGTTGAAGGATCGGCAATCGCTGATGTCGCGATGATGACGCGCACTGAATCTTTACCGCTGAGCGCGTGCGCAAACCGCGCGATCCGATCTTCGGCACCCGAGAGAAAGCGAGTCACATCGGGCACGATCGCCTGAAGTGTGCCCGAATCATGGCGAGCAGTGTCGAACCAGAGGTCTTCCGATGCGTTCGTCCCGTGTCGCACCAGAATGGGCACGAGTTCAGCTGACGCCTCGCCGACCGACCAGTGACGCAGCATCTCAGGAAGCCCCGCCACGGCTCGCTCGATCTCGGCCAGACTCGCTTCAGCACTTCGGCGCAAGTATTCAGCCCGCATAGCCACGGTCTCAGCGACCCAGGCCGACGGATTCATGTAGGCAAGAATGGCGTCGGTGCCTCCGAGAACTCCACTGTGGCGCAGACGCTCGACGGCCTCTTCTGCCTCGCGCTCTGTCAGGTGCGCCAGCGCCGCAACCTCACCGGTCGTCGCGGGCCGACCACGGTAGATCACCGCGCGGAGAGTCTCGTCGTCCATCGTGCCCCCTTCGTGAATTCCCCGAAATTGGTGCATCCGCAGGCGATCGCGTCTGCTTGTACTGATCGTTGCCGGTAGCGGACGTGTCCGCAAGCGGATCTTGTTGCCAGCTGGACAGTTCAGGACACTGGGAATACCCAGAGAAGGGAAAACCATGGCGGTCAACACGCCCCGCGCCGACGCCCGACCCGACGAATTCGATCCGCCAGCCACCGACCAGCCGCAGCTGAAACGCACACTCGGCGGGTTTCAGGTCTTCGCGATCTCCTTCGCCTTCATCTCTGTTGCTGTCGGCGTTTTCGCCACGTACGGCGAGATGTTACAGACGGCTGGACCAGTCGGTATCTGGCTCTGGGTGGCCGCGGCGATCGGGCAGACCCTCGTCGCGCTGGTCGTCGCCCAATTCGCCGCCCGCATCGCACTGAGTGGCTCCTCCTACCAGTGGGCCTCGAGGCTGGCGAATCCGAAGATCGGCTGGTTCTTCGGCTGGCTCAGCTTCTGGTATCTCGCGATCGCCGTTGTGACCATGGCCAACGCAATGGCGAGCCAGGCCGTCATGCCACTCTTCGGCATGAATGCTGACGAAGGCACTGCGCGTGTCGTGACCCTGGTCATCCTTGTCGTTCAAGCTGCACTGGTGATCGCCTCGACCCGACTGTTCGGCCTGATCACCTCCGCTGCAGTTGCCGTCGAACTCGGCATCATCGCCGTGCTGGTCGTCGCCCTGCTCGTCGTCATCGCCCTCACCGGTGGCGGTGACGTCGGCAACCTCGCGTCACGCGGAGTCTCGATCACCGACCCCAACTACTTCGCAATCGGCGGTGGGTTGATGGCCGGCGCCCTGATGGGGCTGACAACGCTGGTCGGGTTCGACTCGGCGGCGAACCTCGCCGAGGAGGCAAAGGACCCATTTCGAACGGTACCGCGGGCGATCGTCGGGTCGGTCGTCGCAGCAAGCGTTGCCGGTCTGGTCTTTCTGATCGTGCTCACGGTCTCGATCAAAGATGTGGGCGCGGTCACCGCCGACGCTTCACCGGTTGCCGCAATCATCCGGGGCCAGCTCGGGCCGTTCTGGGAGCGGATTCTCATCGGAGGCATCGCTTTCGCGTTCTTCGGGGCCGGGATGGTCGTGATGGCTGCCTGCGCGCGCCAGGCGTTCGCGATGGCACGCGATGGTCGCTTTCCCGCATCCGGTCTGATGAAACGAGTGAACCGACGCACGCGTACACCTGTCGCCGCGACCCTGTTGATTGTGGCCATAGGAGTGGTGCTCATGGTGGCGCTCCCCGGTGCCGCTCTGAACCAACTGATCGTGGGCGGCACGCTATTGCCTGCGTTGATGTATGGAGCCATCGTGGTGCTGTACCTCGCTGTGCGCACCAAGCTCGAACGTAAACAGGGTGGATTCAACCTCGGCCGCTTCGAGTTGCCCGTCACAGTCGTCGCGCTCGCGTGGGTGGCTCTCGTGCTCTTCGTACTCGTGACTCCTCCGGACGCGCTCGTACCGGCACTGGTGGTTCTCGGGCTCATTCTGGCCGGCGGAGTCTACTTCGCCTGGCTCATGATCTTCAGGCGCGCCGTACTCGAGACCGAGCCTGACGGCGGGGCCGCCGTTGAAGACATCGAGATGGATGCCCGGCACGAAGGCACTGCGACTGCCGACGCTGGCACCACTCCGGGGGCGTGAAGGTGAGCGCGCTCGACACACTCACCGGTCGGATCGTGTTACCAGGTGACGACGAGTACGATTCGGTACGGTCATCGTGGAACATGCTGTTCTCGCACCGGCCATCAGCGATCGTCTACGTGCATGACACGAGCGATGTGGTCAACGCTGTAGCCACCGCACGACACAGCGCCATTCCCCTGCGGGTTCGCAGTGGCGGTCATTGCCTCGAGGGTTGGTCGACACTCGACGACGGACTGGTGATCGACGTCAGCGGCCTCACCTCTTTCTCGATCGACACAGAATCCTGTATTGCGACGGTCGGCGCCGGGCTCACGCAGGCGCAGGCGGTTGCAGCGCTCGGAGCAGCTGGCTTCGCCGCACCGACCGGCACCGAGGGCACCGTGAGTCTCGCCGGGGCGACCCTCGGCGGCGGCTTCGGCCTGCTGACCCGCGCATTCGGCATGGCCTGCGACAACCTACTCGGTGTCGAGATCGTCGTGGCGTCAGCTGACGGCGGTGCCGAGGTGCTGACCGTTGACGCCGACCACAACACCGAGCTGCTGTGGGCGCTGCGTGGAGCGGGCAATGGCAGCTTCGGCGTCGTCACCGCGCTGAGGTATGCCGTGCATCCACTTGCCGAAGTCTGTTCGGTCACTGTTACCTGGCCGAGCCTCGAAGCCTTGCCCGAGGTGTTTTCGACATGGCAGGCGACTGCTCCGGCGGCCGACGAGAGACTCACCAGCCAGCTGGAGATCCGTCGCGATTCGGTGGTGCTTATAGCTGTGCTCCTTCCCGCAGGTTCGTCTGCAGCAACCGACCTGCGAGCCGAAGCCGAACGGATGCTCGATCCGCTGCTCGCAATAGCACGACCTGACGTCGTGGTGACGATTGCCTCGTGGCCCGAAACGTACGCTGGATTCCAGATCGCAACGGCCGATGAACCGGCAAACTGGAAATTCACCTCACAATTCGTGAAGCAACCGTTTGAAGCCGAAGCGATCGATCTCATCACCCGCTTCATGGCGGCCGCGCCGAGCGACGACTGCAATTACTTCACCCATGCGTTCGGCGGCGCCGTGGCCCACAGCGAACCGATCGGCGGTAGCGCCTTCGCCCACCGCGATGCCCTGTTCTACGCCGAACCCGGTGCGGGCTGGGGCGCTCGCGGAGGGGTGCCGGCCGCAGACGACCCGCTCACGTCGAGCTGCCTGCGCTGGGTCGCTGACTTCGTGGAGGCCCTCGCTCCTTTCGTGAAGGGCGCCTACCCCAACGTTCCCAATGCCGACGCGGCAGACTGGATGGGTGACTATTGGGGCGCTGGTGTCGGGCGCCTCAGTGCGACGAAGTCGGCCTACGACCCGAGCGACGTGTTTCATTTCGCTCAAAGCATCCCGCTGGCCGACGACCGGATTGCCCGCAAGGCGAACCGGTGAGAGAAAGCGAAAGCGATGCCTACTACACCGTTTCGAATGCTGTAGCAGTCACATCGGCGAGGGCGTGGGCGATGCGATCGGCGAAGTTCGCCGAAACGGGGGGCAGGGCATCCGCACGGAACCAGCGGGCCTCGGAGTTCTCGCCGTCGGCGGGGTGAGGCTCGCCTGAGACATACCTCATCAGGAAGGTCAGGTCGAGATACTGGGCCTGGTCGCCATTCGGATAGGTCATGGGCGGCAAGGCATTGACCCAGGCCAGCCGTGCGGCGACCGCGGTTATGTTGGCCTCTTCGAGCACCTCACGCGCAGCAGCGACCGCAGGCTGTTCACCCGGGTCGATGATGCCGGTGACGGGGGTCCAGGCGCCGTTGTCGGATCTCTTGACCATGAGGATCTCGGCGTGCTCGTCGTCACCATCGGCCCGCGTGACAACGGCCGTGACCCCGGTCAGCCAGAGTGGGTCCGTGCCGATGCGTTCGCGCAGCGCGATGACGAAGTCAGGGGTGGCCATACCTCGAGGGTATCGTGCAGCACAGATTTACTGCGGCCTCGAGGCTGCCGGAGTCAGCGCCGACCGAGACGGCGCTCGCCTGCGGCACCCGTCTCATAGGCGAGCCCGTAGTGAGCGTAGACCGCGGGCTCGCTCGCGGCATCCAACTCACCGTCGGTGGAAATGAAAGGTGCGTCTTTGATCAACTTCTTGTCGAAGGTGACCTTGAGGTTCTTGGGAGAGACGAGCGCACCAGCCAAGGGGACGAAGACGAGCTTCTGGCCACCCAGAATGCCGATGTGCACGGTGGCGAACGAAGGCTGGTCGCTCGTGGTGTCGAAGTAGATGCTTTCGAGCGAACGGACCTTGTCACCCGACGCATCGACAACGGCCAAGCCCACCCAGTCGCGCAGGTTTTCCGCTTCAAACATTTCGAACCTCTTCTCCGGGCCAGAAGGCCCCGGCACACTCCCTACGTTAGCCTGCCGGGGCCCTGGCTCGAGGAGACTAGCCCTGCGCCTCGACCGACACGTCGTTCCACTTTTCCCACGTCTCAATGCGGCTGGCGTAGTCGGCCTTGGCGATGCCAAGCGGCGCCGTACCGAAGAAGACGCGCAGTGGCGGCTCCTCGGCGTCGACGATCTTCAGCACCGCTGCGGCCGAAGCCGAGGGGTCTCCCGCGATGCCGAGGCGCTGTTTGCGCGCGGCCGCGACGGCTTCGTGAAGCTCGGCGTAGTCGGCGAGCGGCTCCGAGGTCACCGACGACGATCCGCCCCAGTCGGTGGAGAACCCGCCGGGCTCAATCAGGGTGACCTTGATTCCGAACGGCGCGACCTCCTGGGCCAGCGACTGGGTGAACCCCTCGAGCGCCCACTTCGATGCGTGGTAGATACCGACGAGCGGGAATGCCGAGATGCCGCCGATCGACGAGACCTGGATGATGTGCCCGCTCTTCTGCGCACGCAGGAATGGCAGCGCGGCCTGCGTCACCCACAGGGCCCCGAACACGTTCGTCTCGATCTGTGCCCGCGCCTCCTTCTCGGTGATCTCCTCGATGAATCCGAAGTGCCCGTAGCCGGCGTTGTTGATGACGACGTCGAGACGCCCGAAGTGCTCGTGCGCCAGCGCCACTGCGGCAAAATCGGCGTCGTGGTCAGTCACGTCGAGGGCGATCGGCAGAATGTTGTCGCCGTACTTCTCGACCAGATCGGCCAGTGAATCGACGTTGCGAGCCGTGGCTGCGACCTTGTCTCCACGCTCGAGGGCCGCTTCGGCCCATTCGCGCCCGAAGCCTCGTGACGTACCAGTGATGAACCATACCTTCATGTGAATTCCTTTCGATGAGACAAGTAATGCAACGACAGATCAGCCTGTCTTATGCCCGCCGCTTCAGAACTCCCTTGATGAAGGCGGCCTGGCCGACGTGCTGGGTGTCGTCGCCGATCACACTCACGAGTCGCGCCGAGAGGGTGACGGCCGGCGTCCAGCGAGTGTCGACGATACGGTCGAGGTCGTCGTCACTCAGTGCAGAAACGAAGGCGATCGTTTGAGTGTGCACGTCGTCGAAGTATCCGGCCAACAGTTCCGGCGTGAGGCCCGCAACGAGCTCAACGTCGTCTGACGATTGCCCGTAGCCAGTGGCCTCCACGTCGAACGGCAGCGCAAAACGGTCGAACCACCCGTCGGTCACCCAGAGCTGGGGGGTGCCTGCGGCGTCGGCGAGGTGGTCATCCTGCACGCGTGTGAGGTGCCAGACGAGCCAGGCGATGGTGTTCGCCTCACTGTCGACCCGGGCGATGAGCTGCTCGGGCGTGAGGCCGTCGAGAATGCGGTGCACCGAACCGTGGATGCGGTCGAACGAATCGGCGAGAACGGATGCTGCGCTCGTCAGAGTCCGACCCCATCGTGTGCCGCCTGCAGTGCAGCAAGGTCGATCTTGCTCATGCCCATCATGGCCTGCATCGTTCTCTCGGCCTTCACCGGATCGGTGTCGCCCAGCAACTGGGAGAGCAACGGAGGAACGATCTGCCAGGAGAGCCCGAATCGGTCTTTCAGCCAGCCGCACCTGCTGGGTTCACCGCCGCCCGAGAGCAGGGAGTCCCAGTAGAAGTCGACCTTCTCCTGTGTCTCGGCACTGACGAAAAGCGAGATCGCCTCGGTGAAGGGAAACTGTGGGCCGGCGTTCATGGCCTGCACCTCGAGCCCGTCGATCACAAAGCTGACTCCCATCGCTGTTCCGGCGGGCATGGGCGAACCTTCCGGGTATCGCGAGACGCTGAGGATCTTCGAGTTGTCGAAGATCGACACGTAGAGTTCGGCGGCCTCTTCTGCCTGCGTGTCGAACCAGAGGAACGGGCTGATCTTCTGCATGGAATTCCCTTCGTCGGGCTTCGTCGTCAACAATCCAAGGCTAGCCACATCTCGAGCTCACGGGCAGCTCGCGTGGTCGCCGGTCACGACGGTCGAGTGCAGTGGCTCGTGGTGTCACCCCGCCCCGCGCTCTGGGCCGACAGGATTGGCCGGCGTGACCGGCCGGCGCCTCGCTTCGCTCAGATCTCGCGGAGACGGGTGCCCAGCACCTCCGTGGTGCGCGCGACCCAGCCAGCGGGGTCTGGCGCCTTCGGACTCGTCGTGACCAGTTTGATTCCGATAGCGGAATATGTCTCCATCGCGGCGAGAAAAACGTCTGCGTCGTCGAAGCGGTCGGCGCCGGTGATGACGGTCTTCTCGATCGCGTCGTAGTCGCGACCGAGGTCGTCGCAGTGGCCGCGCAGAACCTCGAGCTTGTGACGGAGGCCGTCGAGACCAACGTCGAAGAGGTTGCACGCGTCAGCGTACTGCGCGACCAGACGAAGGGTCTTCTTCTCGCCACTGCCACCGATCAGAAGCTCGGGACCAGGCTTCTGAATGGGCTTCGGGGAACAGATGGTTTCAGCGAGGTGGTAGTACTCGCCGTCGTACGCCCCGTCGTCGTCGCTCCACATCTGCTGGCAGATCTGGATCGTCTCCTCCAGTCGCCCGAAACGCTCGCCGAGGGCCGGGTATGGCACGCCGAGCCCGAGGTGCTCACGTTCGTACCATGCCGCACCCAACCCCAGTACGGCGCGACCTCCGCTGAGAACATCGAGCGTCGTGACGATCTTGGCCAGCAGCCCCGGGTAGCGGTATGTCACGCCCGTGACGAGAAGCCCCAGCTTGATGGTCGAGGTCTGCCCGGCGACGAATCCGAGGGAGGTGTAGCCCTCGAGCATGGGGTCGTACGAGGTGGCGAGGCTCTCCATCTGGAACCAGTGGTCCATCAGGGTGAAGAGCGAAGCACCGCCCTCTTCGGCCGCTCTGGCCGTCGCTGCGAGGGTGGGGGCAAGGGCCTCGGCCCCGCCCGGAAGAGTGAAGTTCGAAAAATGGATGCCCAGTTTCATGTTTTCACTCTACGACGCTCTCTACTCGGCGTGGTCCTTCGACTCGTCGGCGACGACAGCGTGCTGCGTGGTTTCCGTCTGCTGCGCGGTTTCAGACTCGATGATCGGATCGACCGTATCTCCAGCCTGCCCGACCTCGATGTCGACGACATAGAACTCGTTGCGGGCACGGGCGCGTGCCTCGCGCTCGAGCCGCAGGCGTTCCTGCTTCTCTTCGCGCTCCCGCAGGCGATCCTGGTCGACCTCGACTCGCCGAACGCTCACTCCGCGCTTGACGGCGGGTGCCGTCTTCGGAGCCGCGCTCGTGCCGGTTCCCGAGGTCGAACGGCCGCTGCTCGGCGTTCGCGCTGCGGTCGACGTACTGCCGGAGCGAATAGCCGGAGATGCTGTGCGCGACGAGGCGGAACTCCCCGACGTGACCGGCGCCTGGCCCGAGCCCTGGCAGCGTTCGCCATTCTTGGTCTCGTGCTGGATCAACGCCTGGGAAACGAGACCGACGGCAACAGCCCGCCCGCAGATCGGGCACTTCGTGTTTACGCCACTCGCCATTTTTCTGTCAAACCTTTCGCACACACTGCGAGTCTCCCGGGTAAAGACCGCAGCAGGAGAGCCTGACGGACACCGTCGGCACAACCCGCCTCAGAGATTCTACGAGCAGAAACGTGCAGCGCGATCCCTCTGCACGGAGATCTGCCCGATATTGGCAGGCCGAATAGTGGGGTCATGCCTTCGCACGCCTGTGTGGAGTCGCCCTGAAACAATGGCGCCCAGTTCCAGATCAGTACCAGTTGACCGACTGTGAATGCGACCAAGCGGAGCACGGTGTCCCGTACGAGGAGGCGATGTACTGCAGCCCCCATTTGATCTGTGTGGTGGCGTTGGTCTCCCAGTCACTGCCGATCGAGGCCATCTTGCTGCCGGGGAGCGCCTGCGGGATGCCCGTGGCACCACTTGAGGCGTTGTAGGCCTGGTACGACCATCCGGATTCCTTCTGCCAGAGATTCGACAGGCAGGAGAACTGCGAGTCGCCCCACCCGTACTGCGAAGAAGCGATACTGGCCGCGGCGGCTTTCGCCCCATCGACGGTGTTTGTCTGGGCCAGTGCCTCGGCAGCAGCTGCGGCAGCAGCCTGAGCGTCTGCTTCGGCTTTCGCGGCGGCAGCGGCGGCGGCCTCCGCTGCGACTCGGTCTGCCTCATCGGCGGCGGCTTTCACCTGCTGCGCCTGGAATTCGGTCTGCACGGTGAGCGCTGTGACGGCGGGCGCATCGAGTGCGCTGTAGTTGGTGAGCGAGGCGATCGACGTCGAAAGTGTGGTGGTGTCGACCTTTGCGGTAGCCGCGGCGACAACCTGGTCAGCCCGCGCGAGGGTGTCCTGGGCCTGGGCTACGACCCGCGATTTCTCGACGGTCGCGGCGAGCGCGTGCTCGGTCCGCTGGGAGGAAGCGGCCTTCTCGCTCGAAGCGATCGAGGACTGCGCAAGAAATCCGGAGCCGACGAGCACTCCGGTTGCGGCGAGAGCCGAGGCGATGATGATCTGTTTCGTGGCGAACCGCCTCACTCCTCTGCGGAGTGCTCTGCGGCTGGCGACAGTAGTGGACTGGTCGGATTCGGTGTGACGGGAGTGCATGTATTCCAATGGTTCGGCCGACCTGTACCTGGTTTCCACAACGGGAAGCCGGGTACCGGCACGTCGGCTTTCGCAGAAGAAGAAGACCTTCCCCCATCGAGGGGCGCGGCTGGCAGGGGGCAGGGCACAGTGCGCATGACTCGAGCGAGGCAGACGTGACAGTCGGTGTCGGGTGTATTCGAGACGCATGGTGGTCTCGGCAGGTGCAACGGCTCCTCGATGGGCTGCCGCAGGCGAAGTGAAAACCCTAACCCGACTCAGCTGAAGAGAACCTCAGTTCTGGCTGGGAAGATCATCCACGGGCATCCGTGACCAGGGTGTGAACGAACGACAGCTTCTCAATGACAGGCTCGGTCAGGTCGAACGGATAGAAATCACCAAGACCCATGGACCGGTTCACCCGGTTGAACATCAGCGACAACCAGTGCCAGTCGGCGAGCAGCTCCTCGATCGTGCGGTCGGCGTACGAGAATCGGGCCACGATGTCGCCGACACCCGTGAACCCGACGCGATCGGCATGCAGGATGAGCCCGGAGCCGGCCGCGGTGGCGACGGTGCCGGTGATGTGGAGGTAGTGGGCAAAGGTCTCGGCGAAGTCTTCCCATGGGTGCATGGTCGCGTAGTCCGAGATGAACGATTCACGCCAGGTCGGCGGCGCGCCGTAACGATAGTGGCGGGCAATGGCGTCGCTGTAACTCGTGCGCTCGTCACCGAAGAGCCGGCGGCACTCTGCCCAGCGCTCCTCGGTGTCGACAAGGATGTTCTGGTAGTAGTGGCCGACTTCGTGCCGGAAGTGTCCGAGCACGGTTCGATACACCTCGCCGAGCTTCACCCGCAACGTCTCGCGATAGTCGTCGAGCGATTCGGCGAGATCGATGGTGATCACGCCATTCGCATGGCCGATCGTCACAGGCTCACCGCTGCGGCTCGACACGAGGTCGAAGGCGAGGCCACCCTCTCGCTCATAGAACGGCACGATCGGCAGCCCAAGGTCGTTCAGCTGCACCAACAATCGTCGCTTGTCGACCGCAGCATCGGCCAGCCGTTCGAGCGCCAGGGTGTCGTCGTTGGACGGCTGACGCCGGGTGAGGCGGCAGGCCCGGCACTCGCCGCTCGGCTGGCTTGTGTCGGCCAGCCAGTTGCACTGCCAGAATCGATTCGAACACGCCACCCAGACAGACCCGTCGATGTCGATCTCCCTGTTCTCTGCGCCGACCAGGAAGAACCCACGGGTCGGTGCGTGGAACCCGATCGGGGCGCTGCAGGTGGGGCAGTCGAGGGTTTCGAGAAAGACCGGGGAAGAGCAGTTCGGGCAGCGCAGGGAATTCACACCTGACATCTTGGCGGTGCGTGCACCCGAGCGCAATCGGCGAAGCGCTGCGCGTGTCAATCGTTACGCAGGAACTTCGCCGAACGCGCCCGTCGGGTGCGCCGGCTCGGGCGGCAGGCAAGTACCCTGATCAGGTGGAAGTTGAACTCATCACGCTGACGCCCATGCAGGCTCTCGGCATTCCGATCGCCCTCGTCGGTGCTGTCTTTCTCGCCCTCGGCGCGGAATTCCAGCACAGAGGAGTGAACAAGGTCGACGCCGCGACAGGTAAGAGCGCATCGACGGGCCTGAGCGTCAGCCAACTGCTGGCCCTGGTCAAGCGACCGTCGTGGGTGCTCGGCACTCTCATGCTCGGCCTCGCCATCGTGTTCCAGCTCATCAGCTTGTTTCTCGCTCCCCTGACCGTGGTGCAGCCCCTGGGTGCGATCGCCCTGGTGATCACCTCCATCGTCACGGCACGAACCACGAAGACGAAACTCAGCCGCCAGACCATCAGGGGCATCATCTTCTGCGTGGGAGGTATCGCGTTGTTCGTCACGGTCGCAGCGTTGACGACCTCGTCGCTCCCGATCGGTGAGGCGCAGCTCATCATCGTGCTGGTCATCCTCGCGATCGTGCTGGTCATCCTCGGCGCGGCATTCCTGATGTTCCGTCACCGCTTCACGAACATCTTCTACATCGTGGGCGCAGGCATCCTCTTCGGCTTCGTCGCAACGCTCGCCAAAGTCATCATCGACCGGGTGCACACGATCGTGCAGCGCGGATTCCACCTGACTCCCTCTGACGGAATCACCATCTTCTGCATCGTCGGCATCATCGCTGCGGCGCTCATCGGCTCGTACTTCGTTCAGACGGCCTATTCCTCCGGACCGCCCGACCTCGTGGTGGCCGGGCTGACCGTGATCGACCCGATCGTCGGCGTGAGCATCGGAATCTTCGTGCTCGGCGAGGCGGCGACAGCTCCGATCTGGGCCGGATTCGTCTTCGTGATCGCGGGTGCGCTCGCGGCCTACGGCGTGTTCCAGCTCGCCATGCGAGCGCCGCACGCGACCGAACTTCCGGGCACACCCGCTTCGGCGGCGGGAGCCGAAGGCATCCAGTAGCGATCGGATGCACGGCGATGGCCTATCAACCCCACGACCACTGGCGTCGCACCTGCCGCGTTACGCGCACGCGCACCGTCAGGCCAGCGGTCGGGCCGAGAGGCGCGCATTGACACGGCGCACTTGATCGCCGAGCTGCACTCCGAGCAGTGACGCCTCTTCCGAGGTGAGACGATCGCAGATCGCCCCCCAGTGCAGGGCAACGCGCTCGCCCACCGCGAGGTCCGGAACGAACAGGGACTCGACCCGCGTCGTCGACACGGTGTCGAATGAGAGCACCCCGTCGGTGAAACGCAGCGACGCAGCCTCCACCTCGACCAAGCCCTCATCGGCGAACCCCACCACGGTTGCCGGCCGGATGCAGCAGGAGTCGATGACCTGAACCGGCTCAGGGCGGCCGGTGGTCAACAGCCTCGTCCAGGGGTAGACGCCGAGTACGTGAAAGGCGTGGTTCGGCGCGGCTTCGACGGCGAGTGCCGCGTCGAGGTGCTTCCAGTACGAGCCGGCCTGTGGGCCGATCACTGCGAGCAGGCGGGCCCAGAACTCCTGCCTGTCGAGCGCTGCGGTCGCTGCCGTGCCCGTCCAGTACCCGCGCACGACCTCGGCATCGAGCGGGTCGAGACCGAGCATGTCGGCGATGACGACCTGGTAGGCCCAGGCCCCGGAGAAGCGTGAAGCGACACCCCGAACATCCACTGCAGCGTTCTCGCCACGGGCAACCGCGGCCAGCCCGGCGGCACCGGCCGGCCCGCAGTACCCGAGTTCGTTCGGAGAATACGCATACCGGCCGAACAGCTGCTCACCGCGGGTGTGCCTCGCGGGCACAGGTGGGCTGCCCACGGTCGTCAGGCGCTGCCCACGGCCAGCGCAGCCTCGCGGTGCATGCGCCCGAAGTTGTAGTACGCCGCACAGGCACCCTCTGGCGAAACCATGCAGGTGCCGATGGGCGTCTCGGGCGTGCAGGCCGTGCCGAAGACCTTGCACTCCCACGGCTTGATGACACCCTTGAGCACCCCGCCGCACTCGCACGCGGGTGGGTCCTGAACACGAACGCCCGGAAGGTCGAAGCGCTTCTCGGCGTCGAACTGGGCGAAATCCGGATGCACGGCGAGCCCCGAGCGGGGAATATAGCCGAGCCCCCGCCACTCGAAGGTGTCGCGCAGGGTGAACGTCTTCTCCATCAGGGCCAGCGCCTGCGGGTTGCCGTCTTCGCGAACGACCCGCGCATACTGGTTCTCGACCTCGCAGCGACCCTCGGCGTACTGGGTCAGGAGCATCTCGATGGACTGCAGAATGTCGAGGGGTTCGAACCCGGTGACGACGATGGGGATGTGGTACTCATTCGGAATGAAGTCGAAGATGCGGGTGCCGACCACCGTGGAGACATGGCCCGGGCCGATGAACCCGTCTAGCACCAGGTCATCGGAATCGAGGATGGCACGAAGCGGAGGCTCGATCGTGACGTGGTTGCAGAAGATGGAGAAGTTCGTCACCCCGAGGGCCTTCGCTCTGACGAGCGTCACGGCGGTCGATGGCGCCGTGGTCTCGAAGCCCACGGAGAAGAAGACGACCTGTCGGTCGGGGTTGTCGACCGCAATCTTCAGTGCATCGAGCGGCGAATAGACGAACCGCACGTCGGCGCCATCGGCCTTGGCCTGCAGCAGGCTCCCCTGCGTTCCGGGAACCCGCATCATGTCGCCGAAGGTCGTGAAGATGACGCCGGGCTGCCGAGCGAGCCATCCCGCGTCGTCGACGCGGCCCATCGGTATGACGCACACCGGGCATCCAGGGCCGTGGATGAGCTCGATGGAATCGGGCAACAGGTGCTCGATGCCGTGCCGGTAGATCGTGTGCGTGTGACCGCCGCAGACCTCCATGAACTTGAAGGTGCGGCCCGATTCTTCGGCGAGCTTGGTGATGACCTTGAGCAGACCCTTCGCCGCAGCGGGGTCGCGGAACTCGTCGACGAACTTCACTAGACAATCTCCGTTTCCATGAATGCAATCAGTTCTTCGTCGTAGGTCTGGCCGAGCTTCTTGATCTGGTCGAGCGTCATCTGGGCCTCGGCTTCGTCGATCTTGCTCATGGCGAAACCTACGTGCACGAGCACCCAGTCACCGACCTCGATGCCCTCGTCGGCCAGCAGCCGGATCGAGATGGTGCGTTTCACGCCGCTCACATCGACCTTGGCCAGGCAGTCGTCGGCATCGACGATCTCGACGATCTCGCCGGGGATTCCCAAACACATCAGTGTTCGCCTTTCGTAGTTGTGAAGGTACGGATTCAGCAGATTCGAGGGAGCGGGTCTCCGACGAGCATGTCGACGATGCGGGTACCTCCGAAGCTGGTTCGCACCACCACGATTTCGGCGGGGTCGGCCACGATCTCCCCGATCACCGCTGCGTCTGCCCCGCCGGGCAGCAACCGCAGTGCCTCGACAGCCGCGGCAGCACCCTCTGCCGGAACGATAGCCACGAAGCATCCTTCGTTGGCAACGTAGAGCGGGTCGATGCCCAGCATGTCGCAGGCTCCGCGCACCATCGGTTTCACGGGCAGGGAATCCTCGTCGAGCACGACGCCGAGCCCCGAGGCCTGGGCGAGCTCGTTGGCGACGGTACCCAGCCCTCCGCGAGTGGCATCGCGCATCCATCTGGTCTCGGGGGCGGCTTCGAGCAGTGCGGCGACGAGGCCGGCCACCGAGCGCGTGTCACTGTGGATGTCGGCCTCGATCGCCAGGTCGCCGCGCGCCATCATGACGGCCATGCCGTGGTCCCCGATCGACCCAGAGACGATCACCCGGTCGCCCGGCTCCACCAAAGTGGCGCCGAGCCTGCGTGCCTCGGGGATCACGCCGATTCCGGCGGTGGTGATGAAGACACGATCGGCGGCGCCCTTCGGAACGACCTTCGTGTCGCCGGTGACGATCAGCACTCCCGCAGCCTCGGCCGCCGACTGCATGTCGGCGACGATCTGCCGCAGAGTGGCGATGGGCAGCCCCTCTTCGATGACGAAGGCTGCACTCAGCCATTTCGGTTCGGCACCGCTGACCGCAAGGTCGTTCACCGTGCCGTTCACAGCGAGGTCTCCAATGCTGCCGCCGGGAAAGAAGATCGGATTCACGACGTAGGAATCGGTGGAGAATGCCACGCGGCCGGCCGGTACGGTCAATACGGCCCCGTCGCCCATCTCGTCGAGAGCCGGGTTGCCGAACGCCTCGACGAACACGGCGTCGACCAGCGCGGCCGATGATTTTCCTCCGGCTCCGTGGGCGAGGGTGATGGTCTCGTCGATCAGCCGGGGCCTGCGGCGACGAAACGCCTCGATGCGCTCGAGCACCTGTTGCTCGGAGTCGTTGAGCCGGTTGTTTCCCCGCGTGACGGGATGGGAGACGGTCATTCAGGCTCCTCGTACGGTCAGGGGTTCGAAACTGGGTTCAGGCTCGGCTTCGGGGACGACGGCGATGGCACTGCCGGCGTGAATCAGGATGAGTTCATTGACCATCAGGTCGCCGACGAGCGTCAGATCGACCTCTTCGACCCCCGTCGCCGTGCGTACCCGCGCCGGAAGATACCCCCCTTGCACAAACACCACTTCACCCAGGCGCCCCTCATCGCTGCAGGTGATGCAGACCTCGTCTGTGCAGTCGACTACTTCCGGCGCAAGTTGTTCGGTGTCTCCCGCGAGCGCCCGCATCTGCCCCACGAGAGCATCGAGCGTGCACTTCTGGTCGGGTACGAGCAGGCAGACGGTTGCCAGCCCAGGCTCTGGCCGATCATCCGTGCCCACCCAGACCGACGCGACGCCCCACGCTGGGCAGCGGCGCAGCAGACGGTCGCGCCCGGCGAAGTCGCCGACGACAAGCACGGCATCGCCCGGCCGCGACAAAGCGCGCAACTGGATTTCAGCGCTGTCGATGTTGAGTGGGGAGAAGTCGAACGGGGCTAAGTCGAGTGGGGAGGATCCCTCCACCGCCCCAGCGGGCACGCAGAACACGATGCCGCCGGGTTCCAGGGCGCGAGCAAGCGTGATCGCCGCAGCCCGCAGCTCACTCACGACTGCACCTCGAGAAGCCCCGCGTCGCGCATGCTCTCCATCACTTGGGCGACCTGCTCTATTCCCACGCGGCTGAGCGCGTAGCCGGCGTGCACGATGACGTAGTCGCCGACGTCGAGGTCAGGCAGAAAGTTGAGACACACCTTGCGGGTCTCCCCGTTGAAGTCGGCCTCGGCGAAGATCGCGCCGCCGTCATTCCAGGTCCGGATGATCTGCCCCGGTATTGCCAGGCACATACGGTGGCTCCTCAGCTCGTCAGTTGCAGGTACCCGGCGAGCGCCTGGCCGAGGCTCAGGCCGCCGTCGTTGGCAGGCACACGCTGGTGAGTCAAGACTGTCGAGATCGTCGTCTGCGAGTCAGACAAGGCATTCTGAACCGACCGTGTGAAGAGCCGGTTCTGAAACACACCACCGCTGAGACCCACTGTATGGATGCCGCGAACCTCACAGGTGTGACTTAAGTCCCGTGCTGTGATGGCAGCGAGTCCCGAATGGGCCTGGCGGGCCAGACAGCTCACAGCCGTACCCCGTCGCAGCCCCCAGACGAGCCTTGACAGCAGTTCGCCGAGCTCGTCGACGGCGGATCCGGCGTGCAGGGCTGCTGCGTGATGCACGAGTGCTGCGTGGTGCGGGTGGTCGCATTCCCGTGCGGCGCGTTCGAGCTCCATGGCGGCCTGGGCTTCATAGCTCACGTGGTGCCGGATCCCGAGAAGCGACGAGATGGCGTCGAAGATCCGTCCGGCGCTGCTGGTGCGAACGAGGGCGGTGGATGATCGCAGCTGGCTCTGCACCAGGCGGAGCTCTGCGGGCGGCGCTGCGAGCAGGGGTGGCAGGTCATCCGTTTCGATGCCGTGCTCGGCGAGCAGGGCGACCGCGAGCTTCCAGGGGTTGCGTACAGCGCTCTCGCCCCCGGGAATGGAGAAGGTCGGCAGGTGCCAGGCTCGCTCGAAGCTGAGCGGGTCGGCGCCGAGAACGAGGATCTCCCCACCCCAGACCGTGCCGTCATCGCCATAACCCGTGCCGTCGAAGACGGCCACCGCCACGTCTTCACCGGCAGCGTCGTGTTCGGCGAGCAGACTCAGCGCGTGGGCGTGGTGGTGCTGCACCTGCAACAAGTCGACTCCGGTGCGCTCGCAATAGCGCTGGGCCCATCCCGTCGTGGCGTATCCCGGGTGCTTGTCCGCAACGACGAGTTGCGGGGGTTGGGCATGGAAGCCCACGAGCTGCTCGACGCTTGCCTCGAAGGCCCGCTGGCTCGCGAGCGAGCCCATGTCGCCGATGTGCGCACTCAGAAAGGCGAGCCCGTTGCGGGTGAAGGCGAACGTGTTCTTGACCTCACCACCCACCGCGAGAACGTGGGCATCAGCCGAACCCAGCTTCACCGGGAGCGGCGCGTAGCCGCGGCTGCGCCTGATCGGCAGTGTCGTCGATCCGTCGGCAAGCAGCACAGAGTCCTCGACGGGCACATGGATGCCGCGGTCGTGCATCAGGAAGGCATCGGCGATTCCCGCCAGGTTCGCCAGTGCATCGTCGTTGCGGTAGCTCAGGGGCTCTCCCCCGCAGTTTCCGCTCGTGGCCACGAGGGTGAGCGGCCGTGCGCCGGGTCGCGCGCCGGTCACACCCCCGAGCAAGAGCTCGTGCAGCGGTGCGTATGGCAGCATCACTCCGATGTCATCGAGACCAGGGGCGACGGCGTCAGCGAGCGCGTACGTCGGAGCCTGCGGGCAGAGCACGATCGGCCGCTGCGGGCTCGCGAGCTGCTGCTGCTGGTTCGTCGACAGCGAGGCGATAGTACTGGCGACTTCCAGCGACGCGACCATGATCGCCAGGGGTTTGTCCGGACGGTTCTTCCGCTGGCGGAGGCGTGCAACAGCCAGGTCATTCGTGGCATCACAGAGCAGGTGGAACCCGCCGATACCCTTCACCGCGACGATCCGGCCTGCTGCGAGAAGCGCCCTGGCCTGAGCGATGGCATCACCCCAGAGTGCGAAGTCGTCTGGCCGGTCATCCACTGCCTGCAGCCACAGCACGGGCCCGCATTCGAAGCAGCTGATCGTCTGGGCGTGGAACCGGCGGCTCGTCGGGTCCTCGTATTCGGCCGTGCACGCCACGCACATCGCGAACTCGGCGAGGGTCGTCGTCGAACGGTCGTACGGCAGGTCACGCACGATGCTGAGGCGGGGGCCACAGTTCGTGCACGTGATGAACGGGTACTGGTAGCGCCTGTCCGCAGGGTCGGAGAGTTCGGCCAGGCACTCTGCGCAGCACGCAACGTCGGGAGGCACGAGAGTGCGGGCACCCGCCGCGTGGTGGCTGGCAACAATTCGAAAGCCACCAGGTTCGTCGAGCTCCGCTACATCGAGTGCCTCCCACGACACGATACTCGCCAGCGGCGGCAGTGTCTGGCAGACGGCATCGAAGAACGCCGCCACCTCCCGATGAGCACCTTGGACCTCGATGAACACCGATTCCTCGTCGTTGCCGCAGAACCCGCTCACGCGAAAGGCGCTGGCAACCCGGGCGACGTGAGGGCGGAATCCGACGCCCTGCACGACCCCGCGGATGACATATGAACGTCGAGGCATATGGTCGTGGAGTCGGCGAGCGCAGGTCAGTGGTCGCCGCAGACGCAGGATTCAGGGCCGCAGCTGTCACCAGCGGTGCCGCACCCTCCCCCGGTCTGCTCCGACGGGCCGCGGAGCATCGAGTCCAGGCTGATGAAGGCGCGGCCCGCCTTCGCAGGAGCCGGCGCCACGCCGTCGGCCCCGAGCCCAGCAGCCGCCCTCTGCGCCTGCTCCGGGTCGGGCAGGCGAATGATGCCGTACATTCCGAGCAGCATGCGCACGGCCTCGTCGTCCAGGAGTTCGAACAGCAGCTCGGTACCGCGCGGGTCGGCCCGCAGTGCCTTCACGATGGTCGTGAGCGCAACACGCGAGAGGGCATCGAGCGCGAGGGCGAACTGCTCTGCCACCACCTGCACGCCGGGGTCAAGGCTCCGGATGCCCTGCACAGCGGCATCGAGACGCACAGCCAGCTCGCTCACGTCGGTGGCGGCGGCAACGGCGAGGCTCGCGTCTGGGCTACTCGAGTCTGGGCTGCTCGAGTCGAGGGAATCTGCTGCAGAGGGCATGGACGGACTCGTGAGTGTCATTCTCGGTTCCTTTCGTTGATGCGAAATTCGTGGTTGCGCGGGGGTGATGCCTGAGCGTCAGCAAGCGCGGATGTCAGCCTCGGTCGGGTTGATCTGCCTGCTACACAGCGAGGTGCTGCTCACGACGCGGCGACGGCGAGTTCGGCCACCATGTCGCCGACCATCGCCGCCGATGCCGCATCGCCCTTCGATGCGAAGAGGTACCGCGCCTCGCCCAGCCGGGTGCGGGAATCCTCGAGCAGGCCGAGGTGGGCCAAGGCGTTGCCCTGGTTGGCGAGCACTCTGGCGCGGCCCAGAGGATCCTTCTTCGCCGAGCGAAGACGGATCACAGTCTCGTAGAGGTCGACGGCCTCCATGAGGTTGTCGCGTTGGTGGGTCGAGGGCGCGTAGACGAGGGAGTTCGCGAGGTTGAGCGTCGCGCTCGCCCACTCTTCGGCGTCGGTCTTCTCGTCGAGCAACCGCACGGCGGTGCGCAGTGACTGCACGGCGATACCGGCCCGCAGGTGGTCGTTCGCACTCATCAGAGGTGCCGCGAGATACGCGATGCCCAGGTTCATGTGCACCCGGGCGTAGAGCGGCGCGTTGTCGCGCTCGTTCAGGAACTTCAGGGCCTCGGTGTACCCGTTGATGGCCTCAGAGAGCGGTCGCCTGCCTTCGATGGCCAGGCCATGGATGAGCCCTGCGCGCTGGTAGAGCGCCTCGGCGTAGGCGACGGTGAGGTCGGTACCTTTCAACAGCTGGACCGCCTCGTCTGCCGCTTCGAGACTGTGCGAACGCCCGGCGTACTCACTGAGAACGATCCCGGCAAAGGCGGGGTGCGAGTGCCTCGACGCGTCAGCGGCCTTGTCGAGAAAGAAGAGCACTTCGTCTTCGTCGTCATCGTCGATTGCTGCGGCGGCGAGCGCGGTGAGGATGATCGCCGCCACTTCGCTGTGCGGCCCGGCCACCAGCGGCGGCACACTCGTCAACCCGAGCGCATAGGCCACATAGTCGACCAGCGGAACCAGGTCTTCGCCGAGGGCAGCAGCGACCTCAGTGCGCGAGACCCGCTCGGGGTCGAGAACGAACAGGTTGTAGAGGCTCGCCGCGTCGTCGCGCGAGGCGAACCAGGCGATCGCCGGCTCTATCTCGCCGGCGTGGGCGAGACGGTGGCCCTCGAGCGCGTCTGGCCACTGTTCGGGCAGCCGCCCGAGGAGAAGACCCTCCCTGACGGCGTCGATGTCGTCGGCAGGGCGATCAACAATGCTGTCATCCGCAGTGCCGCGATCGGGGCCATCGCCCTGCACGAGCAGAAGCCCTGCGGGCAGTGGGAACGCGCCCAGCGGCTGGGGGTGGGAGAGTCGCGTCATTCGTGTTCCTCTGATGTCAGGCTGTGCTCGTTCTGCAGCTGGTTCTGGAGCTCGTTCTGCGGCGTCGTCTCCGGCGTGTTCTGTGCTGAAGCGGCGGCCCTCGAGCCAGCTTCGCCCGAGGCGGGAGGCGTCGATAGGGTCTTTAGTACCAAACGACGCCGGCCGGGCATCCAGGAGGCCTCGAGGGTTCCTACCGGATGATCGTCTCCCCACACCTCTCGAATGAGCACACTCCGCTCCCCCGCCAGCGATCGCTGTTTCATGATCAGGGCGTTCGGCGTCACAGGCGTGACCGGCATCACGACGAATGACGTCTCGTCGAGCCGCAATCCGACGCACCGGTCGTGCGAGAAGTGGTCGCGGCTGAACTCGGGCGAGAGGCGAAGGTAGCCGTCTGCCGTCACCTCGACCGTCACCGACTCTGAGCGGCTCGCCGACACTGTCACGGTCGTGTTGTCAGGCATGGCCCACTTCACCGACCACGTGCCGTTCGCCGAGCAACGCCTCGGCCTGCAGTTCGATCAGCTCGGCGACCGCGTCGATGGCGGCGTCGACCGGGGCACTCAGCGCTTCGCCGAACTCGAAGTCCCGGCCCTCGATGAGGTACACCTCTATCTCGGTGGGCATGAGGGGGCCGAGCAGCCAGTGTCCGAAGGCGATCGCGTTGTCCCAGCGGAAGTCGTGGCTCGCCACCCCCGACACGGGCGGCAGCGCCGCCAGTTCGATGCCGGGTACGCGGTAGATCGTTCCGGGTGCGGCACCGGTTCGCGCAGCATCCACAATCAGCACCCGGTCGGCGTGACGCATCTGGAAGGCCACATCCATGCCACTGGTTCCTCCGTCGGCGAGGCGCACGTGCTCGCCCAGGCCGCCGCGCTCCCACAGCCGGCGAACAACCACGGGGCCTGCGGCGTCGTCACCACGGAGCACGTTGCCGCAGCCGATGACCAGCAACTCGATGCGCGGATGATCGAAGCCATCGTTGAGCAGCTCCCACGGTTGCTGCGCCGCAGCAGGCAGGTCGTCGCTCAGCGGATCGCCGAGCACGACGCCACCTGTCACCGCACGCACACCTGTCATCGCGGGTCTCAGACCATGCTGTTGATCACGAAGCTCGACAGCTCTCGCCCGGTCTTGCCGTCGTAGGCGTGCACCGTGCACACGATGCACGCGTCGAAGCTCCGTGTGACGTGGCCGAGCTCGACAGGGTCGCTCGTGTCGTACACCGGGGTGCCGACCAGGGCCTTCTCGATCGGGCCGAGAATCGCGTCTTTGTCGCGTGGGCCGATGTTCCAGCCGCTCGGGGTGATCACGTTGTAGTTCGCGATCTTCGAGTCTTCGATCACGATCCAGTCCTGCAGAGCACCGCGCGCGGCCTCGGTTCCGCCGTAGCCGCGAGCATTGACGGGCTCTTCGGGCTTCACATAGAACGAGCCGTGCAGGTCGATGCGGCTGAGCCAGTCCATCACGAGCTTGTAGTACTTCGGTGCCTCGTGCATGCGGGCGAGCTGGCGCACCATCACCGACGGCCCGAGGGTTCCCATCACGTTGGTGAACAGGGGGTCGTAGTCCTGGTGGGCTTCGGTCGTCGGCTTACCGGAGACGATCCGCCGTGCCAGCGGACCGGCCTCGAGCGGGAGCCGGCCGACGCCTTCGACGTCGTACCGCGGCGCCTTGGCGAACGAGTACTTGTCGTGCTTGGCGCCCTCGAGGGGGTCGATCGCGTTCTGCGTGCCGTCGAAGGGGTGCACGACGTCGCCGCCCGTGTAGAACGAATGCGCGACGTCTTCAGAGATGCGGGCCTGGTCGAACTCGTGGTGCTTTCCGTTCGCATAGACACCCGAACGGTTGATGAGCGCGGCGTTGCGGCCGTCGATGGTGGGGTTCTCGTATGCCTCAGGGTCGAAATAGGTGCCGGCCGCGATGTAGTTTCCCCAGCCCTGGCCGTACTTGTCGAGTCCGATGTCGAGGCAGTAGCGAATGAAGAACCCGCAGTCGGAGTTCTTCTGGGCTTCGTTCTCGTCGACCCAGGCGAGAATGTCATCCCACGTCTCGTTGGCGAGCCAGCGGTCGATCGAGCATCCGAGCCATTGATTCTCGAGCCAGTTGTCCTTCCAGTTGGCCAGGATGGCCGTCGAGCGGGTGACATCAGAGAGAGTCGGTGCGCCCATGATGCCGCCGGGAACCATGAACGAGGAGTGTGGCCACTGGCCGCCGAAGATCGCGTACACCTCGACGGGCTTCTGGCTCAGCACGACACCCGACTGGTAGCTCGTGCCGACGTAGGCACTGAAGCGGCGGCACGCTTCGTCATAGAGCGGAGAGTTCTTGTATTTCTCGTGCGTCAGGTCGATGGCGAACAGCGCGTAGAAGTACCGCGGAATGGACTGCAGCGTTTCGACAGCCTGGGCGATGTTGCGGATGAGGGTCGCGTTGTGCGGCACATAGGTCTTGAACGCCGTGTCGAGGGCGTAACAGGCCTTGTAGAGGTGGCTGCCGCCGCAGATGCCACAGATCCGCGGCGTCATGATGAGGCCGGCCTGCATGTCCTTGCCGCGCAGAATCGTCTCGAAACCGCGGAACATCATGGCCTTTGTCCAGGCGTCGGTCACCACGCCGTCTTCAATGATGACCCGCACATCGAGGTCACCCTCGACCCGGCCCAGCGGGCTGACGTTCAGGTCGATTGTTGAGGTCATCAGTGTTCCTTCTTCTTCGTGAGGTCTATCTGTGCTGGCTGTGCAGACTGTGCTGGCTGTGCAGAGAGTGCGGTGGTGCGTGCGGGGGAATTCAGAAGCCGAATGGATGCCCGGGGCGGGGCATCAGACGACGAACATGTCTTCCTTCGACCACTGCGGCGCGCCGATCTTCGCCGCGGCGGCCATGGCCATGTAGGTGACGTGGTCCTGGCCGGTGGGCACCTCTTTGGGAATCGCACCGGCGATCTTCTGCGTCTTGAACACGGTTCCCGGTGCCAGATCGGCGTGGGGGAACTCAGGCTCCGTGCACCCGAGGCACGGCATGCCCGCCCGCGTCTTCGACGACTGGCGATTCCACAGGATGCGGTTGCAGGGGGCGTGGGTCATCGGGCCACGGCACCCGAACTCGTAGAACAAGCAGCCGGTGCGGGTGCCCTCACCGAAGAGCATGGTCGACTGCTTGAACTCGAAGAAGGTGTTGCGCGTGCAGCCGTTGTGCACGAACGTCGTGAAGAAGGTCTGCGGGCGGTGCAGTTCGTCGAGGGCGATATCGCCGGCGCGACCTGTGGCGAGTGCCACGATGATCTGGGTGATCCAGTCGGGGTGGGCCGGGCATCCGGGAATGTTGATGACGGGAAGGCCGCTCTTCGACTTCCAGTCAGCGCCGAGAAAGCCGCCCTTGCTGCGCTTGTGGAACTGCAGGCCCGTCGAGGAACTGGGGTTCGGCTCCATCGCCGGGATTCCGCCGAAGCAGGCGCAGTCGCCGATGGCGACCACGATCGAGGCCGACTCCGCGAACTCGCGCGCCCAGTCCTTCATCGGGCGATCGGCGAACATGTCGAAGCGGCCGGTGCCGTTCGGGCCCTCGATGATGCTGCCCTCGAAGACGAAGATGTCGAGCGGCTGGGCACCGCTGACGCAGTCCGTGAAGATCTTCTGGGCGTTCTGGCCCATCTCGACCCCGAGGGAGGGGTGCCAGAGCACTTCGAGCCCGAAGTCCACGATCAGGTCGACCACGTTCGGTTCATCGGCATTCAGGAACGACATCGTGTTGCCGGAACACGCGCCGCCCTGGAGCCACAAGACACTGGTCATTACTTGGTCCTCACTCTTGGTTTAACATCTGCTGGGCTGGTTCGAACAGCGGTGGCCGGCGCATCGAGTGACTTGCCGAGCTCTTTCAGAATGCCGAGCACGAACCCGATGCCACGCTTCACATCGGGGTCACGGGTGGCACGCGCGGCCCTGGTGAGCCCGTATTCGTGGGCGACAGGGTCGGCCCTGACGGCGGCCTGGGTCGTGCTGATCGCACCGACGAGTGTCGCAAGCAGTTCGAGCAGTGCGGGGTCTGCGAGCTTTTCGAGTACTGCCGTATCGGCCAAGGTGCCCGCAAGCGGTGCGGCCTGGCCGGCGAGCTTCATGCCCGTCTTCAGCGCACCCGCCAGCGAGGCATCGGCAGACAGGCTGCCGGCGATCTCCTGGTAGCTGCTGGCCACGTTGTCGAGCACTTCTTCGCCGCGGGCCAGAAACGAGCCCGTGGCAGTGAGCAGCCCACTCAGGGTGGAGATGTTGTCGAGCAGATCGCTGAGCTCCGCGGCCGTCGCCGGGTCGTCGAGGCGGGCCAGAAGTGCGTCGTGCGCACTGATGCCCGCTTCCGCAGGCGCGGTTGCCGTATGCACGCTCATAGCTGCTCCTCCTGGTGAGAATCGTGGCTTCTTCTCCGACAGTAGAGCGGGCCTTTAGTCCCGACTATCCGCAGAACGCAGCAACTATCGTGATTGCGAACGCTTCACCTCCGCACGGTTTTTCGGAACAGGAAATCAATGACGCAGCGCCTGTCGCGACTGGGGTTCATCGACGCGCGCGCTACAGATCTGCCCGTCAGCCCCCGGCTCCGCTCGAGGGGCGTGCCCCCGGCGCTCGCCGGGCGCGAGGTGTTCTGCACCGCAGATGTCGAGCAGGCAAGCGTGCTGGTGGGGGCATTTCTCGGCAGGAACCGGCTGACGGTCGATTTCTCAGAGGCCTCCGGTTTTCAGGCGGCGCTGAACGCCGTGCGAGTGCGGGGCGTCACTCTCGCCCACCTCGACTTCCACTCGGCGGTCACGCTCGACATCCCCGCCACAGACGACATCTTCACCGTGCACATCCATACCTTCGGGCGTTCGGCCTGCCTCATCGGGGGCGCCAACGTCATCGCCACCTCGACCAGCGCGATCGTCACGTCACCCGGAACCCACGTTCGACAGATGTTCGACTTCGACTCGCCCCAGCTCATCGTGCGCCTCGAGCGCGAGAGCGTCGAACGCCAACTGAGCCGGATGCTCGGCAGGAGCATCACGAAGCCGATCGTCTTCGACCCGGTGCTCGAACTCACCTCCCCCCGGGCAGTGCGGTGGAACATGGCGATCCAGCTGCTCAGCGCCGAAGTCATGATGCCCGACTCTCTCGTGAACCTCGGAATCGGGCTCTCGAGCATCGAGGAGCTGCTGATCTCATCCCTGCTGCTGTCGATGCCCTCGAACTACAGCGAACTGCTCGCCCCCCGCGTGGAGCACGACGCCACAGTGACGGCGGCCAGTGACTACATCGAACAGCACCTCGCCGAGCCCGTGACACTCGCTGAGGTCGCGGGCGCCGTGTACCTCAGCGCACGCACCGTGCAGAAGGCGTTCAAAGAGAGCCTCGGAACAACACCGACCGCGTTCATCCGCGAGCGCCGACTTGAAAAGGTGCACGGTGACCTGCTCGAGGCACTGCCGAGCGACGGGGTCACGGTTACCGCCTCAGCCGAGCGTTGGGGGTTCAACCACCTCGGTGAGTTCTCGGTGCTGTACCGAAAACGCTTCGGCGAATCACCGTCGCAGACCCTGCGTGAGCACTGAGCCGCCACCACTGCGCACCAACCCGACGTGAAGCCGCCCACTACCCCGCACTCTCCCCGACACCTGTTCCACCCGCACTCTCGCACTGAACGGAAGACCTCACCCTCATGCACGAATTGTCGCTCTGCCGCTCGATCTACGGCATCGCCGAGCGCGCCGCTGCCGGGCGGGCGGTGACGCAGATCCTGCTCGACGTGGGTCAGCTCCGCCAGGTGGTGCCCGAGACACTCGTGTACTGCTGGGGTGTCGTGACCGAGGAGTCGGCCCTCGAGGGCAGCCAGTTGCGGGTGACCTCCATTCCCGCGGTGATCGCCTGTGCCGATTGTGGTGCGAACACGACGCTGCAGGGCGTGCCGATGCTGCTGTGCGGCCGCTGCGGCGGCGGTTCGGTCAGTGTCACCTCTGGCGAGGAGTTCCTCGTCAGATCGATCGATGTGAAGGACTGAAGACCATGGGACGATTCCACCGCCACGACGACGGCACAGAGCACTCGCACTCGCACGATGCAGACGAGGGCGGGGCTGAACACTCTCACGATGATCACACGCATTCGCACCACGAACCCCACGAGCATCCCCATGACGATGACACCGGCAGCACGCACGACACCGACCACCTCGGAGACCACTCGGGCTACGAGACCGGCACCGAACGCATCCAGGTGCTCGAGCGCATCTTCGACGAGAACGACGCCGCGGCCGCCCGTAACCTCGCGCTGTTCGACGCCGCAGGAGTCGTCGCGGTCAACCTCATGTCGTCTCCCGGCTCCGGTAAGACGAGCGTGCTCGGCCGCACCCTCGACCAGCTTCAGGGCGTTGTGCGCTGCGGCGTGATCGAAGGCGACATCGAGACCTCGATCGATGCCGACCGTCTGCGCGGATACGGCGCGCAGATCTCACTGCTCAACACGGGCAACGGCTTCGGGGGCGAGTGCCACCTCGATGCACCGATGGTCGCCAGGGCGATCACCGGCCTGAATCTCGACGACCTCGACCTCGTGCTGGTTGAGAACGTCGGCAATCTCGTGTGCCCTGCCGAGTTCGACGTTGGCGCGCACCGCAAGGCGATGGTCTACTCGGTGACCGAGGGCGAAGACAAGCCGCTGAAGTACCCGGTGATGTTCCGCAGCGTCGACGTGGTGATCGTGAACAAGATCGACCTGTTGCCGTATCTCGATTTCGACCTCGCCCTGTTCGAGTCGAACCTGCGGCTGATCAACCCCACCGCTACCGTGATCCACACGAGTGCCAAGACGGGCGAAGGCATCACCGAGTGGGTCGACTGGCTCATCGCCGGCGTCGCTCTCCCCGCAGCAGCCGCAGCGGCCGGCACTGGGCGGGAATGGCAGTAGAAGACCTGCGCTTCTCGAAATCCCGCTTTTCGAAGGCCAGGTCAGCACTCACCCGGCGCGAACGGGTCACCCTGGTGGCCATGTTCTCATTCGTGGCGTTGCTGCATGTGGTGGGCTGGGGCGTGCTGGTCATGATCGTGGCACCACAGCACCTGCAGGTGAGCAGCGCCGGGTTCTTCGGCGTCGGCCTCGGAGTCACCGCCTACACCCTGGGGCTCCGCCATGCCTTCGACGCCGACCACATCGCTGCCATCGACAACACCACCCGCAAGCTCATGCACGACGGCGGCAAGCCCCTCACCGTGGGCTTCTGGTTCTCGCTCGGGCATTCGAGCGTGGTGCTCGCGCTCTGCGTGCTGCTGGCCACGGGCATCCGGATGCTCGCCGGCCAGGTCGAGTCAGACCAATCAGCGACCCACCAGATCCTGGGTCTCGTCGGCGCCGGCGTCTCAGGGCTCTTCCTGTGGATCATCGGCATTCTGAATCTCGTGGTTCTCATCGGCATCGTGAAGGTGTTCCGGGGCATGCGGCGCGGTGAGTTCGACGAGAGCGAGTTCGACGACCAGCTGAAGAAGCGTGGTGGCTTCGCGAACCGTGTCTTCGGTCGGGTAGGGGCCGTGGTGCGGCGACCCCGGCACATGTACGTCGTCGGGCTGCTCTTCGGCCTGGGGTTCGACACGGCCACAGAGGTCGGCCTGCTGGTTCTCGCCGGGGGTGCCGCGGCTTTCGCACTGCCCTGGTACGCGCTTCTGACGCTGCCGATTCTCTTCGCCGCCGGGATGAGCCTGCTCGACTCCCTCGACGGCGTGTTCATGACGGTCGCATACAACTGGGCGTTCACGACGCCCGTTCGCAAGGTCTACTACAACGTCGTCATCACGGCCCTCTCAGTGGCGGTTGCGCTCGTGATCGGCACGATCGAGGTGGTCTCGATTGTCGTCGATCGTGCCGGGATCACCTCGGGGCCCCTCGCCGCGATCGGCTCGCTCGACCTCAACAGTGTCGGGTACGCGATCGTGGCGATCTTCGTGCTCTCCTGGGTCATAGCGCTGGCGGCATGGCGTTTCGGCCGCATCGAAGAACGCTGGTGTCTGCACCGCAGCGTTCCGCGCAGTCGCCCGGTGACACCCGGTGACACCCCGTGACACCCGGTGGCACCCCGTTGTGTGGGCAGAAAAGCACCCAAAACCCGGATCTTAGGGGGTTTTCTGACCACACAACGCACGAAAGCGCTGGGCGCGGCCGAACCAGCGCCGGTCTGGAGGAGATACCGTGGGACTATGACATCACCCGAAATCGTCGCGCCCAGTGAGGCAGAGACCGCCCCTGACGCTCTGACCTTCAACGAGCTGGGGCTCAGTGACGCGGTACTGAAGGCGCTGCGCGACGTGGGGTACGAGAATCCCTCTGCTATCCAGGCCGCCACGATCCCGCCGCTGCTCGCCGGTCGCGACGTGGTGGGCCTTGCCCAGACCGGCACCGGCAAGACCGCAGCGTTCGCGCTGCCCATCCTCTCGCGGCTCGACCTCTCGCAGAAGAACCCGCAGGCGCTCGTTCTCGCACCCACACGCGAGCTGGCACTGCAGGTCTGTGAGGCATTCGAGAAATACGCAGCACACATGATGGGTGTGCACGTGCTGCCGGTCTACGGTGGCCAGGGCTACGGAACACAGCTGTCAGCTCTTCGCCGGGGCGTGCACGTGGTCGTCGGCACGCCGGGGCGCATCATGGACCACCTCGACAAGGGCACACTCGACCTCTCCGAACTCAAGTTCCTCGTGCTCGACGAAGCCGACGAGATGCTGAAGATGGGCTTCGCCGAAGACGTCGAGACGATTCTGGCCGATACACCGGACGAGAAACAGGTCGCCCTCTTCTCGGCGACGATGCCCGCGAGCATCCGGCGCATCTCGAAGAACTACCTGCACGACCCCGAAGAGATCACGGTCAAGAACAAGACCACCACCTCGGCGAACACGACCCAGCGTTATCTTCTCGTCTCCTACCCGCAGAAGGTGGATGCCCTGACGCGCATCCTCGAGGTCGAGAACTTCGAGGGCATGATCGTCTTCGTTCGCACCAAGAACGAGACCGAGGCGCTCGCCGAGAAGCTGCGCGCACGCGGATACTCGGCGATGGCCATCAGCGGCGACGTGCCCCAGGCGCAGCGTGAGCGAACCGTGAACCAGCTGAAGAGCGGAAAGCTCGACATTCTCGTGGCCACCGATGTCGCTGCCCGCGGGCTCGACGTCGATCGCATCAGCCACGTGGTGAACTACGACATTCCGATCGACACCGAGTCGTACGTGCACCGCATCGGGCGCACGGGCCGCGCGGGCCGCAGTGGCGCGGCGATCAGCTTCGTCACGCCCCGCGAGCGCCACCTCTTGAACGCGATCGAGAAGGCGACGCGACAGCCGCTCACCCAGATGCAACTGCCGAGCTTCGAAGATGTGAACCTCACGCGGCTCGCGCGATTCGACGATGCGATCACCGAGGCGCTCACCCAGACCAGTCGCATCGAGGCCTTCCGCGACATCGTCGGGCACTACATCGAGCACCACGACGTGCCTGAGGCCGATGTGGCTGCGGCTCTTGCCGTCGTCGCCCAGGGTGACACGCCCCTGCTGCTCTCTGCTGCCGACGAGCGCGCCCAGCGCCCGGAACGCGCCGACCGCGGCGACCGGGCGGCACGCGCTGCCGAGCGCGACCGTGGCGGCCAGGGCGATCGCCGGGGGTCGTACGACCGCGACGAACGCGGCGGCCGCGGCGATAGGGCCGGCGGCGCAGGCTCGTACGGGGGCTCTTCTCGCGGTGACGACGGCGACAAGCCCGAACGCCGTGCACGCCCCGCGAACCGCGCCATGGCCTCGTACCGCATCGAGGTCGGCAAGCGGCACAAGGTCGAACCCCGCCAGATCGTCGGCGCCCTCGCCAACGAGGGGGGCTTGAGCCGCGAGGACTTCGGGGCGATCCAAATCCTGCCCGAGTTCTCGCTCGTCGAGCTGCCAGCCGATCTGCCCGGTGACGTTCTCGGGCGACTCAAGGGCACCCGCATCAGTGGAAAGCTGATCGAGATCCAGCCCGACGCTCGCCCCACCCGCCAGGGTTACGGCACCGATCGCCCCGACCGCAAGCCGCGCCGCTGAGAGACAGGGCGAGCGTCGCTGCGCGGGGAAATCGCTCTGCGCAACGCGGGGATCCGCCAGTTCCGATTGGTGGGGCGCCCCGGCAGTGTCGCGCCTGTGCCTGTCATGCCAGGGCACCGGGTGCGGCGGCAGGCCGCTAGGGAATGGCCGCAATCTGATCGACGGTCAACTGTCGGCCGATCGTCTCAGCCAGCAGGTTCTGCCCGTCGACAGTCGGGTGGGTGTCGTCGGCCTGCATGAGTTCCGGATGATCGAGAAACAGCTGCCCGATGTCGATGTAGGCGCCGCCGACCGACGCCGAGGCGTCTGAGACGATCTGGTTGAAGCGCACGAGTTGCTCTGGCAGGGGCGTGCTCCCCCAGGCAGCACTCACAGCAACGATCTTCGCCAAAGGCAGTGCCGTTCTCAGGCGTTGGAACACGCTGTCGGCTGTACTCTGCACGGCCGAGTCGTCCTGCCCGAGGTCATTGCTGCTTGCCGCCACGATCACAATCGAGGGGTTCAGGCCCTCTGCGACGACCGCTTGATCGGCAAATGTTTCGCCATCGTCGCCCACCGTGACAAATCCAGTGCCGTCACTGGCGAGATTCTGCAGCTGCCATCGGCCGGACTGCGCCAGTAGAGCGGGCCAGGAATCGGTCTCGCCTACCCCGTGCCCATCCATTATGGAGTCCCCGATGGCGACGACTGTCGACGGAACGGCGCCGGGTTCACGCCCATGACCGACGTCGGTCGGCTGTGCGCCAGCACCGACTGGGAGTGCTGGTGGAGTGCTCGGGGTAGTCACCTGCGAGTCCCCCGACACGACGATTCCGTCGACAAGAAGAAGACCAGACGCCAGAAGAGCACCGCCGGCAAGCCCTGCCCAGAGCACCCGGCGGCCGCGACGTCCTTTGGCGCGACTGGTTTCTCCTCCGGGTGATCTCACATCATCAAGGCTAATCACAGGATCGCGCGGGGGCGCCAGAATTCACCGGAAGGTAACACAATCAGAGAGATCGGCCTCTGTGACAATCGGCATCGTCCAGCTGTGGGTGCGCGCGCCGAGGCTGGGTCGACGGCCTTCAGAGCCCGGGCAACACCCGCTCGCGAACCTGCTTTCGGAGGATCTTACCGAGCATCGATCGCGGCATGTCATCGATCTGCACGATGCGCTTCGGGATCTTGTAGGCAGCGAGCAGGTCGCGGCAGTGGGCCCGCAGTGCCTCCTCGTCGAGCGTCACGCCCGGTTCGAGCTGCACGGCAGCGACGACCAGTTCTCCCCCGCGTTCGAGAGGCTTGCCGAACACGGCCGCATCGACGACGTCGGGGTGAGACCGCAGTGCGAGTTCCACCTCGGTGGGCGACACATTGAACCCGCCGGTGATGATCAGCTCTTTGGCACGGTCGACGATCGTCGTGAAACCGTCGGCGTCGACCGTGACGATGTCGCCAGTTCGCAGCCACCCTCCCGGCAGGAGCGCCTTCGCCGTCTCTTCGGGGCTGTTCCAGTACCCCTGGAACACCTGCGGGCCGGAGATGAGCAGCTCACCGGGTTCGCCCTGCGGCACTTCGATGGCCGGATCATCCAGATCGACCACCTTCATCAGCGTCGACGGGAAGGGCACGCCGATGGTGCCGGTTCGTCGGGTGCGGTAGAACGGGTTGCCGAGCGCCACCGGAGAGGACTCGGTCATGCCGTAGCCTTCCACGAGCAAGCCGCCAGACACCGATTCCCAGAGTTCGACGACGCTGTCGGGCAGGTTCATGGCGCCCGAGATGCAGTACTTGCACGACTTCAGCGAGATGCCGCGTTCCTTCGCGGCAAGCGCAGTTCTCTCGTAGATCGGCGGCACCGCGCAGTACACCGTGGCCGGCGACTTCTTCATGGCATCGAGAATGAGACCCGGCTCGAACTTCGGGAAGAGCACGATCAGCGCCTGTTTGTGCACGCCGTAGGTGAGGTACAGCGTCATTCCGAACGCGTGGAACATCGGCAGGATGGCATAGAAGATCTCTTTGCGCGGCTCGGCCCCGAGCATCCATGCCTCGCCCTGCAGGGCGTTCGAGTAGAGGTTGAAATGCGAGAGCATGACGCCCTTGGGTCGCCCGGTGGTGCCTGAGGTGTACTGGATCGCGGCGAGGTCGCCGACGGCAGGCTTCGGATGCTCGGGGTCGATCGGTTCGTGGGCGAGAAGTTCTTTCCAGCTGACCGTTCCTGGCGCCTTGCCACTGAGGGCTTCACGTGATTCGCGCAACTTCTTCACGGGCAGGTGCAGGGCAAGGCGCTTGAGCGTCGGGAACGCTTGCAGCAGGTTCACCGAGACGATCTGGTCGATCTCGACGTCTGAAGGGAAGCTCTGGATGGCGGCGACCGACTTGTCCCACGCGATCACGACGCGGGCCTGGTGGTCCTCGAACTGGTGGCGGAGCTCCCGCGAGGTGTAGAGCGGGTTGTGCTCGACGACCACGGCACCCAGGCGCAGGATCGCGTAGAACGCGACGACGTGCTGCGGGCAGTTCGGCAGCAGCAGGGCGACCCGGTCACCCGAGCGCACGCCCAGGCGGCGAAGGCCCTCGGCTGCGCGGTCGATCTGGTCTCCCAGCTCGCGATAGCTCGTGCGGCGGCCGAAGAACTCGGTGGCCGGGCTGTCACCTGCTTCGGAGACAGAGCGTTCGAGCATGTCGACGAGCGATTCGGTCGGCAGTTCGATGTCGGCGGGGACTCCCGGCTGGTAGTTCTTCAGCCAGGGGCGTGATTCGGTCGTTGCCATGGTTCTATCTTGCCGTGCGGCCAGGTCGGCTGGCTGCACGCCAGCGCTCGTAGCCTGGGCTCATGCCGGGTCGATCATCGGCAGCCAGCCGACCATCACCAGGGGTGGGCAGAAATGAATTGCTTGCCCATCCCCCGGTTGCGTCGATCAGGCCTCGAGCGTGCGCGGTGCCTTCGCGAGGTTCGCCTCGAGCTCTGCCTTGTTCTGGCGGATCACATAGGCAGGCCGGTCACGCTCGACACGCCAGCTCTCTGAGAGTGGGCCAACGTCGACGGTGTCGAAACCGAACTCATCGTAGAGCGCGACCACAAGGGCGGTGGCTTCGGGGAAGTCGCTCGAGGTCGCGAGCGCACGGCGGTCAGCGGTGCCAGCAGGCGAACCGGTGGTCTGGATGTCGGCAGCCATGATGTGGTTGAAGCCCTTGACGACCTTCGACTCCGGCAGGTGCTCCTGCAGCATGCTCGAGACGGTCGTGCGCCCCTCGTCGAGGGCCGCGATTCGCCCGTCACGCTCCCAGTAGTAGTTGTTCGTGTCGATCACGATCTTGCCGACCAGCGGTGCGACCGGAACGGCGGTGTAGTTCTTCAGTGGCACAGTCACGATCACGACGTCGCCTGCCTCAGCGGCCTCTTCCGCGGTCGCAGCGACGGCCTTCGGGCCAAGCTCTGCGACGAGGTCAGCCAGGGTTTCGGGCCCACGTGAATTCGCGATGGTGACGGTGTGACCGTGCTCGATGAGTGTGCGTGCAAGAGCCGTGCCGATGTGGCCGGCTCCGATGATTCCGTATTCAGTCATAAGTACTTCAACACTGCGAAGCAGATTTCATTCCATCGCTGACCCACAAAGAAGGCGTTGTCGGCCGAACCGCGGTGGCCCGGCCGACGACGGCTCGACATAGGAGGTGAATTACGGGGTCAGGGCCTCGATGCCCGTGAGCGACTCAGCACCCGTCGACGAGACGGCACCAGCGGGTGACGCCGCGGGTCGCACAGCGGCCGAAGTAGTACCGGCCTTCGCGCCCTGAGCCGACAGTTCTGTGACTTTGCCTGCCTTGATGTGCAGGCGCCGCTCGGCCCGGCGCGCCACGGCCGAATCGTGCGTCACGATGATCAGTGTGAGCCCCTGGTCGCGCCAGAAGCTCTCGAGCAACTCCATGATCTCGTCACGGGTGTCTTCGTCGAGTGCTCCGGTCGGTTCATCGGCGAGCAGAACATCCGGTCGCTTGACCAACGCTCGGGCAATCGCAACACGCTGCTGCTGGCCGCCCGACAGTTCGGCGGGCAGGTGGCTGTACCGCTCCGAGAGACCGACAGAGTCGAGGGCCTCCTGCGAGCGCCGCCTGCGCTCCGGCCCAGAAACCGGCAGGGGCGCCAGAGCGGTCTCCACATTCTCGAGAGCCGTCAGCGTCGGAATCAGGTTGAAGCCCTGAAAGACGAAGCCGACCTCCTTGGCCCGGATGGCCGCGAGCTTGTTGTCGCCCAGCTTTGACAGCAGCGACGAGCCCAGCATGACCTCGCCCGAGGTGGGCCGGTCGAGCGCCCCGAGCATCTGCAGCAGCGTCGACTTGCCACCGCCTGTCGGCCCCTGGATGGCGACCATCTGCCCATCGGGAATGCTCAGCGTCACTCCGTCGAGGGCTGTGATCTTTCGTTTCGATGCGTTGTAGGTCTTCGTCACGTTCTTCAGTTCGTACATGGTCTGCAACTCCTTCGTGTCGTTCGTATCGTTCAGATGGTGGGTGTGGCGCGCGGGGCTGTATGTGCCGTCCGCGCCGCGATTGTGCACTGCTCCGGATGCCCGTGGTGCTAACCCACCGAACGCAGAGCCTCTGCGGGCCGAAGCCGGGCCGCGCGCCAGCCGCCGATTGCGCCGGCCAGCAGCCCGCCGAGCACGGCCAGCCCCACAGCGATCAGGATGATGCCGATCGTGACCGGTGCCTGCAGCGTGACCGTCGTGGATGCGACCGCCGATGCAGCTGCTCCGAACCCACCGCCGCCTGGGCCACCCCCACCGGGGCCACCAGACGCTGCAGTCGTCGACGCCGCTGAGCCGCTCAGCGTCGGAGCGATGATGTTGACGATGAGAATGCCAACCAGGCCCACGACGATGCCGATCGCGCCACCGATGAGTCCCTGTACTACTGACTCACCGGCGACCTGGCTGACGATGCGGCGGTTGCTCCAGCCGACGGCCTTCAGAGTGCCGAATTCACGCGTTCTGCGGGTCACGCCCGAGATCGTGAAGAGGATAGCGATCAAAAAGGCAGCTGCGAGCACCAGCACCGACAGCCACGTGCCGAGGTTCGACAGCAGAGACGATGCGGTCGAAAGCGAGCCGGAGACGGTCGACGCAAGGTCAGCCTGCGTGCTCACCGTCGCGGCGGGCAGAGCGGCCTGAAGCGCAGTGGCCACAGAGTCGACGCTGCCCGATGAGGCGGCCGTCACGTAGATGTTGCTGATCATGCCGGCGTTGCTCGAGAGCGTCTGGGCGACATCCAGCGGGATGTACACGTTCGAGGCCGTCACACTGTCAGAACCGGTCGATGAAACCGTGCCGACGATGGTGAAGGTCGTACCGCCGATGTCGATCGTGCCGCCGGTGGCGAGAGAGGCCGAGGTGGCGTAGCTACTGTCGAGCACAGCATTGTCTGTTCCGACGTCGGCTGCGGTCAGCAGACGGCCTGTCGCAAGACTCACCGCCGAGAGTGGGCCAACAGAGCTGCCGCTCGGGTCAAGGCCAAGCACAGTGAAGCTGTTCACGTCGAACGCGCTTCCGCCTGCGCCATCGGGGCCGCCCGTCGGAGGCGTGTCGCCGGCCACTGGGGCGGCGCCCTGGCCACCGGTCGTGCCGCTTGCACCAGACGCATTCTGGTCGGGAAGCTGCCCGTTGAAGGTCAGGTTCGTCAGTGCAAGGGTCGCGGTCGCCGCCGAGACGCCGCTCGTCGACTGCACGGTGGCGAGCGCGGTGTCGGCGAACACCGTTTGCGTTCGGCCTGCCGTCAGGGTGGACTGGTTCAGAGTGGTCGTTCCACCGGAGGTCGCGCCCGACCCCGAACCGAAGTTGAACTGCCCGCCGGGGTTTGCGCCGGCCGTCGGGGCTGCAGCGGCCTGGCTGATCGTGATGTCGGTGCCGACACCGTAGACCGACTGCAGCACCGAGGCCTGGGCACCCTGCACCCCAGCCGAGATCGAGTTGACCAGAATGACGAGGCCGATCGCCAACGCCATGCCGATCGAGATGATGATGGTCTGTTTTCGCCTGTTGACGAGTTCTCGCCGGAGGTACGTGCCGAACATGGGGCTCCTTCGTGTGGGTTCTGACACGACCCTAGAAAGGAGTCCTATGCGGGCCCTATGACCCGCCCTTCAACCGTCTAAGCAACCGCTCTCGTGCCCTGCCCCAATCAACTTTGTTGCCCATAAAGTTGATTTGCTGTCCGAGCGGTCCCGGTTAGTGGTTTCCTCTCTGGAGAGCACGGGAACGCTATTCGCAGGCGATTCCGTCGTGGTCGCGGTCGAGGCCCGACCGGTAGCCGGGGTCACCGGTGTGCAACGGTGCAACGCCAGCAGCGCGTGCGGCGGCACAGTTGGCGTAGTAGACGTCGGGGGCCGGAGCGGGAGCCGGTGCCGGTGCCGGTGCGGGAGCAGGTGCAGGAGCCGGTGCCTGGGCCGGTGCTGGAACAGGCGTTGGCGCAGCGGGCCCCGGCGTGGGCTGCACGACCACCGGGGGCGCGAATGTCGACGACACCGCCGGCTGGCTCGGGCAGGCACTGAGGATCGTCGCAAGAGCGTCATGCTCGGCCTGCGTGACCCACAAGCCATACGTCGCCTTCACCGAGATCTGGCGAGCGGCGTACTCGCAGCGAAACGATTTGTTCGGCGGAAGCCAGGTGGCAGCATCCCCATCGCTCTTCTGTTCGTTCGTCGGCCCGTCGGTCGCGATCAGGTTGAGCGGGTCGTTGGCCAGGCTGACGCGCTGGGCCTGGGTGAGCTGCTGCGCACCCTTCTGCCAGGCGTCAGACAGGGCGACGACATGGTCGATCTGCACGGCGAGCGATGTCGTGTTGCCGCGCACGAAGCTGATGGTCTTCGCCGTGTAGGGGTCGGTGAGCGTGCCGGTCATCACCTTGCACGGCCCGGACTTCGTCGTCGCGGTGAGGTCGCGGCCGAGAATGTCGTTTCGGGTGTCACAGCCATTTCTGTCGACATCGAGCCAGGCTGTGCCGAAATCGCCGACCCGGTCGTAGCCGGTCTTAGGCGCACGGCCCTTGACCGCCAGCTTCGCGAGCACATCGATCGCCATTCCCGTCGTGACGCTGGAATCGGATGCGGCGACGCTTGCGCTGTCACCTGAGGCGACCGGCGTCTCCGGGTCGAGCTGCCCGGAATTCGCGAGTGCACTTGGAGGCGGGCTGGGAGTCGGTGTCGCGACCGGCGTCGCAATCGATTGTGAAGCGACCATCTCGGCCGTCGACGCGCATGATGTCAGCGCGAAAGCGACAACGAGTGACACGACTGCGCCTGCAACCGCCATGGAATACCTAGGCGAGCGCCCCAACTTGTTCGTCACTGTTCCCCCGATGTGATGACTCACAGCTTGACACACCTTGCGGTCACCCCAAGGCGGGCCTGTCGCTACCGAACCCGCCGACTACATCGAGCCTCCCGAGGAGGACGACGTCGAACAGTGACGTTTCGGCGCGGCGACGATCGCCGCCGGTGCTGAACGTTGTTACTTTTGGGCGCGGCGTTCGACTGACGAGGCCCATACCCACGCTTGATGCCGCCCACCGTCTGCGGCCTTCCACGAGACGTGCACGGCCTTATCTGTCCACTCGAACGCCTCAGCTTCTGCCTGCACCGCGGTCTCGGGGAATCGCACCCAGGCAAGTACAGGGATGACTGACACCGCCTGCTTGATGGGGTGATTGGCGACGTCGAGTTCTGCCGCGGTGAGGGTCACCGGCGTGGGTCTGGGCACGGCCTGGTCGATCCGTTCACTCATGCGGCGATCGACGGCTTCGGAGTAGCGCTTGTTTGTGCCCATAGAGAAACATTAGAACATATGTTCGAATGACGCCGTCGTGTTTGGCGACTCGTACGAGTACACCGCCTGGCCAGCGGGTCACTCCCGGCACCCGGAACCACGGCACGGTGAAGTTCTTCTACAGATCGGCCTCCGGCAATCTGGATGGGTGCGTGCCGGATGCCCTACAGTTCTTTTCACAAGGGTGACTTCTCACCCGAGATCGGGGCGTGTGCATGACAGACGTAGACGCTCCCTCCGGAGCACTGCCGCTTCGTCAGCTGGCACTGCTGGCCATACCGGCTGTCGCGATCGGAATCGTCTCGGCCCTCATTCTGTGGGCGCTCGAGTGGGTTTCGGGCCAACTCGAGCACTATCTCTGGTCAACTCTGCCCGCGAGCCTGAACGTCGACTCGAACAACGGGTGGTGGATCTTCGCACTGCTGACCCTTTCAGGTGTTGCGGTCGGACTCGTGGTGTGGCTGGTACCCGGGCATGGGGCGCGGGACTCGGCGACGACCGAGTTGATCGCTCCGCCGCTGAAGCTCGCCGTCATCCCGAGCCTCATACTGGTGACTGTTCTCGGGCTGGCTGGCGGCGTCAGCCTCGGGCCCGAGAACCCGATCATCGCCATCAACACGGCCGTGCTGGTGGCGCTGCTCGCCCGGCTCATGCCGAAGGTACCCACCCAACTCATCCTGCTGCTGGCGGCCGCGGGCACGATCGGAGCGCTGTTCGGCACTCCCGTTGCTGCCGCCCTGGTCTTCACCGGCGTCGTTGCGGCACTCAAAACCGGCGGGGCCCTGTGGGACAGGTTGTTTCTGCCGATCGCCGCGGCGGGCGCGGGATCGGTGACCACACGGTTACTGGGAGGGTCATCACTCACGGTGGATGTTCCGAAGATGGGCGACCTCCAGCCCATCTACGTAGTCGACGGCCTCGCAGTCGCCGTCGCCGCCACCCTGTTCGGCCTCGCGATGGTGCTTGTGTTTCCCTACATCCATCGCTTCTTCCACGGTCTGAGACACCCAATCGTGTACATCACGCTCGGCGGCGTGGTGCTCGGCGCGCTCGGTGCACTGGGCGGGCAGATCACGCTGTTCAAGGGGCTCGCGCAGATGGCAACCTTGGTCGACGACCGGGCGAACTACGACCCGGGGCAACTCGTCGTGGTCACTCTCGTCAAGGTCGCGGCCCTGATCGTTGCCGCAGCGGCCGGGTTTCGGGGCGGCCGCATCTTTCCGGCCGTGTTCATCGGAGTCGCGGTCGGGCTGGTCGCGGTGGCGTTCTTTCCCCAGGTTCCGATTTCGCTCGCCCTCGCCTGCGGAGTGCTCGGAATGGTCCTGGCGATCGCCCGTGACGGTTGGCTGGCGCTGTTCGTGGCGGTCGCAGTCGTCGGAGACATCACACTCCTGTCGCTGCTGTGCGTGATCATTCTGCCGGTGTGGCTGATGGTTTCGCGTGCGCCCGCGATGATCATCCACCAAAAGGAGACGCCCGTTGATGGCGAACCGGCGGCAGCGCCGTGAGGCGTTGTTCGTCAGCATCGGCGTGGCCGTGCAAACGACGTGAGCGCGTCCAGCACCTCAACAACGCAAAAAGGCCACCGTTAGGTGACCTCTTTTCGTTTGTCGGGCTGACAGGATTTGAACCTGCGACCCCTTGACCCCCAGAGAACAGGCGGGGGTCCCTTTCGCTACCATTGGGTCCCGACAAGCCAGCGCTTCCCAAAGTTGTTCCGCAATGCCGAATCGTGAGTTGCCGTCCATTCCCACCCGTTCCTAAGCGGTTTGCACACATCGGTGCACACACATTTGCAAAGCGCCGCCCGAATTGGATTTGAAATTACAGTTGCGCCCGAGGGATAACCGGTATGTCGGCCTTTCGCTGTTCGCCCGAAGCTGCACTCCATGTCGCATCGGCCTGTATGGACTTTACAAACTCGGACACCTCCGACGGCCCAGAGGTGTTGAATCGCCTAATTTCTCGCTCCTCGTCGGGCTTAAGTCGTCCGATGTCGGTCGTTGTGATGTCGCGAGAAGTCTCAATGATCAGGACCATCGAAGTCGCGGCACGTTTTCCCCGATTCACCGCAGTCAGGACAATCTCCGGCCCAGCCTTTCCGAATTCTCTAATAGAGCGATCTAATGAGCGCTCTAATAGAGACATATCAATTCGGGGTGCGCCTGAATACTTTGCTTTCGCGCCTCCAGTGCTGGGCTGCGGCTGAATTTTCACCGGAGGTGGCACGATATCGATGAGCACGTAGATTTCGGCATCATTCTCAAGCCTGATAGCGGCAATTTGTGCATCTGCACTGCGACGGGCATGTCTGGCTTGAAATCCGGCGAAGACGGCGGCGATAACCGATGCCACGAATGCGCCACACGAAACCGCGAGCGCTACCTGAGACGTATCCAAGTGCCCCCCTCGCTTACGATTGGTCCCAAAAATAGCATCTCAGTGCGTCACAAAATTCCGGTCCCGTACATCCCGAAGTTTGATTCCGGCGAGTGACCAGAGTTGTCCTACCGCACGGAATCGTTGGCGGCCTCGAGCGTCCGATACCTCCCGAGCAGTTCACGTTCGCTCGGATCGGGGTCGAACGTAACCGCCCGGTAATGCTCGGTTGTCTGCCCTGGGTCGATACGGCGAATGACAGCAGCCGGATAACGTGGGTTATTCCGCACGATGACCCACTCGTGCAAACCGATCCGGATAGGCCCGTCACCGACCATCTGCGCCCTCTCAAGAGCGTTCCGGCCAACGTAACCTCAACGATAGACGCATGGTCTGACAGCCATGCGGTAGTCTCATGCGACGACCTACGGAGCCCGCATGAATCGCATTCTCGCCGCCCTTGTGGTCGGTATTCTCTCAACGACTTCCATCGTTCTAGCTGACTCCGCTCAGGCAACGGTTTCGCCAACCACCGCGAGTATCAGCGGAGTCGTGACCGACAGCAGCGGCGCACCAAGGGCCGGCGCTTTTGTAGTGCCGCGAGAATACGACAGCAACGGAAACGATCTGTCGTCATACCCATCCGAGTTCTACGCCGTGACGGCTGCTGACGGAAGCTATACCATTTCCGGTCTGACGCCAGATCACTACCACGTCGAGTTCACCTCGTTCGACGTAAGAACAATCGGCGACGCGCTTCCACAGACGTTCGACGCGTTCTGGGGCGGGACAACGCTAAACCCGAACGGCACCGCACCGTTTGCGCTTGCCGCCGGAGAGAACAAGACCGGTGTGAGCATGTCAGTTCCGACATCGACCATCGTGAACGGAGACATTACCTGCGTCGGATGCACGTTTAATGTGAAGTACTTCGGAACGTTTTACCTTTTCATTTCGGTCAATTACTACGACCCGCAGACAGCGACCTGGGTGCAGTTATACACAATCCCCATCAATGGATATGACATGAATTGGAACGCGATCTTCTACTTCCCGGGAACGTTCCGCTTCGACATCCTGCAGAATGGCGAAAAGGGCTACCAGCAGACCAATTCCCAGTCGGTTGTCATCGATGAAGGTCAGGCTCTCAACTCGAACCTGACCATGACCCAGCTACCCGCGCGAGTCACCGGGGTTCCCGCTTCCACTCAGAGCTTCATCACCGCTCTCTACTCCGATTATCTGGGTCGCACTCCCGCCAACAATGACATCGCGTTCTGGAGCAATCAGTTCAGCATTGGCGCTCCGCGGAGCGCCGTCTCTGCGGGCTTCGTGAACAGCGACGAATACCGTCTGAGCCGTATCAACGCGGCCTATCAGACGATCCTCGGTCGTGGCGCGGACCCGGCGGGCCGCCTCGACTGGCTGCACTGGATGCAGCAGGGTCGCATCACGACCGATGACATCGAGACATCGTTCTATGCGTCTGACGAGTACTTCAACAAACAGGGTGGCACGAACAAGCAGTTCGTCAACGCCATCTACCAGACGCTCCTGCACCGAGGCGGAACCGACACCGATTACGCGTTCTGGTCGAACCTCGTGCAACAGCACGACAGGGCTTGGGTCATCGCACGCTTCTGGGACTCCACCGAGACCATCAGTGAGCGCGTCAGCCTGATGTATGCGCACTACCTCGGTCGTACGCCTGACCCCTCGGGTCTGGCGACCTGGGTCGGCCTCGCACTCCAGATCGGCGACTCCGGCCTGCGTGCCGGCCTCACGTGCAGCGATGAATACTTCAGTAGATCAGCCGAAAGATTCCCGATCAGTGGCTAAGAAGACATTGCGCCGTCGGTCGCCCCGATACGCTGAGCCATGCTCGAATGCATGATGGAGCAATGCGACCGCGACGACCTTGACGATCGTTTGGCGGGCGCGCTCATTGCGTGGAAGCTGCAGCAGGCCGCTGAGGCCGACAAGTGGGCTGAAGCGTACGAGAACACCGGCTACGTCTTTACATACGAGAACGGCCAACCTCTGAAGCCTCAGTACGCAACCAGGCTGTTCGCGAAGCTTCAGGAAAAGTCGGGGCTGCCTGCCCTCACATTCCACGGTCAGCGCCACGAAGCTGCATCGCTGCTGCTTGCTGCTGGCACCGATGTGTCGCTGGTCGCCAAGCGGCTCGGGCACAGTTCAGTGTCGATCACGAGCGACATCTATTCGCACATGATCGGATCGGCATCACGTCAAGCAGCGGAGAATGCGTCCGCTTTGGTGCCTGCGAGGAAGGCCGGTGCACACACACTGCACACACAACCCGTTTGAAGGCAGAAACACGAAAGCCCGGAACCTGCGAGATCCGCATGATTCCGGGCTTTTTCTGTGTCGGGCTGACAGGATTTGAACCTGCGACCCCTTGACCCCCAGTCAAGTGCGCTACCAAGCTGCGCCACAGCCCGTGGGACAACTTGACTATATTAGCCCGAAAACCAAGCCGCCGTGGAACACCAGGCACGACAACTGCACCACGAGACGCCCAGCCGACCTCCGCGCCCCTAGAGTGAACTCAAACGAAAGGCACGCATGACAATCGCCGGCTGGAATCTCGACGAACGTGAGGGCCGCGCGTCCCAGAGCGACCTGCTGGCTGCGGGCAAAGCCCTGCGTTCGAAGGTGCCGCGCCAGTCGCATGCGAGCTACGTGCCGTCAGCGCAGAGAGACCCGCTGGGCATCCTGAACGAACAGAACGCCACGCGGGTGCAGGAGCTGGTGCCCCTTCGAATGCAGCGGATGCTCGTCAGCCCTTTCACGTTCTACCGCGGTGCCGCCGCCATCATGGCCGCCGACCTCGCATCCGGCCCGATCACGGGTATTCGCGTGGTGAGTTGCGGCGACGCCCACATCAGCAACTTCGGCCTGTTCGCCAGCCCGCAACGCACGATGGTGTTCGACCTGAACGACTTCGACGAGGCCGCGGTCGGGCCCTGGGAGTGGGACGTGAAGCGCCTGGTGGCGAGCGTGGTGATCGGCGCCCGCGAGTCGAACTTCTCCGCCTCCGAGATTCGCCGGGCGGCCACGGCGGCAGCAGCGGGTTACCGCGAGGGCCTCTGCGACATGATGAAGCTCTCGGTACTCGAGCGGTTCTACTTTCGCGTGGACATCGAGGGTGAGAACAAGAACCTCGATTCAGCGGCCCGAAAGGTGCTGAAGAAGGCGACCAAGCAGGCGCGCCAGCGAACCTCTGAAGCGTTCGTCGAGAAGATCTCCGAACGCGGGCCCGACGGCCGGCTGCTGCTCAAAGAGAACCCTCCCGTGCTCGCCCATGTGCCGTACACCGACGAAGAATCCATCATCGAGCTCTTCGAGAAATACCGCCGAACGGTGCCTGCAGACATCGCCCAGTTGCTTTCGCAGTTCACCATCACCGACATCGCTCGCCGGGTCGTCGGAGTGGGCAGCGTCGGCACGCGGTGCTACATCATGATCCTCACGGGGCCGCAGGGCGAATCACTGGTGCTGCAGATCAAAGAGGCGCAGGTCTCTGTGCTGCAGTCGTACGCCGGCGAACCGGTCAACCCGCGCTTTCTGGGGCTCGAGACGGCGGATGCCCCGCAAGCCCTTCGCGTGGTGTCGAACCAGCGCATCCTGCAGGCTGTCTCCGACCTCTTTCTCGGGTACGTCCGCTACGACGAGAAGGACTTCTATGTTCGCCAGTTCCGCGACATGAAGGGGTCGATCGACGTCTCCAAGCTCACGATCGACCCGTTCGTGACCTACGCGGCCGCGTGCGGCACGCTGCTGGCACGGGCACACTCGCAGAGCGAGAACGCAGCGCTCATCGCCGGGTACCTTGGCGGCTCCGGGGTGTTCGACGACGCGGTCGTGGACTGGTCGCTGGCGTACGCTGACCAGTCGCAGGCCGACTTCGAGCTGCTGACGGCGGCGAACGCACAGCTCACCGCCTGAATCACACCGTCAGGCTGCCGGCGAAGCAGTACCGGTGAAGACCTCGGTGATCGTCGGTGCGTCGGCGGGAACGTCGATGACCTCGATCGTGTCGCCGGCAACGATCTCGCCGGCCTTGACCACGCGCAGGTAGAGTCCGGTGCGCCTGGCTGCAGCGAAACGCTTCACCCAGCCGCGTTCATCCGGCCCACCGACCCAGCGCGCGAAGGTGGCGCAGGGTTCGCGAGGGGAGGTGACTTCGACGATCACGGTGGAGCCGATCATCCATCGCTCGCCGACCCTGGCGCCCGACACGTCAAGGCCCGAGACACGGAGGTTCTCGCCGAACCAGCCGGCCTCGAGCGGGCGACCGAGTTCGTTCTGCCAGTACTCGGCGTCTTCCTGCGCGTAGACGTAGAGCGCCTGCAGTTCGCCGCCGTGGTGCTTGCGGCTGGCCTGAACGTCGGCGTGCAGGCCGAGCTTGCGCACGCGCACGGGGCCGGAGACAGGGCGTTTGTCGATGGCGGTGACGCCGACCGAACCCGCGTCTGGCCTGAGCTCATGGACGACACATGCTGCTACCAGTTCTGCCACGATGATGCCCCTCTCGTGCGCTGGGTTCTGCCAGCGTGATTCAGAGTTTACCGACCAGCAGCACGTCAGACTCCCAGTGCCATGCGCAGGCCGAGCGCGATCATGACGACAGCGATGATGCCGTCGAGAATGCGCCAGGAGGAGGGCCTGGCGAAGAACGGCCGCAGCAGCCTCGCGCCAAACCCGACGCCGAAGAACCAGATAAAGCTCCCGGCGATGGCGCCGGCCGCCCACCACCATCGCTCGGCCGCGCCCTGCTGGTTGGCGACGGACCCCAGAAAGATCACGGTGTCGAGGTACACGTGCGGGTTGAGCCAGGTGAGTGCGACTGCGGTGACGACGGCCATCTTCAGGGTGATCGATGCGGGACCCTCAGCTGCGACCAGGACTTTCGGATGCACGGCTCTCGCAGCGGCAAACAACCCGTACACGATCAGAAACCCCGAGCCGACGATGCGGATGAATATGAGCGCCAGCGGCGCGGCCTGGATGACGGCCCCGATGCCGACGACTCCGGCCAGGATCAGCACGGCGTCAGAGAGTGCGCACACGAGAACCACGGGCAGAATCGTGCGGTTGCGACCTTCGATACCCAGGCGGAGCACAAAGGCGTTCTGGGCACCGATTGCGACGATGAGCGCCAACCCCGTTCCGAGGCCGAAGAGGGCAGGCAACAGAGTCTGAGAGAACGGCACAGGCCAACCGTAGGTGGTGAAGTGAATTCAGTACAGCTAATGTTTCTTACCATACATAAGCATGACTAATGACGTGAGGCTGATGATGCCATTCCAGTTCGAGCAACTGCAGACGCTGACCACGCTTCTCGAAGAGGGCACCTTCGAGAAGACCGCACTCCGGTTGCACATCACCGCGTCGGCCGTCTCGCAGCGCATCAAGGCCATGGAGCAGGCCGCGTCGCAGATCCTCGTCGAACGTACGACTCCGGTCACGCTCACTGCCGCGGGCACCGTCGTCGTGAGGTACGCGCGCCAGGTTCAGCTTCTCGACGAAGACACCCGGCGCGAGCTCCACGCCGGGGGCTCAGGTGATTCGGGCGAACAGACGACCACGATCGCCCTTGCGGTGAACGCCGACAGCCTCGCGACGTGGTTCCTCGAGAGCATCGCCGAGGTGTCTGTCTCGCACAAACTCGTCTTCGACCTGCACAGGGACGACCAGGAGCACACGACCACCCTGCTTCGCTCGGGCACGGTGCTCGCCGCTGTCACCTCGACGCCCGAACCCGTGCAGGGCTGCACCTCTGAGCGTCTCGGCATCATGCAGTACCGGGCGGTCTGCAGCCCGGCCTTCGCCCGGCGATGGATGATCGGGCCCGACACCCTCGACCGACTCGGCCGCTCCCCCATGGTCAACTTCGATCGCAAAGACGAACTGCAGCGCACTTTTCTGGCCACTCACAGCAACGACGTTCCGCCGACGCATTTCGTGCCGACGTCAGCGGATTTCGCCCGCTCGCTGCTGCTCGGTTTCGGGTGGGGGCTCCTCCCCGAGCAGCAGTGCGGTGCCGACCTGAAACAGGGTCGACTGATCGAACTGGACCCCGACCATCCGGTCGACGTCGTGCTCTACTGGCAACGGTGGAACCTGAAGTCTGCCCTACTCGACGCCGTCACCGACGCCGTGCGGGCAGGGACGGCCGCAAACCTCCACTGAGAGAAGCGGGTGCCAGTGCTAGCGCTTGCGCTTCTCGCGCACGCGCATGTTCACGTTGACCGGTGAGCCCTCGAAGCCCCAGATCTCGCGCAGGCGCCGCGTGATATACCGGCGGTAGCCCGGGTCGAGAAAACCGGTCGTGAACAGCACGAATGTCGGCGGGCGTGACGACGCCTGGGTGCCGAACAGAATACGCGGCTGCTTTCCGCCGCGAACCGGGTGAGGATGCTCGGCGGTGAGTTCTGCGAGGAACGCGTTGAACTTTCCGGTCGGGATACGGGTGTCCCATGACTCGAGTGCAAGCTCGAGAGCCGGTACCAGCTTCTCCATGTGGCGCCCGGTCTTCGCCGAGATGTTCACGCGGGGTGCCCACGACACGTGCGCGAGATCCTGCTCGATCTCGCGTTCGAGGTAGCGCCTGCGTTCGTCGTCGAGCAGGTCCCACTTGTTGAAGGCCAGCACCAGGGCGCGGCCGGATTCGAGAACGAGGTCGATGATCCGAACATCCTGTTCGCTCACCGGCTGCGAGACGTCGATCATCACGACGGCGACTTCGGCCTTCTCGAGTGCAGCCGAGGTGCGAAGCGAAGCGTAGAAGTCGGCACCCTGCTGCAGGTGCACGCGGCGACGGATGCCGGCGGTGTCGACGAAGCGCCAGATCTTGCCGGCGATCTCGACCTGCTCGTCGACCGGGTCACGTGTTGTACCCGCGAGCTCGTTGACGACGACCCGCTCTTCACCGGCGGCGCGGTTGAGCAGTGACGACTTGCCGACGTTCGGCCGGCCGAGGATGGCGACACGACGGGGGCCGCCCACCTCCTGCTTGGCAACGGCAGAGACCTCAGGAAGCACCTTCATGATCTGGTCGAGCAGGTCGGCGACCCCACGCCCGTGAAGTGCGGAGACCGGGTACGGGTTGCCGAGGCCGAGTGACCAGAGTGCGGCCGCGTTCGGCTCCTGGCGCACGTCGTCGATCTTGTTCGCGGCGACGAAGACGGGTCGCTTGGTCTTGCGAAGCATGCGAACGACGTGCTCGTCGGTGGCCGTCGGGCCCACGTTGGCGTCGACGACGAACAGTACGGCGTCGGCGAGGTCGATCGCGATCTCGGCCTGTGCGGCGACAGAGGCGTCGATGCCGCGGGCATCGGGCTCCCAGCCGCCGGTGTCGACGATGGTGAAGTGCCGACCGGCCCATTCGGCCTTGTAGTTGACGCGGTCGCGCGTGACTCCGGGGGTGTCTTCGACGACGGCTTCGCGCCGACCGATGATGCGGTTGACGAGCGCTGACTTGCCGACGTTCGGGCGACCCACGATGGCGAGCACCGGGAGCGCGGGCAGGTAGGTGATCGCGTTGGGATCTTCGGTCGCCGCGTCGAGGATGGCGAGGTCGTCTTCACCCAGGTCGTAGTCGGCGAGACCGGTGCGGAGCGCGTCGGCCCGACGCGACACCAGGTCTTCGTCGAGGTCGGAGAGACGTTCGACAACCGCGTTCGAGACGGCTGGGTAGTCGTCGAAGTCGCCGTCGGTGTCTTTGTCAGCGCTGTGGATGTTGACCATGGAAAACCCTCAATGAAGCAAGATTGACAACCCCGACCACCGCTGAAACGGTCTGGTCGAAGTCGAGTTCGGTGGAATCGACGGTGGTTACACCGTCTGCGGCATTCATGAAGTCGACGACGCGGGAGTCAGCCCGGTCGCGTGATCGGAGCTGTTCACCGACGACGGCGGCCGATTGATCGACAAGTTCTGCTGAACGCCTACCCATTCTAGCCTCTTCTGACGCCGTGAGCAGGATTCTGGCGGTAGCATCCGGCGCGACGACCGTCGTGATGTCACGCCCCTCCACCACGATGCCGGGCTTCGAGGTGTTCCGGATGATCGAACGGAACATCTCCGTGAGATGCGCACGCACCTCCGGAAGGCGAGCCACAAGGCGCACTTCGCTCGTCACCCACGGCTCCCTGATCGCCACGGTGACATCGTCGGGGCCGACTTTGACGAAGTACCCCTCAGGTTCTGTTCCGATGGTGAAGTCGAATTCTGCCAGCGATTCGACCACCACCGCGGGGTTCTCCGCGTCGAGCCCGCGGTCGAGCAGCATCCACGCCAGCGCCCGATACGCGGCTCCCGTATCGAGATAGGCGTAGCCGAGCTTCAGGGCGGCCTGCTTGCTCACGCTCGATTTGCCGCTGCCTGCCGGGCCGTCGATGGCAACGACGACGGTTGTTGGCGTCGAATCGAGGGGCCCCGAGGCCAGGTCGGCCGGGTCTGGCTCCCCTGATACGAAATTCTCTGGGCCGCTCATCCGGCGATCCGCCATCCGCGCGCCCGCAGGAACTCCACGAGGTACCCGAGGCGCTCCGGCAGAACCGAGATGTCGGCGAACCCGATCTGTGCCCCCGGCGAATGTTCGAGGCGCAGGTCTTCGAGGTTCACGCCCGCTTCACCGATCTCGGCGAGCAGCCGCGCGAGCTCACCGGGGCTGTCGTCGACCATGACCACGAGTTGCGCATACCGGCGGTCGACCCCGTGCTTGCCGGGAATCCGTGCCACACCCGCATTGCCCCCGGCCAGCTCTTCGGCGAGTCGACGGCTCGCGCCCACCGCCTCGGGTGCCTCGAGAGTCTCGATCATGCGCTCGAGATCGTCGCTGAAGAGCCTCAGGATGCTCGCAACAGGCGCCGCGTTCGCCCCGAGAATCTGCACCCACAGTTCGGGGTCGCTCGCAGCGATGCGGGTCACGTCTCGAAGCCCCTGGCCAGCCAGGTTCACAGCAGCACCCGGCGCGTCGACCAGGCGCCTCGCCATGAGCGAGGAGACGACCTGGGGCACGTGCGAGACGAGCGCCACACTGCGGTCGTGTGCCTCTGGCGTCATCTCCACGAGAGAGCCACCAAGATCGAGGATGAGGTCGTCGATGACGCTGCCGCGCTGGTACGAGATGCCGTCGTGCGCTGCGACGACCCAGGGCCTGCCCACGAAGAGGTCGACCCGGCCCGAGAGCGGGCCGCCGCGCTCAGCACCGGCCATCGGGTGCGTGCCGACGTATCGCGACACATCTGCCCCGGCCGCACGAAGCTCGTGCAGGGGTGCCAGCTTGACGCTGGCCACGTCGGTGACGATCGCCCGCGGAAACGCTTCGAGCTCTGCCGCGACGACTCTGGCAGTGACGTCGGGCGGAACGCAGACCACGATGAGCTGGGGCTCGTCTCCCTCGGCAGCCACGCGGCCGGCACCGTAGTCGACGGCAATGCTGAGGTGCGTCGGCGACGCATCGGCGAGAATCACCTCGACGCCGCGGGCGCGTAGCCCGAGCCCGATGCTCGTACCGAGCAGGCCGACGCCGACAACCCGCACCGGCCCCGTCAAACGACTCTCAACCACAACACTGCCCTTCACACCACAAGACGAACATGTTCACGCTACAGCCCCGCCACTGGCAGGCTGCGATCTACTTCGAACGTGCGGGCTTCTTCTCGCCTGTGGAGGAGGAGTGCCCCGAGCCGGCCGACGACCCAGTCGACCCAGACCGGGCCGCAGTGGCCGAAACTGCCGCAGCATCGGCTCCCGGCGCGGTAGCCACGCGCGACAGCGTCAGCAGCGCACCGAGTTCGTCACGGTTCAGGTCGCGCAGCTCCCCCGCCTTCAGCGAGCCGAGGTGCAACGGCCCGAACTGGCGCCGAACAAGTTCGAGAACCGGGTGACCGACTTCTTCGAGCATCCGTCGCACAATGCGGTTGCGCCCGGAGTGAAGCGTCACCTCCACGAGGCTGTTGCCCGCAGAACTGTCGAGCAGTCGCGCCTTATCGGCGACGATAGGCCCGTCGTCGAGCTCGACGCCCTTGATGAGCTTCGCGATCGTCTGGGCCGTGACGCGCCCCTCGACCTGGGCGATGTAGGTCTTCATCACGCCGAACGACGGGTGTGCCAGCACGTGGGCGAGCTCACCGTCGTTCGTCAGGATGAGCAGGCCCGACGTCTCGGCGTCGAGGCGCCCGACGTTGAACAGGCGTTCCTCGAACTGCGATGTGTATCGCGAAAGGTCGGGCCGGCCGTGCTGGTCGGAAAGCGAGCTGACGATGCCGACCGGCTTGTTGAGCATGACGTAGCGCTTGGTCGTGTCGAGCTGCACGGCCTGGTTGTCGACAGCCACCTTGTCGGTCTCGGGGTTGATTCTGCGCCCGAGTTCACGAACGATCTCGCCGTTGACGCGAACGCGCCCGGCGGTGATCAGGTCTTCGGAGACGCGCCGGGAGGCGACCCCTGCCGAAGCGAGAACCTTCTGCAGCCGCACGCCATCTGGCTGCTCCCCTGCCCGCCCGTCGCCGGAGTGACCCTCGAAATCAGGACTGTCAGTGAAATTGGTCATCGAAACCCTCCGCACCATCGGCCAGGAGTGGTGAAATCTTGGGCAGCTCGTCGAGGCTGTTGATGCCGAGCTGCGTCAGCAGTAAGTCTGTCGTTCCATAGTAAATGGCACCGGTTTCGTTGTCGGTCGAAACCTCGGTGATGAGGCCGCGACCGAGCAGGGTCCGGATGACCGAATCCACGTTGACCGCACGAATCGCCGCGACGGCACTCCGCGTCACAGGTTGCTTGTAGGCGATGACCGAGAGCGTCTCAAGGGCGGCCTGGGAGAGCCTCGACGGGTTCTCGGTGACCACGAACTCGCGCACGACCCGGTCGTACTCGGGGCGCACATACAGGCGCCAACCGCCCGCGACCTCGCGCAGTTCGAAACCGCGACGTACGCCGCCACCAGCTCCCCCGGGGGCCGCGCTGCTCACTCCATCGTAGTCGTCAACGAGCCGTTCGATGCTCTGGCGCACGGCCGCGACCGGCCGGCCGAGGGTGGTGGCAAGCGTCACGAGACCCTGGGGTTCGTCGGCCACCATGAGAATCGCCTCGAGGGCGCGTTCGAGGTCGAAGGGCCGGGCATCCACGTCGGCTTCGGCCTCGGCCTCTGGCGCTGACACCGGCGCTGACCCCGTTGCGGTCGCTGTCATGGCCGCTGTCGCTGTCATGGCCGCTGTCGCTGAGGTGGTCTCTGCCGCGGAGACGGGCGCCTGCTCTGCGGCTGGCACCGGCGCAACCGGCGTGGCTTCAGTTGTCATAGTCTGCTCCGAGGTTCGACAGGCTCTCTTCTGACCAGGATTCTGCCGTCCAGCGGAGAGTGAGTTCGCCGAGCGGCTCGAGCTGCTCGAACGACACGGCCGAGCGGCGATACAACTCCAGAACCGCGAGAAACCGGGCGACGACGACGCCCTTCTCGACGATTCCCGCAATCAGCCGCTGGAAGGTCACCGGCTCGCCGCCCCGCAGCATCACGACGACGTGCGCCGCCTGCTCGCGAATACTGACGAGCGGGGCATGCAGGTGTTCGAGCCCCACGACAGGAACCTCGCGTGGGGTCAGCGCGAGCATCGCCAACGCGGCGAAATCGTCGGCGCTGAGCGTCCACACCAGGTCGGGGGCGCTCTGACGGTACTTCTCTTCGAGCCGCACCGCCCGCGCGTGCCGGCCGGTCTCGTCGTCGAAGTGGGAGCTGAACCAGGCAGAGACCTGCTTGAAGGCTCGGTATTGAAGGAGCCGGGCAAACAGCAGGTCGCGAGCTTCGAGCAGCGCCACATCTTCGGCATCGACCAGCTCACCCTGCGGCAACAACCCCACGATCTTCAGGTCGAGCAGGGTCGCGGCGACGACAAGGAACTCGGATGCCCGTTCCAGCTCCTCTTCGGAGTCGAGGTCTTTGAGGTAGCTGATGAACTCATCGGTGACCACACTCAGCGCGATGTCAGTGATGTCGACTTCGTGCTTCGAGATCAGCGACAGCAGGAGGTCGAACGGCCCCTCGAAGTTCGACAGGCGCAGCGAGAACCCGCCGGGCGCCGAGCCCACGGCTCCGTCAACTCCTGCAGTGGAGGAATCATCGACGCTGGCCGCCGCTGTCACGCTCCGACCGCGACCTGATGTCGCGAGCTGTCGCCGCCCGGTCGTAGGGGTCGCTTCAGGCGACCGCGCCACGGAAGACCAATTCGCGAGCAAGTTGCCGATAGGCATTCGCTGCCGGATGATCGGGGGCGAACTGTGTGATCGGAGTGCCCGACACGCTCGCGTCAGGGAACTTGATCGTGCGGCCGATGACCGTCTCGAGCACATCGGCGCCGAAGGCATCGACGACGCGCTGCATCACCTCGCGCGAATGCAGGGTCCGCGAGTCGTACATGGTGGCGAGGATTCCGTCGAGTTTGATGGCGGGGTTCAGTCGATCGCGAACCTTCTCGATCGTCTCAACTAGCAGCGCGACGCCGCGAAGCGCGAAGAACTCGCACTCCAGTGGAATCAGCACGCCGTGGCTCGCCGTCAACGCGTTCACGGTGAGCAGCCCGAGCGAGGGCTGGCAGTCGATCAGAATGACGTCGTACTCGTCGGAGACCTTGCGGAGCACTCGGGCGAGGATCGTCTCGCGGGCGACCTCGTTGATGAGGTGCACTTCGGCCGCCGAGAGGTCGATGTTCGCCGGAATGATGTCGAAGTTCGGCACGCTGGTCGACTTGATCGCGTCGTGCGGATCTTTGGCGGTGCCGAGCAGCAGGTCATAGATGGTGAGGCCGTCGTGCGTGTCGACCCCGAGGCCCGCCGAAAGGGCACCCTGCGGGTCGAAGTCGATAGCGAGAACCCGGCGGCCGTCTTCGGCGAGTGTCGCACCCAGGTTCACGGTCGTCGTGGTCTTGCCGACACCGCCCTTCTGGTTGCAGAGCGAGATGATGCGCGCGGGGCCGTGGCTCGTGAGCGGAGCGGGCTTCGGAAACTGCCTCAGCGGCCGACCGGTCGGGCCGAGAACGGGCGATTCAAGGCCCGGCAACTCGGCGGCAAGGCTGTTCTTCTTCGCCGTCACAGGCACTGCTCCTTACTCGCCCCGACCTCTCCCAGGGCGGTACTGCGATTCTAGGGCCCGCAGGCACCCGAGCTGTGGAGGTGCGTCAGCGTGTGACACACGCGCGCGCTCATCCGCGGGCTCGAGGATGCGCGCTCTGGTACATGTCACGAAGCGTATCGGCGGTGACGTGCGTATAGATCTGCGTTGTGGTCACCGAGGAGTGGCCCAATAGTTCCTGGACCACCCGCACGTCCGCACCACCGGCGATCAGGTGTGTGGCGAACGAGTGCCGGAACGTGTGCGGCGAGATGTGCTGTTCGAGCCCCGCACGCCGGGCCGCCGACTGGATGATCAGCCAGGCCCCCTGGCGACTCAACCTGTCGCCGCGCAGCCCCAGAAAGAGCGCCGGCGTCGACCGGCCGCGGGCCGAGTACAGCGGCCTCACGCGCACCAGGTACGTCTGCAGCGCTGCGCGGGCAAAACTGCCGACCGGAACAAGGCGCTGCTTGCTGCCCTTGCCGACGACCCGCACGAAGTCCGAGTCGTCGGGGACGTCGTCGACGTTGAGGGCGACGATCTCCGAGATCCGTGCTCCCGTCGCGTAGAGAAGTTCGAGCAGGGCGCGGTCTCGGAGTGCAGCCGGGTCATCGCCCCCTGTCCCGTCGAGGAGAGCCGTCATCTGCTCGATCGAGATGGCCTTGGGCAGCTTCGTGCCGAGCTTCGGAGGCTTCACCTCTCGGGCCACATTGTTCGAGACGACGCCTTCCTCGGCGAGAAACTTGTGCAGGCCGCGCACCGACGACATGATGCGGGCGACCGACGACGGCGCGAGGCGCACCGGCGCAGCCGCATCCTGAAACTCGTCTGGCCCAGCGACAGCATCCTCTGCCACGGCGGGCACGCTCGCAACAGACGTTGCGGCGACCAGCTGCCGGGTGAAGGCGCCGATCTGGGCTTCGCCGACACTCTCGATGCCCGTCACGCCCTGTGCCCCAAGCCACACGGAATACCGTGCGAGGTCGCGACGATAGGCTGCCAGCGTATTGGCCGAGAGCCCGCGCTCGATCGCCAGGTGCCGGAGATACCCGTCGATCAGAACGTCGAGCGGCGTTCGTTCGGTCGGCATTGTCGGCTGCAGGCTCTGGGCGACGGAGTCGGTGTTTCGGTATTCGTGAGTCGAGGGGAGAGTCAGTCGGCGACCGGGTGCAGCCGGGTCCACTCCGGCCAGGGGGCATCCCCAGGCTGGAGCGAGGCCCAGTCCGACTGGCGCGAGGCGTGGGCGGCCAGCGAGGCGATCACGAGCGACGGGTTCTGGATGCGGCCGGCGAGCACGGCTTGCACCACCTCGTCGAGGCCGACCCAGCGAAGCTCCATGTCGGCTTCTTCATCGGTGCGTTCGAACGTCGACTCCGTCGCACGCAGCCCGCGGGCCAGGTAGATGCGAATGAGCTCGTTGTTGCCGCCCGGTGTTGTCGCGTAGTCGAGAAGCACGCTCCACTCCGCGGCTTCGAGGTCGGCCTCTTCGGCCAGTTCACGCTGCGCACCGACCAGGAAATCCTCGCCCGTCACATCGAGGAGACCCGCAGGGATCTCCCATTCGCGGCTGCGAACCGGGTGTCGGTACTGCTTGATGAGCAGCACGCGGTCGTTGTCGTCGAGTGCGAGCACCGCAACGGCGCCCGGATGATCGACGAACTCCCTCAGCACGTTCTCGCCGTTGTAGTCGAAGGTCTCGCTCCGCACGTCCCAGATCTTGCCTGCGAAGACGCGGTCGCTCCGGCTGATCGTCAGGTCGACGGGCTCGTCTGCGAGGGCGGGCAATGCCTGTTCGTCTGTCGCTATGCCGGTAGTCATCGGGTCACGCCTCTGCAGCGAAGAGCCGGCTGGCTTCCTGGCGATCGAGTGCGGCGACGATGAGCCCGTCGAACAGGGGGTGGGCGCGGTTGGGGCGGGAACGCAGCTCTGGGTGCGCCTGGGTGCCGACGTAGTACGGGTGCACTTCGCGCGGCAGCTCGACGAACTCCACGAGGTGGCCGTCGGGAGACGTGCCGGAGAACCAGAGCCCGGCCTCGGAGATCTTGTCGCGGTAGTTGTTGTTGACCTCGTAGCGATGCCGGTGCCGCTCGTCTACGGAGGGAGCGCCGTACAGGTCTTCGACCAGCGAACCCGGGGCCAGCCTGGCCTCGTAGAGACCCAGGCGCATCGTGCCGCCGAGGTCGCCCCCGGCGATGATGTCGACCTGCTCGGCCATCGTCGCAATGACGGGGAACGGCGTCTCCGGGTTGAACTCACTCGACGACGCATCGGCGAGGCCGACGACGTTGCGTGCGTATTCGATCACCATGCACTGAAGGCCAAGGCACAGGCCGAGGCTCGGGATCCCGTTCTCGCGGGCGAACCGCAGTGCGCCGAGCTTGCCCTCGATGCCCCGCACGCCGAACCCCCCGGGCACGCAGATGCCGTCGACATCAGACAGCTGCTTGGCTGCCATCTCTGGCGTCTCGCAGTCGTCTGACGGGATCCACTTGAGTGTGACCTTCGTCTTATGGGCGAACCCTCCGGCGCGCAGCGCTTCGGTGACCGACAGGTACGCATCGGGCAGGTCGATGTACTTGCCCACCAGACCGATCGTCACCTGGTGTTTGGGTTCATGGACTGCCTCGAGAAGCGTGGACCAGCCCGACCAGTCGACGTCGTCGGTCGTGAGTCCGAAGTGGTCGATGATGTAGGCGTCGAGACCCTGCTCATGGAGCATGGTCGGAATGTCGTAGATGCTCGGCACGTCGATCGCGTTGACGACGGCGTCTTCGTCGACGTCGCACATCAGGGCGATCTTGCGCTTGTTGGACTCTGAGACCGGGCGGTCGCTCCTGAGCACCAGGGCATCCGGCTGGATACCGATCGATCGAAGCGCGGCAACGGAGTGCTGGGTGGGCTTGGTCTTCTGCTCGCCAGAGGCATTCATGAACGGAACCAGCGAGACGTGCACGAAGAACACGTTGCGTCGGCCGAGCTCGTGGCGCACCTGCCTGGCCGATTCGAGGAACGGCTGCGATTCGATGTCGCCGACCGTGCCCCCGATTTCGGTGATGATGACGTCAGGGGCATCGGCACCCTGCGCCTGCAGGCGCATTCTGCGCTTGATCTCGTCAGTGATGTGGGGAATGACCTGCACGGTGTCACCGAGATACTCGCCGCGCCGCTCTTTGGCGATGACCGTCGAATAGATCTGGCCGGTGGTGACGTTTGCCGCCTGGTTGAGGTTGATGTCGAGAAAGCGCTCGTAGTGACCGATATCGAGATCCGTCTCGGCGCCGTCGTCGGTGACGAAGACCTCACCGTGCTGGAACGGGTTCATCGTTCCCGGGTCGACGTTCAGGTACGGGTCGAGTTTCTGCATCACGACGTGAAGACCGCGAGCTGTGAGCAGGTTGCCGAGACTTGCCGCAGTGAGGCCCTTGCCAAGGGAGGAGACGACACCACCTGTAACGAAGATGTGCTTCGTCAGCTTGGGCTGCGACCCAGCTTTGACCAGTTGTTCAGGCACAGAGTGAGGCCCGGAATCGGGGTCAGAGGGGGTTCTTCTCGGGCTCGCGTTTTCATGATCATCCACGGAGTTCCACTCTAACAGTACCTATGACCGCCACTGCCGCCTCGACTCGGCCGCGAGCTCGATCAGCTCCCTGGCATGGGCCAGCCCGCTCTCGGAATCGGGCAGCCCGGAGAGCAACCTGGCCATCTCGGCCACGCGTTCTTCACCCTGGAGTTGCTGAACGCTGCTCTCGGTCACAGCACCATCGCTGTCTTTCACCACAGACAGGTGGTTTGTCGCGAAGGCGGCGACCTGCGCCAGATGCGTGACGACGATGACCTGGGAGCCGACAGCCAACCGGGCAAGGCGCCGGCCGATCTCGATCGCCGATGCTCCGCCCACCCCGGCGTCGACCTCGTCGAACACGAACGTCGGTACCGGGTCGGTCGCGGCGAGAACCACCTCGATGGCGAGCATGATGCGTGAAAGCTCCCCACCGGAGGCGCCCTTGCCGAGTGGCCGGGGCTCAGCGCCCTCATGAGAGGCGAGAAGGAAGGCTATGGTGTCGCGGCCCGATGGAGTCGGTTCGACCCCTTGGGTGACCTCGACCATCAGCTGGGACCCGCCCATCGCGAGCGCTGCGAGCTCACCAGAGACGAGCGTGCTGAGCTGCTCTGCGGCGCGAACCCGCTCGACCGTCAGCTCGGCTGCCAGCTCGAGCACCACAGACTCGGCCTCGGCGACGGCGGCCGAGAGTGCGTCGATGCGATCGGAGTCGTTGTCGAGTTCGAGCAGCCGCGGCCCCGCCGAAGCGAAGAATCCGATGACGTCATCGAGCGAGGGGCCGTACTTTCGCGCCAGCACCGAGAGTTCGGCACGTCGCTCCTGCACATCGTCGAGCTCGGCCCCACCGTCTGTGTCCAGTTCCGCAAGATAGCTCGAGAGCTGCGTCGAGATCTCGGCGACCAGGAACGACGCGCTCGCCAGGGATTCCACGATGGGCTCGAGAGCACCGTCGTGCGCACTCACCCGCTCGAGCTGGCGCAGGGCTGAATCGAGCAGGGTCACCGTATCGGGCCTGCCGTCGAGCTCGTCGCTCGAGACTGCTTCGCGCGCCCCGGCAGCAGCGACCCTCAGGTCTTCGAGATTCGTGAGCCTGCTCGCCCGTTCGGCGAGGGCGACGTCTTCGCCGCTCTCGGGGCCCACGAGCTCGATCTCGGCGACGGCTGTGCGCAGTGCGTCGGCTTCGCGCAGGCGATCCTCCCGCTGCGAGACGAGTTCGTCTCGTTCCCGCCTGAGCTCCTGCCAGCCCCGGAACTCCGATTCGTACTTCTCCAGCAGTGCGCGGAACTCTGTTCCGGCAAAGCGATCGAGCGCAAGGCGCTGTTGAGTGGATGATCGGAGCCTCAGCTGGTCGGATTGACCATGCACCACCACCAACCGCTCACCGAGCTCGCTCAGCACACCCACCGGCGCACTCCGACCCCCGACGATGGCGCGGCTGCGCCCCTCGCCTGAGACCGAGCGCGTAAGGATGAGCTCCCCCAGCCCGTGGGCACCGAGCCCGTCAGCACCGAGCTCGTCAGCACCGAGCTCGTCGATCTGGCCGCCGGCGTCGTTCACCCGATCGGCGACCGGGCCGACCGTGGGAATCCGCCAGCGCCCTTCGACCCAGCTCTGGGGACTGCCCACGCGCACCTGGCCTGCGACTGCGCGCTCGCCCATCAGAAGTCCGAGAGCCTGCACCACCATGGTCTTGCCCGCGCCGGTCTCACCGGTCACCGCGGTGAATCCAGGCCCCAGCGGGAGCACGGCCTCGGCGATGACCCCGAGGTCACGAATGGTGATCTCATCGATCACACCGCGAACCGGCTGACCGGCGCGCTCAGGTGTGTTCGAATCGAAATCGAGTTCTGTATTCATATCTGTTTGGCGCACGCGCCTCACTCCCCGCGTCTCACAGGGCCACGCCAACCTTGAACAGGCAGGGCGAACTTCTGAACAAGCCTGTCGGAGAACGGCCCGTGGGTGAGCCGGGCAAGGCGCACCGGCACCGACGACCGGCGTGACTCGACCCGCGACCCACTCGGAAGGTCAAAACCCCGACGACCGTCGCACCAGAGCACACCGGCCCCCGGCGCACGCTCGAGCAGCTCGACGGCGAGAACGGACTCCGGACCGATCACGAGCGCTCGTGAGAACAGGGCGTGCGGGCTGAGTGGAACGAACAGCAGCGCGTCGAGGCTCGGCCACACGATCGGCCCGCCGGCCGAGAACGAGTAGGCAGTCGAGCCTGTGGGCGTCGCCATCACCACTCCATCACAGCCGAACGACGAGAGTGGGCGGCCATCGACCTCGATGACCACCTCGATCATGCGTTCCCGGCTGGCTTTCTCGACTGTGGCCTCGTTGAGAGCCCAATCCTCGTAGATCACCTCGTCATTACTGGTCACCACGATGTCGAGAGTCATTCGTTCTTCGACGATGTAGTCACCGGAGAGCACCCGCTCGACCGACTCGGTCAGGTCTTCGCGCTCACTCTCTGCGAGGAACCCCACGTGGCCGAGATTCACGCCCAGCAGCGGCACTGAACACCCCCGAACCACCTCGGCCGCGCGCAGTATGGTGCCGTCGCCACCGAGAACGATCACGAGTTCGAGGTCGCCGAGGTCGACATTGTCACCCAGTACCCCGATCACGCTGGCATCGGTGAGTCGCGCCGCGATGTCGGCAAGGTCGCTCGGGGCCAGCACGGGCACGACCCCCGAGGCGACGAGCTGGTCGCACACCCGGATGGCCGCTTCGACCGAGTCCCGTCGACCGGTGTGCAGCACGACGAGAATGTAGCGGGATCGTGTCACGGGGTGTGTGCTCCTGAAAGGTCAAAGACGACGTCCAACCATTCTGTCGGATTGCTGCCTGCGGTTGCGCTGAGCCAAACGAGATACTCGTGATTCCCAGCGTTCCCGAGAACTGGGGAGGAGATGATGCCCGAAGTACCGAGCCCGAGGTCGAAAGCGGCCCACAACACCGCCGAAATGGCGTCGGCGCGCAGCCCGGCGTTCCGCACGACACCTTCCCGGATGCCCGTGCGACCGACCTCGAACTGCGGCTTGATCAGCAGAACGAAGTCAGCACCGTCTGCGGCGACCGCGACCAGCGCCGGCAGCACCGTCGTCAACGAGATGAACGAGAGATCCGCGACGACGAGGGTGGGGGCATCCGTGACCCCAGAAACCTGCGCAAGGGATTCCGGCGTTGCATACCGGATGTTGTAGCCCTCGACGACGCTCACCCGAGGGTCAGCAGAGACGATCGGCGACAACTGCCCGTGCCCCACGTCGGCCGAGATCACCTTCGCCACACCTCGTTCGAGCAGTACCTGGCTGAAACCGCCGGTGGAAGCACCGGCATCGAGGGCAATGCGACCGGCCACGCCCACCGCAGCGAAGGCGTCGAGCGCGGCCACCAGCTTGCCCGCTCCCCTGCTGACGTAGTGGTCGTCACCTTCGACGCGCAATTCCTGGCCGGCATTCACGCGCGCAGACGGCTTCACGATGACGACACCATCGACGCTGACCAGGCCGTCGGCGATCAGCTGGGCCGCCTGGTTGCGGGAGCGCGCCAGGCCGCTGGTGGTCAGTGCGGAATCCAGGCGGGACGAGACGAGTGCCTCATCGTGTTCGTCGCGGGGTTCTTCGCTGAAGGTGTTGTCAACCACGGGTCGCCGCGACGTCTCCACCTTCGAGCCGGATGCGTAGTTCATCGTGCAGTTGAACGTACGCCGCTGCACGCGCCTCGAGCGGCTGGTCTTCGATCAGCCCGAGCCGCGGCAGCAACGTGCCCTGGCCGGTGGGTTCATTCGCTTCTGACGTCACCCTCCAAGGCTACCCGCGCGTTTCAGCTATAGAGCTCAGGCGCTACGACCAGCCCATAAATCGGGCGACCGGATGCCCAGAGCAGGCTGCACGCGGCCCTCAGTCTGTTGACGCCAGAGTCGCCGGCCTTTGCGACCTCGAGACTGTTCCCACGAAGACGCACGACCGCCTTGCCCGCGGTCGCCGACAACAGATCGTCTGCGACCTGCACGTCAGGGTACGGCTCGAACAACCCGCGCAGGTCGTCGAGAATGAAGGTCGGCCGGGAATCCTTGTCCGCGGCGAGCAGCTGCTTCGGGCCATCGATGCCGGTGAGCACCTGCACGGATCGCATTCCTGCGCGGTTCGCGCCGATGATGTCTGTGTCGAGACGGTCGCCGATGAAGAGCGGATTCTCCGCACCGAAACGAGCCACGGCTGCATCGAAGATCGCCTTCTCGGGCTTTCCGCCCACGACGGGCAGGATGCCCACAGCGGTGTGTACCGCAGACACAAGCGTGCCGTTGCCCGGCGCGATGCCGCCCTCAACGGGAATGGTCCAGTCGGTGTTGGTGGCCACCCACGGAATTCCTCGGTGGAGGGCAAAACTGGCCTGAGCAAGGTCTTTCCAGCCGACATCAGGCGAAAAGCCCTGGATGACGGCCGCGGGCAGGTCATCCGCCTGCCGTGTCACGCTGAATCCCGCCCTCTCGACCTCACTGGTCAACCCGATACCCCCGACGACCAGGATCGTGGAGCCCGCCGGCACGAGCCCCGAAAGCAGCCGAACGGCAGCCTGCGGACTGGTCACGACATCAGCAGCTCCAACCGAGAGACCGAAACTGGAAAGGTGTTCAGCGACCTGTGCGTCTGTGCGCGACGCGTTGTTCGTGATGTAGCCCACGCGAATCCCGGAACCCGCGGCGCGGCTCAGGGCACCGACGGCGTGGTCGATGGCACCTTTGCCCTTGTAGACCACCCCGTCGAGGTCGGCGAGCAGAACATCCACACCATCGATCGGAGCAGCAAGCAGCCCTCCGTCACTCACCTTCTTCGTGAAGAGCGCCACCATCCACCTCCTCCTCGAAGACCTCGATCGTGTCGTCATCACCTTCGGCCGCGTCGAGCGCGTCTTCGGCACGCTCGGCGTAGGCACGCCACTGCGCCGCGTCGCTCTCGCGACCGAGGTCATCGAGCACCTCTGCGTACGCCCAGAACAGCTCGGGGCTGTAGGAGTAGGCGAGGTTGCGATCGAGCTGGGGAATCTCGAGCTCGGCAAGTGCCGCCTCGGGCTGGTTCAGATCGAGACGCGCCCCCGACATGGCAATCGCCACGGCCACCTGGGTTGCGGGCGTGAGAGTGTGACGCTCCACAGAGCGGCCCAGCTCCAGTGCTCGATCGGGGCGTCCGAGTCCACGCTCACTGTCGACCATGAGCGCAAGTTGCTCATTCGACCCCGAGATCCGTCGATAGGTGCGCAATTCGCGAATCGCGAGGGCGTAGTCGCCTGTCGCATAGGCCGTGATGGCGAGTGTCTCGCGCACCATGGCGATGCGCCCCGCGCGACGGGAAGCAGACGTTGCGTGCTTGTGCGCCAGCTCCGGATCCGATTCGATCAGTCGTGCGACCATCACGAGGTGCTTTGCCACACCGTCGGCGTTCTCTTTCGACAAAGTCTTCAGTTCATTGAACGCACCCCGGTCGAGTTCCTTGACCGAAACGTCTTCGGGCACCTCGGGGTCGTCATGATGTGGGCGGACGGCGCGGAGTTCCCTGGCGCGGAGTTCTTCGGGGGTGAGCTCCTCTTCCCGGCGACCGCCACGCTGCGCGTGCTGCTTGTCACGGGAACCGGGAGCTGCACTGCGGGCAGGCTTACCGTCGCTGGTCCAGAGGCGCCGTTCACCTGACGCCTGAGGAGGCTTGGCGCTCCGCGGTCGAGCTGAACCCGTCCTGCCGCCATCTGATCGCGCGCCGTCTTCACGTCGCCCTGGGCGCTTCTCCCTGTCTGGTGAATCGCTCATGACACTCCTTGTTTATTCGTACGCGCGCTGTGTAGGTATGGATTCCAGTGTAAACGTCTCGGTGTGTTCACGAGGCTCTGCACGGATTCCCGTTGGTCACTTTAGGTGCCGGTTGTGGGGGTTGTCTGTTAACGAGAAGAGGCCCACCTGGTGGGGTGGGCCTCTGTCGTGTTTCTAAAGTGAGTCCGGCGGTGTCCTACTCTCCCACAAGGTCTCCCTTGCAGTACCATCGGCGCTGCGAGTCTTAGCTTCCGGGTTCGGAATGTTGCCGGGCGTTTCCCTCGCGCTATGGCCGCCGAAACATTAGGGACATCCTTACGGGTGTCTAAAAATGTTCGGAAGTGTTTAGCTTCGTTCATGTTTAGTTGTACCGAACCCTTGGGGGTTTGGTTGTGACCCGACCGTATGTCGGGAACCACAGAGTGGACGCGAGTGTTTTTGTTGCGCAAAGATTTTCAGCCACACCATGCCGTTGCTGGGGGTGTGGTGGTGGTGTTGAAGTTATCGGCTTATTAGTACAGGTCAGCTCCACACCTCTTTCGTCGGTGCTTCCACATCCTGCCTATCAACCCAGTAGTCTCCTGGGAGCCTCTCACCATAAATGGTATGGAAATCTCATCTCGAAGCCGGCTTCCCGCTTAGATGCTTTCAGCGGTTATCCGTTCCGAACGTAGCTAATCAGCGGTGCACTTGGCAGTACAACTGACACACCAGAGGTTCGTCCATCCCGGTCCTCTCGTACTAGGGATAGCTCTTCTCAAATTTCCTGCGCGCGCAGAGGATAGGGACCGAACTGTCTCACGACGTTCTAAACCCAGCTCGCGTACCGCTTTAATGGGCGAACAGCCCAACCCTTGGGACCTACTCCAGCCCCAGGATGCGACGAGCCGACATCGAGGTGCCAAACCATGCCGTCGATATGGACTCTTGGGCAAGATCAGCCTGTTATCCCCGAGGTACCTTTTATCCGTTGAGCGACAGCGCTTCCACAAGCCACTGCCGGATCACTAGTCCCGACTTTCGTCCCTGCTCGACTTGTCAGTCTCACAGTCAAGCTCCCTTGTGCACTTACACTCGCCACCTGATTGCCAACCAGGTTGAGGGAACCTTTGGGCGCCTCCGTTACTCTTTAGGAGGCAACCGCCCCAGTTAAACTACCCACCATGCACTGTCCCAGAACCGGATTACGGTTCGTAGTTAGATATCCAGAGTGACCAGAGTGGTATTTCAACAATGACTCCACCAGCACTAGCGTGCCCGCTTCACAGTCTCCCACCTATCCTACACAAGCCACACCGAACACCAATACAAAGCTATAGTAAAGGTCACGGGGTCTTTCCGTCCTTCTGCGCGTAACGAGCATCTTTACTCGTAGTGCAATTTCGCCGAGTTCGCGGTTGAGACAGCTGGGAAGTCGTTACGCCATTCGTGCAGGTCGGAACTTACCCGACAAGGAATTTCGCTACCTTAGGATGGTTATAGTTACCACCGCCGTTTACTGGGGCTTAAATTCTGGGCTTCGCCTTGCGGCTAACTCTTCCTCTTAACCTTCCAGCACCGGGCAGGCGTCAGTCCGTATACATCGTCTTGCGACTTGGCACGGACCTGTGTTTTTAGTAAACAGTCGCTTCCCACTGGTCTCTGCGGCCATACATCGCTCCAGGAGTAAATCCCTTCACGACTCCGGCCCCCCTTCTCCCGAAGTTACGGGGGCATTTTGCCGAGTTCCTTAACCACGATTCTCTCGATCTCCTTAGTATTCTCTACCTGATCACCTGAGTCGGTTTGGGGTACGGGCACATGGAACCTCGCGCCGATGCTTTTCTTGGCAGCAGACGATCACTGATTTCCCCAATGAAGGGTACCCATCGAGTCTCAGCCTTATATGAGGGGCGGATTTGCCTACCCCTCGGCCTACATCCTTAGACCGGGACAACCATCGCCCGGCTCAGCTACGTTCCTGCGTCACACCTGTTAATACGCTAACCGCACCACATCGGGTCGCACGCTACGCCAGAACGCTTCACCCCGAAGGGATCCGTCTATCTGGTTTCAGATGCTTAGCATTAGCGGATTGGCTTGGACGGTTCTTCTGCGGTACGGGAATATCAACCCGTTGTCCATCGACTACGCCTGTCGGCCTCGCCTTAGGTCCCGACTTACCCAGGGCGGATTAGCCTGGCCCTGGAAACCTTGATCTTTCGGAGGACGGGTTTCTCACCCGTCTTTCGCTACTCATGCCTGCATTCTCACTCGTGTGGCCTCCACGGCTGGTTTACACCGCCGCTTCGCTGGCCACACGACGCTCTCCTACCCATCCATACGGCTGGACCACGAAGGCCTGCCAAAAATATAAATGCCACAACTTCGGTGGCGTGCTTGAGCCCCGTTACATTGTCGGCGCGGAATCACTTGACCAGTGAGCTATTACGCACTCTTTCAAGGGTGGCTGCTTCTAAGCCAACCTCCTGGTTGTCTATGCAACTCCACATCCTTTCCCACTTAGCACGCGCTTAGGGACCTTAGATGGTGGTCTGGGTTGTTTCCCTCTCGACGATGAAGCTTATCCCCCACCGTCTCACTGCTGCGCTCTCACTTACCGGCATTCGGAGTTTGGCTAACGTCAGTAACCTTTTAGGGCCCATCGGCTATCCAGTAGCTCTACCTCCGGCAAGAAACACGCAACGCTGCACCTAAATGCATTTCGGAGAGAACCAGCTATCACGAAGTTTGATTGGCCTTTCACCCCTATCCACAGCTCATCCCCTCCATTTTCAACTGAAGTGGGTTCGGTCCTCCACGACGTCTTACCGTCGCTTCAACCTGGCCATGGATAGATCACTTCGCTTCGGGTCTAGAACCAGCGACTCAAACGCTCTATTCGAACTCGCTTTCGCTACGCATTCCCCTCACGGGTTAAGCTCGCCACTGATCACTAACTCGCAGGCTCATTCTTCAAAAGGCACGCCGTCACACCAACAAAGGGCGCTCCGACGGCTTGTAAGCAAACGGTTTCAGGTACTATTTCACTCCCCTCCCGGGGTACTTTTCACCTTTCCCTCACGGTACTTGTTCACTATCGGTCATCTGGGAGTATTTAGGCTTATCAGGTGGTCCTGACAGATTCACGCGGGATTTCTCGGGCCCCGCGATACTTGGGATACTCTTCGGACCATAACCACATTTCGACTACAGGGCTGGCACCTGCTACGGCTGGGCTTTCAATCCCATTCGTCTATATGGCGCTGTAATCCTCGCAGTACGGCAGTAACTGCTGAAAAGTCCCACAACCCCGACCATGCAACGCCTGCCGGCTATCACACATGATCGGTTTAGCCTGTTCCGGTTTCGCTCGCCACTACTCACGGAATCACATGTTGTTTTCTCTTCCTGTGGGTACTGAGATGTTTCACTTCCCCACGTTCCCTCTACCCGCCCTATATATTCAGGCGGGAGTCACCAGGTCACCTCACGGGCCTGGCGGGGTTTCCCCATTCGGAGACCCTCGGATCACAGCTCTATTATCAGCTCCCCGAGGCTTATCGCAGATTTATACGTCCTTCTTCGGCTCCAGATGCCAAGGCATTCACCGTTTGCTCTTAAAAACTTCAACAAACAAAATTACACAACAAAGACCAATGTTAATCCCGAACCATAAAGGCCCGGGGAACATTGATTATCAGACAGTGCCCGCAACAATCACCGGCCACCCCAAAAGGCATCCGGTTCATATACGTGACACATCTGAAGATGCTCGCGTCCACTGTGTAGTTCTCAAAATACGGGCGGTACCCCAAACAACCCCAAGCCAAAAGCCAGGGCCGAAATAAGGTCCAAACAAGTTACAGCCAACCCTCCCACCACCCACAAACCATAAGGCCTGCGAACGACGAAAAAGCTGCCCGGTCCCTCAGGACCCAACAGCGTGCACAACACGGTCACACCCAACCCCCCGTTCCAAACCCGAAGGTCGTACTAACAGAATCCGATGCACTACGTGAATGTCAAATGTTCCACCCATGAGCGCCACCAACAGATAACTTCCGTTGAAATGACTGTCATCGTTTGTGTCCCTGTATACAGAGGACCGATGAACGTGCTCCTTAGAAAGGAGGTGATCCAGCCGCACCTTCCGGTACGGCTACCTTGTTACGACTTAGTCCTAATCACCGATCCCACCTTAGACAGCTCCCTCCCTTACGGGTTAGGCCACTGGCGTTGGGTGTTACCGACTTTCATGACTTGACGGGCGGTGTGTACAAGGCCCGGGAACGTATTCACCGCAGCGTTGCTGATCTGCGATTACTAGCGACTCCGACTTCATGAGGTCGAGTTGCAGACCTCAATCCGAACTGAGACCGGCTTTTTGGGATTCGCTCCACCTTACGGTATTGCAGCCCTTTGTACCGGCCATTGTAGCATGCGTGAAGCCCAAGACATAAGGGGCATGATGATTTGACGTCATCCCCACCTTCCTCCGAGTTGACCCCGGCAGTCTCCTATGAGTTCCCACCATAACGTGCTGGCAACATAGAACGAGGGTTGCGCTCGTTGCGGGACTTAACCCAACATCTCACGACACGAGCTGACGACAACCATGCACCACCTGTATACCGACCTTGCGGGGCCTACATTTCTGCAGGTTTCCGGTATATGTCAAGCCTTGGTAAGGTTCTTCGCGTTGCATCGAATTAATCCGCATGCTCCGCCGCTTGTGCGGGCCCCCGTCAATTCCTTTGAGTTTTAGCCTTGCGGCCGTACTCCCCAGGCGGGGAACTTAATGCGTTAGCTGCGACACAGAAACCGTGGAATGGCCCCTACATCTAGTTCCCAACGTTTACGGCATGGACTACCAGGGTATCTAATCCTGTTCGCTCCCCATGCTTTCGCTCCTCAGCGTCAGTTACGGCCCAGAGATCTGCCTTCGCCATCGGTGTTCCTCCTGATATCTGCGCATTCCACCGCTACACCAGGAATTCCAATCTCCCCTACCGCACTCTAGTCTGCCCGTACCCACTGCAGGCTGGAGGTTGAGCCTCCAGTTTTCACAGCAGACGCGACAAACCGCCTACGAGCTCTTTACGCCCAATAATTCCGGACAACGCTTGCACCCTACGTATTACCGCGGCTGCTGGCACGTAGTTAGCCGGTGCTTTTTCTGCAAGTACCGTCAAACCGAAGTTCTTCTTCCTTACTAAAAGAGGTTTACAACCCGAAGGCCGTCATCCCTCACGCGGCGTTGCTGCATCAGGCTTTCGCCCATTGTGCAATATTCCCCACTGCTGCCTCCCGTAGGAGTCTGGGCCGTGTCTCAGTCCCAGTGTGGCCGGTCACCCTCTCAGGCCGGCTACCCGTCGTAGGCTTGGTGAGCCATTACCTCACCAACAACCTGATAGGCCGCGAGTCCATCCTTGACCAAAATTCTTTCCACCAATAGACGATGCCGTCAAAGGTCGTATCCGGTATTAGACACCGTTTCCAGTGCTTATCCCAGAGTCAAGGGCAGGTTACTCACGTGTTACTCACCCGTTCGCCACTAATCACCAAAGCAAGCTCTGGATCATCGTTCGACTTGCATGTGTTAAGCACGCCGCCAGCGTTCGTCCTGAGCCAGGATCAAACTCTCCGTAAATGCTTACGCGCCAAACGCTCAACGGGAATCGAAGAACGAATGACAAGTTTGATGCTGACAGAACAAATCATTACTGACTTGCTTGTCCGCAAACCACTAAAAGTGATCTGCTAATTTCATTTCCCAAAGGAACCCGGACACCCAAAAGGTGCCACGGGGATTTGGCATTTGACAATGTGCACGCTGTTGAGTTCTCAAAGATCGGACGCTCTGAACCGGTTGCTTCATCGTTACGACGAAGACCCGAACAGGCAACTTCACTACTATATATCTACATCCGACGAGCTGTGCCCAAACTCTCGAAGTTCTTTCGAACAAGAGGTTTTCACTGCTGTGGATGGCCCCGCTTGAGGCCGGTAAGCTCTTCCGCTTTCCGAACCTTTGGGGTGACAAGAGGAAACATTACGGGCATGTTTCGTGTCTGGCAAGTTGGGCTCTACGCCCGGGCGTGTCGCTTCGCGTCTCGCCCGGGAACCCGGGCCAGCACAGCTGTCCCGGGCGCTGGCGTCGCGGAATCGCGATGCGATTCTCCAAGCTCCAGCGCGCAGGCGTGTCGAGTGTGCGCGTCCTCCCGGGAACCCGGGCCAGCACAGCTGTCCCGGGCGCTGGCGTCGCGGAATCGCGATGCGATTCTCCAAGCTCCAGCGCGCAGGCGTGTCGAGCGTGCGCGCCGTTCCGGACACCCGGGAACCTCAGGCGACGAAGACGCCGGCGAAGGACTTCTTGCCGCGACGCAGAACGATGATGCCCCGATCAGCGAGAGCACCAGACAGTTCTGCCGGTGAAGAGATCTTCACGTTGTTCGCGTACACACCACCCTGGTCAACCGCACGACGCGCTTCACTCAGCGATGCGCAGAGCGAGGTCTGAACCAGTAGTTCCGTGACAGGAACGTCAGCGCCCGCCTCGATGGCCGTGACTTCAGCAAGGGCCTGCCGAAGTACCGGTTCGGCAAGATCGGAGAGCTCACCCTGGCCGAAGAGGGCTGCAGAGGCTGCGATGGCAGCATCCGTCGCGTCTGTGCCATGCACCAGAGAGGTGACCTCGTAGGCGAGCGTGCGCTGGGCCTCCCGCCGGAACGGTTCGGATTCTGTGGCCGCGGCCAGGCGGTCGAGTTCGGCGCGGCTCAGGAAGGTGAAGATCTTGAGCCTCTCGACGACGTCGGCGTCGTCGGTGTTGAGCCAGAACTGGTAGAACGCGTACGGGCTGGTGAGCCGATCATCCAGCCAGATCGCATTGCCCTCACTCTTGCCGAACTTCGTACCATCGGAATTCGTGATGAGCGGCGTGCCGATTGCGTGCACACTCGCCTGTTCCGCCTTGCGGATGAGGTCGGTGCCGCTGGTGAGGTTGCCCCACTGGTCACTCCCACCGGTTTGAAGTACACACCCGTAGGTTCTGAAGAGTTCGAGGTAGTCGAGCCCCTGCAGGATCTGGTAACTGAACTCGGTGTAGCTGATTCCGGCGTCAGAGTGGAGCCTCGCGCTGACTGCGTCTTTCTTGAGCATGGTGCCGACACGGAAGTACTTGCCGATATCGCGGAGGAAGTCGATGGCGCTGAGCGGTGCTGTCCAGTCGAGGTTGTTGACGAGCCGAGCGGCGTTGACATCGTCGAAACTCAGAAACCTTGAGATCTGGGTCTGGAGGTAGCCGACCCACTCGGCCACCGTGTCCCTCGCCGTCAGCGTTCTCTCGGCCGTGGGACGAGGGTCACCGATGAGACCCGTCGACCCGCCGACGAGTGCCAGTGGTCTGTGGCCGGCAAGTTGCAGCCGGCGCATCACCAACAGCTGCACCAGGTTGCCGAGGTGGAGACTCGGCGCGGTCGGGTCGAAACCGCAGTAGAACGTGATCGGGTCACCGGCGAGCAGAGAACCGAGCTCGGCCTCGTCGGTCGACACATGCACCAGGCCTCGCCACTTCAGCTCCTCCCACACTGAGCCGAACGACGGATCGTTCTTTTGGGAAGACAGGGTCACTGAGGCAGGCACAGACACGGTGTTCAGAGTATCAGCGCGCCGAGCCCTGCGAGCCTTCGGTGCCGGGCCGCCCTCCGATACGAGGCGGTGTCACGTCGGCGAGCGGGACAGTTTGGTGACGCCTGTAGGGCGAGACGGTCGGCTCCCCCGGAAGGAAGAACCGCCACGGGTAGGTGCTTGTGCCGCCCGCCCCGCTGACGCCAGTGCGTGAACTGGTGGCGAACGGCAATGGATGCCCGGGCATCCGCAGCTCGTATGGTGCCTGGTCGAGCCGCACTCCCCCATCGCTCAACGGAATGCCGAGCGCCTTGGTGAGCCTGGCCGGGCCGCGCGCCAGATCTCTGACCGCAACCGCGGCACCGCGGCGGGCGCGGGCGAGCGTCTCGCCTTCGATGATCTCGCCCGCCCGCAGCAGCACGGCGCTTGCCGTGCCCACTGGGGAACAGACGATGTTCGCACAGGTGTGCATTCCGTAGGTGAAATACGTGTAGAGGTGGAAGGGATCGCCGAACATCGCCGAGTTCGAGCGCGTCTGGCCTCGGAACGAATGCGAACCCGGGTCATCGCCCTGACCGAGGTACGCCTCGACTTCGGTGATGCGCAACGCGACGACCCCATCAGGCGACGATCGGCTGAGAACCGCGCCCAGAAGGAGCGGGGCGACCACGATCGCCGACTGCTCGAAGAGTGCGGCGTCTGCGGGCTCACCTGGCAGCTCGATCGGGGGCCCCGTCATCTCGACTCAGTCTTCGGTGCCCAGGCCGGCGTTCTCAGAAGAGACGAATGCCCAGCGACAGGGAGAGGACGATGGCGACGACCACGATGACTGCTGCCACTATGGCCACGATCCAGTACGTGAGCGGCCCCATCGGCTTGCGCCACCACGGCATCTTGTACTGGGGGTGATTGCGGATGTCACGGTCGATCTTGGGCTTGCCGGCCTTGCCGCCCTGAGATGGGCGATCGTCGTCAGGGAGATTCTGGCTGCTGAGTGTCATCGTGCTACGCCCTTCGGGTGGTAGATCGTGGGCTCTGACGGTGCGAGCGATTCGTCGCCTGCCGTACCGGTCACTGTGTTCTGCAGCGCTCGAACCTGCTGGGTGAGGCTGGCAAGTTGCTCGGCGACGCGAATACCTGCCGTTCCTCCGACACCGTCGCGGCTGGCAATCGACCCGGCGACGGTGACGACAGCGCGAACGTCAGCGGTGAGAAGTGGAGACACCGAAGCGAGTTGCTCGTCAGTCGGCTCGTGCAACTCGAGGCCCCGCTCCTCGCAGAAGCGCACCAGGTCACCGCTGATCTCGTGCGCATCCCGGAACGGAACGCCCTGTTTCACGAGCCACTCGGCGACGTCGGTCGCGAGCGAGAAACCGAGAGGTGCCAGCTCGGCCAGCCGCTCGGTGTTGAACGTGAGCGACGCGACCATGCCGGTGAAGGCCGGCAGCAGGACTTCGAGCTGTTCGACCGAGTCGAAGACCGGCTCCTTGTCTTCCTGCAGGTCGCGGTTGTACGCCAGCGGCAGACCCTTCAGGGTGGCAAGCAGCCCCGCGAGGTTGCCGATCAAGCGGCCGGATTTTCCCCTGGCGAGCTCCGCGATGTCGGGATTCTTCTTCTGCGGCATGATCGACGAGCCTGTGGAGTACCCGTCGTGCAGCTTCACGAAGCCGAATTCGCGCGTGGCCCACACGATGATCTCTTCGGCGAACCGCGAGAGGTTGATGCCGATCAGGCTGGTGATGAATGCGAACTCCGCCACGACATCGCGGCTCGCGGTCGCATCAATGGAGTTGGGCATCGGCCCGCCACCGAGTCCGAGTTCGCGGGCGACGAGGGCCGGGTCGAGTCCCAGCGAACTGCCCGCCAACGCCCCTGCGCCGTACGGCGACGCGGATGCCCTGACCGACCAGTCCCGCAACCGTTCGAGATCGCGAACGAGCGGCCACGCGTGCGCAAGCAGGTGATGTGACAGCAGAACCGGTTGTGCGTGCTGCAGATGTGTGCGCCCCGGCATCGGTGCATTCGGGTGCGCCGCTGCCTGTGAGGCGATCGCATCGATCAGTTGCACCACCAGATGGGCGATCTCACGACCGTGATCGAGAAGGTACAGGCGTACCAGCGTCGCGATCTGGTCGTTACGGCTTCGACCTGCTCGCAGCTTTCCGCCGAGGTCAGAGCCTGCCTGGATGATCAACCCACGCTCGAGCGCCGAATGAACGTCTTCGTCGCCTTCCTCCGCGACGAACTCGCCCGACTCGATGGCCTCGGCCAGACGGTCGAATGCCGAAGACATCGACACGAGTTCTGGCTCGGTGAGGTAACCGGCTGCGGCGAGCGCTTTGGCGTGCGCGCGCGACCCGGCGATGTCATACGGCCAGAGCTGCCAGTCGAACTGGGTCGACTTGCTGAGCGCGAGGAGTTCGGGTGAGGGTCCGCTCGCGAAGCGGCCGCCCCACAGGGCGCCCGCTTCTCCGGCTCGGTTCTGTACCATTTCGGTGTTACGCCTCGATCGACCCGCCCGCGGCGATGTCACGCCGCGCCGAGATCTTGCTCGGGAGCGACCAGATCTCGATGAAGCCCTTCGCCTGTGTCTGGTCGAAGCTGTCACCGGTGTCGTAGGTCGCGAGGTCGAAGTCATAGAGGCTCTGCTCGCTGCGGCGACCGGTGACGGTGGCCTTGCCTGCGTGGAGCTCGAGACGGATCTCGCCGGAGACGTAGCGCTGGGTGTCGTCGATGAAGACGTCGAGCGAGCGCTTGAGACCGGAGAACCAGAGTCCGTCGTAGACGAGCTCTGACCATTTGGCCTCGACGCTGCGCTTGTACCGGCCGAGGTCACGTTCGAGCGTGAGGTTCTCGAGCTCTTCGTGGGCGGCAATCAGGGTGAGGCCCGCCGGAGACTCGTAGATTTCGCGGCTCTTGATGCCGACGAGACGGTCTTCGACGATGTCGATACGGCCGATTCCCTGGTCGCCTGCGAGCTTGTTGAGAAGCACAACAGCCTCGAGGGGGGTCACGGGCTTGCCATCGATCGCTGTGGGAATTCCCTCGACGAAGGTGATGGTGACCTCGGTCGCCGGGCGTGCAACAGCAGGATCCTGGGAGTAGGTGTAGAGGTCTTCTATGGGGCCGTTCCACGGGTCTTCGAGGAACCCGGTCTCGACCGCGCGACCCCAGACGTTCTGGTCGATCGAGTAGGGGCTCTTCTTCGACTGGGCGATCGGCAGGTTGTGCTTCGCAGCGTACTCGATGGCCTTGTCTCGGGTGAGGGCGAAATCTCTCACAGGGGCAAGCGAGATCAGGTCGGGAGCGAGTGCAGCGACCGCCGCCTCGAACCTCACCTGGTCGTTGCCCTTGCCCGTGCATCCATGCGCCACGCTGTCGGCACCGAGCGCGATCGCGGTCGAGGCGAGGTGCTTGGCGATCAGTGGGCGGCTGAGAGCGGAGACCAGCGGATAACGCTTCTGGTAGAGCGCATTCGCCTTGAGGGCGGGCATGAGGTAGTCGTTCGCGAACTCGTCACGGGCATCGACGACGACGGCTTCGACAGCACCGCAGTCGAGTGCGCGCTGGCGGATGACCTCCATGTCTTCACCCTCCTGGCCCACATCGACCGCGAGAGCCACGACATCCTTACCCGTCGCGTCTTTCAGCCAGCCGATGCCGACGGAGGTATCGAGACCTCCGGAATACGCGAGCACTACCCGTTCTGACACTTTTTCTCCTTGAGGTTTGCAGCGCTTGTAGTTTACTGTGGGCCAGCACCAGGGCCCGTGCCACGGCCGGGCCAGCTCGACTCTGCGCGCCGGTCGGGCGCGCAGAAGAACTGACGCAGGTACGGCGAAAGTCCTGAGTCAGGCAGCCACGGTCTGTTGACGGAGCAGCCAGACCAGCAGTGCCTTCTGGGCGTGCAGCCTGTTCTCGGCCTCGTCCCAGATCACACTCTGCGGGCCGTCGATGACCTCGGCGCTCACCTCGTAGCCCCGATCTGCCGGCAGGCAGTGCAGGAAGAGCGCGTCGGGTTTTGCGCCGGCCATGAGGGCAGCGTCGACCTGGTAACCGCCGAAGACCTTCACCCTGGCAGCCTTCTCGTCTTCTTTGCCCATCGAGACCCAGGTGTCGGTGACGACGATGTCTGCGCCCGCAACCGCTTCTGCCGGGTCGGAGAGAACAGTGGCCGACCCTCCGGTTGTTGACGCGATCGTGCGCGCATCGTCCGCGACCACCGGGTCGGGCGAGTATGCCGCGGGCGAGCCGACGCGAACGTGCATACCTGCCGTTGCGCACGCGAGGAGGTAGGACTGGGCCATGTTGCTGGCGCCGTCACCAAGGAAGGCCACGGTGAGGCCGGCGAGTTCGCCCCGGTGCTCACGAATGGTGAGAAGATCGGCGAGAAGCTGGCACGGGTGGAACTCGTCGGAAAGCGCGTTGACCACGGGCACTGTGGTGTTGAGGGCCATCTCTTCGAGGCCCGTCTGGGCATAGGTGCGCCACACGATGGCGGCAACCTGGCGTTCGAGGACTCGTGCCGTGTCTGACGCGGTTTCTTTACCGCTCAGTTGACTGTTCGCGGTGCTGATGATGAGCGGGCTCCCTCCCAGGTCGGCGATACCGACGGCGAATGAGACCCTGGTGCGTGTCGACGACTTGTCGAAGATGACCGCAACGGTCTGCGGGCCAGCAAGAGGCTTCGCTGCGAAACGGTCACGCTTCAGCTCTGCCGCCAGGTCGAGGATCTCAGCCTGCTCGGCTGGTGTCAGGTCGTCGTCGCGAAGAAAGTGGCGGGTCATCGGAGTTGGCCTTCTGGTTCGGGGAGTGCTCCGAGCGCGCGAAGCGCCGCGCTGAAGCGAGTGATGAATGCGTCGACTTCGAGGTCGCGGATGATCAGCGGTGGTGCCATGCGAATGCTCGACTCATTCGCCGCGTTGATGATGAGCCCGGCATCCATCGCAGCGGCCGAGAGCTGAAGGGCAATGGGTTCGGTGAGGCCGAGCCCGATCAGGAGCCCGTGGCCGCGAATCTCACCAATGAGCGGGGAGTTCAGCTCGGCAATACGAGAGCGGAGCTGGATGCCCCGGCGCTCGGCATTGCCCACGAGGTCTTTGTCTTCGATCTCTTCGAGCACCGCGTTCGCCGCGGCGGTCGCGAGCGGGTTTCCTCCGAAGGTGCTGCCGTGCATGCCTCGCTGGAAGAGCTCTGATGCCCACCCGAAAGTCACTAGCGAGCCGATCGGCACACCGCCGGCCATTCCCTTGGCGATCGTCACAGCGTCGGGCTTGATGCCTGCGAGCTCGTAAGCGAACCATCGGCCCGTGCGGCCGATGCCAGTCTGGATCTCGTCGAGAATGAGGAGGACCCCGTGTTTCTCGGTGAGTTCTCGAGCGCGTGCGAGGTAACCCTCTGGCAGGTCGATGACTCCGGCCTCGCCCTTGATCGGCTCGACGAAGAACGCAGCGACCGAGTCGTCGATCGTCGCCTCGAGGGCTTCCATCGTCGAGTCGATGTGCATGACCCCGCCGGGGAGCGGGAGGAACGGCTGCTGCATCTCCGGCTTGCCGGTGAGGGCGAGAGCGCCCATGGTGCGACCATGGAACGAGTTCCTGAGGGCGACTATCGTCTTTCGCGCTGGGGTCGAATTGAGTCGCGCCAGCTTGAACGCTGCCTCATTGGCCTCTGCGCCGGAATTGCAGAAATAGGCACGGCCTTCGGCGCCCGCGCCGGTGATGCGCTTGAGGCGTTCTGCGAGCTCGAGTTGCGGGCGTGTCGAGAAGTAGTTCGACACATGGGCAAGGGTGTTGATCTGGCGTGTGACGGCCTCAACCAGCACGGGGTGCGCATGACCCAGCGAATTGACGGCGATGCCAGCGAGAAAATCGAGGTACTCCTTCTCGTTCTCATCCCAGACGAACGCCCCGCGCCCGTGAGTGAGCAGCGCAAGGGGCCGGCCCATCGTTCGCATCATCGACTCGTCGAAGGTGTCGACCCATGCCCCCGGGGTGAAGCCCGGGGCCGCATGATTGACGGTCACATTCACGTCGGAGGTCACGAGAGTTGCCTTTCGGTTGAGGCTGTTGCTTCGGTTGCTGCTGGTGCTTCGCTGGGTGTTGCCGTGGGGACAGGCGACACTGCGGCATGCGGCACGACTTCTGTTCCGCTCCCGTTCTGAGTGAAGACTTCGAGCAGGATCGAGTGGGGCGTACGCCCGTCGATGATCGCAGCTTTGGGAACGCCGCCGTCGACCGCTTCGAGACAGGCGCCCATTTTCGGAATCATGCCGGATTCGAGCGAAGGGAGGAGGGACCGGAGTTGCTCGACCTCGATGACCGACACAAGCGAATCGCGGTTGGGCCAGTCGGAGTACAGACCGGCGACGTCGGTGAGAATGACGAGCTTCTCAGCCCCCAGTGCAACGGCGAGCGCCGCGGCCGCGGCATCGGCATTGATATTGAGAACCTGGCCCGGTTCGTCACGGTCGGGAGCGATCGAGGAGATGACCGGAATCCGCCCGGCCGCCAGGTGTTCGAAGACCGTCTCGGGATTCACCCCCACCACATCGCCCACGAGACCGAGGTCGACCACTGCACCATCGATCTCGACGAGGCGCTTCTGCCCCTCGAACAGCCCTGCATCTTCACCGGAGAGAGCTGTCGCGAGCGGACCGTGCTCGTTGATGTGGCTGACGATGTCCCTGCTGATCTGGCCGGTGAGAACCATGCGAACGACATCCATTGCTTCGGGGCTCGTGACCCGGTAGCCACCACGGAATTCGCTCTCGATGCCGAGCCTGTCGAGCATCCGTGAGATCTGCGGGCCACCTCCGTGAACGACAACGGGCTTGATTCCTGCATACCGCAGGTAGACGATGTCTTCAGCGAAGGTGCGCTGCAACTCGGGGTCGACCATGGCGTTGCCGCCGAACTTGATCACCATGATCTTGTCGTGGAAGGTTTTGAGCCACGGCAAGGACTCGATGAGTGTCGCGGCCTTCACACCGGCGAGGCCCTGCGCACTCTCGCCCCCCAGGATTTCTGGATCGTTCACGTCGGCCATCAGCTGGCGTACGCGCTGTTCTCGTGAACGTACTCGTGAGTCAGGTCGTTCGTCCAGATGGTGGCAGTGGCGTCTCCGAAGTGGAGGTCGATGATCACTGAAACGGCGCGCGGAGTCAGGTCGATCAGATCCCGGCTCTCGAAGGGTTCGCCTGCCTTGCAGATCTTGACACCGTTGATCGTGACGTCGATGTCGTAGGGGTCGAATGCGGCATCGGTGGTTCCCACAGCGGCCAGCACCCTTCCCCAGTTGGGGTCGTTGCCGAAGATGGCGGCCTTGAAGAGATTGCTGCGAGAGACGGCGCGAGCTACTGCGACGCCGTCGTCTTCGCTCTCGGCGTTCACGACCGTGATGGTGATGTCGTGGCTTGCGCCCTCGGCATCGGCCTGCAACTGAAGCGAGAGGTCCAGGCACAGGGCTGTCAGCGCTGCGCTGAATTCAGCGGGCTCCGGGGTGATTCCGGATGCCCCACTCGCCATCAGCGTGACGGTGTCGTTGGTCGACATGCAGCCGTCGGAGTCGAGCCTGTCGAAGGTGACCCTCGTGGCTTCGCGAAGTGCGGAGTCGAGCCCCGACGGCGAGATGTCTGCGTCGGTCGTGATGACGACGAGCATCGTCGCAAGCCCTGGTGCGAGCATCCCTGCCCCTTTGGCCATGCCACCGATCGACCAGCCATCGCCGACAACGACAGATTGCTTCGCCTTGGTGTCAGTTGTCATGATCGCCAATGCGGCATCTGTGCCGCCATCGGCAGACAACGCGGCGACAACCTCGGGCACTCCCCCGACCACCTTGTCGCGAAAGACCTGGTCGCCCGTGCCGATGAGTCCGGTTGAGCAGACGACCACGTCTCCCGCGGAAACGCCGAGACTCTCGGCTACGGCCTCTGCCGTGAGATGTGTCGTCTGGAACCCGAAGGAGCCGGTGTAGCAGTTGGCTCCGCCGGAATTCAGGATGACCGCCGAGACGGCGCCGTCGAGCAGAGCTTTTTCAGACCAGAGCACCGGGTTGGCCTTGCACCGGTTCGACGTGAAGACAGCCGCCGCTGCCGAACTCGGCCCGCGGTTCACAACGAGAGCAAGGTCACGGGCACCCGTGGACTTCAATCCGCGAACGATGCCCGCTGCTTCGAACCCTGCCGGTGTGGTGACACTCACGGTGAAACTCCATTCAGAGGAAGGCCAAGGGTCTCGGGGAGCCCGAGTGCGATGTTCGCTGACTGGATGGCAGCCCCTGCAGTGCCCTTGACCAGATTGTCGATGGCCGTCACCGTCACAACACGGTCAGCGGCCTCGTCGACCGCGATGCCGATCAGAGCGGTGTTCGCCCCCACCACGTCGGAGATTCGAGGGAAGCGGCCCTCCGGAAGCGCGTGCACAAACGGCTCGTCGGCGTAGGCCGTCTCCCAGGCTGAACGAACGTCGTGCGCAGATACACCGGCGGCGAGTCTCGCCGTCGAGGTGGCCAGGATGCCCCGTGCCATGGGAACGAGAACCGGGGTGAACGAGACGGAGACGGTTGCCCCCGCTGCGGCCGAAAGGTTCTGCACGATCTCGGGGTTGTGCCGATGGGCTCCCCCCACACCGTAGACACTGGCCGAACCGAGGATCTCGCTCGCCAGCAGATCTGTTCGAAGACTCTTGCCTGCCCCGGAGGGGCCGACGGCGAGCACTGCAACAATGTCGACAGGCTGGATGACGCCGGCCCGAAGCCCGGGTGCAAGACCCAGGCTGATGGCTGTGACGTTACAGCCAGGTACAGCAATCCGTTTGACGCCGACGAGTTTCGAGCGCTGGCGCTGGAAGTCCTCGATGAGGAGTTCGGGTAATCCGTACGGCCAGGCGCCGTAGAACTCTCCTCCGTAGAATTTGGACCAATCCGCCTCGTCTGTGAGGCGGTGATCGGCACCGCAGTCGACGACCAGCGTCGCTGGGTCGAGTGTTTCGGTCACTGCTCCCGACTTACCGTGAGGCAGAGCGAGAAAGACGATGTCGTGCCCGTTCAGCACCTCGGGCGATGTCTCGCCGAGTGTCAGGTCACCATAGGTACGCAGGTGAGGATGCAGCGCGATCAACGGCTGGCCGGCGTTCGCGTTCGCCGTCACCGTGCGAACCTCGAACTCGGGGTGAAGGGCAAGAAGGCGCAACAACTCGCCGCCGGCATACCCGCTCGCGCCGGCTACGGCTACCGAAAAAGACATACGCCCAACCTACCGCTCACTCGCGCGACACCGCCCCGAAGCGAAGCGCCGCCTCGGCGACACCGGCGATACGCGCCTCACTGGCCTCGGCCGCAGTGAGCGTGCGCTCTGACGAGCGGAATCGGAGGGCGAAGGTCAGTGATTTGTGCCCTTCTTCGATGCCTGCTGCCCGGTAGTCGTCGACGAGCCGGATGCTCTCGAGCAGTTCACCGGCCCCGTGTGCCAAAGCCTCCCGAACGTCGCCTGCCGGTACGTCAACGGGAACGACAAGCGACACGTCCTGGGTTGCAGCAGGGTACGCCGAGAGCGGAGTGGCCTCGACGCTGCGGGCTGCGAGTGCCATAAGCAGCGAGAGGTCGAGCTCGGCGACAGCAACAACGCGAGGGAGATCGAACTCGTCGGCGAGCGCAGGCAACAGCTCGCCCGCGTAACCCACGGGAATGTCAGAAGTGGCTTCGCTCGATGGGGCCGTCTCTTCGCCATCGTGATGGTTGACGATCGTGGCGAAGAGCTCTGCCGTACGCCCCGGGTGCAACGCTTTGTGGCTACCCTGGCGAACAGTCAGCGTGACATCGAGCGCGTCGGTGAGCAGGCGAACAGCATCGAGTGCGTCCGCGATGCCAAAACCGAGGGCGGGCTGCCCCGGCTGCTTCTCTACCGAGTTACCGAGGAAGAGCATGCCGATGTGCCACGGCTGTGGCGGGATACTGGCGTCCAGCTCAGCGAGGGTTTCCTGGGAGGGACTCATCGCCCCTGGCGGAACCTCGGTTATGCCGTAGCGGATACCCTCCTCCGGTTGGAAGACAGCACCGACTTCGTAGAGTGCGAGGTCTGTCAGGCCTCGTGAGAGGTTGCGGCGCGCAATGTCGATCAACCCAGGAAGGAGCGTTGCCCTCAGGAATGGCACTTCGGCGTCGAGCGGGTTCGCCAACAGGATCGCCGGCACCGCGCTGTCGTCAGGCGACGCGAACAGGGTGTTCGAGGTGCTGGAGACGAAGGGGTACGCGAGGATTTCGGTCAGGCCTGCGGCCGCGAGCGTCTCTGCCGACAGTCGACGCAACCGCTGCTCGCGCGTGAGCCCCCGGCCGGGTGGCGCAGTGGGAAGCACACTCGGGATGCGTGAATACCCCACAATTCGCGCCACCTCTTCAGCGAGGGTCGACTTGTGAGTGAGATCAGGGCGCCACGACGGCGGCGAGACGATCAAACCGTCGTGGCCGTGCTCGAGCGTCGCCCCGATCTCGACGAGTGAGTCGCTGATCTCGTCGTCTGTGTAGTCGACGCCGACGAGCTTCGAGATGTAGCCGTCTGGCAGGAAGATCGCAGAAAGCTCGTCATGGGCATGGAAGAGCGACCCGGCACTCTCAGCCCGACCGCCCGCCAATTCCTCCAAGAGCTGCACGACTCGCGCCGCCGCCGCCGCCGCGACGTCTGGGTCCACTCCTCGCTCGAAGCGTTTTGACGCTTCGCTTGGAAGCTTGTGGCGACGGGCGCTGCGCGCGATGCTGATGGGGTCGAAATTGGCAGCCTCGACGAGCACATTCGTGGTGGCATCGGTGATCTCGGTCTGCAGGCCACCCATGACTCCGGCAAGGCCGATCGCCCCGCTGTCGTCGGTTATCAGAAGGTCTTCCGGGTTCAGAACCCGGGTCTGGCCGTCGAGTGTCATGAGGGTTTCGCCGGGTACGGCACGCCGCACGACGATTCCGCCCCTGATCGTGTCGAGGTCGTAGCCGTGGAGTGGCTGACCCAACTCCAGCATCACGTAGTTGGTGATGTCGACGACCAGCGATATCGAACGGATACCTGCGAGCTTGAGTCTGGCAACCATCCACGCCGGCGTCGGCCGCGTCGCATCGATCCCGCGAACGACGCGGGTCACGAACACCGTGGCTCCGACCCTGCCCCTGATGGGCGCTTGGTCGTCGATGATCACAGAGAACCCGTTCTCCGCGGCCGCGACCGGGAGCACTGCAGCCGGGTCACGGAACACCGCCCCCGTGGCGTGGGCGTATTCACGGGCGATGCCCCTGATCGAGAAGGCATAACCACGGTCAGGAGTGACGTTCACTTCGACGGCGGCATCATTCAGCCCGAGCAGTGCGAGTGCGTCGGTACCGACCTCAGGATCGAGGCCCAGGGTCGACAGCCGCAGAATGCCATCGTGCTCGTCACCGAGCCCGAGTTCACGAGTGGACGCAATCATGCCGTCGGAGACGTGGCCGTAGGTCTTGCGCGCGGCGATGGCGAAGTTTCCGGGTAGCACTGCGCCCGGCAGCGTCACGACGACCTTGTCGCCCACGAAGAAGTTGGGGGCACCGCAGACGATGCCGCGCACATCAGCCCCTCCGTCTGCCGCCGTGTCACCGGCGGCAGCCACCCGAACGCTGCACCACCGGATGGTCTTGCCGTTGCTCTGCGGTTCCTCGGTGAATTCGAGCACTTCGCCTACGACGACCGGGCCCGTGATGTCGAAGTCGTGTGAACCTTCTTCTTCGAGCCCGACGCTAACGAGGGCAGCGTGGACGTCGGCAATCGTGGTGCCTGCCGGGAGTTCGACGAACTCCGCGAGCCAGCTCAGGGGGATACGCATGGGTCTAGACCACCATTCCGAATTGCTGGCTGAACCTGACATCGCCTTCGACCATGTCGCGCATGTCGTTCAGGTTGTTGCGGAACTGGAGCGTTCGTTCGATTCCGACGCCGAACGCGAACCCGGAATAGACCTCGGGGTCGATACCGGCAGAGAGCAGAACGTTGGGATTCACCATGCCGCAGCCACCCCATTCCACCCATCTGGCACCACCTTTGGCGTTGGGTTGCCACACGTCCATCTCAGCGCTCGGCTCAGTGAACGGAAAGTAGTTCGGGCGCAGGCGGATCTTCGCCTCATCACCGAACATCTGGCGCGCGAAGAATTCGAGTGTGCCCCGCAGATGGGCCATAGTCAGCCCCTTGTCGACAGCGATGCCCTCCACCTGGCTGAAGACCGGCGTGTGGGTGGCGTCGAGCTCGTCGGTGCGGTACGTACGACCCGGCGCGATCACGTAGACCGGCAGCTCGCGTTCGAGAAGAGAACGCACCTGCACCGGCGACGTGTGGGTACGCAGCAGCAGGTGCGACTCGACGGGGTCGACGAAGAACGTGTCTTGCATGGCACGGGCCGGATGATCGGGGTCGAAGTTGAGCGCATCGAAATTGAACCACTCATTCTCAAGCTCCGGCCCCTCAGCGATCTCCCACCCCATGCCGAGGAAGATGTCACCGATCTTCTCCTGAAGGAGCGAGAGTGGGTGACGTGCGCCCAGGCGCCGACGCACGGGAAGGGCCGTCACATCGAGCGACTCGGATGCCAGCTGCGCCGCATTCTCCAGCTCGACGACGTCGGCCTCTTTCGCAGCGAGGGCTTGCGTGACCCTACCCCTCGCCTGGCCCACCAGCTTGCCAGCCGCTGACTTCTGGTCGTTGGGCAGCGTGCGCAGCAGGCCGTTCAGACGCGCAAGGGTCGATGCTTCACCCGCGTGCTCAGAGCGTACGGCCCTGAATGACGCCGTGTCGACGATCGAGTCGATCGCGGCAAGTGCGGCAGCGACTGCAGTGGCAACCGACTCGTCGGAAATGGTGAGCTCAGGGGGGAGGGAGGGTTCTGACACGAGACACAAGTTTAGCCAGCTTGCCCGCCCCTGATTTCGGCTGTTCCGCGCCTGTGCAGAAATCTCGAGGCAACGAGCTCGGTGAGGGACGAGTGTTACAGCGCTGAATGCTGGGCGAAAGCACTCTCGTACAAGCACACCGACGCGGCCGTGGCGAGATTCATCGACTCTGCCCTTCCGTAGATCGGCACCGAGATCACCCGGTCTGCGAGAGTCAGGTTCTCGTCGGTGAGACCCCGCGCCTCGTTACCGAACAACCACACGGTCGGCGCGGCCAACAGCCCTGTCGAACGCACCTCGAGGAGGTCGTCACCCTTGATGTCGGCTGCCAGGAGCTGCATTCCGGCCTCGGTCACCCTGCGCTTCACGTCGTCGAGGTTCGCATCGACGGCCACGGGCAGGTGGAACAGCGAACCAGTGGTCGACCGCACCACCTTGGGGTTGTAGAGGTCGACAGAACGGCCGGTCAGAATAACTGCGTCAGCCCCCGCTGCATCCGCAGCCCGGATGATCGTGCCCGCGTTGCCTGGATCGCGAACTTCTTCGAGCACAGCGATGAGGCGCGGCTTCGCCGCGAAGATGTCTTTGACCGCCGTGGGGAACTGGTGGCACACGGCGATGAAGCCCTGCGGCGTGACGGTGTCTGACATCACTTCGAGCACGTGCTCGGAGACGAACTCGACATCGACGCCGGCATCCACTGCCGTTTCGGCGATGTCGGTGTAACGCTCGAGGGCGGTGGGCGTTGCGTACAGTTCGACGACGAGTTGGGGGCTGAACATGAGCGCCTCAGCTACCGCCTGCGGGCCTTCCAACAAAAAGAGCCCGGTCTCAGACCGGGCCCCTTTTTTTGCAAGTTTGGCGACGGCCCGAACACGCGGTGAACGCGGATTATCAAGCATGTGCCAAGTCAAGCAGATATTGAGTTGTTTTTCGGCCAAGGGACGGCAACGAATAATCGCGCCGAACCCGGGCATGCCCCCGGAAAGGGAGCGGTGAGCTACGCTACTGCGTCAGCCTTCGGAGCCGAGGTGTCTTCGGGCAGAGCGGCCTTCGCGCTGGCGACGAGCGCCGCGAAGGTGGCGGGCTCGGTGACGGCGAGGTCGGCCAGGATACGGCGGTCGACCTCGATGCCGGCCAGGTTCAGACCCTGGATGAGGCGGTTGTAGGTGAGGCCGTTGAGACGTGCGGCCGCGTTGATGCGCTGGATCCACAGGCGACGGAAGTCACCCTTGCGGGCGCGGCGGTCGCGGTATGAGTAGACGAGGGAGTGAGTGACCTGCTCCTTGGCCTTGCGGTAGAGGCGCGAACGCTGGCCGCGGTAGCCCTCTGCGCGCTCGAGAATTACGCGACGCTTCTTGTGGGCGTTGACGGCCCTCTTTACTCTTGCCATTTTCTTCTGTCCTTAAATCGTCGTCGTGAGTTCTAGAGGCCGAGGAGCTTCTTGATGACCTTGGCGTCCTGCGGGGCAAGAACCTGGTCGGTGTTCAGGCGGCGCTTGCGCTGGCCTGACTTGACCTCCAGGTTGTGGCGCATGCCGGCCTGCTGCTTCATGACCTTGCCGCTGCCGGTGATCTTGAATCGCTTCTTGGCTCCGGAGTGGGTCTTCATCTTGGGCATTGTTGTCTCCTCGTGGGTTATGGAAAGTTACTCGGCTGCGGGTGTTGCTGCAGCGGTGGTCGGTGCACTGGTGCTTTCGACGCTGCTTGTATCGGCGCTGCTGGGCGCCGGCGCCTCGCGGGGAGCCTTTGCAGCAGCTCGTTGTGCGTTGGCCTCGGCTTTGGCCTCTGACTTGTTCTTCAGGGGGCCGATCACCATGACCATGTTGCGACCGTCGATGGTCGGGCTCGATTCGACAGAACCGAACTCCGAAACGTCTTCGGCAAATCTTTGGAGAAGGCGCACACCCTGGTCGGGGCGTGACTGCTCGCGCCCTCGGAACAGGATCATCGCTTTGACCTTGTCACCGGCCTTGAGAAAGCCTTCGGCGCGTTTGCGCTTGGTCTCGTAGTCGTGAACATCGATCTTCAGACGGAAGCGAACCTCTTTGAGGATCGTGTTCGCCTGGTTGCGCCTGGCCTCTTTGGCCTTTTGGGCAGCTTCGTACTTGAACTTTCCGTAGTCCATGATCTTGGCAACGGGCGGCTTGGAGTTCGGGGCCACCTCAACCAGGTCAAGGTCGGCCTCTTGCGCGAGTCTGAGTGCCACGTCGATGCTGACGACGCCAACCTGCTCACCGGCCGGACCCACGAGGCGGACCTCGGGTACTCGTATACGGTCGTTTGTACGGGGATCGCTGATGCGTTGCTCCTTTGTGCTGACGGATGCCCGGCCGACGCACCACGGCATGAACCGTGGGCACGCAAAACTGAAATCATCCACGCACAAACGACACCGCCGAACTTCGGCAGCACACATCACACACGTACCGCACCCTCATCTGCTCTCGCAGACACCTGCCCTGCTGACGTTCACGAAGCTATTCGTTCTCATCGACGGGGCGGAGTGCAATCAACCCGGTAACCTTGAGGCATCAAGCCAAACGGTCAAGCGCGGGTGGGAGAATCTCCACTTTCGTCTGAAGCCATAATGGCCTCAGAGCCGCATAGAGCATATCAGAGTCTCAGGCCAACATGTTAGAACGGAACCAAATCACTGTGAGCGATGCGTATCTCGAAGACGATTCGATCGGAGCGGCGCGCGACATCGCCGATGTACAGGCCGTCGAAGTCATCACCACGACCGCCGTGCACCTGATGAGCGCCGCTGCGGTGAAGGTCGGGCTTGCCGACGACCCCGAGAACCAGCTCGATCTCGACGAGGCGCGAAAACTCATCATCGCCCTCGCCGGGCTCGTGACGGCAGGGGCTCCGGAGATCGGCGACATGCACGCCCGAAGCCTGCGCGACGGCCTGCGTTCGCTTCAGCTGGCCTTCCGCGAAGCGTCACCCTTCCCCGACGCAATCGGCCAGGGCCCGGGCGAGAAGCTGACCGGGCCCGTCAACTAGCGTGCCCGGCCGGCCGGTTCGGTGGATCTTCGCGGGCCAGCTGGGCTCCGCGTTCGACGATGGCGGCCCGATGCTGCTCATCGAATCGAGGCGGGCACTCGGGCGGGGGCCGATTCACAGGGCGAAAGCGCACCTGCTGCTGTCGGGCATCCGGCATCGAGCCAGGGAGCTGGGCGACAGAGTCGAATTCCACCAGGTCGACACGTACTCCGAGATAGTGGATGGCCGGACCGACCTGGAGGTCATCGACCCCACCTCGTGGCGGGCCAGGCGCAAGGTGCGGCAGATCGGGGCAGCCATCCTGCCGAGCCGGGGTTTCGTCTCGAGCGAAACGGAATTTGCGGAATGGGCGGCCTCACGAGGAGCCAAGCGGCTTCTGCTGGAGGACTTCTACCGGGCGATGCGCCTTCGAACGGGCATCCTGATGGAAGGTGACGGACCGGCCGGCGGCCAGTGGAACTACGACCACAACAACCGCCAGTCCCCTCCGAAGAACGCCGTCAGCCTGGGACTGCCAGACCCCTGGTGGCCGGTCGAGGACGACATCGACGAGGAGGTTCGGGCTGATCTCGACCGCTGGCAGGCCGAGGGATCAGTGACCCTGGTCGGTGACGATGGGCCGCGCAGGTTCGCCGTCACGGAAGGCGAGGCGAACGCGGCGCTCGAGGACTTCGTTTCCGTCAGACTCAACGACTTCGGCCCGTTCGAAGACGCGACTCTCTCAGGTGACTGGTCGATGGCTCACTCCCTGCTGAGCGTGCCCCTGAATCTCGGGCTGCTCGACCCTCGCGCAGTGGTCAACAGGGTGGTGAGCGAATACGACGCCGGCCGCGCGCCACTGGCGAGCGTGGAGGGCTTCGTTCGCCAGATCGCCGGGTGGCGCGACTACGTCTGGCATCTCTACTGGCATCTCGGCGAGAAGTACCCGACGAGCCACAATGGGCTGAACGCGAGGCGGGAACTGCCGATCGAGTTCAGGCGACTCGACGCTGACGCAATCGAGGCGAACTGCCTGGGCGAGAGCTTGCGAGGTGTTCGCGAACGGGGTTGGGCCCACCACATCCAGCGCCTGATGGTCATCGGGAACTGGGCGCTCCAACGCGGCTACGATCCGGTTGCGCTGAATGACTGGTTCGTATCGATGTTCGTCGATGGCACCCCGTGGGTGATGCCGGCGAATGTCATCGGCATGTCACAGCACGCAGACGGAGGCATCGTCGCTACCAAACCGTATTCGGCTGGCGGTGCCTACATCTCGAAGATGACCGACTACTGCGGAAGCTGCCGCTTCGACCCGAAGGTTCGTCTCGGGCCTGATGCCTGCCCGTTCACGGCAGGGTACTGGGCCTTTCTCGACCGGGTCGAGCCGCAGCTCCGCACGAACCACCGCATGGCCCAGCCCCTCGCGGGTCTCCGGCGCCTGCCCGATCGCGAAGCTGTCGTCGCCCAGGAGCGCGTTCGCGAACAGCTCGGCGAATTCACGGCCGTCATCGAGTGATGCTCCCGTAATCGGGAACGGGAACTCGGCCGGTCAGGCGGCGATGAGCCTGATCGACAGGGAGTCCACCCGATCTGCGATCAGCGCCGACTGGGCCCAACGGTCCTGCAGGCGAGCGAGAAGAAGAGCCAGGGCTTCGCGGTCGAGACCCGGTGCCAGCGCGAGAACGACGGTCACTTCGGGGGCGGCCAGCCGGGCATCCGGGTCGCCCTGCACCAGCGCGAGCGAGACCACCGCCGGTTCGCCCAGCACCGCCACACGGAACTCTGCCAGCAGAGGGCTGGAATCACGATCACCGTGTGGTGCACCTCCGATTTCAGCGTCGGTGTCAGTGTCGGTGTCGGTGTCGGTGTCGAACGGTGACGCCCACGGTGAGCCCTGGGCGATGGCCCACACGGCCGGGCGCCGCACGACGAACTCGGTGGCCGATGTCGGATCGATGATGAGCAGGTCGGTGCCCTCTGCTGCGGCCGAGAGCGCTATCCGCCGAGCTTCGTTGGGCACCGGTCGTGCGGCAGGGTTCCAGCTCGCCATCGCAGCCACAGAGGTGAAGACCGGCAGAGCGGTGCGGCCGTCGGGCGCCGTCACTGTGACGATCGCGAGTTCCTGGGTCTTGTCGACGGTGCGACCATAGTGGTCCACCGCGGTCTGCCCGGCCTCGGCCACCAGCGGTACCAGGAGACGTGCGCTGCTGAATGCTTCGATGACTGCGGCCTGGGAACGCGGTGGGCGGGGAAGCCCGTCCCCGGCACGAAATACTCGGATCGCCTCGACCAGGCCAGAGGCTTCTTCTCCCTGGTCGTCCTCGTAGCCACTCGTGCTCGCGTCGAACGTGCGACCTGCCCACGGCTGGCCTGCCGAGTCTGCGAATAGTGCTCCGCCCTCCTCGGAGGACTGCGAGCGTGCTGGTGGCATGCCTGTCGAGGGAAGCACCCGGGCACGGCCGGGCCTGCTGGCCGAAGCAGGCTCCTGCTCTGGATGCTCGGGGGGCATGGGCTTCGAACCGCTCAGTCTGACGCGACCGCGAGTGCCTCGACGAGAGTGAAGGCTCCCGCGTAGAGGGCCCGGCCTACAATCGCGCCTTCCAGACCGTCGGAAACGAGTGCGCGCAGCTCGACCAGGTCGTCGAGGCTCGAGATTCCGCCGGAGGCGATGACGGGTTTGTCGGTCTTCTGCATGACCTGCTTGAGGAGGTCGACATTCGGACCCTTGAGCGTGCCGTCCTTGGTGACGTCGGTGACCACATAACGGGCACAGCCCGCGTCCTCGAGGCGCGCGAGCACCTCCCAGAGGTCACCCCCGTCTTCAGTCCAGCCGCGCGCCGCCAGAGTCGTACCCCGCACATCCAGGCCGACCGCGATGGCCTCGCCGAATCGCGCGATCGCCTTGGCCGCCCACTCCGGGTTCTCCAGCGCTGCGGTGCCGAGGTTGATGCGCGTGGCACCGCTCTCGAGCGCATGCTCCAGCGACGCGTCATCGCGGATGCCGCCGGAGAGCTCGATCTTGATGCCGGTCGCCTGGGCGATGACTCGGCGGATGACGTCGACATTGTTGCCTCTCCCGAAGGCAGCATCGAGGTCGACGAGATGGATCCACTCTGCTCCCTGCGCAACCCAGTCGGCCGCGGCGTCAGCAGGATCGCCGTGATTGGTCTCGGTTCCGGCCTGGCCCTGAGTCAGGCGCACGGCCTGCCCGTCGGCTATGTCGACTGCGGGCAGGAGAACGAGCGCGGGGCCAGGTGTAGTCATGATCGGGTTCAGGTGCTTTCAGGCTTGGAGTGAGAGAGGGGTTCAGTCGCACGAAGCGACAGACGAATGGGTCGTACGGAGTCAGAGCGTGAGGAGCCAGTTGGACAGGAGCTGCATTCCCGCCTCCCCGGACTTCTCCGGGTGGAACTGGGTGGCTGAGAGCGGACCGTTCTCCACTGCGGCGATGAACCGGCCACCATGTTCTGCCCAGGTGACGGACGCGGCGGGAAGTGGAGGCTGCACATCGAGCTCCCAGGTCTGGGCAGCGTTCGAGTGCACGAAGTAGAAGCGCTCCTCAGCGATTCCGGCGAAGAGCCTCGATTCCTCCGGTGCGATGACGGTGTTCCACCCCATGTGGGGCAGCACATCCGCCTTCAGCTCGTCGACCGTGCCCGGCCATTCGCCGAGGCCTTCGGTATCGACCCCGCGTTCGACGCCACGACTGAACAGCACCTGCATACCGACACAGATGCCCAGCACCGGCCTGCCGCCAGCCAGCCGCTTGTCGATCAGCTCACCCCCGCGCACGGACTCGAGCGCCCGCATGACGGCGTCGAACGCACCCACGCCCGGCACGAGCAGACCGTCGGCTTCAGCCACCGCGCGTCGATCGGCCGTCAGTTCGACCTCGGCTCCGACCCTTTCGAGTGCTTTCACAGCCGAGTGGACATTGCCGCTGCCGTAGTCGAGCACGACAACCTTGCGAGGGGTCACAACGCGCCCTTTGTCGACGGAACTCCCGAAACCTGGGGGTCGAGTTGTTTGGCAAAACGGAACGCCCTGGCGAACGCCTTGAACTCCGCCTCAGCAATGTGGTGTGGATCGCGGCCGCCGAGCACGGTGATGTGCACTGTCAGGCCAGCATGGAAGGTGATCGCCTCGAAGACGTGGCGAACCATGGAGCCGGTGAAGTGGCCGCCGATCAGGTGGAACTCGAACCCTGCCGGCTCACCGGTGTGCACAAGGAATGGTCGACCCGAAATGTCGACAACGGCCTGAACGAGCGCCTCGTCAAGTGGCACGAGAGCATCACCGAACCGCGAGATGCCACTCTTGTCCCCGAGCGCCTGCCGGATGGCCTGTCCCAGCACGATGCCGATGTCTTCGACGGTGTGGTGTACGTCGATATCGGTGTCTCCGGTTGCCGTCACGGTGAGGTCTGTGAGGGAGTGCTTGGCAAACGCTGTCAGCATGTGGTTGAAGAACGGAACACTCGTGTCGATGTGCGAAGTGCCGGTGCCGTCGAGGTCCACGGAGAGTTGGATGCTCGATTCGCTGGTTTTGCGCGTCAGGCTGGCAGTGCGGGGTTCTGTCGACATGCGAAAAAGTCTATCGGCCCCGGCAGTTGTCGACCGCGCGCGCAACGATGGCCAATACGCCGCGACCCGGGCAACGGCTACCGCGAAGGAGTGAGTTCTTTCATAGCGTCGAGGAACGCTGTCGTCTCATCTTCTGTACCAGCGCTCACGCGAAGGTGTCCGGGAATACCGAGATCCCTGATGATGATGTCGCGCTCGAGCAGCTGTTCGAACAGTTCATGGGAATCGGGCACTCCCCCGAACAACACAAAATTCGACGCACTCGGGAACGGCGTGTAGCCCAGCTCACGGAGTGTGTCTTCGATGCGGTCACGCTGCCGCTTGATGTCGTCGACCATGGCGAGCATCTCCGGTGCATGAGCGAGAGCTGCTACTGCAGCCGCCTGCGTCAGGGCTGAGAGATGGTAGGGCAACCGAACCAGTCTGAGGGCATCGCTGATTGCCGGGGCCGCGGCGAGGTACCCGAGTCGGGCGCCGGCGAAGGCGAAAGCCTTGCTCATCGTGCGAGTGACGATCAGTCGCTCACGGCCGGGGAGCAAGGAGAGTGCTGTCTGCTCCCCCGCGCGACCGAACTCTGCATAGGCCTCATCGACAACCACGATCTTGTCCGTCGCGTCGTACGCGGCGGCAATGGTGTCAAGGGTTATGGCTGTACCCGTCGGGTTGTTGGGGGAACAGAAGAAGACCAGATCGGGGTCGGTGCGGGTGACCCAGTCGACCGCGGTCTGCGGAGAGATCTCATACCCGGCGTCACGCTCGCCGGCGACCCATTCCGTACCGGTTCCTGCCGCGATGATCGAATGCATCGAATAGGTGGGAGGGAACCCGAGCACTGACCTGCCGGGGCCACCGAAAGCCTGGAGAATCTGCTGCAGGACCTCGTTCGACCCGTTCGCAGCCCAGATGTTCTCCCGCGTGAGCCCGTGTCCGAGGTAGGAAGCCAGGCTGTCGCGAAGCGCTGGAAACTCTCGATCAGGGTAGCGATTGACCGTCAGGAGCTGAGTGGCCAAGGCTTCGATGATCGAGCGCGCAACGGCTTCAGGGATCGGGTGCGTGTTCTCGTTGACGTTGAGAGCCACCTTGACCTTGAGTTCCGGCGCCCCGTAGGGAGTCAGTCCACGCAGGTCGTCTCGGATGGGCAGATCTGCCAGGGAGAACGGTCTTGGATCGCTGAAACCACCATCAGGGCTATTGGAACTCACGCAACCAATGGTAGCGCGGTGACCAGATCAGCCTTCGTACGCCCGACAACCTCGGCGCAGCTTCGCGCGCGCGGCGGTGCATAGTTTCGAATTACCGTGCGTATTCACTCGGAAGCGCCAGTCGCTGGCCCGGCTGCACGTCTGACGACGGCAGCTGGTTCAGGCTCTGGATGGCTGCAATCACGTCGCGCGGGTCACCAGACGGATCGATGCTCTGGGCGATGGACCACAGGCTCTGCCCTGACTGGACGGTGACATAGGTGAAGGTACTGGACGACCCGCTCGAAGTGGCGATTGCAGCGGCACCACCGAAGACCGCGAACGCGGCCATCGCACCGATCAATGCCATCGACGCAACAGCACCCAGAAAGACCCGACCGCGGCGGGTGAGACGGAGGTGGACTCGCACGGGAGCGGACAGGGCACGCTGTGCGTGAGGGCCTGGTGCGAAATTCAGTGCAGTCATCGTGACCTCCTGGGGTGTATTCGTATGCGACCCTCGGCCGGGAGGGCCGCATACGAAGCTTTGTTCCGAATATATCTTCGATTGTTCGAATAAACAAGTTCGAAATGTGCCCCAATCTCGCGACACACTCGAACACCTGTTTGCTCTGGGCACGGTCTTCGATACAGTTTCGATTGTCGAAAGAAACTTTGAACTTGCCCACTGACAGTGAAACCCCACCCACTGACATTGGGTCGCCAACGAAGATCCACCCTTCATCCAGCCGGCCAAGGGGTGCGACTGCGAATCCGATGAGAGCGAGAGAACATGACCAGTGAACGTGGCGGTACGCGGAGGCGAAAATCACTCAGCGAGAAGCAGCTGGCAATCCTCGAAGTGATTTCCGAGGCGGTCAACCAGCAGGGCTATCCGCCGAGTATGCGCGAGATCGGTGACGCTGTGGGGCTCGCTTCCCTCTCGAGCGTGACGCACCAGTTGAACCAGCTCGAATTGAGCGGATACCTCCGCCGCGACCCGAACAGGCCGCGTGCACTGGAGATCCTCATCGACATCCCGAAGAGTGACAGCGTCGCCACAGACTCACCGACTCCCCACGGCGATGTGGCGCTCGTTCCGATGGTCGGCCGCATCGCAGCGGGTATCCCCATCACCGCCGAACAGCAGGTGGAGGAGATCTATCCGCTTCCCCGTCAGCTCGTGGGCAAGGGTGAACTCTTCATGTTGAAGGTCGTCGGTGAGTCAATGATCGACGCTGCGATCTGCGACGGCGACTGGGTCGTCGTGCGCACCCAGAAGACAGCAGAGAACGGTGACATCGTTGCCGCCATGCTCGACGAAGAGGCCACAGTGAAGGTCTTCCGCCAGCGTGATGGCCACACCTGGTTGCTGCCGCGAAACTCGAACTTTGAGCCTATTCTCGGCGATTTCGCGACCGTTCTGGGCAAGGTCGTCGCTGTGCTGCGCTCGGTCTAGGCGCACAGCCACTGTTCTCGAAGACAACGTCTTCGAGAACAGCGAGGCGGCGAATGGTCACATTCCGAAGGCTCCCTGTTCGGGAGGATTCGGGCAGAGTGGTTTGCCGTTGGGCCTATGACGACCGGGCGGAGTCGACGCTGAATTCCAGCAGCTGAGCCTCGAATTCAGGAGTGACCATTGCGCGCACGTGGGTTCCACCTTCTTCGTACTCCGTACTGAGCACCGTGCTGTGCTGGTGCATTTGTGACACCAGGTCACCACGGTCATAGGGAATCAACACGTCGACCTCGACGGATGGCGTCGGCAGCAGGCCGTCGATCGCGCCGAGGAGTTCTTCGATGCCTTCGCCTGTGCGCGCGGAGACGAACATCGAACGGGGCTCAAGACCCCGAAGCACGATCCGGTCACTTTCGGAGATGAGATCGCTCTTGTTGAAGACGACGAGCTCAGGGATACCTCTGGCTCCCGCCTCGCCGATGACGTCGCGCACAGTCGTGAGCTGGCTCGCAGGGTCTGGGTGCGAACCGTCGACGACATGCACGATGACATCTGCGTCGGCGACCTCTTCGAGCGTCGATCGAAACGCTTCGACGAGCTGCGTGGGGAGGCTGCGCACGAACCCGACCGTATCGACGAACGTGTATTCACGGCCATCAGCGGTCTGCGTGCGACGAACCGTCGCATCGAGGGTGGCGAACAGGGCGTTCTCGACCAGCAGGCCGGCACCGGTGATGCGATTCAGCAGCGACGACTTGCCGGCGTTCGTGTAGCCCGCAATCGCTACCGACGGCACCGTGTTGCGCTTGCGGTTGGCCCTCTTGGCGTCACGCGCGGGCTTCATGGCAGCGATCTGCTTGCGCAGGCGAGACATGCGGGTGTGAATGCGGCGGCGATCCAGTTCGATCTTGGTCTCACCGGGGCCGCGAGAGCCCATGCCGGCACCCGCACCACCCACCTGGCCACCGGCCTGGCGAGACATCGAGTCACCCCAGCCTCGCAATCGCGGCAGGAGGTATTCGAGCTGCGCGAGCTCGACCTGCGCCTTGCCTTCGCGGCTCTTGGCGTGCTGGCTGAAGATGTCGAGGATGACGGCGGTGCGGTCGATGACCTTCACCTTGACGATGTCTTCGAGAGCGCGCCTCTGGCTCGGCGCAAGCTCGCTGTCGGCGATCACCGTGTCGGCGCCCAGTGCCTGGACCACCGCGCGCAGCTCTTCTGCCTTGCCCTTGCCGAAGTACGTACTGGGATCAGGGGTCGCGCGTCGCTGCAGCAGACCGTCGAGAACGGCGGCTCCCGCTGTCTCGGCGAGAGCTGCGAGTTCGTGCAAAGAGTTCTCTGCATCGGTCAGGGTGCCCTGGGTGTACACACCGATCAGCACCACGTTCTCAAGGCGCAGTTGGCGGTACTCGACCTCGGTGACGTCTTCGAGCTCGGTCGAGAGCCCGGCGACGCGGCGAAGCGCCTGCCTGTCGGCGAGGTCATACTGGTCGCCGTCGTGATTCTCTCGCCCGTTCAGCGCGTCGTCGCGTTGCAACGCCTGAGCGCTGCCGGGCGTGAAGAGTGCATAGCCCGAGGAGCGGGCGCCAGCACGCGCCAGAACGCGGCCCACAGCATCCTGCGCCTGGGTCTCCGGCCCGCCGGTCGTGGTGGCTTCTCCGTTGGAGTCTGTGGTGGTTCTGCCGTGTGAAGCCGTTTCATCGGCCGAAACTGAATCGTGTTCAAACATTACGTTCAAGACTAGCCCTCTCATTTGCTACATTCCCTGTATGGCTATGGACAATGGGCACTACTTCTCAGCTCGCCCAGCGACCGAACTCCGGCTCAAAGAAGTGCCGGTCACCCTAGCCGGCCACTCGTTCCTCGCCACTACGGCCGGGGGCGTGTTCAGCCCCGACAGAGTGGATGCCGGTACCCAGGTTCTTCTTGCGAACACACCGTCGCCACCGCCCGGTGGCAACCTTCTCGACATCGGCTGTGGGTGGGGCCCGATCTCTCTGGCGCTGGCCCAGCTCTCACCCCGCGCCACCGTGTGGGCCGTCGACGTCAACGAGCGTGCGCTCGACCTGGTGCGAACCAACGCTGCAAAGCTCGGCCTCACAAACATCAACGCTGTACTGCCCGACGATGTTCCCGCCGACCTGCTCTTCATGACCATCTGGTCGAACCCGCCCATCAGGGTGGGTAAGGACGAGCTTCACGCGCTCTTGCTCCGCTGGCTGCCGCGCCTCGACCCCGGCTCCGATGCCTGGCTTGTGGTGCAGCGCAATCTCGGCTCGGACTCGCTGCACCGATGGCTGGAGGGGGCCCTGCCTGCCGGGTTCAGTGTGACCCGCACGGCCACGAGCAAGGGGTATCGGGTACTGCGCGCCCGATTGCACTCTTCGCCGTTGGTGGAGTGACCGGAGCCCAGTAGCGGGATTCGCGTCGAGGCCGCTCGCAGGCCCCGAAGTGCCAAGCTCCGTCGAGCCGATCGTGCAGGGCCAGCGTCAGGCGAGCGTCACGTCGCCTTCGTAGACCAGTTCTGCCGGGCCAGAGAGCGCGACATGCTCGCCGTCTTCTGTGGCGTACATGCGCACACCGACGGCCCCACCCGACACCTCTACGCGCCACTGGTTGGGCGCACCGGCTCCCGCCCAGTGTCGAATCGCGAGGGCTGCAGCGACCGCGCCAGTGCCGCAAGAAAGGGTTTCACCGCTGCCTCGCTCGTGAACCCGCATGCGAATGTGCCCGACGCCGTTTCTCACCAAAGGCTCCAGTGGTACCACGAATTCGATGTTCGCCCCTTCGGCAGGTTCAGGATCGAGCTGAGGTACGTACGTCAGGTCGGCCGACTCGAGCTCGTCTTCGTCGACCAGCGCGACGACGACGTGCGGGTTGCCGACGTTGATTCCGAGGCCCGGGCGAGCCACCTGGAGGTTCTTCGCCCGCACGAGTGGCTCGCCGCCTTCAAGCCGCCAGCGCCCCAGGTCGGCCTGGAACCCTGTGAGGTTGCGCTGTACGTCGATGACCCCTGCGCGAGTGCCGACCACGAAGGTGTCACCCGAATCGAGCGTGGCGAGACCGCTCTCGAGCAGATACTTCGTGAAGACCCGGATGCCGTTGCCACACATTTCGGCGATCGATCCGTCGGCGTTGTAGTAGTCCATGAACCACTCCGCCGCATCGTCGACCGCCAGTGCCGCAGCACCCGCCGGAATGTTCTTCGACTTGACGGCCCTGATCAGTCCGTCTGCGCCGATACCGAAATGACGGTCGCAGAGCGACGCGATCTGCGCGGGCGTCAGGTCGATGAGGCCGTCAGGGTCGGAGAACAGAACAAAGTCGTTGCCGGTGCCCTGGCCCTTGGTGAAGTGCAGATCTAAAGCCATGCGACAAGCCTAGAGGCCGAATGCTGCTGCGGCGTTCCCGAGCAGCTCGGGGTCGTCGGCATCGAGCCAGACAGCATCGCTGTAGCGCCGGAACCAGCTGACCTGACGACGTGCATAGCGACGAGTGAGGGCCTGGGCATCGGCGATCGCCGCCTCTTGTGACAGCGTGCCGTGCAGTTGGGCCAGCGCCTGGGCGTAGCCGATGGCACGGCTGGCCGTGACACCCCGTTCCAGCCCGTCTGGCACGAGTGCTTCGACCTCATCGACCAGACCCCTGGCCCACATCTGCTCCACTCGCCGATCGAGCCTCTCCACCAGCAGATCGCGCGGATGACGAAGCGCCAGGATTGTCGAAGGTCGCCACGCAACGGGTTTATCAGGGAGCTGGCCGCTCACCGGGACGCCCGTGAGTTCGATGACTTCGAGGGCGCGCACGATCCGCCGACCGTTGTGCTGACCGATGGCCAGCGCCGATTCTGGGTCGGCTTCTGCGAGACGACGGTAGAGCATCCCGATGCCGTCGTCTGCAAGTTCCTGTTCCAACCGGGCTCGGACCTCTGCGTCTCGCACAGGGAACTGGAAGTCGAAGATCACAGACGAGACGTAGAGCCCGCTGCCACCGACCAGAATCGGTACAGCGTGGCGTTCGAGCACGCCATCGATGGCAGCGCGAGCATCTGCCTGGTATGCCGCAACAGAGCCCTCGGCAGTCACGTCGAGAACGTCCAGCATGTGGTGGGGAACTCCGCGTCGCTCGCCGAGGGATAGCTTTGCAGTGCCGATGTCCATTCCACGGTAGAGCTGCATCGCATCGGCGTTGATGATCTCAGCGAGCTGACCGGAGTCGGCGAGTCGCTCGGCTATAACGAGGGAGAGCTCTGACTTGCCGGTCCCGGTCGCTCCGACAACGGCGATGATGTCTGTGGCCATCGAAACGGGCCGTCTCCGCTAGCGCAGCCCGTCGGAGTCGTCGTAGATCGGAGTTGTCGACACTCGGAGGGTCGGAAGGCCGAGGGAGACCCGAGCCTTCACAACGGATCCGTCTGCACCGGAAGGAGGTGCCGGCACTTCACAGGAATCGGACTGCTCCCGCTCCCAGGCGTCACCCGCGCGGGTTCGGCGCACTGCCAGGGGAACACCATCGAGCGAGTCAGCGATGAGGTAGTAGGGCTTCGCACCGGTCACAATGACCGAGACAACATCTCCTGGGCGTGGCACGTCAGAACCTTCGGGAACGTCGAAATGCACGAGCCTGCTGTCTTCGGCACGGCCACTCATTCGATGGGTGTCAGCGTCTTTACGGCCCTCACCGTTCGCAACGAGCAGTTCGACACGGCGGCCGACCACTTTCTCGTTCTCCTCCCAGGCGATGCGGTCCTGAAGAGCCATCAGACGCTCGTACCGTTCCTGCACGACCGCTTTGGGTACCTGGTCTGGCATGGTCGCTGCAGGCGTGCCGGGACGGATCGAGTACTGGAAGGTGAATGCCGTGGCGAAACGGGCCTGCTCGACGACACGAAGGGTCTCCTGGAAGTCCTCTTCTGTCTCCCCGGGGAAACCGACGATGATGTCGGTGCTGATCGCTGCGTGAGGCATACGCTCGCGTACACGATCGAGAATTCCGAGGAATTTCGCTGAGCGATACGAGCGCTTCATCGCTTTGAGAACACGATCCGAACCGGACTGCAACGGCATGTGCAACTGAGGCATCACCGACGGAGTCTCGGCCATCGCATCGATCACGTCGTCGGTGAAGGCCGCAGGGTGCGGGCTCGTGAACCGGATGCGTTCGAGCCCAGGAATCTGACCTGCTGCGCGTAGCAGCTTGCTGAATGCCTGCCGATCACCGAATTCCACGCCGTACGAGTTCACGTTCTGGCCGAGAAGCGTCACTTCGATGGCGCCATCGTCGACGAGCAACTGGATCTCCTGCAGGATCTCACCCGGGCGTCGGTCTTTCTCCTTGCCCCGGAGCGCTGGCACGATGCAGAACGTGCAGGTGTTGTTGCAACCGACAGATATTGACACCCAGCCGCTGTAGCTCGAGTCACGCTTTGTCGGCAACGTGGACGGGAAGGTCTCCAGGGAGTCCAGAATCTCGAGCTGGGCCTCGCCATTGTGCCGTGCACGCTCGAGCAGGCTCGGAAGGGCACCCATGTTGTGGGTGCCGAACACGACATCAACCCAGGGCGCCTTCGACAGGATGACCGACTTGTCTTTCTGGGCAAGACACCCACCCACAGCGATCTGCATGCCCACGTGGCGCTTCTTCACTGACGCGAGGTACCCCAGGTTGCCGTAGAGCTTGTTGTCGGCATTCTCACGCACAGCGCAGGTATTGATCACCACGACGTCGGCTTCGCCAGTCTCTGCACGGATGTACCCTGCCGCTTCCAGCGATCCGCTGAGCCGCTCCGAGTCGTGCACGTTCATCTGGCAACCGTAGGTTCGCACCTCGTAGGTGCGGGCATGACCAGAATCGTCCACCGCCGCTGGCGACGGGAGGATGATCGTTGGGGCCTCAGTCATGCTGCTCATAGTGCATCAAGTCTACGGTCGCCACGACGGCGTGGGCCCTTCGAGCCCACGCCGCACGTCGAGCTAGCGGAATCTGACCCCGCGCGGTTGAGGCGCGAGTGCAGACTTCACTGCAGTGCGGATGATTCCTGAGGGATAACCCTTACGCATGAGGAAAGAGGTCAGTCGCCGCTCGGCCGTTGCAGCGTCGAGCCGGGCGAGCGAGGGTGCCCGCTTCTCAGCAAGTTCTGTTGCCCGCTGTAATTCATCATCGTCGTCAAGCGCCTCGAGCGAGGCCGTTATGATCTCGGGTTGGACATGCCTGGCAGCGAGCTCGCTCTTGATCTGCGAACGCCCATAGCCCTTACGTCGATGAAGTGATTCGACGAGGTTCTCGGCCAGGTCGAAATCGTCGATGTACCGATTTGCACGATAGCGATCAAGGAAGACCTCAAACTCAGACTCGTCTACCCCGTTTGCCGCGAGCAGCTTCGTCACCTCCCACTCAGAGAGGGCTTTGCGAGCAAGTGCTCGCACGACGACGTTCTCGAGGAACGCTTCGCGCTCCCCCTCGGTCATGGGCGCCTGCTGCGACTCAACCGCGTCGGTCGAGTCGCCAGCCGAATCTTCGGTTGCGCCTGAAGCCGCTCCCGGGAGAACTCCTGGGAGGTAGCTCACCCGCGCCACCATGGCCTATGCCCCTTTTCGTGCGGCGATCTTCGGAGCCAGAGGCTCGACGTTACTGGCCCCGGCCGCCACCTTGGGGGCATTAGGATCGTCGAGAAGCCCGAGCTTCATCTTGATCTTGTTCTCGATATCGAGGGCCACATCGGGGTTCTCCTTCAGGAAACGACGGGAGTTCTCTTTACCCTGCCCGAGTTGCTCACCGTCGTAGGTGTACCAGGCACCGGACTTGCGCACGATCTCGTGCTCAACACCGAAATCGATGAGGCTGCCCTCGCGTGAGATGCCGATTCCGTAGATGATGTCGAACTCGGCCTGTTTGAAGGGCGGAGCCATCTTGTTCTTGACGACCTTGACGCGTGTACGGTTACCGACCGCCTCTGTACCCTCTTTGAGAGTCTCGATGCGACGGATGTCGAGGCGAATCGAAGCGTAGAACTTGAGGGCCTTACCGCCGGCGGTCGTCTCCGGGCTACCGAAGAAGACGCCGATCTTCTCGCGCAGCTGATTGATGAAGATCATCGTGGTGTTGGTCTGGTTGAGGCCACCGGTGAGCTTGCGGAGAGCCTGCGACATGAGCCTGGCCTGCAAGCCGACGTGCGAGTCGCCCATCTCGCCTTCGATCTCTGCACGGGGCACCAGAGCAGCGACCGAGTCGATCACGATGAGGTCGATCGATCCGGATCGCACAAGCATGTCTGCGATCTCGAGGGCCTGTTCACCGGTGTCGGGCTGCGAGACGAGAAGAGCATCGATGTCGACGCCGAGCTTCTTTGCGTATTCGGGGTCGAGGGCATGTTCGGCATCGATGAAGGCAGCGATACCACCACCTCGCTGTGCGTTCGCGATCGCGTGGAGCGTGAGAGTGGTCTTACCCGACGACTCAGGCCCGTAGATCTCAACGATTCGACCGCGGGGAAGACCGCCTATGCCGAGCGCGACATCGAGGGCGATGGAGCCTGTCGGAATGACTTCGACGGGGGCACGTTCGTCGCTGCCGAGCCGCATCACCGACCCCTTGCCGAACTGGCGGTCGATCTGGGCGAGTGCTGTTTCGAGAGCTTTCTCACGAGAGGCATCTGAGGGCATTGCTGTCTCCTTCAATCAGTTGCTCGCCTGACCCAGCATTCGTCTGGATCTGCGCCGCGGTCGGTGTGCCTGTAGGCTGTCGCGCTCGGCCCTCGCACCCCTTCGACGGGGCTTGATGCTGCTGACGACAAGGCGTTTTCGCTGGTCTTTCGTACCTTCACCACGCTAGGCAGTGCCACCGACATCGCTGCCGCAGACAGGCCATTCTGTGGAGAACGCTTGAAGAAACCGTGCTGTGTAGGAGACTAGCAAGATCCGAACATATCTTCGAGAAAGAACGGCGGCGTGTTGGATTCATCGAACATGCAGACGAACGAATGCTCCCCCACCTGCGGCGTCGCGCACACTCGGGTGCGTGACATTCAGGCAGGTCTATGTGCGGGGTTGTGGCAGGCCCGCACCATGCCAGCGGGATTTCGGCACATCGGCTGCGCGGCAGAGGGCAAGCCAGACCTCACGGGCATCGGCACCCCTGGAGATGGCTTCGTCTACGGTACGCCCATCGAACTCACTCAGTGCAAGATCGTTCGTGACGACCCTTCCGAAGCCCGGTCCGAACTCATCGAGTACGGCCTGACGGAATTCACTCAGTCTCACCGCTTAGCGAGCAACCAGTCCGGCATCGAATCCTGCAACGAATTCATCGGGAACCGTGTCGGGGATGGTATCGATGCCCTCGATGACGGCCAGGCGGTCGCCGACCTCACGCATGATGACGGAGATGGGCGTATCGAGCGCCTCCGCCACGGAAGCCAGAATCTCGCTGGAGGCTTCTTTCTGGCCGCGCTCGACCTCGCTGAGGTAACCGAGGGCGACACTGGCTTTACTTGCCACCTGGCGAAGGGTGCGACCCTTCTGAAGACGGAAGTCCCGCAGCACGTCGCCGATCTCTTGGCGAACTAAAATCATTGGAGCCTCCTTGCGTGTGTGTCTTCGGTGAGTTGTTCGTGGTGCACTAACAATACGGTGGCTTCGACAGCCAAGGTACCGTTCCACAAACTCTAAACGAACAACACTGGACTTTCGGTGTTAACGACATCATGTGTAACGAGATCGAAACCTGAGTCATTCCCGCGCAACATGGCTAGAATCGCGCACTCAGGATTCGTACAGCTTCACTGACAGCTCCGGCCCGAATCCTGTCCCGACCCCCTTCGAGGTGGAGAGCCACGCTCCACGTCTTGTCGCCCAGGGAGAGACCGACGAAGACGGTGCCTTCCGGGTGTCCGTCGGCCGGGCCCGGGCCCGCCACTCCGGTTGTCGAGATGCCGATCGAGGCAGCCGAACCATCCACAGCCAACGCGTACCGCACTCCCTCAGCCATCTGCTCGGCGACCTCCGGATGCACGGGGCCCTGTGTTCGCAGGAGGTTCGCGTCGACCCCCAGCACTGATGCCTTGATGGAAGTGTTGTAGGCCACCACTCCCCCAAACACGACGTTCGATGCACCAGCGGGCCTGATGAGTTCAGCCACGAGGAGACCCCCGGTGAGGGACTCGGCAACAGCAACCGTCTCGCCGCGTCGAGTGAGTTCCGCGATCAACGCTGCGGTCACGTCGATCCCGTCGCCGTCGGTCACTGCTTCTTGGCCTTGTTGAGCTTGTAGTCCTGCACCAGGTAGTCGAGCCCGGTCACCACCGTCAGCACGAAGGCGATCGACATGAAGACCAGGTTCACCACGTTCACCCAGTCACCGAGGAGCGAAGCGAAGGGGAACAGGGCAAGCGAGATGGCGATCGACTGTGCGAGGGTCTTCAGCTTGCCACCCCGCGATGCCGGTATCACGCGGCTCTTGATGACAGCGAAGCGCCAGAGCGTGATGCCCACCTCACGCACGAGGATGATGATGGTCACCCACCAGGGCAATTCGCCGAGGATCGACAGGCCTACCAGCGCACCCCCGGTGAGCACCTTGTCGGCAATGGGGTCGAGGATCTTGCCGAGATCGGTGACCTGGTTGTTCTTGCGGGCGAGATGACCGTCGACACCGTCGGTCGCGATCGCCAGGACGAAGAGAATCGCCGCGAGGTAGCGAAGCAGTCCATTCGCGCCATTGTCGGCCAGCAGCATCCAGATGAACAGGGGCGCCAGCAGGATGCGTACGACCGTGATCGCGTTCGGCAGGTTCCAGTTGCTGGGCTTGGCGGGAGTCTCAGGTGAAACGGTCATGGTGCTACTCTCTGCCGGTGAGGCCCCACGCGTCTTCGTCGGAAGTCGCCTCTTCTTCAGGATACCCGCCACCGGGTGCGGCGAGTGGGTCGGCGTACGTCATTCCGGAGGGTGCAGAGGAGGCCGACAACGAGCCCGACGCCGACATGCCGCGAGAGTCGATCGGAGCAGAAGGGGCAGCCGCCTCATCCGACCCGCGCAGCATCGCGAGAACCTCGGGCAACTGCTCGGCCGTGACAAGGACATCGCGTGCTTTCGAGCCCTCTGACGGGCCCACGATCTCGCGCGATTCGAGCAGGTCCATGAGGCGCCCGGCCTTGGCGAAACCGACCTTCAGCTTGCGCTGGAGCATCGACGTCGAGCCGAACTGGGTGTTTACGATGAGCTCGGCGGCCTGAAGGAGCACTTCGAGGTCGTCACCGATGTCGGAGTCGATCTGCTTCGACACCGCTGCAACCGTCACATCGTTGCGGTACTCGGGCCGCGCCTGGCGCGTGACATGCTGCACGACCTTCTCGATCTCGCTCTCGCTGACCCAGGCGCCCTGCACACGGATCGATTTCGAGGCGCCCATCGGCAGGAACAGCGCGTCGCCCTGCCCGATGAGCTTGTCTGCACCCGGCTGGTCGAGGATGACCCGCGAGTCCGTCACGCTGGTGACGGCGAAGGCGAGACGCGAGGGTACGTTGGCCTTGATCAGGCCGGTAACGACGTCGACGCTCGGGCGCTGGGTGGCGAGCACGAGGTGAATTCCGGATGCCCGGGCCAGCTGCGTGATGCGAACGATCGAGTCCTCGACATCACGCGGCGCCACCATCATGAGGTCGGCGAGCTCGTCGACCACCACGAGCAGGTACGGGTACGGCTTGAGCACGCGGTGACTGCCTGCAGGCAGCACGATCTCGTTGTTGACCACGGCGCGGTTGAAGTCGTCGATGTGCCGGAAACCGAAGCTCTCGAGGTCGTCGTAGCGCATGTCCATCTCTTTGACGACCCAGGCGAGCGCTTCAGCGGCCTTCTTCGGATTCGTGATGATGGGCGTAATGAGGTGCGGAACTCCCTGGTAGGCCGTGAGCTCCACGCGCTTGGGGTCGATCAGCACCATGCGGACTTCGGCGGGCGTCGCCCGCATCAGGATGCTCGTGACCATCGAGTTCACAAAGCTCGACTTGCCCGACCCTGTCGAACCGGCGACCAGGAGATGGGGCATCTTCGCGAGGTTCGCGATGATGAACTTGCCTTCGACGTCCTTGCCCACACCGATCGTCATCGGGTGCACGTCGTTCGTCGCCTTGGCCGAGCGCAGCACGTCGCCGAGAACGACGATCTCGCGGTCGGTGTTCGGAATCTCGACCCCGATGGCACTCCGGCCCGGAATGGGCGAGAGGATGCGCACCTCGTTGCTCGCGACGGCATATGAGAGGTTCTTGCTGAGCGCGGTGACACGCTCGACCTTCACGCCTGGGCCGAGTTCGATCTCGTACCGCGTGACGGTGGGTCCCCGTGAGAAGCCGGTGACCTTCGCATCGACCTGGAACTGCTGGAGAACGTTGGTGATCGCGGCGACGATGTCATCGTTTGCCTGCGACCGGGCCTTGGAGGGCTCGCCGAGCGCCAGGCTGGTGGCCGGGGGCAACGAATAGTTGAGCTGCTCGAGCTCCTTCACCTCTGCCAGCGGTACGAAGACGTCGCCCACCTCGCCTTCGACGCCCGCTGCGCCCGGCTCCGTGCCGAACAGCACTCCGGTGAACGACGCCGTGTCGGTGGCCGCATCGTCACGGATACCCGTGGCCGACTTCGAGCCCGGCAGGATCTCCCCCGTGAAGCGCTTGACGGCCTGTTCCGCCGCCTCCATGTCGCCCAGGAGCGAGGCCCCGAAGCTGGCCGTGCTGTCGATGACCTCGGTTGCTGGGGTGCGGTCTTCGATGAACGTTCGGTCGACGACGGTTGGGTTGACCGTCGTGGTCGGGATGATCGGGCTGTCGAACGCCGGATCTTCTTCGCGCTGCGTCTTGTTGCGGCGCCACCATGGCAGCGCTTCATCGACGTCTTCGAAGTCGAGTTGCAGGTCACCGGTCTGTGAAGTGCCCGACGCGTCTGATTTCGACGGCTTCGCGGAAGTCGTTCCACTGGCTTCGGGCGCCTCGCCGAACGCTGCACCGAACAGGTACGAGTAGAGCTCCTTCGAGCGCACACCGACCTTGTTCGGCGGTGTCTTCGTGATGATGAAGAGAGAGAGAAGAAGCAGCAGTGACACGATTATCGTCGCACCGACCGAGGTCGTCACGAGTATCAGCGGTGCCGCGAGCACCCAGCCGAGCACTCCTCCCGCGTCTGCGAGCTTCTCGATTCCGTCACCGGGTGAGGGTTGCGCACTGAAGATGTGGCAGAGAGCCGACACGGTGAGCAACAGGATGCCGAGGCCGATGCCGATTCGGCCGTTGTCGTTGACCGAATTGGGGTGGCGGAACAACCAGATCGACAGCAGCAACATCACTACGGGCAGCGCATAGGCCACCCGCCCGAACAGACCGCCGAAGGTGTAGGCGTCGAGCAGGTTCGCGACCGGGTTGGCAACGAGGAACCACTCGATGATCGCCCCGGCGACGGCCAGCAGGAACAGCAGGAACGGGAACCCGTCCCTGCGCTCGTCTCTGGCCAGCTTCTCGTGCCCGAACGCGCGTGCAGCGCCCCCGGTGAGGTGCGCGAGACCGAGGTACATTCTGGCGAACGGGCCGGGGCCCTGCTCATCCACCGGGAACTTCAACGTCTTCTGCACGGTGGTCGGTGCCGTCTTCGCGGGCGTCTTGCGCGAGCCCGTCGCAGCTGAATCGCGCGTGCCAGAAGCACCGCGGGCGCGGGAGTTCGACCTGGTACTCGTAGCCATGCGTCCACGCTACTGTCTGCCCCACCCGGAACGTCGTTAGCCGCTCCGAGCGCGTCGAAAAGTCACCTACCGGCGCGCACCGTCTATGCCTCGATGACGACCGGCACGATCATCGGGCGACGACGGAAGGAGGTGTTCACCCAGCGGCCGACGGTGCGGCGCACGACCTGTTGCAGGGCGTGCGTGTCACGGGTGCCGTTGCCCACGGCTTCGGCCAATGCAGCGGCGATCTTCGGCTTGACCTTGTCGAAGACGACGTCGCCTTCGGCGAATCCCTTGGCGTGGATCTCCGGACCGACGATGATGCGGCCCGTATTCGCCTCGATGACGACGATGATGGAGATGAAGCCCTCTTCGCCCAGGATGCGGCGGTCTTTGAGGTCGTCATCGGTGATCTCACCGACGCTGTTGCCGTCGACATAGACGAAACCGAGGTCGTACTGGCCGACGATGGTGGCGACGCCGTCTTTGAGGTCGACGACGGTGCCGTCATCCGCCAGGATCGTGTTGCTCTCTGGCACACCCGTCTCGATGGCGAGCTGCGCGTTCGCCACCAGGTGCCGGTACTCGCCGTGCACTGGCATGACGTTCTTCGGCTTCAGGATGTTGTAACAGTAGAGCAACTCGCCCGCGGCAGCGTGACCCGAGACGTGCACCTTGGCGTTGCCCTTGTGCACGACGGTCGCACCGAGCTTGGTGAGTCCGTTGATGACTCGGTACACGGCATTCTCGTTGCCGGGGATGAGCGACGACGCCAGGATGACCGTGTCTCCGGGCCCGACTTCGATCTGGTGCTCGAGGTTGGCCATCCGCGACAGGACGGCCATAGGCTCACCCTGCGAACCGGTCGACATGTAGACGATCTTGTCGTCGGGGATGTCGCCCGCCTTCTTGAAGTCGACAAGGACGCCCTCGGGAACCTTGAGGTAGCCGAGTTCGGCTGCGATGCCCATGTTGCGGACCATGGAGCGGCCGAGAAGCGCCACGCGGCGCCCGTTCGCGTGCGCGGCATCGAGCACTTGCTGCACGCGGTGCACGTGAGACGAGAAGCTGGCGACGATGACCCGGCGGGGAGCCTTGGCGATCACGTTCTCGAGCACCGGCCCGATGGTGCGCTCAGACGGCGTGAACCCAGGAACGTCGGCGTTGGTTGAGTCCACCAGGAACAGGTCGACGCCGGCCTCACCGAGACGCGCGAAGGCCCGCAGGTCGGTGATGCGGTCGTCGAGCGGGAGCTGGTCCATCTTGAAGTCACCGGTGTGGAGCACGACACCGGCAACGGTCTTGATGGCGACGGCCAGGGCATCCGGAATCGAGTGGTTCACCGCGACGAACTCGAGTTCGAACGGGCCCATCTGCTCGGTCTGGCCTTCTTTCACCTGGTAGGTGTACGGCTTGATCCGGTGCTCTTTGAGCTTCGCCTCGACGAGCGCGAGGGTGAGACCGGAGCCGATGAGGGGGATGTCGTTCTTGTGGCGGAGCAGGTACGGAACGGCGCCGATGTGGTCTTCGTGGCCGTGGGTGAGAACGATGCCGACGACATCGTTCAACCGGTCGCGCACGAGTGAGAAGTCCGGCAGGATCAGGTCGACACCGGGCTGGGTCTCTTCAGGGAAGAGCACGCCGCAGTCGACGATCAACAGCTTGCCGTTGATCTCGAAGACGGTCATGTTGCGGCCGATCTCGCCGAGACCGCCGATCGGGGTGATTCTGAGGGTGTCCGGCTTCAGGGCCAGGGGTTCGTATACGGCGTTGGGCATATGCCCTCCTAGAGGGTATTCGGCCTCCACACGGCATTCGCGTGAGGGCACTGGGGTGAAAAAGCCGCGTTCTAGCGGGTCGTACCAGGTATCTTGGGCAGCGCTCCACCAGCGGCGGCGTTGCGGTCGGGTCGGAAATTGGTGAATGAGAGCCCGGGAATGGTGCGGACGAGATCGATTTCGTCTTCGATCTTCGCGGCCTCCCATTCTTCGGGGCCGACGAGAGGGAGTCGCACGCGGGGGCTCGAGATGCGCCCGAGGCCGTGCAGGATGTATTTGACAGCGACGGTGCCGGGCACGTGGGTCATGGTGGCGCGAACCAGGGGCTCCAGCGCCTTGTGCATCGCCGTTGCAGTGGCGAGGTCGCCTGCGTTCACGGCGTCGATCATGATGCGGTAAGGCCGGGCAGCGATATTGTTGGTCACGCCGATGAGGCCGGTCGCGCCGATCGCCAGGTGCGGCAGCACGTTCGAATCGTCGCCCGAGAAGTACAGCAGGTCGGTCCGGTTGAGCACGCGGCTGACCTCGCTGAAATCACCCTTGGCGTCTTTGATGGCGAGGATGTTCGGGTGCTTCGCTGCCCGAAGAATCGTGTCGTAGCTGATCGGGATACCCGTGCGACCGGGGATGTCGTAGAGGATGACCGGCAGGTCGGTCGCGTCGGCGATCATGCGGAAGTGCGTGAGAACGCCGGCCTGTGTGGGCTTGTTGTAGTACGGCGTGACAACGAGGTTACCGTCGGCACCGGCTTTCTCACTCTGTTTGGCCAGCTGCATGGCATGCGCGGTCTCGTTCGAGCCGCCGCCGGTGATGATCTTCGCGCGGCCGTCGGCGACCGACTTGCCCACTTCGACCAGGCGAACCTTCTCGGCGTCGGTGAGGGTCGACGTCTCTCCGGTGGTGCCCGTGACGACGATGCCGTCGGCGCCGTCGACGATGACGCTGTCGATGAGCTTCTCGACGCTCGCCCAGTCGACCTCGCCGTCAGCAGTGAACGGGGTCACCAGGGCGACCAACACCTGCCCGAAGGGATTCTCGGCCGGGGCGGGGGTGGAGGGGATTTCAGTCGAAGGAGCCACGTTGACAGAGTACCGGTGAATCAGAATCCAAGCCTGCCCAACTGTTTCGCATCGCGCTGCCAGTCCTTGGCGACCTTCACACGGATGCTCAGGAAGACCTGCTTGCCGACGAGAGGCTCGATCGCCGCCCTTGCCCGGGCGCCGACCTCGCCCAGCCGGCTCCCGGACTTGCCGATGATGATGCCCTTCTGGCTATCGCGCTCCACGAACAGGTTGGCGTAGATCTCGACCAGGTCGCGGTCGTCACGCTCGATCATGTCGTCGATGGTGACGGCGATCGAGTGCGGAAGCTCGTCTTGCACGCCCTCGAGCGCTGCTTCCCTGATGAGCTCAGAAATACGGGCTTCAAGCCCTTCGTCGGTCTTCTGGTCGTCGGGGTAGAGCTTGCCCGAGCGAGGCAGGAGCTTGACGAGTTCTGCCGTCAGAATGTCGAGTTGCAGGTTGCTGGTCGACGAGATCGGGATGATCGCCTCCCAGTTGCGCAGCTCCGAGATCGCGAGCAGTTGCTCGGCGACGGCAGGGCGCGATGCCGCATCGATCTTGGTCACGATGGCAACCTTCTTCGCACCGGGAAAAGCGTCGAGTTGCTCGTTGATGAACCGGTCGCCGGGGCCGAGCTTCTCGTCTGCGGGCACGCAGAAACCGATCACGTCGACATCGCCGAGCGTCGACTGCACGACAGAGTTCAGTCGCTCACCGAGCAGGGTGCGGGGGCGGTGCATGCCCGGCGTGTCGACCAGGATGAGCTGGCCATCCGGTCGGTGCACGATGCCGCGGATCGCACGCCGTGTGGTCTGGGGCTTTGAGCTGGTGATGGCGACCTTCTCGCCGACCAGGGCATTCGTCAGGGTCGACTTGCCGACATTGGGTCGCCCGACGAACGAGACGAATCCCGCCCTGAAGTCGGGGTCGGTGACGGATTCTGAGCCGATCATTCGGACTCCTTCTCGGGCTTCTTCTTCGTGGTCTTCTGGGACGATCTGGATGATGCGCTCACCTCATCGGAGAGCGGAAAGATCTCGGGGGCATCGCGCTCGACCACGACGGTACTGATTCGCCGACGCCGGCCGTCAGTGCGTTCCGCGGTGAGGACCAGACCGGCGATTCGAGCAACCGAGCCCTGGATGGGCAGGCGGCCGAGCGCCTTTCCGAGCAGGCCACCCACGGAATCGACGTCGTCGTCGTCGAGCTCGATGCCGAACAGTTCGCCGAGTTCGTCGACAGGCAGTCGCGCGCTGACCCGGTAGACGCCGAACGAGAGTTCTTCGATGTCGACCGTTTCACGATCGTATTCGTCGGAGATGTCGCCGACGAGTTCTTCGATCAAGTCTTCCATGGTCACCAGCCCCGCGATACCGCCGTATTCGTCGACGACCATCGCGAGGTGGTTGGATTCGAGCTGCATCTGGCGGAGCGTGTCATCGACGTTCTTCGACTCCGGCACGAACAGGGCGGGCCGGGCGAGCTCTGACACGGTGACCACGTCGACGGCGCGGGGTTTCTCATGGCTGAGCCGCGCCGCGTCGCGCAGGTAGAGGATGCCCGTGATCTCGTCCACGCTGCCGGCGACCACGGGCATCCGTGATACGCCGCGGCTCAGAAACAGGCCCATGCTCTGCCCGACGGTCGCATCGACGTCGACCGTGACCATATCGGTACGCGGAACCATGACCTCGCGCACGACAGTGTCGTTGAATTCGAGGATGGAGTGAATGAGCTCCCGGTCGTCTTCTTCGAGCACATCGAGCTCTGTGGCCTCGTCGACCATGCTCAGGAGCTGTTCTTCTGACGAGAACGTGGCTGATCGTGGCCGGCCGGGGGTCACGCGGTTGCCGATGGCGACCAAGGCACTTGCGATGGGTCCGAGCAGAACGCGCAGAAGGTGGACGAGCACAGCCGTGAGTCGCAGCACGACCCGCGCGTGCACTCGACCGACGCTTCGAGGGCTCGAACCGACCAGCACGAAGGAGACGGCGGTCATGATGAGGATCGAGAGCGTCAGTGCCAGCCAGATCTGGTCGAGGCTGTAGGCGAGAACGATCGTGACGAGAACGGCGGCCGATGTCTCGACCACCACGCGCACGAAGTTGACCACGTTGATGTGCGCGCCGGTCTCTTCGGCAATCGCGCGCAGCGAGCGTTTCGCCCGCGCCCGCTCGGCCAGCTCGAGGATGTCAGCCCGCGACAGCGACGCCATCGCGGAGTCTGCAGCCGCGAACAACCCACCCAGCACGACGAGTACGAATGCGACCGCAACGAACGGGCCGACGAAAGGGAGGGTCGTCATACTCTGCGGCGGCGCTCCTTCATGGCGAAGCCGACCAGGATGTCACCCTGGATGCCGAACATCTCTTTCTCCTCTGCCGGCTCGGCATGGTCGAAGCCGAGGAGGTGCAGAATGCCGTGGGTCAGCAGAAGCAGCAGCTCTTCGAGCGTCGAGTGGCCTGCCGTCTGTGCCTGCCCTTCGGCGACCTGGGGGCACAGCACGACGTCGCCCAGCAGGCCGGGAGGCGTCGGGGCCTCCTCGGTACCCGGTCGCAACTCGTCCATCGGAAAGCTCAGCACATCGGTCGGGCCCGGTTCGTCCATCCACTGCACATGGAGCTGTTCCATTGCCGCCTCGTCGACCAGCACGATCGCGAGTTCGGCATCGGGATGCACGTGCATCTGTTCGAGCGCATAGCTGGCCAGGCGCAGCAGCGCCTCATCGTCGACCGGAATCGACGATTCGTTGTTCACTTCAATGCTCATGGGCGGTCTCTCTGTGTGCTCTGGCTCTGCGCGCTCGGCGTCAGTGTGTGCGGCTGTCGGGATTCGGTCGACGAAGACGCCGTGGCTCCAGCGCGACGCTCAGCGGCACGGTTTCGGCCTGCGAGCTGAATCTGGTCGAAACGGGTGTAGGCGTCGACGATCTGACCCACGAGGGTGTGCCTCACGACATCGTCACTCGTCAGGGTAGCGAAGTGGATGTCGTCGATACCGTCGAGCACACCCCGAACCACCTGCAGGCCACTCGTACCCAACGGAAGGTCGATCTGAGTGATATCGCCCGTGATGACCATGCGCGAGCCGAATCCGAGACGCGTCAGGAACATCTTCATCTGTTCGGGTGTCGTGTTCTGCGCTTCGTCGAGCACGATGAACGAGTCGTTGAGGGTGCGGCCGCGCATGTAGGCCAGCGGGGCCACCTCGATGGCACCGGTGGCCATGAGTTTGGGCACGATCTCGGGATCGAGCATTTCGTTGAGTGCATCGAAGAGGGGCCTCAGGTATGGATCGATCTTGTCGGTGAGGGAACCGGGCAGATAACCCAGGCGTTCACCCGCCTCGACGGCCGGCCGCGTCAGGATGATGCGGTTGACCTCCTTGCGCTGGAGTGCCTGCACAGCCTTGGCCATCGCGAGGTACGTCTTGCCCGTTCCCGCGGGCCCGATGCCGAAGACGATCGTGTTCTCGTCGATCGCGTCGACGTAGTTCTTCTGCCCGAGCGTCTTCGCACGCACCGATTTTCCGCGGGTAGTGACGATCGGCTGGCCGAGCGTGTCAGAGGGGCTCGATGCCCGGTCGGAGTCGAGCATGCGCGCCGAAGCAGTCACCTCGATCTCGGTGAGTTCGTCGTTACCTGCCCTGACCATCTGAACCAATTCTTCGACGAGGCGTTCTGCAGCTTCGACGTCGCCAGCGGGGCCGGTCAAAGTGATCTCATTGCCCCGGCTGTGCAGGCTGACGCTCGGAAACTGCTTCTCGACCAGTGTCACGAGACGATCTTGAGGGCCGAGCAGCCTGACCATGGCCAGCCCGTCGACGTGCACCACGGCCTCAGCGGTGCGTCTATTGGTGCCCGGGCCGTTTTCAGAACCCGGCAAGGGAGCCTTCTTCGAGAGAACCGGCGAGCAGGTGGGCATGAACGTGGAACACCGTCTGCCCAGCGCCCGCGCCGGTGTTGAAGACCAGTCGGAAGTCCCCTTCGGCGTGTTCTGCGGCGAGTTGGGCTGCGAGCGCGACCAGCTCAGCGAGAAGCCCGGGATCACCCGCCGCCAGCTCGACGACGTTCGCGTATTCTTCGGTCTTCGGCACGATCAGGATGTGCACCGGTGCCTTGGGGGCGATGTCGGCGATCGCGATCAGTGTGTCTGTCTCGGCATAGATCGTCGCGGGGATCTCGCGAGCCACAATGCGGCTGAAGATGGACGGCTCGGCAGGAACTGGCATGACTCCATCTTAAGCCGGGCACCTGACAGGCAGCCCGCCCACTGCGGGGAACGCCAGCGACGAGCTGCGTGTGCTACCAGCGACCCAGCCTGGCGTTGAGTACCGCCAGCGCGGCCGGGCCGGCCGTTGACGTGCGCAGAATCGTGTTTCCGAGTCGAACGGGTATCGCACCGGCCCGGGTCAGGACGTCGAGCTCCCCCGCGCTGATGCCGCCCTCCGGCCCCACGACGAGAACGAGGTCGGCCGCAGCATCCTCACCGTCGAGCGAAAAGTCGGTCAGCGCGAGGCTCGCCGTCGGCTCGAGAAGCAGCATGCGGCTGGTGGCGGCCAGCTTCACGAGGTCGCGCGTCGAGTGCAGCTCAGCGACATCGGGGACCCAGGCGCGAATCGACTGCTTTGCTGCCTCGCGAACGATGCTCCGCCATCGTTCGACCCCTTTGGCCACTTTGGCACCCGCCCAGCGCGACACTGACCGGTCAGCACTCCACGGCACGACACCGGCGACGCCGAGTTCTGTCGCGGCCTGGATGGCGAGCTCATCGCGGTCGCCCTTCGCCAGGGCCTGCACCAGCCAGAGCGAGGGGCCGGGCATCCGTTCTTCTGTGACCTCGGTGACAGCGATCGTGAGCTCGGCCCCGGAAGCCCCGACCACCGGCCCTCTCACGATCAGGCCACCACCATCGCCGATGGAGGTGTGCTGACCGACACGCAGCCGGTTCACTGTGACCGCGTGCTTCGCTTCATCACCGTGCAGCGCGACCACATCGCCGACCTCGTGTGGCACAGCGGCAAGATCGTCGCGAAGAAAGAGAGAGCTCACGTGCAGAATCCTATCCGCGCGCGTGGCGCTGGGAGTCGGCCGGGGCGAGCCCACGTCGAACTGACGCGACACGCGCCCACAGCTGACGAGCCGGAAGGCGTGTAGCGTCATCTCGCGGGCCGGATGCCCCAACCGCAAGCCACATCGAAGGGGCCACGCGTCAGTTCATGAACCTGTCGCGGAGCTTCGAGAACAGGCCCTGCTGGAACTGCCCGAGCGTCGGCGACGGGTACTTGTGAGCCGCAGCAAGCTGCTTGACCAGGTCTTTCTGCTTGTGGTCGAGCTTGGTCGGCGTGACGACCTGGATGCCGATCTTCAGGTCACCGCGACCTCCACCACGCAGCTTGGTCACTCCCCGTGATTTGACCGTGACGACCTCAGAACTCTGGATGCCCGCCCGCAGTTCGATCTCGACGTCGCCGTCGAGCGCCTTGACCACGGTGTTCGTGCCGAGCACCGCATCCCACATCTGTACCTCGAGAGTGCAGAGCAGGTCGTCGCCGTTGCGGCTGAAGACATCGTGGTGGCGCACCTTCACCTCGAGGTAGAGGTCGCCCTGAGGGCCACCGGCCGGCCCGACTTCACCCTGCGAAGGCATCTGGAGGCGAAGACCGGTGTCGACGCCCGCAGGAATGTCGACGGGGATGACCCGGCGCGAGCGCACGCGGCCCTGGCCCTGGCACGTGACGCAGGGGTTCGGGATGATCGTTCCGTACCCACGGCACGTGCCGCAGGGCGAACTCGTCATGACGTTGCCGAGCAGCGAACGGACCGTGCGCGAGATCTGGCCGGTGCCGTGGCAGATGTCGCACGTAACTTCATGCGTGCCTGGCTGGGCACAGGTACCGTTGCAGGTCTCACACAACACGGCGGTGTCGACCTCGAGGTCACGATGCGTACCGAAGATGACCTCTCCGAGGTCGACCTCCACGCGGAGCAGGGCATCCTGCCCCCGTTCGGCACGGGACCGGGGGCCTCTGCTCTGGCCCTGCTGGCCACCGAAGAACGTCTCGAAGATGTCACCGAAGCCGCCGAAACCCTGGGCGCCGCCTGCACCCCCGCCGAAGCCGGCCTGCGGCCCGCGGTCGTAGGACTGTCGCTGCCCGGGGTCGCTGAGAACGTCGTAGGCGTGCGTGACGGACTTGAACCGTTCTTCTGCGTCGGGGCTCGAGTTCACATCGGGGTGGAGTTCGCGGGCCAACCGTCGGTAGGCCTTCTTGATCTCGTCGGTCGTCGCGGTTCGCTCGACACCGAGAACGTCGTAGTGGTCAGCCACGAAGGGCTTCTCCTTTGTTTGATACGGAATATGTTGTGATGAATGGGAGACAAGATTCGCTCGCGCGGTGCCGGGGGCTCCTCTCGAAGCTCGGCACTATGCGTCGCTCACGCCTCACCGAGGCTCTTCGAGAGATATCGCGCCACGGCTCGCACCGCAGCGATGTTCGTGGAGTAGTCCATGCGTGTCGGCCCCAGGACTCCGAGTCGTGCCACCGCACCACCCGCAGAGCTGTAGCCGCTGGCAAGCACTGAGGTCTCTGCCAGGCCGAAGGAGGCGTTCTCCCTGCCGATGCTCACCGACATTCCGAACTGGTCAGCCTGCATCTCACTGAACAGACGCAGTAGCACCACCTGCTCCTCCACGGCCTCGAGTACCGGGAGCACACTCCCGGCGAAGTCGCCTTCGGTCCGGACCAGGTTGGCCGCACCGGCGATGAGCAGCTTCTCCTGGCGGTTTGCAGCCACCTGCTCGGCGAGAACCGTCGTGATCATCGCCACCGCAGAAGCCCTGCCGGGTGCGAACTGCGCCGGGAAGATCGCCAACGCACCGGCGGCCTCGTCAAGACCCAGCCCCGCGATTGCGGAATTCACCCGGGCCCGGACGTCTGCCAGGAAAGTCTCATCGGTGTCGAGGGGAACCTCGACGATTCGCTGTTCGACATGACCGGTGTCGGTGATGACGACAGACAGCAGCCGGGTGGGAGCAAGAGCCACGAGTTCGACGTGCCTGACCCGCGCCTGCGACAGCGAAGGGTACTGCACCATCGCCACCTGCTGCGTGAGCTGGGAGAGCAACCGTACAGTGCGGGCCAGTACGTCGTCGAGGTCGACGGATGAACCGAGAAAGGTCTCGATCGCCTGCCGTTGCGCGCCGGAGAGCGGCTTCAGGTCTGCGAGATGATCGACGAAGAGCCGATAGCCCTTGTCTGTGGGTATGCGACCCGACGAGGTGTGCGGAGCCACGATCAGCTCCTCCTCTTCGAGGAGGGCCATGTCGTTGCGGATCGTGGCTGCGGAAACACCGAAGGAGTGGCGGTCGACGATCGACTTGGAGCCGACGGGCTCTCTGGATGCCACGTAATCGTGCACGATGACGCGGAGAACTTCGAGGCTGCGCTCAGAAACCATGAACGATGCCGCCTTCCTCGAACTCGTGTTTAGCACTCCGATGATCAGAGTGCCAATTATATATCGCCCGAAGATTACGACACGCTGAGTAAAGATCATTGCCCCGCGTAGGCACCTCGCAGTATCTTGTGCTTGAACGTGTTCGGCGCGCCCCAATGGGTGAGAGGGGATCGACTCACGCTCACTGTGACAGAGAAGCAGATCGCTTTTTTCCACATTCGTCTGAAAGGCGCACACGAAAATGTCTGATCCCAACGCAACCCCGCCGTATGACCCCAACTCGGGTCAGCCCGTCCCGCCGCCGCCTGCGCAGGGCTACGCTGCGGCACCCGCCGCTCCGTTGTCGCAATCAGACGACAAACTGTGGGCGTCGCTCGCTCACTTCGGCAACATCATCCTGCTGATTCCTGCCCTGGTCATCTACCTGGTCTTCAAAGATCGCGGCCCCCTGGTCAACCAGGAGAGCAAGGAAGCCCTCAACTGGACCATCAATGTGACCGGAGCAGTGGTCGTGCTGAACATCCTGGGCATCATCCCGTTCATCGGGCTTCTCTTCGGCCTGCTGGTTTTCGCCGTGCTCATCGTGAACCTCATCTTCGCGATCATCGGCGGAGTCCGGGTCAACGGTGGTGGCACGTACCGCTACCCGCTGAACTATCGCTGGATCAAGTAACGCGAGGACTCCCCCACTGCCGGCGTTCACTCGACGGCCGAGCGCCCCTCCCATTGGGCTCTATCGCGGGGGGCGCTCCGTCGTTTAAGCTGCAGGGGTGACGTACCAGCCTCCCGCTTCCGAGCCGCCCGTGTCGCCCGCTCCGCTGCAGTATGCGCCGCCGCAGCCGATGAATCCCAGCGACCAGCGCCTCTGGGCGACGCTCATCCACCTCGGCGGAATCGTGTTCGGCGCACTTCCGTCGCTCATCGGTTTTCTGGTGCTCAAAGACCGCGGGCTGTTCGTTCGGGATCACACCCGAACGGCGCTGAACTTCCAGGTCACGATGATCATCCTGCAGGTGGCAGCGGCCATCATCACCATGATCGGCTCGTTCCTACTGATCGTACTCATCGGCATCCCGATTCTGGTCATCGGCCTGGTCGCCGCTCTCGGCGGTGCCGTGCTCGTCATCGTCTTCAGCATCATGGCTGCGATCGCGGCCAACCGGGGCGAACTCTACGTCTACCCGGCGTGGTGCACGATCACATTCGTGCACTGATCTCATTCGTGCACTGATCTCATTCGTGCACTGATCTCATTCGGCACCGCCGAGGCCAATGACTCACGTTCTGCCCGATCAGGCTGTGAGCCGGCGAACCACAGCGTCTGCCAGCAGGCGACCGCGCACGGTCAGCTCGATCGTGCCCGCAAACGCCGACTTCGGCACGATCAGCTCGTCGGCGATGAGGCCGGCCACTTCGCGTCGTGCTGCGTCACCGAGCGAGGAGATCCGGAGGCCGTGGCGGATGCGCGCCTGCAGCAGAACCCGCTCCAACTCGCGTGCTTGGGCGTCGGGCGTCTCCCGGCCTGCCGCCGGTGACAGCCCGGCGAGCATCCGATCGGCGTAGGCCGCCGGGTGTTTGACGTTCCACCACCTCGTGCCGCCGACATGGCTGTGGGCACCCGGGCCGATACCCCACCAGTCGTGACCCTGCCAATAGGCGAGATTGTGGCGTGACCGGTGCGACTCGTACTCGGAATCGAGCACGACGTCGCTGGGGGTGACGGGGGCAGCGCCGGCTCGCGGCCCGCGACCCGATCCGCGCGCCCAGTTGCTCACCTCGTACCACTCGTAACCGTGCGAGCGGAGCCGGGCATCCAGCAGCTCGTACATGTCGGCTTCGAGATCGTCGTCGGGTTCGGGGTACTCCCCCGAGCGGATCTGCCGCGCGAGCTTGGTGCCCTGCTCGACGATCAGGGCGTAGGCCGAGAGGTGGTCTGGTTCGAGCTGCAGCGCGGCGTCGAGCGAGGTCTGCCAGTCGTCGAGGCTCTCGCCCGGGGTCCCGTAGATGAGGTCGAGGCTCACCTGCAGGCCGGCGTCCCGCGCCCACCGCACCACCTGGGGAACCCGTTCGGGCGTGTGCGTGCGGTCGAGCGTTCGGAGCACGTGCGGAACCGCAGACTGCATTCCGAAGCTCACCCGTGTGAACCCGGCTTCAGCCAGCTCGTTCAGGTAGCGGGCATCCACTGAATCGGGGTTGGCTTCGGTCGTGACCTCAGCCCCGGGCTCCAAGCCCCAGGTGGTGCGCACGGCGTCGAGCATGTCGATGAGCTGATGGCTGGGCAGCAGGGTCGGAGTACCGCCGCCGAAGAACACCGTCGAGACTGGGCGACGCTTCACGCCCGACTCGGTCAGAATCCGGTCGGCGAGGGCAACCTCGAGCACGGCCTGCCCGGCGTAGTCGACCTGCTTGGCGCCGCGCAGTTCGCTCGAGGTGTACGTGTTGAAGTCGCAGTACCCGCAGCGGACCCGGCAGAAGGGCACGTGCAGATACACGCCGAATGGATGCCCGTTGGCGCGTTCGGCGGCCGACTCCGGCAGCAGTCCGTCCGGCGGAGCGGGGTCGCCGAGCGGAAGCGCGCTACCCACGTGCCGCCTCCCTGCGTTTGTCGATGCGTCCGATCACGCGCGGGCGGGCAACAACGCGCGCAGGTATTCTTTTGTCGCCTTGCGCTGCTGCCACCGGAGCAGAGGCGAACCCAGCCGGTAGAACCAGGAACTCGGCTTGGAGAAGCCACGGATGACCACCCACACCGAGTCGTCGTCGTGGTGATCGACCATGAAACTCTCTTCACCCATGGCGGGGTGGCCGGGGAGCGTACCGTAGGCGAAGCCGACCCGGTGGGTGTCGCTCGTCACCGAGACCACCCGCACCGGTGCGACGAATCGCACCCCGAAGACGTGGACGACCAGTTCGGCCGAAACACCGGGAGCAACGTGCGGTGTGCCGTCTTCGGTGTAGGTCTGGTCTTCGTCGAGTCCCCGGGGGGCTATGGGCATTCCCGCCGCATCGTAAGTGAGCCCGGCGTAGTCGGTGTCGCTCGCCGGAGGCAGCTCGATGTTCTCGATCTGCATGCCACTGCCGCGCTGGATTCCCCAGGTCAACACCGCCTCGGCGGCCGACTCGAACCGCTCGTCGCCAGACCCGAGGCGCGCACGTGACTCGAACGGTCTGAAACCTTTCGGCGGGTAGTACATCAGGTCGTCGGCCTGGCTCGCGCCGATCGCCGCATAGCTCAGCGATTGCCCGTTGTGCGTCGACCTGGTTCGTCGTTCTGTCTCTGCCACGTGATCCATTATCGCTGTTCGTGCGAGAGGTTCGCTCGTGCGCTAATCTGAACGGCACAATGGGTCCACATCGGGGGAAGCTGGGATCATGACGACGAAGACTGTCCGTGTTGCGTTGACTGCGCTGGTCTCGACTGCGCTCGTGCTGAGCACGCTTGTCGGCTCTGCCGGTGCGATGGCGGCCCAGCCCGTACGCGCATCGGGCGATCCGGCAGTAGCTTCCACGATCCAGCTCGCCCCCCGCGATGCTTTTGTCACCTCTCTCTACGCTGACTTTCTCGGCAGACAGCCCTCGCCTGATGAGGTCGGATTCTGGAGCACACGATTGGCTGCGGGCGCGCCTCGCCGCACCATTGCTGATTCATTTGCTAACAGCGATGAGTATCGTCTGATCCGCATCACCGCCACCTACCGCACTGTGCTCGGCCGGGACCCAGATCCCACCGGCGAATCGTGGTGGCTCGATGCGTTACGCCGTGGGGTCGTTACCACCGACGACATGAGTAAAGCCTTCTACAACTCGGACGAGTTCTACGCTCGCGCTGCCGCTCGGTACAACGCTCCCCCGAACGACGGCGCCTTCGTCGATGCCCTCTACGCGAGCATCCTGGGTCGCGAAGCGATGGGCCTCGAAGGCTTCAATTGGCTCAACGCAGCATGGGCATACACGTTGGGCAGATTTTCGGCGAAACCCTTCCTGATCGACGCCATCTACGACTCGACGGAGGCCGCGCGTGATCGGGTACAACCGATGTACCAGCAGTTCCTGGGTCGAATCGCCGACGAGGGCGGACTCGAGTGGTGGGCATCACTCGACCTCCGAATTGGGGACTCAGCCGTGCGCGGAGGGTTCTCGGGAAGTGACGAGTACTATTCCCGCGCCGTCTCCCGCTACCCCTGAGTACGGGAATCCTCGCCTATTGGCTGCCCGACCTACCGCCGAGGATGCCGCCCGCTTCAATTGATCCAGCATGAGACCCGCGCTGCTTTTCTTCAGAGAACTCAGGATGCCGCGAAGCGGGCGTGCACGCGGGATTCGACCGTGATGTCTTCGGGCTTCAGATCCAGGCCGCCCTCCTGAGCAGAAGCAGCCATCGCGCGCACCATGGGGGCAGCACCTGTCGGCGAGAACAGCCGGGAATCGTCGCCGAGCATACCGGGGTCAGCCAGCGCCAGCGGCACCACGGTGGAAAGGCCGAGGCTCTGGGCGTAGGCCGTCGCGCGAACAACCGCATCGTTCACGGCGCGCTGTTGCGCCTCAGCTGTGATGCGGGACTTTGTGAGCTCGGTGAGCGCCCAGTGGATGCCCGTCACCGTCACCCCGTCGAGCGTCGCGACGTTCTCGACCCAGACTGCCAGCGCAGAAAGGTCAGAGAACTTCACCTCCAGCCCGACGCTCGCGTGGTGCACGAGTGGAAGCTGCGCACCCGCGTTGTTCCACGGGCGCTCACTCCACACGCGCATCCGGTCGGCCGACCACCACGTAACTGTGTTGCCTGCCACCAACTGTTGCGCCTGCTGCGTGAGCGCGCCGTGCAGCTGGGCCGTACGAGACACGACCGACGCCCGTTCAGGGCCCTGGAAGCCAGCGGCAAGCATCACTGTTCCGCGTTCAGCCGGGTGATGGTAGTCGAAGTGCCCCTCGACGGTGATGATAGTTTCAGCCATACGCAGCACCCTACCCGGCCGCTATTTTTCTTTCTTGGTTTCGGTGTCACCTGAGAGGGCAGCGATGAAAGCCTCCTGCGGAACCTCGACACGGCCCACCATCTTCATGCGCTTCTTGCCCTCCTTCTGCTTCTCAAGCAGTTTGCGCTTGCGGGAGATGTCGCCGCCGTAGCACTTTGCGAGAACGTCTTTGCGAATGGCGCTGATCGACTCGCGGGCGATGATCCGCGCGCCGATGGCCGCCTGGATCGGGACTTCGAACTGCTGGCGGGGAATCAACTTCTTCAGCCGCTCGGTCATCAGCAGCCCGTACGCATAGGCCTTGTCTTTGTGCACGATGGCGCTGAACGCATCGACCGCCTCGCCCTGCAAGAGGATGTCGACCTTCACGAGGTCTGCCTCCTGCTCGCCGATGGGCTCGTAGTCGAGGCTCGCATACCCCTGGGTGCGGCTCTTGAGGTGATCGAAGAAATCGAAGACGATCTCGCCGAGGGGCATGTTGTAGTGCAGCTCGACTCTGTCGGTGCCGACATATTCCATGCCGTTCAGGGTTCCGCGACGGCCCTGGCAGAGTTCCATGATCGTGCCGACATAGTCCTTCGGCGCGAGGATGCTCGCCTTGACCATCGGCTCGCTGACGCTCTTGATCTTGCCGCCAGGGAACTCGCTCGGGTTCGTCACAGTGACGGTCTTCTTGTCGTCGGTCGTGACCTCATAGATAACGCTCGGCGCCGTGGCGATGAGGTCGAGGCCGAACTCGCGTTCCAGCCGCTCGGTGATGATCTCGAGGTGCAGGAGGCCCAGGAAACCGCAGCGGAAGCCGAATCCGAGGGCAACGGAGGTCTCGGGCTCGTAGACGAGCGCAGCATCCGAGAGCTTCAGTTTGTCGAGCGCTTCGCGGAGATTCGGGTAGTCCGAGCCGTCGATCGGGTAGAGGCCCGAGAACACCATCGGCTTGGGCTCGCTGTAGCCCTTGAGCGCGACGGTCGCCGGGCGGCTGAATGTGGTGACGGTGTCGCCGACCTTGCTGAGCCGGACATCCTTCACGCCCGTGATGAGGTAACCGACCTCGCCGACGGCCAGCCCCTTGCTCGGGGTGGGCTCTGGAGAGCTGACGCCGATCTCGAGCACCTCGTGGGTCGATTTGGTGCTCATCATCATGATCTTCTCACGCGGCGTGAGCTTGCCGTCGATCATGCGCACGTAGGTCACGACGCCGCGGTACGAGTCGTACACCGAGTCGAAGATCATCGCGCGCGCCGGTGCCTGTGGGTCACCCTGGGGGGCCGGAATCGTCGCGACCACGAGGTCGAGCAACTCTTCGACGCCCATTCCGGTCTTGCCGCTCACGCGCAACACGTCTTCGGCCTTGCCGCCGATGAGGCCGGCGATCTCTTCGGCGTACTTGTCGGGGTCGGCGGCCGGCAGGTCGATCTTGTTGAGCACCGGGATGATCTTCAGGTCGTTGTCGAGCGCGAGGTAGAGGTTCGCAAGTGTCTGGGCCTCGATGCCCTGCGCCGCGTCGACCAGCAGGATGGCACCCTCACAGGCGGCGAGCGAGCGGCTGACCTCATAGGTGAAGTCGACGTGGCCGGGGGTGTCGATCATGTTGAGGGCGTAGGTCTGGCCGTCAAGCGCCCACGGCATGCGAACAGCCTGGCTCTTGATGGTGATGCCGCGCTCACGTTCGATGTCCATGCGGTCGAGGTACTGCGCGCGCATGTCGCGGTCTGATACGACGCCGGTGATCTGCAGCATGCGGTCGGCGAGGGTCGACTTGCCGTGGTCGATGTGCGCGATGATGCAGAAGTTGCGGATGAACGCGGGGTCGGTCGACGCCGGCTGGAGTTCCTGTACTGCTCTGGGGCTCACGCGTTCCTCTGGGTTTCGTGCGAAGTGTTTCGCGCTGGCGGCGGGTTGTGCACGCGCGCGCTCAGAGAAGTTTACGAGACTCTGGTTGCTCGAGCGGCTGGCTCGTGAATTCGCTGTTGAGATTCGTCGGAGATATTGGCAAGCGTCGACAAGAGAGACGGCGACACTCTGCGTTCCGCCGAAAGTGGAGTCGGCTCAGACCGTAGCCGGTGCGGGCGGGCGGGGCAGACGACGGATGCCCGTCTCGATGTCTGCGAGATCTGCAGCCACGCACAGGCGGATCCAGCCCTCACCGTGCCGGCCGAACGCGCTGCCCGGCGCCACCGCCACGCGCTGTTCGAGCAGGAAGCGCTCCGCCCACTCGGCAACATCGCCGCCCGTCGCATACGAGACGTCCACCCAGAGGTAGAACGCCCCAGACGGCTCGAGGTACTCGATGCCGAGCTCGCGCAGGAGTTCAGTGGCGGCCTGGAGGTTCTCGCGGTAGTGAGTTGCCGCCGTGAGAACGTGATCCTGCGGCCCGGTGATCGCTGCCACCGCTGCGAGCTGGGTGGGGAGGTTGATGCAGCTGATGATCGCCTCCTGCGCCGTGCGGAGGATCTGCGACATGCCGGGCGGGGTCACCAGGTAGCCGATCCGTGCTCCCGTGAGCGCGTACGTCTTCGACAGGGAGAACACCGAGAACACCCGGTCTTCGTCGTCGAGGGCAGCGATGGAGGTGTGCAGCGAACCATAGGTGAACCGCTCATAAACCTCGTCACTCAGCACCCAGAGGTCGTGCCTGCGGGCAAATGCGAGGAGCTTCTCGATGGTCTCCCGCGGAAGGATCGCTCCCAATGGATTCGATGGGGAGTTCACGATGATCATGCGGGTGTTGGCCGTGACGAGACGCTCGAGTTCGTCGAAGTCCGGCAGGAAGTCATGAGAGCTGCGCAGCGTGTAAGGAACGGGCACGGCGGAGATCATCCGTGCGTTCATCGGGAAGGTCGAGTAGCCGGGGTCGGGCAGCAGCACCTCATCTCCCGGGCCGAGCGCCAGGGTCATGGCGAGGTAGAGGGCGTGCATGCCGCCGTTGGTCACCCACACCTGCTCGGCGTCGACCACGATCCCGTTCTCGGCGGCGAGCTTGGCGACGATCGCAGCGCGAAGCTCCGGAATGCCACCGTTGGGCGTGTAGTAGGTCTCGTCTGCTTGCCACGCGCGGGCGGCGGCTTCGAGGATGTGCGGCGCGACAGCGACATCGGGCTCTCCCACGGCGAGAAAGACCACATCGTCGAGCGATTGGGCCAGCTCGAATATGCGGCGGATACCCGAAGGGGGCACTGAATCCATGTGCGCGGCGAGATGGGGCATAGGGTTAACGGTAATCGCATCCGAATGCGCGGGTTGCCGCGGTCTGGATTGAAGTAGAGGCCAGCAACTGGTAGTGTTGCCTGTTGGCTTCCGCACTCGCTTTGTGAACGCGAGCTGCGATACAGATACCCCCCAGACCAGCACCAGATACAGAGGATAATTCCGTGGCAAATATCAAGTCCCAGATCAAGCGCATCGGCACCAACGACAAGGCGCACGAGCGCAACAAGGCCGTGAAAAGCGAGCTGAAGACCGCCATCCGCGCCGTCAAGACCAGCGTTGCCGCGGGCGACAAGGAGAAGGCCACGGCCGCTCTGAGCCTCGCAGGCAAGAAGCTCGACAAGGCTGCCAGCAAGGGCGTCATTCACAAGAACCAGGCTGCGAACCGCAAGTCGTCGATCTCCACGAGCGTCGCCGCCCTCTGAATTTATTGATTTGCGCGCGCTCCTCGCGCAAATCTACGAAAAAAGCCCCGCAACCGCGGGGCTTTTTTGCGTGACCCCGCCGGCACAACGACAGGCAGAGCGAGCACAGCTCACGGTGCGTGGAAACGTCCCGAACCGCGGCACTTTCGGGACAATTCAGCTCACCGAGCCGCGTCTCTGACTCGGTGTACGCGCAGCTCAGCGCTCGCCCCGGGAGGCGATCGTGGCGATCATGCGCTCGAGGGAGTAGACCGGGTCACGGCCGCCGCCCTTGATGTTCTCGTCGGTCTCAGCGAGGATCTGGATGCTGCGGCCGAGGCCCTCGCCCGTCCACCCCTGAAGGTCCCGACGGGCGCGGTCGACCTGCCAGGGTGCCATGCCAAGCTGCCCGGCGAGCTGGCCTGAACCGCCCCTCGTGCCGAGTACCTTCGCCATCGTGCGAAGCTTCATCGCGAAAGCGGCAACCATCGGCACCGGGTCTGCGCCGGTAGCAAGAGCGTGCCGAAGCAGCGCCAGCGACTCGCCGTACCGGCCAGCGATCGCACTGTCTGCAACGGCGAAAGCATTGGTTTCGACTCGGCCGGAGTAGTACCGCTCGACGGTCGCTTCGGTGATCTCGTCTGACGTGTCGGCGATCAGCTGGCCACAGGCACTGGAGAGTTCGGCGAGGTCGTCGGTGAAGGCCGAAACGAGGGCCCGAAGAGCGCCGGGGCTGACCCGCCGACCCGCCGCACGGAATTCTGCGACGGCGAAGTCATAGCGCTCGGTGTCTTTCTTGAGTTCAGCGCAGACGACCTCGATGACATCGCCGCCGCTGGCGCGCACGGCATCGAGAAGGCGCTTGCCGCGCACTCCCCCGCCGTGGCGAAGCACGACACACGTGTCATCGGCTGGATAGGCCAGGTAGTCGATCGCTTCGAGCAGAAACCCGTCTGTGCACTTCTCGACTGACGACACCCTGATCAGGCGCGGTTCGCCGAACAGCGAGGGGCTCGCCATGGTGAGCAGCTCGCCCGGCGCGTAACCAGAGGCGTCGATGTCGCTCACCTCGAGGCTCGGGTCTTCGAGCTTCAGCAGCTCGCGAAGGCGCCGGATGGCACGGTCGGCGAGAAAGGACTCCGGGCCCGAGACCAGCACCACAGCGGCAGGGCGGATGTTCTCCCAGCTCAGTTGTGGAATGACAGGGGCAGGCGACTTGGCCGAAGCCTTGGCCGGTGAGCGAGAAGCGCCCCGCGCGCCGGCGGACCCACCGGATCGTGCTCCTGCCACCACCACACCTCATCTCTTCTTCTCAACCCTAGCCTGACCGTCTGACCACACCACGATGCCGTCGGGTGAGGGCGCGACCACGATCATGCCGAGAAGATCGGTGCGGAAGACGCTGGTCTGGCTGCGACCGAGAATACCCAGCAGCCGGTCGGTCGGATGCCCGTACCGATTGTTCGCACCGACCGAAATCAACCCCACCGCTGCCCGGATGGCCTGGTAGAAGTCTTCACTCTGGTCGGCACTTCCGTGGTGCGCGACCTTCACGACGTCTTCGTGGCTCAGAAGGTTGGCCGCCGAAACCAGTCGCTGGGAGTCTTCGCCCAGGTCACCCAGGAAGAGCGAGCGGAGGGAACCCGTGAACTCGATCGTCACACTCGCATCGTTACCGCGGAGCTGTGTGTCTACGGGTGGCCAGAGGATGTTCCACGACAGGCCGGCCAGCTCGCCGACGTCGCCGCGGTGAGCGTGGCGAACCTCAGCGCCTGCTTGTGTGAGGGCGTCTGCCATCGCAGCATCGCGGCCGTCTTCGGCCGGACCGAGCAGTACCACCGAGACCATTCCGAGAACGGCTGACAGCCCGCCCACATGATCGAGGTCGTAGTGAGTGAGCACGAGCAGGTCGATCCGGGAGATCGAGAGGCGATCCAGACAGGAGCGGAGCAGCTCAGGGTCGGGCCCGACATCCACCAGCGCAAACCGATCGGCGTCGTGCACGGCGACGGCATCGCCCTGACCGATGTCGCAGGCGGCGATCTGCCAGTTGCCCGGCCACGCCGAGCCGGCAGAGAGAGTCACGCCAAGGCCTGAGCCCGCGTAGATCGCGCCGGAGACGAGTACAAGGAGTGCGCAAGCCACTCGGAGGGCACGAACCCGGCGCCTCGGACTCCAACGCCGTTCACCGTATTGGCTTCGTCGCGAAAGACGGTTGTGGATCATGGGTTCTCCGCCGCTCCTAGCGTCGGATCACGCACGAACACCGCCACGAACGCTGCCGCCGTGAAAATGATCACCAGCGCTGACCCCGAGGCCCCGCCCTGCCAGGGAAGGGTCGCTCCGGGAAGATCAGCGAAGAAGGTGGCGACACCGGCGATCCACGAAGCCGGCACCCACGTCAGCCACGCCCCGGCACTGGCCAGTGACGGCACCACTGCGCCCGCAACGCAGGAGATCAGCCCGATCACCGTCGCTACGGGCGCGGCCGGCTCCGCGAGCAGATTCGCGACAACGCTGTACGTCGAAATGCTGGGTGAAAGCAGAACGAGCACAGGCTGGCACGCGAGCTGTGCGGCGAGAGGCACCGCAATCACCAGGGAGATGCCAGAGGGAAACCACCGCGAAAGGAGCCTGTGCAGCGGCCTCGTCAGCAGAAGCAGTCCGCCCGTGGCCAGAACAGAGAGCGCGAGGCCGTAGCTTCGTGAGAGCCAGGGATCGGCCACGAGCATGACCACGCACGCAAGCGCCAGGGCTGGCAGGGCACGGGGTGTTCTGCCCGAGGCCAGCGCGAGCAGAACGATCGTTGCCATCACGGCCGCGCGGAGCACGCTGGGTGAGGGAGTGACGAGAACCACGAAGGCAGCCATCACAATGAGACAGAGTGTGATGCGCGAGCGGCGCGACAGCCGGAACGCCCCGCCCAGCAGCATGATTGCGGCGACGACGATGGCGCAGTTCGCTCCGGAGACGGCCGTCAGGTGACTGAGCCCGCTCGTGATCATGCTCGAGTTGAGTTCGTCGCTCACCAGGCTCACGTCGCCGATGGCCAGACCCGGGACGAGTTGGGCTCCGGCCCCAGGCAGCACAGAGGCACTCCGGCGAAAGGAGTCACGGAGCCGGTTCGCCCAGTCGAGGTACCAGGGCGGCTGGGCGAGCACCGTCGCCACACCCTCAGCGAAGAAAAGGGCGGCCACACTCTCGCCGGGGTCGGTGGCCTGCAGTTTTCCCATCAGCCCGAGTTGGGCGCCGATGGAGACCGGAGCGGCAGACTCCGACCTCAGAAAGACCAGCACCGGCATGCGTAGCTCGATATGCTGCATCGTCGTCTTCAAGAGAGTGGCCGTCGCCGAGAACCGAATGGAGTGCTCGACGCCGCTGAAGCCCTGACTCTCTGTCTGCACCGGTGCGGAGTCGACCGTGACGATGACAGAAACGCTGTGGCCGACCAGCCGGGAAGCGTCACCCGGAAATCGCGCTGGCAGATGCGCGAAAACAGAGACACAGACCAATGCCACGGAGGCCGCGATCACTGCCACAGTCGCTCCCAGTGTGCGAACCCATCCGCGATTGATGTGCATTGCGCAGACCACCACCACGACCACGGCACACGTGAAGGCTGCCGCTGCCGCGACAGGAAGCACCTCCGCGGCCACTGCTGAGGGAAGCCCGACAGCAAGAGCTGCAACAAGCCAGCACGCTGCAGCGGGCAGCACAAGGCGAAGATCGACGCGAGCAAGCGCGCCTCCCTCGTCAACTCCAGGACCTGCCGTGGCAGCCACAATTCAGACCGTGACCAGGGGTTGAAGCTCGGCGAAGGTCTTGTCGCCGATGCCGGATACATTCTTCAGGTCTTCCACCTGCGTGAAGGGGCCGTTCTCCGATCGCCAGGAGATGATTCGCTGGGCCAACGCGGGGCCCACGTGTGGCAGGGTCTCGAGCACGCCCTGGTCGGCAGTGTTGAGATTCACCGGCTGCAAAGGGAGTGCTTTTCCTCCCAGTGGTGAAGCTGAACCTCCGCCACCGGCCTGCGCCGCAGCTCCGGCCGCGACCGAGCCGAGTGCAGGAGACGCGCCCCGTTCAGGAATGACGATCTGTTCGCCATCTTTGACGACCCGTGCGAGGTTCTGCTGACCCTGATCGGCCTCCGGTGTGAAACCACCTGCTGCACCGACCGCATCGACGACGCGATCGCCGACAGGCAATTCGTAGAGACCCGGTGCGGTCACCGCACCGAGCACATGGACGAGAATGACCGCGCCGGTCACCCCGCTCGCAGGCACTGCACCCTTACTGGCTGGTGCTGAACTGCCAGGGCCTCCGACGCCCGCAGCGCTCCCTGCGGGAAGCGCCGTCGGAGGAACCGTGGTGTCACGCGCACTATGCCCTCCCTGTGGAGCCGACGACGATTCCGGCCCGGGGCCGTCGGATACCGGAGATGACGCGGCCGCGGGATGAGTCGTGCCGGACGACGAGAGTGAAATCGTGCCAGTTCGACCACGCGGACTGAACATCGAGATGAGCACGGCACACACCAGTGCCCCGAGAACGAGCACCACGGCAGCCGAGACACCCACTCTCAGACGAGACCGAGGAAGAGTTGAGGGTTTCACTGCAGCGCGGGTATCTGTGGAGCGGGGCTCTGCTGTGCGGACTACTGATTCGCGCGTGGTTGCATTCGTCGCGCTATGCGGCTCAGGGAGGGGAGGAAGAGGGGTCATACCTCGACGGTACGAACGATGAAGGGCCGAGCATCCGCCCGGCCCTTCATCTGTGGAGAACTTCTAGCTGGCCTGCCGTGTGGCAATGTTGACGACCCGAGGGGCGCGAACAATCACGTTCACAATCTCGCGGTCTCCGAGGAACCGCGCGACGGCAGCCGAACCACGCGCCAGCTTCTCGAGGTCGGACGAGGAGATCTTCGGTGACACCTCGAGCCGGTCGCGCACCTTGCCGTCAACCTGCACGACGGCGGTGACAGACTCCTCGGTTAGCAGGGCAGGGTCTGCACCTCGCCAGTTGTAGCTCGAGATGGATGCCGGGTACCCCAGGCGCTGCCACATGTCTTCTGCGGTGTAGGGCGCGAACAGCGAAAGCCCGAGGGCGATCGTCTCGACGGCCTCGCGCACAGCTGCGTCGCCGCCGCCGGGCCCGCTGTCGATGGCCTTGCGGGCAGCGTTGACGAGCTCCATGATGCGGGCGACGACCACGTTGAACTTGAAGGCCTCGACCAGGCCGGGGGCCTCCGCGAGGAAGCGGTGGGTCACACGACGGAGTGCGATGTCTCCATCGCGCCAGTTGACCTCGGGCACGCTTGTCACGTCGCCAGAAAGCCGCCAGGCACGAGCGAGGAACTTCGACGACGCCGCAGGCGACACGTCGGCCCAGTCGATGTCGTCTTCGGGCGGCCCGGCAAACGCCATCGTCAGGCGGATCGCGTCGACACCGTGCTCGTCGAGCTGGTCTGAGAGTCGAACCAGGTTGCCCTTCGACTTCGACATCGCCGAGCCGTCCATCAGAACCATGCCCTGGTTCAGAAGCGCGCTGAACGGCTCGGTGAACGAGACGTAGCCGAGGTCGAACAGCACCTTGGTGATGAACCGCGCATACAGCAGATGCAGAATCGCGTGAGTGACACCACCGACGTACTGGTCGACGGGCGCCCACTTGTCGACCTCGCGCGGGTCGAAGGCCTTCGTGTCGTCGTTCGGAGACAGGAACCGCAGAAAGTACCACGAACTGTCGACGAAGGTGTCCATCGTGTCGGCGTCGCGCAGCGCCGGCGAACCGTCGCGCGGGTCTGCCACATTCACCCACTCGGTCGCAGCGCCCAGAGGCGACGTGCCCTTCGGCTGCAGATTCAGCCCTTCGGTGGGCGGCAGCAGCACCGGCAGCTGGTCTTCGGGCACCGGTATCTCGGCGCCGTCAGAACCGTGGATGATCGGGATCGGCGTGCCCCAATACCGCTGGCGTGAGATCAGCCAATCCCGCAGGCGGTAGTTCTTCGCAGCGCGCCCCGTTCCGGCGGCCTCGAGCTGCTCGGTCACGCGCGCGATGGCCTTGTTCTTGCTGAGCCCGTCGAGTGGCCCGGAGTTGATGAGCCGGCCGTCGCCGGTCAGCGCCTTACCCGTTGAGAACGGGTCGAGCGGTGGCAGGTCATCCGGCAGCTCGCCGTCGACCAGAACAGGGATCGCCCCGGTGACCGGCTGGTTGGTGTCGAGCACCACACGAACGGGCAGGCCGAACGCACGGGCGAAGTCGAGGTCGCGCTGGTCGTGCGCGGGAACGGCCATGACGGCACCGGTTCCGTAGTCGGCGAGAACATAGTCTGCCGCCCAGATGGGCAGTCGCTCGCCGCTGACCGGGTTGATCGCGTAGCGCTCGAGGAAGACGCCGGTCTTCGGCCGGTCGGTGGCCTGGCGCTCGAGTTCTGTGCTCTTCTGCACCTCGGTCAGGTACGCGGTGAATGCAGCTCGCGCCGCTCCGGACACCGAAGAGTCGGCGACGAGCTCGGCGGCCAGTTCGCTCTCGGGCGCGATCACCATGAACGTTGCCCCGTACAGGGTGTCTGGGCGGGTGGTGAAGACTGTGACAGGTGCCTCGCGGCCCTCGATGGCGAAGTCGACCTCTGCCCCGATGGAGCGGCCGATCCAGTTGCGCTGCATGCTGATGACCTTCGACGGCCACGTGCCCTCGAGTTGCTTGAGGTCGTCGAGGAGGCGGTCGGCGTAGTCGGTGATCTTGAAGTACCACTGGGTCAGCTTCTTCTTGACCACAACAGCGCCGCTGCGCTCTGAGGTGCCGTCGGGCAGCACCTGCTCGTTGGCCAGCACGGTCTGGTCCACCGGGTCCCAGTTGACCCAGCTCGACTTGCGGTACGCCAGGCCCTTCTTGTACAGCTCGAGAAACAGCCACTGGTTCCACTTGTAGTACTCGGGGTCACTGGTGTGGAGCACCCGCGACCAGTCGAAGGAGGCGGCGTAGCGCCTCATGCTCGACTTCTGCTGGTCGATGTTGTCGTAGGTCCACACCCGCGGGTCGATCTGGCGTTTGATGGCGGCATTCTCTGCGGGCAGGCCGAACGAGTCCCAGCCGATCGGGTGCAGCACATTGAAGCCCTGGTGACGCCAGTAGCGCGAGATGACGTCGCCGAGTGCATACGCCTCGGCGTGGCCCATGTGCAGGTCGCCAGACGGGTAGGGGAACATGTCGAGCACGTACTTGCGCGGGCGCTTGTCGTTCTCGAGGTCAGTGCGGAACGGCTCCATCTCATCCCACACCGGAAGCCATTTGTTCTGAATCGCTTCGAAATCGTAACGCGCGGTCTCGTCGTCGCCGATGCTGGTGCTTGGCGCGTTCGCGTCTCGTTCGATGGTCACGTAGATCTCACTTCGTAAAGGTATTGGCCGCCCGGGTGTCGGCCTGCGGAGGGCATGCAGCCAAACTCCACCCACCAACAGTACTAAACCTTGCGCGGCGAACGCCCAGAAGTCGCCCCGAGCGCATCGAGCAGAGGGGCCGCTTTCACCACGATCTCGTCGAGCTCCTCCTCAGGCACTGACAATGCTGTGATGCCGCCTCCCGTTCCGATGGTGGCATTCGCCCCCTCGATCACAATGCTCCGGATGCTCATGGCCAGGTCGACGCGGCCGTCGAGCCCGAAATATCCGAACGCCCCTGCGTAGATTCCCCGAGGCCCCTGCTCGAGATGGTGAAGAATGCTCATAGCACTCGACTTCGGCGTTCCCGTCATCGACCCGGCAGGAAAACACGCCTCGACGGCGTCGATGCCCGTCTTTCCCTCTGCCAGGTCTGCCGTCACGGTGCTGACCAGCTGATGAACGCTGCTGTAGGTCTCGACATCGAACAGGGTCGGCACACGCACGCTGCCGGCTCGGGCGACCTTGGCCAGGTCATTACGCATCAGGTCGACGATCATCACATTCTCGGCACGCTCCTTCTCGCTTCCGAGCAGCTCGTCGCGCAATTCGCGATCGCGGGCGGGCGTCGAACCACGGGGCCGAGTGCCCTTGATCGGCTTCGTCGTGACTCTGCCGCGCGGCGTCACGACCAGGAACTGCTCCGGCGACGAACTGAGCAGTGCGGTGTCGCCGAAGCGGAGATACCCTCCGTGGTGCGAGGGGTTGAAGGCCCTGAGTCGTTCGTACAGCCCGATTGGGTCGTCGGCATCGCTATGGCCGAGCGTGACGCTGATCTGGTTCGTGAGGCACAGTTGGTAGGCCTCGCCGTCGGCGATCCGAGCCTGGCACTCAGAGATGAGGTGAAGGTACTCCGTGTGGCTATGGCGCCAACGGGCATCCACCGGGCTGCGCAGCGACTGCCCGGCGGCGGGATCTCCCCCGACGGAGGGCGATTGACCGCGGCCGATCGGGGCCTCCCGTGCCGTCGAGGACCGCAGTCCGAGGAGTGTCTGCGTGGTCGCATCGAACCATTCGCCAACAGCTGTGGCCGTTTCATCGTCACCAAGAGCGAGCAACGTCACCGAACGTAGAGCGTGGTCGAATGCCACGGCCCGGTCGATGAACATGAACTGCGAGCCTTCGATCTCATAGGCGAGCCACCCCACCCAACCGAGCCGAAAAGCAGGGAGTTCTTCGGCGCCGCCACCGGCCACCAGTGGGGCGTTCTCCCCGACAGATGCCCGTGAGGTGGTCCCTGGTGGGGCCATCTCGTCCACAGCCGCCCGCAGAACGTCGAAGACTCGAGCCCCGCCTGCTGGATTGCGCTCGTGATCAGGGTCAGGCGCCCCGATGTAGCTCGTACCGACTTCGGAGTCTGCGCCGCCGTCGAGCCAGAACGAGGTCGGCGCGTTCCGGTACAGGGCGGCGAAAGCCACAGAAGGCTCGATCCACCCTTCGACCGTACGACTGACAACCCGGCGTGACATCGTTCCAGCGTAGGCCGTCGCCACCAGCCCTGCGGCGGACTCGGTGCGTACCGAGTCGTGATGACCATTCCGAGCGGTAGCGTGGAGGTCAAATGTCACCAACAGATTCCAGCGGGGCGAGCACGCCTGGTGAGCAACAGGAGCGGCGGTTTCTGTTTCGGGACGCCGCGTTCAGCCCGATTGCGACCGTGGCAGGCGACGGTGAGCACCTCCTGGTCGCCGACTCCTGGCTGGTCGCCAACGGAAGTGTTCGTGCAATCGACCTGCATCGGGAACGGTTCGCCACGTCGGCGCTCGAGCAGGGCTTCTCGAACAGGGTCGTTCTCGACGTGTTCTGGCGTGCCGCTGTGGAGGCGATACCGCCCATTCATCGCTGGTTCCCACGGGTGGAGCTCAGCACCGTCGAGGCGTCTTCCCCTCGCGCGAAACCCGGATTCCAGCTCTCGCTGCTGATGAGGCTCGCTCCCCCTGCAACACGAACTGCAGTGCTACGAACTCACGACGGCGATGACCCGCGCAGCATCCCGGGCATCAAGGGGCCCGATCTGCACAGCCTCGCAGCGCTTCGGAACCGGGCACGAACAGACGGGGTGGATGATCTGGTCATCCTCGATTCCGCCGACACCGTCATCGACGGCACAACGACGGCGATTCTCTGGTGGCGCGGCGACGAACTGCATGTGCCACCCGCCACCGCCGCCCGCGTGGACAGCGTCACCGCGCGGTCGATCGTGGTGCTGGCCCGTGCAACAGGGGTGCGCGTCGTCGAGGAGGCTGCAACCCCAGCCAGCCTCGCCGGAGCCGAAGTGTGGGCGGTCAACGCTCTGTACGGCATCCGCACGGTGACCCACTGGCACGGTGCCTCAGAACAGACCCGGGTGACCGAGCTCACCGTGAACCCCGCCAGGGCCGAGCTGTGGCAACGCAGGCTAGATTCGCTGGCTCGCCCGCTCTGACCCGCATCGCGCCCATGGCCGGGCGCTGGCCGACAGATCCTTGGTCACGGCAGAACCGCCAGGCCGCGGACCTTCAGACCACAACAAGAGTGTGGCGGTCTTTGCCGGCGCGTTTGGACTCGTACATCGCCTCGTCGGCCAGGCGGATGAGGGCATCGGCAGTCGCTGCGCCGTGGCCGTCGTCACCACCCCGATAGAGGCTGATGCCGATACTCGCCGACAGCGGCAAACCGTGTGCAGCACCTCCCAGGGGCAACCGCACGGCCTCACCCACTCGCGAAGCCACTCCCACAATGGAGTCCGCGTCGACGTCATCGCACACGATGAGGAACTCGTCACCGCCCAGACGCACCACCGTGTCGCCGAGGCGAACCGCATCCGTCAGTCGCGACGAGACCTCGCGGAGAACGAGATCTCCGCCGCGGTGCCCGAGGGCGTCATTGATCGCCTTGAAGCCGTCGAGGTCGACGAAGAGCAGCCCGATCGCGAGCTGGCGGGAGTCGAGGGGTTCAAGCACGCGCGCGAGCATCCCCTGGAGATACAGCCTGTTCGGCAAGCCGGTGAGGGCATCGTGGAGGGACTGGAACTGCATGAGTTGCTGCAGGGCGATCCGCTGCCGCACCACGACGGCCTGGTCGATGAGCGAACCGAGTACGTCGACCATCTTGGGTTCGATCGTGCGTGACCGACCGAAACCACAGAACAGAACGCCCACCACCTCAGACGCATCGACGATGGGCAAGGCAATGAAAGCCTCTATCCTGGCCAGCCGAAGCATTTCGGCGCGAGCCCCGAAACGCTCGCGGATCTCCGACACCGACGAGCAGCTCAGGGCTGTGCCGAGGCGCACGGTCTCCGCTTCGGGCGAATCATCTGCCAGTGACAGCGTTTCGCTCGACGAACGATCGCCGAAGGCACGCACCAGCTCGCCGGGTCGGCCGCCCACTTCTCCCGGCTCACCGATGAAGTACACGCTCACCTGGGAGGCATCAGTGGCAGACCGTGCTGCTTCTGCCAGCACGGAACCGAGTTGTTTCTCGCTTGCCGCAGCCGCGAACTGGGTTGCAGCCCGCTGGAGAATGCGAATCCTGGCCTCTGAGGACTCCGCTGTTCTCCGTGCACCCAGCAGTTCGCGCTCGTAGTTTCGCCGGCCAGTGGCATCGAAGATCGCAAATCTGATCAGCGGTTCATCGGCTGCAGTGTCGACGACCGCATTGACGAACACCGACAGGATCGAGCGGTCAGGCAACAACAGGTCCAGCGCGACCTCCTGCACCCTGCCCTCGGATCGCAGCTCGGGCATGAGGCGGGTCTCGAAGAAGAGCTTGCTGCCGTTGGCCAGCCGTTTCATCAGGTAGTTGCCCAGCACGTCGTCCCTCGACGTCGCAGCCATCTGCAGGAACGTGTCGTTGACCGCCGTCACGGTGCCGCTGGAATCGGTCGAGACCAGACCGCAGGGTGCACGAAGAAAGAGCTCGCGCCAGGCATCGGTGTTGCTCATCGTCAGGCTCTCACGGAGTGGTGCCGTGCAGGTAGCCCCGGATGGTCGCGTGAAGAGCCGCAGGGTTCGACAGGTGCAGGTAGTGACCGCCCTCATCGAGAACAACGAGGGTACTGCCGGAGATCTTCTCTCTCAGGTACTCGCCGACGACGACAGGAGCGACGAAGTCATCGGCCGAATTCACGATCAGCGTCGGAACCGACAGAGCACCGACGTCGTGCCGGTGGTCAGAGAGAAACGTGACCCTGGCGAAGTGCTCGGCCACGACGGGGTCGGTGTTCGCAAAGCTCTCATTCAACTCGGCCGCCAGCTCGGGCCGTTCCGCGTTGCCCATGAAGACCGGGGCCATGGCTGCGGCCCAGCCGAGGTGGTTGGCATCGAGGGAGTCGAGCAGCGCATCGACATCATCTGCCTCGAACCCGCCCACATAGCCCGTGTCATTGATGTACCGGGGTGACGGCCCCACGAGAACGAGTGTTCCGAACCGTTCAGGCTCGGCGATCGCCGCGATGACGCCGATCATGGCCCCGACAGAGTGCCCGACGTAGACCACATCGTGCAGATCGAGCGCACGGATGATCTCCAGAAGGTCATCGGCGTACCCGTGGAGCGAGTCGTACTTGCTTCGCTCGTAGGCAGCCCGGTCTGATTCACCAGAACCCACGTGGTCGAACAGGGCGACTCGATGGTCGGCTGCGAACATCGGTGCCACGAGCCGCCACATGCGCTGGCTCGTGCCGTACCCGTGGGCGAAGATCATCGGCCGCGCCGATTCGTCTCCCGACAGGGTCACGTGGTTACGGGTGAGCACTCCGCTGGGTTCGGCCGTCATTGTGGCGCAATCGCTGGCGTCATGCGATCAAGCCTAATATTCTTTCGGCCGCTGCCCTGTCGACCGTCACCCCCACTTCGCGGGCTGACGGAGTGGTTGCGGGTCAGGCCGAGTCGGGCATCCACAGCCGTGTGCTCACCAGCGCGGGCGCGACGTCGGCGTGCGAGATGAGCACGACCGATCGAGCTGACCCAGATGCCCGGAGCAGGTCGGTGATCAGCGCATCGGCCAGATCAGCGTCGACGTTCGCCGTCGGCTCGTCGAAAACGACGACCGGAAAGTCTGCGAGCAGTACCCGTGCCAATGCCAGGCGCTGCCCTTGCCCGCCCGACACCAGCGCGCCCTGCTCGCCGAGCGGTGTCCCGAGTCCGCCGCGTTCTTCGACCCACTTCGAGAGCCCCACCCTGTCGAGCACGCGCAGCAACTCATCGTCGCTCGCATCGTCGCGGGCGAAAAGCAGATTCTGCCGCAGCGAGGTGTCGAAGAGGTGCGGATGCTGCTCGCAGAGCCCCACGAGGGAACGCAGCTGTTCGGGCTCCAGCCGCCGGGCATCCACACCGTCGATCGTGAAAGCGCCGGCCTCGAAGTCGAGGAAACGCACCAGCACATGCGCCAGGCACGTCTTTCCGGAGCCGCTACGCCCGGTGACGAGCACGCGGTCGCCGGGCCGGATGACGAGGGAGACTCCTGCGAACGCCTCAGCCGTCTGCCCGGGCCATCGGGCCGACAATCCGGTGAGACCGATCACCGGTGCAATGCGGTGCGACTCCATCGATCGAACCGGTGCGACGCCGGCGGAGAACCCGACCGGGATCTCGACGGGAACGACGGTGGGCACTGCGGTCGCCACGCGCGAAGCGCTGACCGAGACCTGTCGCCATGCACCGACGGCCAGCGGAAGCACCCCGAACACCTCGAAGACGGCAATCGGAACCAGGGCGAGCATGGCCAGGGTGGGTGCATCGATGGACGTCTGGGTCGTTCCACCTCCGAAGGCCGGAACGCCGTACGTCAGCGCGAGGAAGGTCGCCGCACCGCTGAGGAGCGACAGGGCGGCGGCCGTCGCCGCGGAACCCCGGGCTCTCGAGACGGCAGCGGAAGTGAGCCGGCCCTCGGCGGCCCGGAGCGAGGCGAGCCGGTCATCCACCGCCGAGAAGGCTGTGAGCACGTCGAGTGCGCCCACGAAGTCGAGAGTCTGGTCGGCGAAATCTGCACGTAACGGTGAGAGGTCGCGGTCGGCCCGCGCAGCACTCCGGGAGTTTGCCGCGGTCGCGAGAACGAAGGCGAGCAGCAGAGTCACGGCGAGGGCCATACCGGCGGCAGGCAACAGGACCCACACGCCCACAACGGCAGCGAGACAGACGAACGCCGCGGTCAGCAGCGGCTGGAGAACACGGAGGGGGAGGTTCTGGAGCTCGTCGACGTCGCCCACGAGCCGCGAGAGCAGGTCGCCGCGCCTGGTGTGCTTCAGCCCATCGGGTGCAAGCGGCACCAGGCGTTCGTAGATGCCCACGCGCAGATCTGCCAGCCCTCTGAATGCGGCATCGTGACTGGCGAGGCGTTCAAGGTAGCGAAAGGTGGCTCGGCCGAGCGCCGCCGCCCTGACACCCACGATTGCGGCCGACAGGAAGAGAATCGGCGGATGCTCGGCGGCGCGGGTGATGAGCCACGCCGATGCGGCGAGGAGGGTGACTGCGGCAGCTGCGCTCAGCAGGCCGAAGGCGAGGCCAGGAGCGAAGGCGCGCCAGCGGGGCTGTGCGAGGCGGAGTACCTCGGAGGTGCGCATCGCAGCGCTGGTGTCAGTGCGCATGTCCGTGCCCATTCCCCTTGCTCGCCGCCGAGGCGAGTGCAGCGACCGGAGCGATCGCGGGTGTGTAGCCGCGCCGATCGACTGTGACGAGCGCATCAGCGGCTTCACGAAAGGCGGCTCGGTGCGAGACGCAGATGACGATCATCCCGTAGCCGGCCAGTTCGCGGAGCCCGTGGAGCAGCTCGGCCTCTGTTTCGGCGTCGAGCGCCGAGCTGGGCTCGTCGAGCACCAGAACAGAGCAGTCACGGTCGAGAGCGCGGTAGATCGCCCTGGCCACGGAGACACGCTGGGCCTGTCCGCCCGAGAGCCCGGCACCGTTGACGCCGAGTGCCGTGAGCGGGCTGAGCTCGCTGGCTGCCGCAAGGTCGAGCGCACGAGCAATCAGGGCTTCATCTGGTTCCTGAGCGCCGAGCGAGACATTCTCGGCGATGGTGCCGGCCATCAACTGCGACCGCTGGCCGGACCACGCGACATCGTCCAGCTCGAGCGGCCGACCACTCCGGCTCGTGTCGCAGCCCGTGCCGTGACCCGTATCTGGCGGGGGCTCTGAGGTACCGAGCAGCAGGATGCTGCCTCGACGCTGCACGAAACCGAGCATTGCGGCGACGATCGTCGACTTGCCCGCCCCGCTCGGGCCGGTGATGACCGTCAGCTCGCCCTGCCAAAAGGTTGCGGAAAAGTCCTGCACAACAGAGACCGCGCCATACGAGTGGCTGAGGCTGCGGATTTCGAGACGGCCGGGGGCAGCACCGCGGGGGCCCTTCTCTTGAGTGACCGGGAGGGCGGTTCCCGTGGGCTTCACCGGAGCCTTCACGCCGAGCAGGACGGGCGTATCGAGGATCTCGAAGACCTCGTCCGTCGCCGCGATCCCGTCGGCTGCAGCATGGAACTGCGCACCCACCTGGCGCAGCGGCAGGAATGCCTCTGGCGCGAGCATGAGCACGAAGAGCCCCACGCCGAGACCGAGACTGCCGTCGACCAGCCGCAGCCCGACCGAGACGGCCACCAGCGCCACCGACAGGCTTGCCGCCAGCTCGAGCACAAAACCGCTCATGAACGAGAGTCGAAGCACCGCCATGGTCGAGGTGCGGTAGTCGTCGGTGAGACTTCTGATGCGCGCGGCCTGGCGTTTCTCCCTCCCGAAGACCTTGAGGGTCGACAGCCCCTCGACCACGTCGAGAAAGCCACTCGAAAGCCGGCCGAGCTTCAGCCACTGCGCTTTCTGCGCCGATTCGGTCGCCCGGCCGATCAGGATCATGAAGACCGGAACCACAGGGAGCGTCAGCACCACGGTGAGCCCGCTGACCCAGTCCCCGGCGAACAGCACGGCGACCACCACGGGTGTTGCCACGACGGTCAGGATGAGCTGGGGAAGGTACTTCGAGAAATACGTGTCGAGGGCATCCAGCCCCACCGTCACAACCGTCGACACGGTGGCCGAGTTGCGCGACGAGAGCCAGGCAGACCCGAGCTGGGGCAGCTTCTCGAGCGCCGATCGCCGCAACTCACCCTTGACGACGGCAGCAGCACGGGCCGAGGTGTACCCCATCAGCCACACAGTGCCCGAACGCAGGGCGACCACGGCTGCGAGCGCGGCAAGCGAGCCGGCCAGCTGAGAAACGGATGCGCCGCCGACCGCGGCCACGACCGTGGAGCTCACCAGCCAGGCGAATGCGACCGTGCACGCCGTCTGAAGCAGACCGAGCAGGCCTGCGACGGCGAAGAAGCCTCGCGCTGACCTCGCATGAGCGAGAAGACGCCTGTCGACGGGTTTCACGTCAGGCTCGGGGCCGGGTTGCCCGCTGCCCCGCGGCCACTGCCGCCAGCTGCTGCATCACCATCACCCTCATCGTGCTCCCCCGTGATGGATGCCCGGCTGAGCCGCTTGCGGAACACCCAGTAGGTGAACCCCTGATACAGCAGGATGAGCGGCACGAACACCACAGCCACGCAGCTCATGATCGTGAGTGTGTAGGCCGACGAGGACGCATTCGACACGGTCAGGCTGTTCGCCGCGTCGTTCGTCGCTGGCAGAACGTCGGGGAAGAGCGAAGCGAACAGGCTGAGCACGGCGACAGCGATGGTGGTCGCCATGAGCGCGAACGACCAGCGCTCTGCCGCACGCAGGTTCGCGAGGAACGCCCCGATGAGCGTGATCGCCGCAACCACCGAGAGGATGCCCGACAGCACCGTGCCGAACGACACCGTCGTCCACACCAGGAAGACAGCCGCGACGACGATCGTCAGAAGCCCCGCCCGCGAGGCAAGCGCACGGGCGCGCGCCCTGATGGGCCCGTCGGTCTTCAGCGAGATGAAGACAACGCCGTGCGTGAAGAACAGCAGCAGGGTCGTGAGTCCGCCGAGCACGGCGTATGGGCTGAAGAGGTCGACCACGCTGCCGGTGAAGTTGAAACCCGCGTCCAGAGGCAGGCCCCGCACCACATTGGCGAAGACCAGCCCCCAGAGGAATGCGGGAACGGCCGAGCCGATCACGATCATCCGGTCGAATCGTCTCTTCCACGCCAGCTCCGGCCTCTGGTGACGGTATTCGAACGACACCCCGCGCAAGATGAGCGCCAGCAGGATCGCGAGAAAGACCAGGTAGAAGCCGCTGAACAGGGTCGCGTACCACTCGGGGAAGGCGGCGAACATGGTGGCACCGGCCACGATGACCCAGGTCTCGTTGAGATCCCAGATCGGACCGATGGTGTTGATCACCAGCCTGCGATCGGTGTCATCACGCCCGAGAAAGGGCAGTGCCATGCCCACACCGAAGTCGAAACCGTCGAGCACGAAGTAGCCGATGAAGAAGAACCCGACGAGAAGGAACCAGAGAACTGCGAGATCCATGAGTGCGACTGCTCCTAGTAGATCGTGGCTTCGTGGCGGACTTCGCCGGTGACGGCGTCGGTGGCGGCTGGTGCGTCAGGGCCCTTCTGCACGGCCTTCTTGATCAGGCGGAACTCGACGATCGCGAGTGTGCCGTATATGAGGGTGAAGGCGACCAGGGAAATGAGCACCTCGAGGCCGCTCGTGTTCGGCGAGACCGCGTCCTGCGTCTTGAGGAGGCTGAAGACGATCCAGGGCTGGCGCCCCATCTCGGTGAAGACCCAGCCGACGATCATCGCGGCAAGGGGAACCGGCATCGACCAGATCGCGACCTTCCAGATCCAGCGCTTCTTCGGGCTGCGGCCCTTGCGTGTGACCCAGAGGCCCACCACCGCAGTCGCCACCGAGATCGCACCGAACAGGATCATGTACCTGAACGCCCAGTAGGTCACCCAGATGACCGGGGTGTAGTCGCCAGGGCCGTAGAGGGTCGTGTACTGGGCCTGCAGATCGTTGATGCCCTCGACCGTGCCGTCGAAGGTGTGCGTCGACAGGAACGACAGCAGGTACGGAATGCGGATCGAGAAGAGTTCGCTGACGCCGTCGGGCGTACCGAGGGTGAACAGCGAGAACGAGGCATTCGCTCCGGTCGAGGTGTTGTAGAGCGCCTCGGCGGCCGCCATCTTCATCGGTTGCGTCTGCACCATGGCCAGGCCCAGCTGGTCGCCCGAGAGGAACGTCAGACCGCCGGCGATGACCATCATCCACAGCCCGAACTTCAGGGCAGGACGCATCGTGTCGAGGTGCTGGTTCCGCGAGAGATGCCACGCCGCGGCACTCACGATCAGGGCCGCCGTCACCATGAAGCAGGCGAAGATCGTGTGGGGGAACGCTGCGAGGGCGACCTTGTTCGTCAGTAACGCCCAGATGTCTGTCAATTCGGCCCGGCCCTTGGCCGCGTTGATCTCGTAGCCCACCGGGTTCTGCATGAAGGCATTCGCCGCGATGATGAAGTACGCCGAGAGGATGCTCGCCGCCGCTGTGACCCAGATGGTGGCCAGGTGCAGCTTTCGTGGCAGGCGGTCCCAGCCGAAGATCCACAGCCCGATGAACGTCGCCTCGAGGAAGAACGCCAGTAGACCCTCGAGCGCGAGCGGAGCACCGAAGACGTCGCCGACGAAGCGCGAGTAGTCCGACCAGTTCATTCCGAACTGGAACTCCTGCACGATTCCGGTGACGACGCCCATCGCGAAGTTGATGAGGAAGATCGTGCCGAAGAACTTCGTCAGCTGGAGGTACTTCACCTTGTCGGTGCGTACCCACGCGGTCTGGAAGATCGCGGCCGTGAGTGCCAGACCGATCGTGAGCGGCACGAAGAGAAAATGGTAGATCGTGGTGAGGCCGAACTGCCAGCGCGAGAGCAGAAGGGGGTCGAGCAGGTCGTTCACTGTGCTCCTCGAAGAGTGGCCGAGCAGGGAGATTCACCGGTGGCATCAAGGCTGTTTCCAGCCTGATGCGATAGTTCTACATTGTGTAGAAGAACAGATTTCTACAGAGTGTAGAACAATTTTCTGAAAGGCAGTAACCTGTACTCATGCCAACCCTCGGTGAACTCGAACGATCCATCATGGAGCGCCTCTGGGCAAGCGACGCCCCGGTGGCTGCGGCCGAGCTGCGCGACGAGCTCGCACACAAGACAAGTGCCGGCAACGACCTTGCGCTGACCACCATGCTCACGGTTCTCTCCCGGCTCGAGCGCAAGGGGTTCGTCGACCGCAACCGCAAGGTTCGCCCTCACCTCTACTACGCGGTGACCACCAGGGCCGACCACACCGCCGATCTTCTTCACCAGGTCCTCGGGGCCGAACCTGACCGGGCCGCAGCGCTGGCGCACTTCGTCGGGCAGGTCACTCCGCAGGAGGCCGAGACGCTGAGACTGCTGCTGAGCGAACGCGCAGCCCAGAGCGAAGTACAGGCGACACTCGAGGCCTGACGCGCATTCTCCAGCGACGATGAATGACACAGGCGAGGCCGCCACACAGCTGAGTCCGGTTACGCTGGGCGCGTGCTAGTCGCGTCGATCATTCTCGCCATCGTGGCAATACTGCTGGCGTGGCCTGTGCCCGTCATGCTGGCCGATGCCCACTGGCCGAGGCGCTCACCGGGCGTTGCACTCCTGATCTGGCAGACAATCGCTGTCGCGGGTGGACTGTCGATGATCGGGTCCCTGCTGACATTCGGGTTGATTCCCTTCAGTTCCAGCCTCATCCGGGGACTGGTGTCGCTCCCGCCGCTGATTCTCTCCGGACCGCTTCCGCCGGGTACCGGGATCATCCACATCTTCGCCCTCAGCAGCGCCCTGCTTCTGACCGCGCACCTCCTCCTGAACCTGCTGGTCACTGCCGTACGCTCCGAACGACAGCGCCGACGACACCGCTCGCTCGTCGAGCTCCTCAGCACCCCGCTTCAGGGCCGACCCGGCACTCACATCATCGACTCGCCCGCGCCCGTCGCGTACTGCCTGCCCGGTGCCCGAACGGTCACCGTGCTGTCAGAGGGCCTGGTCTCACTGCTCGACGCCGAGCAGCTCGAAGCCGTCATCGCCCACGAACGCGCGCACTTGCGCCAGCAGCACCACCTCGTGCTCCTCGCGTTCCAGTCCTGGCGAAGCGCCCTGCCCTGGTTCCCCATTGCCACCCGTGCCCAGGCCGCCGTCTCGTTGCTCGTCGAACTTCTCGCCGACGACGAGAGCCGTCGAACCACTGACGACCTCACTCTCGCGCTTGCGATCTCGCTCGTCGGATCGGCTGAGACGAACACCATCGTGGCGCAGCCCCTGGCCGAGGCTGTTGCCGGCACCGGGAGCGAACACCTCGTCGGCCTGAGCGCCGTGTCGGTGAGGGTCGATCGGCTCGTGCACCCTGAGCCGCAGCTCCCCCTGGCCATGCGGGGCGTGATCGTCGTCGTGACCCTCCTGCTGCTGGCAATTCCCGCGGCCCTGCTTCTCGCGTCGTAGCTGAGCAACAACGACAGAGAGCCGGTCGGGTTGCTCCAGATGAGGAGGAACCCGACCGGCTCACGTGCGGTCAGCTCAGTGCACCCTGCGGGTGCGGCCTATCAGAACAGCTTCGCGTTGGCGAGCCACGCCTTGGCGATGTCAGCAGACGACTTCTGGTCGACCGTCGACTGGCCGTTCATGGCCACGAGGTCGGCTGTCGTCAGCGCAGCGCTCACCTTGTTGATGATTTCGGTCACCTGCGGGGTCGCGGTCTCCTTGTTGATCAACGGCACGACGTTCGAAGCGAGGAACAGGTGCTTCGGGTCGCTCAGCGTCACCAGGTTGTTCGAACCGATGCTCGGGTCTGCGCTGTAGATGTTGGCCACCTGGATCGTGTTGTCCAGGAGCGCCTTCAGGGTCAGTGGGCCTGCGGAGTCGTCAATCGGGGTGAAGCCCACCGTGACGCCGTAGGTGCTCAGTAGCCCGGGAGGGCCGTAGGGGCGGGTGGCCAGCTCTGCGTTGCCACCGAGAGTCACACCCGAGACCTTGGAGAGGTCGCCGATGCTCGAGACACCGTTCGCGTCAGCGAAGGCCTTCGTGACGTTGTACGAATCCTGGTCGGCAGCCTGCGACTGGTCGAGAACAGTGAGATTCGCCGGAAGCGCGGTCTTCAGCGCGGCGTAGACGTCGTCAGCGCTGGTGGCCGTTGCCGTCTTGTCGAAGAACTGGAGCAGGTTGCCCGTGTATTCGGGGAACAGCGTCACTTCACCACTCTGCAGTGCGGGAAGGTACGCGTCGCGCTGGCCGATGTTGAACTTGCGGGTCACCGTCAGGCCATTGGCCTCAAGTGCCTGAGAGTAGATCTCCGCAATGATCTCGTTCGAGTAGTACGACTGTGAGCCGACGACAATCGCTCCGGCGGATTCGCTTGCCGACGATGTCGAGCCCAGAGGGCTGCTGCTCCCCGACGCACACCCTGCCAGCGCGACGGCCGCGCTGACCGCGATAACGCCGAGTGCGGCGATACGGCCTTTCTTCAATGCTGTGAACATTCTTATTTCCCTTCTCGGATGGAATTACCCACCACCGCGCGGGGTCTGGTTGACCTCGCACGGACATCTGTGACACGTCCCGCGGTGACACCGCGTGGTATGACCAACCTCTGCAACAACGCGAATATGCCCTCGAGCACCAATGCAAGCGCGGTCACGACGATCGACGCCCCGAGGAGCTCGGCGTAGTTGCGCGTTTTGAGGCCCTCATTGATGAACACACCGAGGGCACCTCCCGTGGCGAAGTACGCCAGCGTGGCCGTGGCGACCACCTGCAGGATGCCCGACCTGAGTCCCCCGATGAGCAGAGGAAGACCCAGCGGCAGCTCCACCTTCGTGAGTATCTGCCATTCGGTCATACCCATGGCGCGCGCCGCGTCGACTGTTCGTTTGTCGACAGCTTCGACGCCCGCGTAGGCCCCGGCGAGCACGGGTGGAATTGCCAGGATCACGAACGTCAGGAGCGGTGCTTTGAACCCGATTCCGATCCCGAGTGCGAAGATGATGAGCAGTCCGAGGCTCGGGAGGGCACGCAGGCCGCCCGACAGCGAGACGGCCACGTCCCGCCCGCGACCTGTGTGCCCGATGAGAAGGCCGATCGGTACGGCGATGACCGCGCCGATGGCCACCGCCCCGAAGGTGTAGGCCAGCTGTTCAGCGATGCGCTGGGGTATGCCGCCGGGCCCAGCAGAATTCGCGGGGTCGAAGATCCAGGCGATTCCCTGAAGGAAGAGATCCATCGCTTCAGACACCGCCCGCTGTCACTGCGCCAACGACAGCCCGTTCGCGCGCTTTCGCGCTGGCTCTCGGGTCAGCCCGGTTCCAAGGCATGAGGATGCGCCCGGCCAGCACCAGAATGATGTCGAACACCACGGCGATCACCAACGTCGCCACGATGCCGCTGGCAACTTCGGCGACGATGTTGCGCTGGAGGCCGTTGAGGAAGAGGTAGCCGAGGCTCGAGACGCCGATGACCGAACCGATGCTGACCAGGCTCACGGTGCTCACCGAGACGACTCGGAGTCCCGCGAGAAGAACGGGCCCCGCCAGCGGGAACTCGACGTGCCAGAAACGGCCCCAGGTCGAGTAACCCATAGCCGTAGCTGCCTGCGTCACGCCTGGGTCGACGGCCGCCAGTGCATCTGCCACTGAACGCACCATGAGCGCAACGGCATAGATCGTCAGTCCGACGACGACATTGACCGGGTCGAGGATGCCGGTTCCGAGAAGGGCAGGAAGGGCGATGAACAGCGGGAGCGAGGGGATCGTGTAGAGAAGCCCACTCACGGTGAGCAGAATCCCCCGTGAGGCGTGATAGCGATTGGCGAGCCAGCCGAGGGGAATCGAGATGATGAGGCCCAGGATGATCGGCGGGACCGCCAGGGCGATGTGGTCGAGCGTCAGACTCCAGATGAGCCCGAAGTTGTTGGTCACCCAGTTCACGAAAGCCCCCGCCTGAACGCGGCCCAGCTCTGCACGAGTCCTTCGGCCCGGCGCCGGCTCAATCGGTCGGAGGTGACTCTCGTTGCCCGGAGTTTCATGACTGGAGTACTCCGGTCGGTCGTCCGTCTGCATCGACGACCACATTGCGGCCGTTCACGACCTCGACACGCAGGGCGCGCCGGCCACGGTCGGCGCCGATGAAGGTGGCGACGAAATCGCTGGCAGGGTTCGACAGGATCTCAGCCGGCGTGCCGGCCTGCGCTATCCGCCCGCCCTTCTCGAGCAGCACAACCTGGTCGCCGAGCAGGAACGCCTCGTCGATGTCATGGGTGACGAAGACGATCGTCTTCGCAAGCTCCCGCTGGATACGGATGAGCTCCTGCTGCAGTTCGGCCCGCACGATGGGGTCGACCGCACCAAAGGGTTCGTCCATCAGCAGAATGTTGGGGTCTGCAGCAAGCCCACGGGCAACGCCGACACGCTGCTGCTGGCCACCAGAGAGCTGGCTCGGGTAGCGGTCTGCCAGGGACCGGTCGAGCCCGACCGTGTCGAGCAGGGTGAGTGCGTGCTGCCGGGCATCCGACTTCTTCACCCCGTTGAGCACCGGCACCGTCGCCACATTGTCGACCACCTTGCGGTGCGGCAGGAGCCCGGAGTTCTGCATCACGTAGCCGATGCTGCGCCGGAGTTTCACTGGGTCGAGCGCGTAGATACTTTCGCCGTCGATCTCGATTTCACCGGAGGTCTTGTCGACCATGCGATTGACCATTCGCAGGAGCGTCGTCTTGCCCGAACCCGAAGAACCGACTAGCACGGTGGTCTGCCGGGCCGGGATGACCAGGCTGAAATCGTCGACTGCGACCGTACCGTCGGCGAACTGCTTGGTGACCGTTCGGAACTCGATCATGCCGGTACCCATTCGTCGTTTGCGGTGTCGGCCAAGCAAAACACTATTTTCAACGCTTGGCAAAGGCAGGCGCAGGGCCTTGACGAATTGTTGCCGAAGGGGCCTGCCAGCCCGGCAGGACGCAGCGAAGCCGCACCGAGCTGTGAGGCTCTACCTGCCCGGAACGGTCTACGTGCTCGGAACCGCCGACAGGTACCCGTGCACGATCGACCGCGCTTCGGCGATGATCCGCGCGTCACCGTTCTTCTCGCCGATGAATGCACGGGTGACGAGTGCATCGCTCATGTTGACCGACATCTCGAGTCGAAGCGTGAGCTCGGCCGAACCTGTCACACCGAAGTCCTGCGTGATGATCTCAGCGAACGCGCCCGCGATACGTTCGGAACGGATGCCCTGGCTCTCGATGTCGGGATAGGAGACGAGATCGCCCAGGCGGATCGAGGTGAAACCGACCTCTGTGCGGTGCATCTCGACATTGGTGTCGAACGCGACCATCATCAGGTCGATCCACGTTTCTGGCTTCTCACGAAGGATGTTCTCGCGCGTCTGGCGCAGGAAACGGTCCATGCTGCGCAGGCTGAGTGCCGAGAGCACAGCGATGCGGTCAGGGAAGTACCGGTAGACGGTTCCGATCGATGCACCGGCCCGCTCGGCGACCATGGCCGTCGTCATACGCTCGACGCCCACCTCATCGACGACTTCTGCGGCAGCGTCTACGAGGGCGGAGATACGCGTGGAACTGCGGACCTGGACCGGCTCGTTCCGAACGTTCACCATTTCGAGCAGGGTTTCGTCTATGAGCTTGCTGAGCGACACGTTTCTGCCAATCCCCTTCGTTGTTACAAGTAACTCTCATGTTACTTACACTTCGCCTGAGTCGCGCTCAGGTTTATTGTGTCTGGGAATTTTAAGTTGCGTTTGCCAGCAAATTGAGAGCCAATTGCTGCCGATTGGCGAAGCGTTCTCCCCCGGAAGGGCATCGGTCACCTCGACGCGGCAACCGCACAGTCTGGCAGACTGAGGAAGTGCCAGACGAGTCGAACCCCTCCGTACCCCCTGCAGCAGGCGCTGCCGGCGTGCACGCGAACGCCTTCTCGGCCGGCAAGGTCACGCCGGAGTTGATCCTGCACCGGGCCGCACGCGTCGAAGACGCCATCCACGAGTTCCGGGAGAACCGCGCTCGCAAGAGGGGTTACCACACCACCGTGATCCCCTACACCGGTTACGGGTCGACAACCTGGATACGGGTGCTCAGCCGGGTTCTGCTGACGCGTGACAGGAAGCCGCGGCGAAAGCTGCCCCTGATCGGCCGCCGAGACGAAATGGTGCGGGGATGGCGGAGCTTCACTGCCGTACCTATCAACGATGTCGAAGTGACGGTGACGATCGACGGCGTTGTGCATCAGGTCTCGGCAGATCGCGGGGGCGTCGTCGACGCGAAGATCCAGGCGAATCTCGCACCCGGTTGGCACTCGATCACCCTGCAGGCCGAAGACTCCCAGGCTGTTGAAGCCCCGATCTTCATCATCGACCCCGCATCGAAGTTCGGCGTTGTCAGCGACATCGACGACACCGTGATGGTCACCGCCCTCCCGCGGCCACTTCTTGCGGCGTGGAACACCTTCGTGCTTGACGAACACGCCCGCATGCCCACTCCCGGCATGGCTGTGCTCCTCGACAGGCTCTCTGCAGCCCACCCCGGTTCAGCGACGATCTACCTCTCCACCGGGGCCTGGAACGTCGCGCCCACCCTCACCCGTTTCCTCTCCCGAAACCTCTATCCGTCCGGCCCGCTGCTCCTCACCGACTGGGGGCCGACCCACGACCGTCTCTTTCGCAGCGGCCGGGAGCACAAGCGCGACAACCTGCACCGGCTCGCCGAGGAGTTCCCCGCGACCAAGTGGCTCCTCGTGGGCGACGACGGCCAGCACGACGAGGAGATCTACGGCGAGTTCGCCCAGCAGCACCCCGAGAGTGTCGCGGCCATCGCGATCAGGCAGCTCTCCCCCAGCGAAGCGGTTCTGGCGGGCGGTCGATCGAAAGCAGAATCGCTCTCAGAACGATCCAGGGCCCATTGGATGTTCGCCCCAGACGGATCCGGACTGGCCGCACAGCTCACCCGGCTGGGCGTGCTCTGACCCGAGAGAAACCGAAGAGAGCCATGCCGACTGCAACCCGAACCCAGCTGACACGCCTCCGGCTCCTGAGCCAGCGCATCGAGCGCCCGGATTCGCCCACACCCGGTCTCGACACGGCTGAAGCCTCACCGGTCGACGTGGTGCGCTGGATGACGGCCATGCAGGCGCAGGACCTCCCCGGTGTCAAGTGGTCAGTCGGCCTCCGCGCAGAAGGCAGCACGCTCACGACGGTCGATGACGCGCTGAACAGCGGCGCCGTAGTGAGATCCTGGCCGTTCAGGGGCACCCTGCACCTGGTCGCAGGCGAAGACCTGGGGTGGAAGCTCGACCTCACAGCCGCGCGAATGGTCGCCGGTGCCCGCACCCGCCATCGCCAGCTCGGCCTCGACGACACCGTCTTCGAAGCAGCCCGTGCGGTAGCCGTCGAGAGCCTGGCTGGGGGTGTGGCGCTCACGAGGGACCAGCTCTTCGCGAGGTTCGCTGAGGCCGGTATCGCCACAGACACCAATCGCGGCTCCAACCTGCTCTGGTACCTCGCCCACACAAAGACCATCTGCTTCGGCCCGATGCGCGGTTCAGCGCAGGCCCTCGTACTGCTCGACGAGTGGGTGACAGCACCACGAAGCCTCGATCGTGACGAGAGCCTCGGCGAACTGGCCACCCGCTACTTTCGCAGCCACGGCCCGGCGACGCTGAAGGACTTTCTCTGGTGGTCGAAACTGCTGGTTCCTGAGGCGAAACGTGGGCTCGAGATCGCCGCCGACAGGCTCGAGACGGTCGATTACGACGGCCAGACCTACTGGTTGGCAGAGGGGTTGCAGGGTGCCTCCGCGAGCAGGGGGAGCCGATCATCCGTTGACCTGCTGCCCGGCTTCGACGAGTACCTTCTCGGCTACACCGACCGCCGCGCCGCGCTTGATGAGCAGTACAGCCAGCGCATAGTGCCCGGCAACAACGGCATCTTCCTGCCGACGGTCGTCTCCGGCGGCATTGTCGTCGGCACGTGGTCCCGCACGGCGACAAGCACGCAGGTTGCCGTGACGCCCGAGCCGTTCGCGGAGTTCTCCTCCGCTCAGACGGGCGGAATCCGCAAGCGCGCCTCACGATATGCAGATTTTCTCGGCCGCGAGCTTCGCTGATCGCACCCCACACCAGTAGAGCGCAGGCGGCTTGCACCATCGACGAACCGCCGCCCAGTTCGAACCTGGACGGCGGTTGTCGATTACAGGATGAAACTACGCCTGGAGCGAAGCCTGCAGGTCGATCGTGATGGTCACGTCGTCACCGACGAGCACTCCACCGGCCTCGAGGGGAGCGTTCCAGCTCACGCCGAAGTCGTTGCGGTTGATGACCGTCTTCGCGGTGAGGCCGAGCTTGTAGTTGCCGTAGAGGTCGTTGCCGAAGCCACCGAACTCAACGGTGAAGGTGACCTCTTTGGTGACACCCTTGATGGTCAGGTCTCCCGTGACCGCGAGGTCGTCCTTGTTCGGCACAACGCTCGTCGAAACGAAGGTGATGGTCGGGAACTCGGGAGCGTTGAAGAAGTCGTTGGTGCGCAGGTGGCCGTCACGGTTTGCGTCGCCGGTGTTGATCGACTCAACTTCTGCGGTCGCCGTCAGCTTGGTGTCGAGGGGGCTCTCTCCGGTGACGAAGGTGGCGTCGAACTTCTCGAACTTGCCCTTGACCTTGCTGATGAGAAGGTGGCGAACGCTGAACGAGACCTCGCTGTGCGAAGGATCGATCGTCCAGGTGCCGGCCTTGTGTCCGGGGATCGTGTAGCTGTCAGTCATGGTTTCTCTTTCCGTCGGTTTCATCCAAGAATAGTTGTCGATACAACCTGCTATCGATTATCTATACAAATGCATTCACTATCCACATTATTCCCGCAGTCTGAAACATTCCGTCACAACGAGATGAGAACATGAAGTCATGACTACACCAACAACGCGTGTCGACTTCTGGTTCGACCCCTCGTGCCCGTGGGCCTGGATGACCAGCAGATGGGTCGACGAGGTGGCGCTTTCTCGCGACCTCGACGTCTCGTGGCACATAATGAGCCTCGCCATCCTCAATGAGAACAACGACGTGTCAGAGAGCTACCGGGCCTTCTTTCCGCGCGCCCTCCGCTACGCACAGCTGGTGGCCGCGGCGAAGGAGCTGCACGGTGACTCGGTTGTGAAGCCGCTCTACGATGCACTCGGATCGCGAATCCACCTCGGGCAGCGCTCCGATGTCGACGCTGTCATTGCAGAGTCCCTCACTGAAACCGGCCTGCCCGCCGAGCTGGCTTCGTACGCGCCATCGGACCCCACGGCAGACCCCTTTCCCTTCGAATCCCAGCTGCGTGAATCGCACGGCTCAGGAATGGCGCTCGTCGGCAATGACGTCGGTACTCCGATCGTCTCCGTCAACGGCGTGGCATTCTTCGGCCCGGTCATCTCGCCGGCACCGAGCGGCGAACAGGCCCTCGCCCTCTGGGACGGCGTCGTCGCTGTCGCCGGCTACGACGGCTTCTTCGAACTCAAGCGCAGCCGCACCCGCGACCCGATTTTCGCTGAGACCCACGCGGCCCACACCACCTGAATCCGGCAACGCGCCGTCGAGGCACAACGAAACGACGGTCCTGCACGTAGCGTAGAGCCATGTCTCGTTCGGCGCGCCTTCTCGCCGGGGCTCTGCTGGCCGTCGCCGCGAGCGTCGCCTCCCCGTTGACCGCGACAGCGCTCTCCGCGCATACGTCGGCCCGGGCATCCATTTCGGCCGAATCTGCGGCATTCATCAACTTCACCGGCCGGCTGAGCCAGCTTGCGGTTCGCACCGACTATCCGAGCTGGGACGACGTCAACGCAGCGAAACAGAATGAGGCGGCGAAACAGGCAGAGGTGACGAATATCACCTCGCTGCTCGGTCAGCTGGAAGATGAGGCCGCCCGGCTCGGTGACGAGGCCGTGCAGAAGGGCAACGAATACCTGAAGGCCGCCGCAGAGCTGCAGGCAGCGACCCAGATCGCCCAGACGGCCGACCAGCGGGCGACGGATGCCCAATCCAGGGCCACGGCGGCCCAGAAGCAGGTCGGGGCAATCGCAGCATCGCTCTACCGTTCGGGGGGAAGCTCGAGTGCCACGCTCCTGCTCGACAGCTCGAACGCGGGCTCACTGCTCTACAGGCTCGGCACCATGAGCAAGCTCACCGAGCAGTCGGCGAAGCTCAGCGACCTCGCCGCCGCTTCGCAGAACCTGGCAGCGACACTCAAAGACCAGGCCACCGTCGCCGAGAACGCCCGAACCGAACTCGCTGCTGCCGCACAGAAGGCGGCCGACGACGCCAAGGCGGCACAAGAGGCGGCCGATGCACAGGTGGTCGACCAGAAAGCCAAGAGCGATGTGCTGTACGCCCAGCTCGCGGCGCTGCAGGATTCCACGGCGCAGATCGTCGAGTCGTACCGGCTCGGGCAGATCGAGGCTGCCAACATCCTGGCCCAGCAGCAGGCCGCAGCCGCCGCAGCGGCCGCCAGTTCGGGTTCGGGCTCGAGTTCTGGCTCCGGCAGCAGCGAGGGACTGCCGCCGGGCTCGGTGGTGGTGGATCCCGCCGCCGCGAAGGCCTACGCCGCCGACCGGGTGGCGTCGATGGGCTGGGGCTCAGACCAGTTCTCCTGCCTGGTGCTGCTGTGGAACCGCGAGTCCGGCTGGCGCGTGAACGCCTACAACGAGAACGGCGGGGCCTATGGGATACCCCAGTCACTACCCGGCAACAAGATGGCCACGGCCGGCGCCGACTGGCGAACGAACGCCCAGACCCAGATCAACTGGGGGCTCTCGTACATCTCCCGCTCCTACGGCACTCCGTGCGGAGCCTGGGCGCACTCGCAGAACACGAACCCGCACTGGTACTGAGTGTCGCCCGGCAGCGACACGCAACGCGGCTGCTCATGGAGCGAATTCAGTGAACGAAGACATCGTTCAGTGTGACGGTCTGCAACCCGCGACTGGTGATCAGGTTCTCGAGTTGGGGGAAGACCTCCGTCACCGGCAGGAAGTTCAGATGCCCGATGACGATGTGCTGCGGCAGGAACCACTGTGTCGCGAAGTCGACCACCTGCTGGTCGGTGATCAATCCGCTGTCTGACAGCGAGCCGTACCACATGACCGGCGTCGTGTAGCCGATCTTCGCTGCGAGATGGTCGGTGTGGTGGTTGCGATAACCGAATGGTGGGCGATAGAAGGGCCGGGCATCCACCCCGAAGGTGTTCATCAGGAAGTCGTGGTTCTTCTGGAGTTCGTCGATGACGCCGTCGTCAGAGAGCGAGGTGAGGTCGGCGTGATCCCAGGTGTGGTTGCCGAGCTGGATCTGGCCGGTCTTCACGAGAGGGCGCAACAGTTCTGCATTCTCCGTCCAGCCGGGATAGGTGCCATTCACGAAGAAGGTCAGCCGGGTGCCCGTCTTCTTCGCGAATTCAACGTACTTGCGAATCACCTCGCTGTTCGAGCCGTCATCGACCGTCCAGGCGAGGAGCTTGCCCTCTCCCGGAAGGTCGGTCATGACACCCTCGGGGATGGCGACTTTGGCCAGTGCCGGTGCACTCTGCGACGGAACGGGTGTCGGAGTGGGGGTGGGTGTCGGCATCGGTGCGGGCGTTGCGGTCGGGGTGGGTGTGCGCGTCACCGGCGCGCGGGGTGTCGCGCCTGCCGCGACTGGGGTAGTTTGAGGCGTCGATGCACACGCCGTCGCAGTCGCCACAACGCCGGTGGCGGCCAAAATGAGAAACAGTCGACGTTGCACGCACCCACAGTATCGGGACGGGAGGAACAGTGACGGAAATCGGTTCACCCCGCCGCACCCCCAAAAGGGGTGACAATGTGGTGCTGGCCCTGATCGCCGCGTGTCACCCCGGCCCGACTGCTGCGGTCACCGCTCTCTCGGTCATTCTCTCCATCACGATCGGCCTCGCGCCTGTTCGCGTTGCCACCGTGGGTGCTGCGATCCTGGCCGGCCAACTCGCAATCGGCTGGTCGAACGACTGGCTGGATGCCCGGCGCGACGTCGATGCCGGCAGAACCGACAAGCCCGTGGCAACCGGGGCCGTCGCCGTCTCGACCGTGCGCACGGCGTTCATCGTGGCCGCACTGGCGGTCATCCCGCTGTCGTTCGCACTGGGTATCGACGCTGCTGCAGCGAGCATTGTTCTGACGGCCTCGGGGCTCTCGTACAACCTGTGGCTGAAGAAGACGCAGTACTCGTGGCTGCCGTACGTGGTGAGTTTCGGGTTACTGCCGATGGTGGTCACGCTCGCAGCGACTCCCCCGGCCGTTGCGGCGTGGTGGGTGGTCGCGACGGGCTCCCTGCTCGGGCTCGCTGCCCATTTTGCGAATGTGCTTCCCGACCTCGAGGACGACCGGGCCGCAGGGGTGAACGGGCTGCCGCACCGACTGGGTCGCGTCGGGTCTGGCCTGGTGGCGTTCGGTTCGCTTCTTCTGGCCTCGGTGATGGTCACGTTCGGCGGCCTGTTGATGCCAGCCGCCGGAGGTGCGCCGGGCGCACCCTCCCGTTACAGCGATGCGACAGTCGCCGCTGCTGCACCCAGCCTTCTCGGCCTCATCGGCTTTGCCATCGGGCTGGTGATCGCGGCGTTCGGAGTATGGCTGGTGCTGACCCGACCACCGAGCAGGCTGCTGTTCCAGCTGATCATCGCCAGCGCGCTGATCGACGTGGTGCTGCTTGACCTGTCGGGTTCACGCCTCATCGCCTGAGGTGGTCAACCGGCGGTCGGGGCACCCGTGTATGCCACCGCGTCGGCCGTCACGAAGCTGAACCACGCCCGCTGCCCGGCAACGAGGTCGAGCTCTGCAGCGAGCCGTGGGTGGAGGTCGGCAGCCACACTCTCGGAGTGCACACGCACGACGTCACCGCGCGGTTCGATGTCTCGAATCTGGCCCATCAGCACGGTTCTGTCGGCGTGCAGCACAGGTTCGGCCAGCGACAGCGTCACCGCCGAGGGCCGGACCGCACGCGTCTCGCCGTCACTTCGCACCACCACGAGACCGACGAGGTCAGCGGCGAAACCGCTCCGGGGCCGTTCGAACACCTCGGCCGTCGAACCCTGTTCGACGATGCGCCCGTCTTCGACGATCACGACCGTATCGGCGAGCAGATAGGCATCGAGGATGTCATGGGTGACGATGATGGCACTGCGGCCCTCGAGAACCCTCCGGAGTGTTCTGCGGAGAGTCGGCGCCACTGCCACATCGAGGGCGGAGAGCGGTTCGTCGAGGAGAAGCAGCGAAGGCTCCGACGCCAGCGCACGAGCGAGGGCGATGCGCTGGGCCTGACCCCCCGAGAGTTCGGTCGGCCTGCGCGCAGCGAGGTCACGGGCATCCACTTCGTCGAGCCAGCGAATCGCCGAGCGGCGGGCCTCGCGGATGCTGAGCCCGAGGCTGCGCGGGCCGAACGCGACATTGTCGAGCACGCTGAGGTGCGGGAAGAGCAGCGCCTCCTGTGCCAGCAGCGAGATACTGCGGGCATGCGGAGCGATCCACACAGAGCGAGGGGCAGCGCCGCCGCCCCGGGTGACGTCGGTGGCGGTGGTGACGCTGGTGGTTGTTGCAGTGACAGAGGCACCTCTGCGCGTGCCTGGCAGGTCGAAGAGCGTCTGGCCGTCGAGTGTGGCACGGCCGCTGTCGGGCGTGAGGAGTCCTGCTGCGATGGCGAGCAGCGTCGACTTGCCGGCGCCGTTCGGCCCGAGGACGGCGACCGTTTCGCCATCGGCCACGGTCAATTCGAGGTCGAAGCCCCGGGCATCCACTCGCGCTCGAATCGTGAAGGTCACGGCGTGGCCTCGAGCCTGAACCGCGCATGAGTGGCGATCTGGTGCGAGAGCAGAACGACGAGCACGGCAACGATCACCAACACCAGCGAGAGAGCAACGGCAGCCTCTGGGTCAGTCTCGCGCTGCAGGTAGATCTCGAGAGGCAAGGTGCGGGTGACACCCTGGAGGCTGCCAGCGAAGGTGAGTGTCGCGCCGAACTCGCCCAGTGCCCTGGCAAACGACAGCACTGCACCCGAAATGACGGCGGGGGCCACCAGGGGCAGAGTCACCCTCCACAGCACGCCAGTGGGGCGAGCACCAAGCGTTGCCGCCACGGCTTCGTAGCGCGTGCCGACCGTGCGCAGCGCGCCCTCGAGGCTGAGCACAAGAAACGGCAGCGCGACGAAGGTCTGGGCGAGAACGACGGCGGTCGATGAGAAGGCGATCTGGATGCCCAGCACGTCGAACGCGCCGCCGAGAAGCCCCCGCCGGCCGAAGGTGTAGAGCAGCGCGATTCCGCCGACCACCGGTGGCAGAACAAGCGGGAGCAACACGAGCGAACGAAGCACCTTCTGCCCGGTGAAGCGGGTTCGGGCCAGGACCAGAGCGAGGGGCACTCCGAACACGATGCACAATATGGTCGCGGCAAGCGAGGTTCGAAGGCTCAGCCACAGGGCGTCGAGCGACGACGGCGACGTCACCAGCGGAATGAACTGGGCCCAGTCGACGCGTGTGACGATCGCGACGAGGGGCAGCAGCACGAACGCGGCACCCACGATCGCCGCCGCAATCACCCAGCGCGGAACGCCACCCGAGCTGCCGGCCCACCCTGCCGGCGAACGTCGGCGGGAACGGGCGGAGGAAAGCACGCTAAGGGACGGCACCGAAACCCGCCGCCTGGAGAACACCCCGGCCCACAGAGCCGGTCACATAGGCGATGAACGCCTCGGAGAGCGTCTGGTTCTTCGTCGTTGCCACGACACCGATCGGGTAGGTATTGACAGCCTGCGACGCTTCGGCGAACGGTACGCCGAGCACAGTGGAACCCGATGCCTTGACATCGGTGACGTAGACCAACCCGGCGTCGGCTTCACCCGAGGCGACCTTGCCGAGCACATCGGTCACCGACGACTCCTCGCTCACAGCAGGGATCGTCACGCTGGTTGCGGTCTCGATGGTCGCTGTGGCTGCGCCGCAGGGCACCTGCGGCGCACAGATGACCGTTCTCACTCTCGCTTTACCGAGGTCGCCGAAGCTGGAGACATGGGCCGGATTGTCGAGCGGCACCGCGATCTCGAGAGTGTTGGTGGCGAAGTTCACCGGTGTTCCCATGATCTCCGAGGCGTCGGTGAGTTTCTTCATGTTCTTCGCGTCGGCAGACGCGAAGACATCTGCTGGTGCACCGGAGGTGATCTGCGTGACGAGATCACTCGAACCGGCGAAGTTCAGCGTGACGGTCGTGCCCGGATTGGCGGCTTCGAATTTCGTGGCAAGCGCCGTGAAGGTCGGCTTCAGCGAAGCGGCGGCGAAGACGACGATCGTGCCCTTCGGAGTCGGCGTGGGGGTCGCTGTGGCCGAAGCCGTCCCAGCGGCCGCCGTGCCGACCGGAGCCGACGTGGAGGTGCAGGCGGCCGCGCCCGTGAGCACAGCTGCGGCAACCAGCGTGGCAGCTACTCTTCTGGCCACCTTCGTGCGGCCCGGCAGAACGATCCTCTTCACATCTTTCCCATCGGTGTCTCAACGATGACCGTCGTGGCTTTCACGACAGCGACGGCAACGGAGCCCAGCTCGAGTCCCAGCTCGCGAACTGCCTCACTCGACATGAGCGAAACCACGCGGTGGGGCCCGCACTGCAGTTCGACCTGGGCCATCACCGTGTCCATGGTGATCGCTGTGACCAGCCCCACGAACGAATTTCGGGCAGACCGCCCCACTCCGGAGGGGTCGGCCATCGCGACGGCGTTCTTCTTCACCAGCTGGGCCAGTTCGAAGCCGTCGACCACCGTCTTGCCCGAGTCGTCTTTGCTGCTCGACAACAGCTCATTGTCGACCCAGCGGCGCACGGTGTCGTCACTGACGCCAACGTAGAGCGCGGCATCCCTGATCCTGATCTGCGGCATGAATACGACTATATCGCCGCAGGTGCGGAAACTGGAGTCAGAGGCGGTTGACGCCCGTCACCCGGATGATCGCCACGCCCTGCTCGGCCGACTCCGCGAGGTCGACCTCGGCGTCGATGCCCCAGTCATGGTCGCCCGCAGGGTCGTCAAAGGTCTGCCGTACACGCCAGACCGACGAGCCCTCCGTGATGGTGAGCATCGAAGCACTGCGCGCGTCGCCGGCCGTGCCGATCGAGTCGTATTCGCCGTAGTAGCCGTCGAGGGCATCAGCCCACCGGTCGCGGCTGAAGCCGCCGGGGCCGTCGAGCTCGCCCAGGTCGTCGACCTTGTCGAGCGCAGCCAGCTGCACCCGGCGGAAGAGTTCGTTGCGCACCAGGATCCGAAATGCCCGCGCGTTCGACACGACGCTGCGAGGTGCCGGCGGTAGCACGGCGGTGACCCCGCGACCATGGGACGCGACCTCGTCGGCCTCACCCTGGATGTCGGCGGGGTTCGTCAGCTCCTCCCACTCGTCGAGCAGGCTCGAGTCGACCTGGCGCACGAGCTCGCCCAGCCACTCGATGAGGTCGAGCAGGTCTTCGGTCTTCGCCTCGTCGGGGATCGTCGCCCGCGCCGCGCGGAAAGCATCGGAGAAGTACCGGAGCACCAGCCCCTCTGACCGGTTCAGCTTGTAGTACCCGATGTAGTCGTTGAACGTCATCGCCCGCTCGTACATGTCGCGCACCACGGTCTTCGGGCTGAGTTCGAAGTCACCGACCCACGGTTGCGAGGCTTTGTAGGTCTCGAAGGCGGCAGCCAGCAGCTCCTCCAGAGGCTTGGGGTGCGTGATCTGTTCGAGCAGTTCCATTCGCTGGTCGTACTCGATGCCCTCGGACTTCATTGCCGCGACGGCCTCGCCCTTGGCCTGGAACTGCTGGGCTGAGAGCACCGGCCGCGGGTCGTCGAGCGTGGCCTCGAGCACCGAGATCATGTCGAGCGCATACGTCGGCGATTCGGGGCCGAGCAGGTCGAACACCGCGAGCGCGAGCGGCGACAACGGCTGGTTGAGCGCGAAGTTCGGTTGCAGGTCGACGGTGAGACGGATGATCACCCGGCCATCGGCATCCGGTGGCAGTTGCTCCACGATGCCCGCGGTTCGGAGCGTTCGGTAGATCGCCAGCGCCTGTCGATCGAGGTCGAGCTGACGGTGACGCGGTTCGTGGTTGTCTTCGAGCAGCTTTCGCACGTTGGTGAACGCGTCTCCCCCACGCCCGATCACGTTCAACAGCATCGCGTGGGTGATCTGCATGCTCGAGGTGAGCGTCTCTGGTTCGGCCGCGATGAGCCGGTTGAAACTCGGCTCCCCCCACGAGACGAAGCCCTCCGGTGCGCGCTTCTTCACGACCTTCTTGAGCTTCTTGGGGTCGTCTCCCGCCTTGGCTACAAGACGGGCGTTCTCTGTCTCGTGCTCTGGCGCCTGCGCCACGACAGTGCCCGCGGTGTCGAATCCTGCGCGGCCGGCGCGGCCGGCGATCTGGTGGAACTCGCGAGCGGTGAGCTGGCGCATCCGCGTGCCATCGAACTTCGTCAACGCCGTCAGCAGAACGGTACGGATGGGCACATTGATGCCCACACCCAGTGTGTCGGTGCCGCAGATGACCCGCAGCTGGCCCTGCTGGGCGAGCTGCTCTACGAGCCGGCGATACTTCGGCAGCATGCCGGCGTGGTGAACCCCGATTCCGGCACGGATGAGCCGCGAGAGGGTGCGGCCGAAGTTCGTCGTGAAACGGAAGTCACCGATCGCCTCGGCGATCGCATCCCGTTGTTCTCGGCTCACGATCTTGATGCTCGACAGCGCCTGGGCCCGCTCGAGCGCAGCCAGTTGCGAGAAGTGCACGATATACACCGGGGACTGGCCGGTCTGCAGCAGGTCTTCGACCGTCTCGTGGGCCGGCGTCGTGGCGTAGTAGTAGTTCAACGGCACGGGTCGTTCGACGCCGGTGACCACCGCTGTTTCGCGATTGGTGCGCGCGGTCAGGTCTTTCGAGAGCCAGGTCACGTCGCCGAGGGTGGCCGACATGAGGATGAACTGCACGTTCGGGAGGGTGAGCAGGGGCACCTGCCATGCCCAGCCGCGCTCGGGATCGGAGTAGAAGTGGAATTCGTCCATCACGACCTGGTCGACAGGGGCATCTGCGCCATGACGCAGCGCGATGTTGGCGAGGATCTCGGCGGTGCAACAGATGATGGGTGCGTCGGGATTCACGCTCGAATCGCCGGTGACCATGCCGACGTTGCTCGGGCCGAAGATCTCGACCAGAGCGAAGAACTTCTCGGAGACGAGCGCTTTGATGGGAGCGGTGTAGAAGGTGCGGCGACCATCGGCGAGGGCTGCGAAGTGTGCCGCTACGGCGACCAGCGACTTTCCGGTGCCTGTCGGTGTACTGAGGATGAGGTTGGCGCCGGAGACGATCTCAATGATCGCCTCCTCCTGCGCCGGGTACAGCGTTAGGCCGCGCGAGAGTGTGTACTCGCTGAAGCGTTCGAAGAGCTCGTCGGGGTCGGCCTGGGCGGCGGTACCGGCATCACCGTCGGCGGCGACGTCGGGCAGGTAGTTGATCAGCGACAGGCGCGAGTCGAGCTGGGCATCCGTCATCCTTCGATCATGCCTTACCGAGGGCTCACCTCAGCTCGCGTTCCTGTCGAGTTCATGCTCCACTGCTCGACGGATCCAACTCGAAACCGACCGATCATCTGCCTCGGCCTTCTCCCGAACTCTCTGCAGCAAATCGTCTGGAAATCGCACAGGTACTGGCTCGCTCAACCGCTTGCGGCGACGAACCGCGGGGCCAGTCGGCACCTGGTTCTCGGGTTTGGCGTAGAACTCGAACTCTTCGTCGGGCGTCATCTTCGTATTCATCGATCCTCCTTGTACATCCTCGCCAACCCCCAACGGAACCATCAGCACTCGACCTTCGACCTCGGCGACCATCAGCCAGTGTGCTGGAGGTTCAGCAGGATAGAAGAGCGGGTCGCTCGCCCAGATATCGGCGATGTCCTGCACCCCGAGCTTCGGATGCTTGAACAGGTGAGCGACCTGATGGTCGATTTCAAAGGGCCAATCGTCAGCAAGCAGTTCAATCTCGAACCGCGTGAATTTCATGGACTGATTGTATTACAAACAGCCACAGGTGCACACGACATTTCTTCATACTAACCACGGGAATTCGTGCAGTCTCATCTCACGTGACTGCTAGGGCTTCGGGATCTGGGGTACCCAGCAGCGGACCGCGTCCCGGTAGCTACGAAACTCGTCGCCGAAACGCTGCTCGAGGTCTGCCTCCTCATGCGGCCTGACGGCGTAGTTCCAGAGCAAAGAGCCGGCCACGGCGTAGGCAACCACAAGCCACGACTCCAGGATCAGGCCGACCGCGACACCCTGAACGAAGCCGGAGACGGCCATGGGGTTGCGGATCCAGCGGTAGGGGCCCACGATCACCAGCCTGTTGGCCATCGCCGACGGCAGTGGAGTGCCGTCGCCGAGCGTCGACATGATCACCCCCGAGGAGATTCCGAGGGTGCTGGCAAGGAGGAGAACGGCAACGCCGAGCGGAATTGCAAACGCCGGAAACGGGAGCCCGACTCGCCAGCGCTGCTCGAGCGCCGCAATCACCAGCGGAATGACAACCAGGAACAACCCCCAGAAGACCGCGATCTGCCCGAACGTCGATGCCACGTGACGCGCGGGTTTCGGCCTCGTCGTGGCTGAACGAAAGGCAAATGGGCCGTTGATGAGCCACTCGGTGGGCACACGGCCGAACAGGATGATGCACAGGGCACTCAGCGAACCCACCGTCGCCGCGCCCATCGCCAGCACACCCCAACCCGCTTCGGTGGTGACCGTGGCATACGTCGCCAAGCCGAGAGTGACGACGCCCGTCCAGCCAGTGCTCACCACTGCCGCGGGCCTCACCCCGAACGCAGCTAACGCAGAGGCGATCACGAAGAGGGGCATGTCGAAGACAGCGACGACAGTCGGGTTGAGCTGACCGAGCGTAGCCTCACGCACGACGGGTGAGAGGAACACCGCGATCCACCAGGCCAGCCCAGCGATCGCCTGCACAGCGAAATAGAGTCGACCCCAGCGCATGCCCACAGACTACCCGTCCGCAGGAGAACAGGACTGCAACAGGGGCGCTGATACGCGCACCTCCTCACAGACTCGCAGAATCGTTCGGAAGGTAGGGTGATGCGAGCACGTGCTGCAACGCCTGAAGGAGGCCCCCATGCCCACAACAGTGACCGGCGTCATCGCCAGATCCCAGGGCGCACCCGTCGAACTGGTGAACATCGTCGTTCCCGACCCGGGCCCGGGTGAAGCTGTCGTCGACATCGAGACCTGCGGGGTCTGTCACACCGACTATCACTACCGCGAAGGTGGAATCAGCGACGACTTCCCGTTCCTGCTTGGCCATGAAGCCGCCGGCAGGGTCAGCGCGATCGGCGACGGCGTCACCAACGTCAAGGTCGGCGACTTCGTGGTGCTCAACTGGCGTGCGGTCTGCGGCGAATGCCGCGCCTGCGTGCGGGCAGAGCCCTGGTACTGCTTCAACACCTTCAACGCGACCCAGAAGATGACCCTCGAGGACGGCACCGAACTGAGCCCTGCCCTGGGTATCGGCGCGTTCGCCGAGAAGACCCTCGTGCATTCGAAACAGTGCACCAAGGTCAACCCCGATGCCGACCCCGCAGCCGTCGGCCTTCTCGGCTGCGGAATCATGGCGGGTCTCGGCGCCGCAATGAACACGGGCAACGTCGGGCGCGGCGACTCTGTCGCGGTGATCGGCTGCGGCGGTGTCGGCACTGCCGCAATCGTGGGTGCACGGCTCGCCGGCGCGAGCACGATCATCGCCATCGACCGCGACGCGAAGAAGCTCGTGAAGGCGCAGAAGCTCGGCGCAACCCACGTCATAGACTCCAGCAGCCTCGACGAGGCGGGGGTGGTCGCCGCCGTTCAGGCGCTGACGAAGACGTTCGGCGCCGATGTCGTGATCGACGCCGTTGGTCGGCCTGAGACCTGGCGGCAGGCGTTCTACTCGCGCGACCTGGCCGGCACAGTCGTGCTCGTCGGGGTACCGACCCCCGACATGATGCTCGAGATCCCCCTTCTCGACGTCTTCGGCCGCGGCGGTTCGCTCAAGTCCAGCTGGTACGGGGACTGCCTGCCGGAACGCGACTTCCCGATGCTGACTGACCTCTTCCTGCAGGGCCGCCTGCCCCTGGACGAGTTCGTCACCGAACGCATCGGCATCGAAGACATCGAACAGGCCTTCGCCAGCATGGCCAGCGGCGACGTGCTCCGCTCGGTGGTCGTGCTCTGATGCCGGCCCGAATCGAGCACCTCGTCACCAGTGGCACCTTCAGCCTCGATGGTGGAACGTGGGATGTCGACAACAACGTCTGGATCGTCGGCGACGACTCCGAGTGCGTCGTCATCGATGCGGCCCACGACGCGGATGCCATCCTCACGGCGATCGGTGACCGCGCGCTCCGGGCCATTGTGCTCACCCACGCCCACGACGACCACATCGACGCCGTCGCTGCGGTCCAGGCGGCAACCGGGGCCCCGGTCTCTCTCAACGACGGCGACCGGATGCTGTGGGACGCCGTCTACCCCGACAAGATGCCCGATGCCGGCCTGGTCGACGGCCAAGTGATCCGGATCGCCGGGGTCGAGCTCCAGGTGCTCCAGACGCCCGGGCATTCCCCGGGTGCAGTCTGCTTCTACGCCCCAGCCCTGGGTACGGTCTTCAGCGGCGACACCCTGTTCAGCGGCGGGCCAGGGGCGACCGGGCGTTCATACAGTGACTTCCCCACGATCATCCGGTCGATCACAGCGAAGCTGCTCACCCTGCCGGCCGAAACGGTCGTTCTCACCGGGCACGGCGACTCGACCACGATCGGTCAGGAAGCTCCCTCACTCGACGAGTGGATCGCCCGCGGGCACTAGGGCATCGAGATCGCTGCGACGATGTGGGTGACGCCGAACTGCCAGGCGTCGTCGACGTTGCCGCCGAGCTGGAAGGCACCATTCAGCTCCATGCCGACAAAACCAGCCGCCCAGGCCGTGAGGGTGCGCGCTGCCTCGAGTGCGTGAGCCTCTCCGGCCAGCTCGCCGGCGACCCTGAGGATCGAAGCGCTTGCGGCGACGCCGAACTCGATGCCGGCAACAGGTATTCCAGCACCCGGGGCCATCACAAGCTGAAACGCGGCGGGTCGCTCGTGGCCGAACGCACGAAAACTGTTCGCCAGCTGCCGCGGGCTGGTGGCAGCATCCAACCTGGCTGCCAATTCAGTGAGCGTCGCCTCGGCGACCAACCGGATCAATTGGTCACGGCTCTCGACTCGTTTATAGAGCGAGGGCGGGCGCACACCCACCCGATGTGCGACCGCGTTCATCGTGAGCCCGGCAACCCCGTCGTGTTCGAGGAGTTCGCATGCGGCGAGCACGATCGCGTCGAGGGAGGTTCTGTCTGGAGTGGGCATATCAGCAGTATAGCTATTGACCATAGCCATGATGGCTATGTAGCATAGCCATCATGAAACTCGGACCTTCCCTTCACCGCATCGGCAATCACATCATTGCCGCCTACCTCATCGACACCCCCGAAGGAGTGACCGTGATCGATGCCGGGCTCGCCGGGCTCTGGCACGACCTTCTGGCCGAACTCGACACCATGGGGCGCACAGTCGCCGACATCAAAGGGGTGATTCTCACCCATGGCGACTCCGACCACATCGGGTTCGCCGAACGACTCCACCGCGACCACGGCGTTCCCGTCTACGTGCATTCCGCAGACGCGAGCCGAGCCAAGGGCGGCCCGAAGCCGGCGAACGCGAAACAGACGATGCGATTCGGCGCCACGCTCGGGTTCTTCGCCTATTCGCTCCGCAAGGGCGGATTGCGCACGACCTACCTCACCGACGTTGTGGAGCTCCATGGCGGCGAAACCCTCGACCTGCCGGGTCAGCCCGAGATCATTGCACTGCCCGGGCATTCCGAGGGCAGTATCGCGATCTTCGCACCCGTCGCCGACGCCGTGTTCGTGGGCGACGGCCTGACGACGCGGCACGTGCTCACCGGCACGAAGGGCCCGCAGCCCGCGCCGTTCACCGACGAACCAGAGCAGGCCGTGGCGTCGCTGAAGGCCCTGATCTCCACAGGCGCGACCTGGGTGCTTCCCGGCCATGGCGACCCCTGGAGCGGCGGTATCGAGGCTGCCATCGCCGCGGTCGAGAAGGCCGCAGCCCCCGCTGGCTGACGATAGAATTGGCTCTTCCCATGAGCCAGAACACGCCCGAACCCGCCGATACGCCCGCCATCGACCCCGCCGAGCTCGAGGTGGCACTGCGCGTGTTGGCGAGCCTGCACGAACTCGACGAGGAGCATCCGGATTTTGTGGCCGTGAGGCGCGCCACCGCCAAGATGTTCAAGTCGGTCAAGAAGAATCGGCGCGACGAGAAACGCGAAGCCATCCAGGCCGCCGACAAAAGCGTGATCGCGGGCACAGCGACAGGGGCTCCCGACCGCATCGACGACGAGACCCGCGGTGTCGCGCTCGCAGCGATCACCAGTGCGCCGAGCGCCGGGACCCTCATCAAGTCGCGCCCGTGTTACATCTGCAAGCAGCACTACACGCAGGTCGACGCGTTCTACCACCAACTGTGCCCCGACTGCGCTGCGATGAGCCACGCGAAGCGGGATGCCCGCACCGACCTCACAGGCAAGCGGGCGTTGCTCACCGGCGGCCGCGCCAAGATCGGAATGTACATCGCGCTGCGGCTGCTGCGCGACGGCGCCCACACCACGATCACGACGAGGTTCCCGCGCGACGCCGTGCGCCGGTTCTCGAGCCTGCCCGACTCGGGCGACTGGCTTCATCGCTTGCGCGTGGTCGGGATCGACCTGCGCGACCCCGCCCAGGTGATCGGGCTGGCCGAGACGGTGGCCGCGGCCGGGCCGCTCGACATTCTCATCAACAACGCAGCGCAGACGGTGAAACGCTCACCGGGGTCGTATGCGCCACTGGCCGAGGCCGAACTGGCACCGCTGCCCGATGGGCCGAAACCCGAGATGATCACGTTCGGGCACACCAACGATGCGCACCCGCAGGCGCTGGCGGCGTCGGTAGCCGCGCACCCTCTGCTTCAACGGGCTGCTCGTGCCGGCGCTGCGAGTGATGCCAACGCGAATGCCGAACTGGCCGGGTCGAAGCTGCTGGGCACTGCGCTGCTCGAGGCAGGGCTCACGCCGAATGAACTCAGCGCCGACGAACTCTCGGGGCTCGCGCTGGCCGCAGGATCGTCGTCGCTCGAACGGCTCGCCGCGGGAACCGCGATCGACGCCGGTGGGCTCGTGCCCGACGTACACCATGAGAACAGCTGGACGCAGGCGGTGCACGACGTCGATCCGCTGGAGATGCTCGAAGTGCAGCTGTGCAACACCACGGCCCCCTTCCTGCTGATCAGCAAGCTGCGAGCGTCGATGGCAGAGGCTGCTGCCGCTGCCAGATCAGGCCGGGCCTACGTGGTCAACGTCTCGGCGATGGAGGGTGTGTTCGCACGCGGCTACAAAGGGCCAGGGCATCCGCACACCAACATGGCGAAGGCCGCGCTCAACATGCTCACGCGCACGAGTGCGAAAGAGATGTTCGCGACCGATGGCATTCTGATGACCAGTGTCGACACCGGCTGGATCACGGATGAGCGCCCGCACCCGACGAAGGTACGTCTGGCCGAGGAAGGTTTTCACGCACCCCTCGACCTGGTCGACGGTGCGGCCCGGGTGTACGACCCGGTCGTGCGCGGCGAGGCGGGAGAAGACCTGTGCGGCGTCTTCCTGAAGGACTACAAACCCTCCCCCTGGTAATCTTGCGGCGCGTCGCGCTACGCGCGCCACGACACGCGCTTCTTAGTTCAACACGAAGCACCACGGAAAGACGCTGTGCTACGCACCCCTGCATAATCTTGCGGCGCGTCGCTGGCTAAATTAGCGGGACTGCTCCACGCGGCGGATGGCCAGGTCGTCGTCGATCGATTCGAAGTCGGCAGCGCCGAACTCGGGGGTGTGCGGCAGCCGGACGGTCAGGCTCGACATGGCCTGCATCGTCAGTGTGCCCGACGAGATCGCATAGTCGAGGCTGTGCCCGCCTACGCTGCGGCCCTCATCGAGATAGTGCAGGTGGAACCCGGCGACACTGATGCCCTGGTAGATCGAGGGCGCCCAGAAGCCGACCAGCGAGCCGGAGGTGCGGCCGAGCTCGTTCTCGTTCTGGGTCTGCATCACCTCGAGCAACGGGCGGAATGGGTGATGCTGGCGAATGGGCTCCCGCACGAGCATCCGGTCGAAGTCACCGTCGACCCTGATGGCGTAGAAGAGGTTCCGGCTCGGCAGGAGTGACGCGACCAGGCTCTCGAACCCGGTGCGGTCGAGTGGCCCGGAACCGCCCAGCGGCGTGCTCAACGTCGGAGCGAAGACCGAGACCTCGGCAAAGGGCACGCGTTCGCTCTCGTCGACGCGGCTCACGCTGCCGTCTGAAGTGCAGCGAAAGATCTCGCCGTCGACGAACACGAGTTCACCGTTCAGAGCATGCCCGCACCCGATTCCGAAGCCTCCCGCCGCCAGCACCTGACTTGCCGGGAAGACCCCGTCGTAGAGCCCAGACATGAGCGCATGGATGACCGAGAACTGGGTGATGCTGACGCCGATGGCCGGCTGCAGATGCCCCGCCGCTGCCATCGCCCCCGGTGCGTCAAGCGTTCCGGGCGCACCGGAGACGACAGGCATGGCCGCCCCCTCGGTTCGCGCGGGCGAGGTCACCGCGCTGAACGGGCTCGGCGCTTCACGATGACCCGGGCGAGCAGGCGCCACCCGAGAAGGAACACTCCGGTCACGATGAGCGTCACGATCACGAAGCTCACGGCGACCCCCTGGCCAGTCAGCGTGCGGAAGAGCATGCCGACGGCAACGGTGAAAAGCCAGATCGGGATGCCCGGCAGCACGACCTCGAACGGATACCGCCACGCCCGCGTCGCGGCCCAGCCCACGGCGAGACCGAGAAGGAAGGGCCACCACGTGTTGAGCGCGCCGAGCACGTTGAATCCTTCATCGTGGCTGTTCCGCCCGATGAGCACGAAGACGAGCAGCAGCACCACATCGAGTGCGGCCGCGACGAGGATGGTGCGGGGTGCGGCTGCCCGACGGGGTGATCGGGCACCGGTGGGTGCAGCATCCGGAGCCGTGGACTTCGGGGACGTGTGCGCGGGGGTGCTCTCAGACATACCTGCAAGTCTACGAGCGCGGGTCACGATGTCCGGTTGCGGGCACCGCCGGGGAACTACCGAGCGGATGTGTGAATGAGCGACAGAGCGGTCACAGCCCGAGCTCGGGCGCCTTCGAGACACCGAACTCCACCGCGAGCGCGCGCCGCGCCGCGTGCCAGCCGGCCAGGCCGTGCACGCCGGGGCCGGGTGAGGTCGACGACGAACACAGGTACACGCCCTTCATCGGCGTCTGCCACGGGTGCGGCGACAGCGTCGGGCGCCTGAGCAGCTGCCCGAACGTCGCCGCACCCGCCGAGATGTCACCGCCGACGTAGTTGGGGTTCATCGCCTCTTCGCCGACGGCCGTTCTGCTGGTGGAGGCGAGGATCGTGTCGCGGAAGCCGGGCGCGAACCGTTCGATCTGGGCAATGATCGTCTCGGTCTGGTCGATGTTCGACCCGCTCGGCACGTGCGTGTAGGCCCAGAGCACGTGCCTGCCCTCTGGCGCGCGCGACGAGTCGATCGTACTGGGCTGCGAGACCAGCACATAGGGTCGGGAGGCGTGCTTGCCCGCCGCGATGGTTGCCTCAGCGCGGGCGATCTGGGCGTGCGTGCCGCCCACATGAACCGTGCCGGCCCTGTGGAGTTCGGGGTTGGCCCACGGAACGGGGTCTGACAGTGCCAGGTCGAGCTTGGCGACAGCATTGCCGTACCGGAATCGCTCGAGGCGTCGGGCGTACCGCACCGGTACACGGTCGCCACCGAGCCGAAGCAGAGCCCGCGGTGAGACGTCCAGCAGAACCGCTTTCGAGGGCGGCAGCTCGCCGAGCGAGGTGATCTCGGTGCCGGTGACGATCTCGCCTCCGTGCGCGAGCAGGTCGGCCGCCATGGCGTCGACGATCGCCTGGCTGCCCCCGACCGGAACGGGCCAACCGACCCCATGGGCATGTGTGCCCAGCATGAGCCCTGCCGCGGCCGGCGCCAGGCCGGGCAGCGGCAGGATCGCGTGTGCCTCCACCCCGCTCAGCATGGCCGGGGCGACGTCGCTCTCGAACCGCAGGCCCCAGAGTGGACTCCCCTGTTCCAGCACCCGGGCGCCGAACTGCGCCGCCACGAGTGGGTTGCGCGGCACTCGGAGCAGCGAGCCGCCCGTGAACTCGGCGAGCTCCTGCCACCGGGCCACGAGCGGCTCGAAGAGCCTCTTCCAGGCCGGGCCGTCGACACCGAGCCCCCTGGCCGTCTCGTCGATGCTCTGGTAGGCGATGCCTGCCCTGCCCCCGTCGAGTGGATGCCCGTACGCGACGTCGGGCAGACGAAGCTCGATGCGCGAGGCCAGCCCGAACCGCCGAAAGAACTCCGAAGCGAGGGCCATCGGATGCACGGCAGAACACACATCGTGCAGATACCCCGGCAGCGTGAGTTCGCTGGTGCGCGCCCCACCGCCGATCGTGTCGGCCCGCTCGTACACGCGCACAGAGAGTCCCGCGCGCGCGAGCGTGACGGCGGCCGCGAGGCCATTCGGCCCGGCTCCGACCACGACCACATCTACGGTGTCCACGTTGGTAGTATCGCCCACCCTCGGCGTTCGCTCCAATCCCTGTGCACGAGCCCGCCCAGGATCCTGTGTCTCGGCTTTGAGAGCCCTGTCAACCCCTTGTCGGGGGGTGGTGCGCATGATTGCCTCAACACAAGCACTTAACCGAAGGAGGTTGATGTGACCACTCAGTTGACGCACCTCAGCCAGGTCAACATTCCGCTCTCAGGCGACATTCGCATCTCGGTCATCTCTGACCACGAATGGCAGGTCTGCGACAGGCGAATCCCCACAACGAACGCCGAAAGCGTGCTCGGCTATATCGAGCAGACGAACGGGTACTTCGACGTTCTCAAGCTGTCGGCACCGAGGAACATGCTGCGCTTCACCGAGTTCAGCCGTGCAGTCGACTGCTTCAGCGAGACCCTGAGGTAGTTCCGGCCGACAGCAGGAATTCCGCGTCTCTGACGACGACGTGGACCGGCTCGGCTCCGACCCTGGCCACCGCGGCAGCAAGACCGGGCACACCAGTGTCGAGGTCGATCCATCGGACTCGCGAAGTGTTCGAGGTCGCGGCGATGTCGAGGTCAACAGATCCGGTGTGTGTGCTGCCCTTCGCCCAGACATCGATGGTTCGCGGTTCCCTCCGTAACCCGTGACCGCTTGCTTTGAGCACCGCCTCCTTGCGGACCCACAGTTGCGACCGCGCGAGATCCGCATCACCGGAACCGAGCCGCCCGACGGCACGAACCTCGCGGGCGGTCAGGGCGACGGTGTCGAAGCCGGAGAACTGTGCAGCATCCACGCGGTCGATGTCGACCCCGACATCACCCACTCTGGCGACAGCGACCGCCACCCGGTCAGCTGACGTCGAGAGCGAAAGCGCATATCGGCTCGGTGAACCTGGAAGCACAGCTGGCTGGGCGATCGACGGCCTTCCGTGCGGGCCACCACAGACCCGGCACGTGAAATCGAGATTCACTGTGACCGCCGAGACACCGAAAACCTCGCCCGCGGCGAGCCTCAGCAGCGCGTGAGAGGTGATGAATCGATCGCGGTCGCCGGGCCGCACGAAGGCCGACGCGCGCTCGTGTTCGGCAGGTTCGAGAAGGCGAAGAAGCGAGGGTTGCGGCGCCGTCACAACGGCCAGGAACACGACCACCTCGGCCGGCGCAGAGATCACCCTTCACCCATGGCCTCCACCCTGCCATACTGGCCCTGTTCGAAGGAGATCCATCATGGCAGCAGAACCCACAGCCGCAGTCGGCGCAGGAACAAAAGAAGACCCGTGGCAGCTCGTCACTGCGCCTGGCAGTTCGTCGTACACGATGTACCGCGACGACACGACAGACCCTCCCTTGCTGGTCTGCCAGGTCGGCTCGACCAAACTCACCTACGATGCACGGGCTGTCGACGACCTGCACAGCTGGCTGAAAGCGCAGGGTGACTGGGTTCCGCTCGGTGCGGCCGACGAACTGAAATCGGCTGCCGAGGGATCGGTGGAAGCCTGGGGTCGCTCAGAAGACAATCCCGTCGGTGGCTGGTACGGCCAGCGCAAGGGGTACCGCGGGCGCTTCGGCATGTACCTTCCGCCCCTTCTCGAAGCCCTCGGCCTGGCTGAGCTGACCCACGACGCCCGAAACAACTCGGTGCGCGCCATCTGAGCGCTCGGACTCGTCTTCTCCCCCTCGGCACCGGCTGGCAATACACTCACTCCATGGATGATCAGACCTGGGCCCGCGCACCGATCGAGCCGCAGAGCGTGAACGCTCCGCTGTCGTCTGCAGCGGTCTTTCTCGTCGTCACCATCGAACGTGCCGCCGCGGCAGCGCTCGTCGTGCGCGAGGTCATCTCCGACATCGGCGGACTCGTTCGCACGGTCGGGTTCCGCGACCTCGGCGGCAGGCTCTCGTGCAACGTCGGCATCGGCGCCGAGGCCTGGTCGCGGTTCGACCAGGCCTCGAAACCCCAGCAGCTCGACCGGTTCCACGTGATTCCGGGCCCGGTTCACACCGCCGTCTCGACGCCCGGCGACCTGCTCTTCCACATCCGGGCTGAGCGGGCCGACCTGTGCTTCGAGCTGGAGCGCCTCATTCTCGACAAACTGGGCGACGCGGTGACGGTCGTCGATGAAGTGCAGGGCTTCCGGTACTTCGACGCGCGCGACCTGCTCGGGTTCGTCGACGGCACAGAGAACCCGACCGGCGAGTCGATGGCCGAGGCGTCGTTGATCGGTGACGAAGACCCCGAATTCGCTGGCGGCAGCTACGTCGTGGTGCAGAAGTACCTGCACGACCTCTCCGCCTGGGGCGGCCTGACGACCGAGCAGCAGGAGTCGATCATCGGTCGTTCCAAGATCGACAACGTCGAACGTGAAGACGACGTGCCGGCGGCCGCGCCCCGGAAATCACACCGGAGCCTCAACACCATCGTCGACGAGAACGGCGTCGAACAGGCGATCCTCCGCGACAACATGCCCTTCGGCCGGCCAGGCCACGGCGAGTTCGGCACCTACTTCATCGGCTACGCCCGCAAGGTCTGGGTCATCGACCACATGCTGAGGCGCATGTTCATCGGAGACCCGGTGGGCGAGTACGACCGCATCCTCGATTTCTCGAAGGCCGTCACCGGGTCGAGTTACTTCGTGCCGAGCATCCAGACCCTCGAAGCTCTCGCACCCGAGGAGTAGGTGCCGCGGACACATCGGCCCTTCGCTCGCTGAGTGACCTCCCAGATGGCCCATAGCTCCCTCATAGAGCGATTCAGTATGTTCGGCCTGTCTGAGGGCGCGGCGATCCTGCCCCGCCGGGGAATCGAGGAGCCTGGGTGGCGCGCGTCAACATCTACGAAGAGCAATTGCGCGGTCTGCCCAAGAAGGAGCGCAAGGCCCTCTCACGGGAGTTCGCGCGGATTCAGCGGGAAGACCAGCAGCGACGCAAGAAGCGCACCACGATCATCCTGCGCACCAGCCTGATCACTGTCGGGGTGGCTCTGCTCGCTGTCGGCACACTCGTGACGGTGAACACGGTGCGGGCTGGGCTCGCCGGCCCAGCGAACATGGCCAGCGACGGCATCGTCATGGTGGGCGACGGCACGAACGTCACGGCGACGAAGAGCGGTGCCCTGGCCGTCGGCCAGGAGCCGACCCCCAGCGTGCTCGACACGACGAACGGGATTCTCACCGTTGTCGAATACATCGACTACTCGAACGCCGACGCGGCGACCTTCGAGACCACGAACGGCGCGGCCATCCAGGGCTGGGTGAAACAGGGGTACGCCACACTCGAGATCCACCCTGTCGCTCTCGCGAGCACTGACGGCAACGACCCGGGAGCACGAGCCGCGAACGCCATCGCCTGCGTGGCCAACACCTCACCCGACAGCGTGCTCGCCGTTCACAACGCTCTTATCGCCGACCACGCGACCATCGCGAGCGCCGGGCTCAGCGACGCCGATCTGGTGAACCTGGTGACAACGGCCGGGGTGACAGACGCTGCCGTGTCGACGTGCATCACGTCGGACGGGTTTGCAAACTGGGTCGGCGATTCGACCGCACGCGCGAAGTCGTCAGTGCCGAATTCGAGCACAACGACACTGACCAGCACACCACTCGTTCTGGTGGATGGAGCAGCGTACACGGGCGCGGTGGGCGACCAGACGGCCTTCCAGACCTTTGTCACTGACACCTTCACGAAGAACACCCCGGCCAGCACCGCAACCCCGACGCGGACCCCTACCCCGTGACCGATAGGCGCCACACGGCCCGCATTCAACGAACACCAAGAGTGATCGGGCATGCTGGGAGGCATGTTCAGACGCCACCCCGCGCTCAGCGTGTTCACGCTCGCCTATCTCGGAGTCGTGGCATGGATCACATTGGGCCCGCAGCCGCTGGATGCGAAGGCTGAGGGCCTGCTGTACCAGGCCATCCGCTTCTTCGGCCGGCACGCCAGCACCGAGTGGATCACCTACGACCGCGTCGAGTTCACCGCCAACATCGCGATGTTCTTTCCGATCGGGCTGTTCTTTCTGCTGCTGTTCGGCCGGCGCCAGTGGTGGCTCGCCATCATCGTCGGCGCTGCGCTCACCTGCGGCATCGAGTTCACCCAGCTCTTCCTCCCGGGCCGGGTCTCTGATGTTCGCGACATCATCTCGAACTCGATCGGCGCGACGCTGGGCGTTCTCGTGGGTCTCGCCCTCACGGCGGGCAAGGCACGTCGCATCCGGCGCTCGCGTACCCCGGCTCCCGTCCGCGCCTGATTCCATTCACACGGAACGCAGTCTCGTCTCCTCCACCTCTGAGATCAGGCAGCGAGGTGGAAGGTGGTCGCGAAACGTTCGAGGAGCTCGTTGTGGCCGCCCAGTACCAGTACAACGCCGGTTGTGATCGCGCGGTCGGGGGTGAGCTCGCCGGAAATGAGCCGGCGGATGTCGGCACCGGCGGTGAAGGCGAGGTCAGCCTGGCCGCCACCACGCGTGACATCCAGCGCCGAACCATTGACACGGATGAGCAACTCAGCGGAGCCGAGCTGGGCCGCATAGGCCGTCGGCGGCAGGTTCGCGGCCACCAGCGGTTGGAAGGCCGTGCGGAGGTCCATCGTCATCGAATCAGGGGTGATGATCTGCGCCTCACGCGGGTCACCCATCGCTTTGAAGCCCCAGGCACCAAGCGCGAGGATGACCGGCTCGAGTTCGCGGCCGTAGGGCGTCAGCTCGTAGACGATGACTCGTGAGTGCGGCACACGGCGAATGACGCCGCCTTCCTGCAGCTCCTTCAGCCGGGCCGCCAGAATGTTACTGGGGATCCGGGCGAGCCCGCCGGCAAGCTCTCCGTACCGACGTGGCCCAACGAGAAGGTCGCGGATGATCAGAAGCGCCCAGCGCTCTCCCACGAGTTCGAGCGCGCTGGAGACGCCGCCATACTGCCCGTAATCCCGTGCAGCCATCAGACCTCAGTCCTGCTGGGCCATCGCCGCTTCGGGACCCTGTGCAGCGGCGACCGGGTCCATCCAGCCGAATTCGAGGAAGTTCCCGTCGGGGTCGTTCAGTTGGCGCTGGTACATGAATCCGTAGTCTGAAGCCGGTTTGGGTTCGACTCCGCCGGCAGCCACCCCGTTGGCCACGGCCGTGTCGACTGCCTCCCGAGTCTCGAGGAAGATCGCGGTCGAGACCGACGGGTTCACCGCCGGGTCGCCGATCGGAAGGTCGGTGAAGGTCTGGAAGTACTCCCGGGTCAGGATCATGAAGTAGTTGTGATCTTCTTCGACGACGACGCAGGCCGCGTTGTGGTCGGAGAAGAGCGGGTTGATGGTGAATCCGAGCGCCGTGTAGAACGTCTTGGCGCGTTCGAGGTCTGTGACGGGCAGGTTGACGAACATTGTCGGCATGGTGAATCCCTCTCGGTGGTCTGTCGCGTGCGAAGTGACTTAACGCTTGCAAAAAACAAGTGCCGCGTCAAGACTTCAGGTCACGAAGCGGAGGGCCGGTCATCCTTCAGCACGGTCGAAGCGGCTGCGCCACCCGCCATGCCGGCGAGCACCGAGGTGAGGTCGAAACCGGTGAGGTTCTTGACAAGCGCCGGCACGTCACTGGCGATGTCGGTGATCTGCTGGCCGACGGCCGAGGCGCCGTCTTTCGAGATCACGGTGAAGTTGTCGATGCCGGCGAATGCGCCCGCGATGCTCTGGGCGATCTCTGGCAGGCGCTTGATGACCTCGATCGAGGTGGCCGCATTGCCGTAGCTCTCCATTGCCTGGGCCTGGGCCTTGATCGATTCGGCTTCTGCCAGACCGGCGGCCCGGGTGATGGCGGCCTCCGCGAGCCCTCGTGCATTGGTAGCGGCCGCGTCTGCATCGGCGGTGAGCGTCACAGAGGAGGCGGTCGCTTCTGCGTCGAGCAGGGCGGCCTTCTTGTTGGCTTCAGCGATCGTCTCCCGGCGGTAGGCCTCGGCTTCGGTGACCGCATTGGCACTCGAGCGCTGGGCTTCTGCCGCAAGGGTGACCGTGGCGGCCGAGGCCTCGGCGTCGAGCACGGCAGCACTCTTGTTCGCCTCTGCGACGGTCTTTCGACGGAACGCCTCGGATTCGGCAGCGGCGTTCGCGCTGTCGCGCTGGGCGTTGGCGTCTTGCACCTTGGCGTACGCGGCGGCTTCCGCCGGCTTGCGGATGGAGATCTCGAGTCGTTCCTGCTCCACGAGGGCCTGCTCGGCGAGCGCCTGGCGCTCCTGCTCGGCGATGAGTCTGTCTTGATTGGCTTTGGCGAGCTGGCCGGAGGCGTCGGCTTCTGCCTGGGCGCGGTCGGTCTCCGATTTGATCGACGCTTTCTTCAGCGCGAGCGCCTTGTCGCGCTCTGCGACACGCTCCTCCGACTCGATCCGGGCGAACTCGCTGGCACGGAAGGCTTCGGACTGCGCCACGGCGGCCTCCTGCTGCGCCTTGGCCGTTTCGGCGGCCCCGAGGTTCGCGAGGTAGTTCGATCCCGGTGTGGTCACATCTTTGATGTTCAGGGTGTCGATGATGATGCCCTGTTCGGCGAAGTCGGCGCTGATCGATTTGACCACCAGGCCCTTGAACCGGGCACGGTCGCTGGTGATCTCCCGAAAGGTGAGCTCGCCGATGATCGACCGCACGTGGCCCTCGATGGCGGCCGCGATGATGTTGGCGAGGTTCTTCTGCGTGCTCTGGAACAGCTGCGCAGCGCGACGCACCGAATCGGGGTCACCGCCGACGCGGAACTGAATGGCGACATCGACGTTGGTGTTGATGTAGTTAACGTCGGGGCCCTGAACGCTGAAGCCGTGCTGGTACTGCTCGAGCGAGATTCGCTGGGTCTCGTTGACGATGGGCCAGATGAACGCCCTCTGCCCGATGACGACCTTCTGGTTCTTCGTGTCGAGCGCGACCTCGTCGAACACCTGTGAACCGTTCGCGTCGAGCACGGGTTTGCCACTGTCATCGAAGCGCGGCGTGCGGATGGGTTTCGATTTCTGGTCTGCCCCACCCTTCTGCCCGATGATGATGAGCGCCTCATTGATGCCGACCTTCTTGATGCGCGATGCCGAGAACGCCAGGATCACCAGCACGGCGACGACGATCACGATGATCGGAATGAGGGGGATGCCGGTGAAGAGACTCGCGTCCACGCTTTAGCTGCCTTCTTTAGGTGACGAATTTTCAGGTACAGCGATATAGGGAGCCACTCGCAGGGAACTGCCGGTGTGGGCGATCACCCGAACACGTGTTCCCTCCGTGAGGAGAGCAGCGCTCGTGGCGAGTCTCCGCCCCGACTCACGGCTGTCTTCGACGTGCACCTCACCGCCGGTTTCATCGACGTCGGAGGTGACGATCGCTGTCTGGCCGACGAGGTTGTAGTCGACGGTCGAACCGCGACTGATGCGCTGGAAGTATCTGGTGAAGACGGCACCGATGCCCAGGCTCAACACGCCTGCCGCACCACTGACGAGGTAGGCCGGCTGGGCTTCGGCTCCGCCTCCCAGCATGATGACGCCCACGGCACCGAAGATCGCCAGCGCCGCTCCGATCGGCGCCAGTGACAACAGCCCGCCGGTCACATCGAACAGGTCGAGAAGGCCGCCGAAGATCAGCCCGATCGCGATGAGCGCGAGACCCAGCGCGCCTGCGACGACGAACACGACTCCCGGTGTCATACGGCGACTGCGCGGCGGGCATCCATCTGAGCAGTCTGCCAGAACGCGAACCCCTGTGCGCGCCCACCCAGGGGCCGTCGGTGCGTCAACCGCTCGTAGAATTGGGCAAGTGACTGACCGCTCGCCTGCCCCCGCCGAAAGCGGCTGGATCCGCCGCCTGTGGCAGTACCTGCTGCGACACCGGCGGAGCCTCTACCTCTCGCTCGGCGCAGCCCTGCTCGGCAGTGCCTGCCAGGTCGTCATACCGCTGGTCGCCCGGCAGATCGTCGACAATGTCATTCTCGTACCCGACGCTCCCCTGCTGCCCTGGCTCGCCCTGCTGCTCACGCTCTCGGCCGGGGTGTTCGGCTTCGCCTACGTTCGCCGCTACCGGGGCGGCAAGGTCGCCCTCGAGGTGCAGACCGACCTGCGGAACGACATGCACGACCACCTGCAGACGCTCGACTTCGCAAGCCTCGGCGCCCTTCCCACCGGCCAGCTCGTGTCGCGGGCGAATTCCGACACCACGCTCGTGCTCGGGCTGCTGAACATGATGCCCCTGATGAGCGGCAATGTCATTCTGATGGTGCTCTCGCTGGTCGTCATGTTCGTGCTGTCGTGGCCCCTGGCCCTGGTGGCGCTCATCGTGACTCCCCTGCTCGTGGTGATCTCGTATCGCCTTCGCGCCCGCATCTTTCCGGCGACGTGGGATGCCCAGCAGCGAGAAGGCGAGGTCGCCCAGATCGTCGACGAAGACGTCACCGGCGTGCGCGTCGTCAAGGCGTTCGGTCGCGAGACGCACGAGATCGACCGCATGGTCGGGGTGTCGACCGCTCTCTACGGTTCGCAGATGCGAGCCGTGCGCATCCAGTCGCGGTACCAACCGCTGCTGCAGACCGTGCCTGTCCTGGCGCAGGTCGCGGTGCTCGCATTCGGCGGCTGGCTTGCCCTCAACAACCAGCTCACGATCGGCACCTTTCTCGCCTTCTCGGCCTACCTGACGCAGCTGATGGGGCCGGCGCGCATGCTGGCGGGCATTCTGACCATCGGCCAGCAGGCGCGCGTGGGCGTGGAGCGCATCTTCCAGCTGCTCGACCTCGCGCCCTCGATCATGGATGCCCCGACCGCCGTCGATCTGCCGACACCCTCCACCAGCACCTCACCAGGGGCTGGGCGAATCGACTTCGAGCGGGTGAGCTTCGGCTACACCCCGGATTCGCTCGTACTCGACGACGTGACCCTGCACATCGCTCCAGGCGAGCGCGTGGCGCTGGTCGGCCCGAGCGGCAGTGGTAAATCGACGCTCGCCGCCCTTGTCTCGCGATTCTACGACCCCACCGCAGGAACCGTGAGCGTCGACGGCATCGACGTGAGGGAGCTGCGCCTGAAGTCACTCCGGGGCAGCGTCGGGGTGGTCTTCGAAGAGAGTTTCCTGTTCTCCGACTCCGTGCGTTCGAACATCGCCTTCGGCCGCCCCGCAGCGACAGACGACGAGGTACGTGCCGCTGCCGAGGTCGCCCAGGCGAGCGCGTTCATCGACCGGTTGCCGAGGGGACTCGACACCGTCGTGGGCGAGCGCGGTCTCAGTCTCTCGGGTGGGCAACGCCAGCGCGTCGCCCTGGCCAGGGCCATCTTGTACGACCCCCGGATCCTCGTTCTCGATGACGCGACCAGCGCCATCGACTCCCGAACCGAGGAGGCGATCCACGAAGGACTGAAAGATGCCCTCGGCTCCCGCACGGTCCTGCTGATCGCGCACCGCGAATCGACCCTCCATCTCGCCGATCGGATCGTGGTGCTCGAGAACGGCCACATCAGCGACCAAGGCACGCACGACGAACTCCGCGAGCGCAGCGCCACCTACCGCGGGCTGCTGTCGAATCTCGATGAGCAGACGCAGGCTGCGGCCCAGAGCGGCCGGATCGAAGTGCTTGCAGACCTCACCGCAGAGGGCGATCTGGTGGCTGGCCGCCAGGACGACGCTGATGAGGCAGCGAGCAGGGGCTCCGCGCCGCAACGACCTGGGTCCCGATCCCCCGCGGCATCCTCCGCCGCGGGGAGTGCCGCCGCCGACGCGGGCGCGACCTTCCTCACCCCGATGCCCGACCTCCTCGGCGCCGTGGCGAAGCTCGGCCCGGTTCGCGATGTGCCCGACATCGATCTCGGGCGAGAGACGGTCGCCGACCCGAACTTCACCCTCGTGCGTCTGCTGAAGGAGTTTCGCAAACCTCTGGCCGTGGGGTTGGTGCTCGTCGTGCTCGACGCCGTCGCCGGGCTGCTCGGGCCGATACTCGTCAAGACGGGCATCGACAGTGGCGTGCAGGCGGGTTCTGCCGCAGTGCTCTTCGGGGCATCCGCCCTGTATCTCATCGTCACTCTGGCCGACCTCTTCGACGTGATCGCTTCGACCTTCGTCACCGGCAGAATCGCCCAGCGCGTCATGTTGTCGCTGCGTATTCGCATCTGGTCGCAACTTCAGCGGCTGTCACTGGATTACTACGAACGTGAAATGGCCGGCCGGGTCATGACGCGAATGACCACCGACGTCGACCAGTTCGAGTCGCTGATCCAGAATGGACTGCTCTCGGCCTTGGTCTCCGTGGTGACCTTCGTGGGTGTGGGTGTCGCGCTGCTCACCGTGAACCTCGAGCTGGGTCTCTGCACGCTCACGGTCGTGATTCCGCTGGCGATCGCGACGATGCTGTTCCGCAAGCGGTCGTCGACCCTCTACGACGTGTCGCGTGATCGCATCGCCGTGGTCAACGCCGACTTCCAGGAGAGCCTCTCTGGCGTGCGCGAATCGCAGGCCTTCGTTCACGAAGCAGCGGCGGTCACGCGATTCCACGGTCTCGGCGCCCACTACCTCGAATCGCGTGTCAAGGCCCAGCGCCTCGTCGCGCTCTACTTTCCGTTCGTGCAGTTCCTGTCGGGAGTCGCCGACGCGATCGTACTGGGCGTCGGCGCCGGCCTCATTGCCTCCGGTGACCTCACCTCGGGTGCACTCATCGCGTTCATCCTGTACATCGACATGTTCTTCTCCCCCATCCAGCAGCTCTCGCAGGTCTTCGACTCGTGGCAGCAGACCCGGGTCTCCGTGGGCAGGATCTCGCAGCTCATGCAGCTCGAGACCCTGACCCCCACAGCACCCGATGCCCTCGTGCCCGGGCGACTCTCGGGAGCCCTCACCCTCACGAATGTGCGATTCTCCTACCCGTCGACCGAGCCGCTGCCTTCGGTGTCGAAGGCCACCAGGGGCCCATCGGATGCCCGGCTCGCCCTGAGCGACGACGCGTCGTTCGTCGCCCCCCGCGAGGCGCTCCGCGGCATCACCCTCGACATCGCTGCCCGAGAGACCGTCGCCCTCGTCGGAGAGACGGGCGCGGGCAAGTCCACCGTCATGAAACTCCTGGCGCGCTTCTACGACGTCGACAGCGGCGCTGTGCTGGTCGACGGTATCGATGTGCGCGCCCTCGACCTCGTGGCCTTTCGCAAACAACTGGGCTACGTGCCCCAGGAGGCGTTCCTCTTCACGGGCACGGTTCGAGACAACATCGCGTTCGGTCGCCCGGGTGCGACCGACGACGAGGTGCGAGCTGCGGCCGAGGCTGTCGGAGCCGACGATTTCATCGGCGAGCTCTCTGGCGGCTACGACCATGCGCTCTCCGAGCGGGGCCGATCGCTCTCTGCCGGCCAGCGCCAGCTGATCGCCCTCGCCAGGGCCCAGCTCGTCGACCCGGCCATCCTGCTGCTCGACGAGGCCACCTCGAATCTCGATCTGGCGACAGAGGCACGGGTCACGGCCGCAATGGACCGCGTCTCCCGTGGGCGGACCACCATCGTCATCGCCCACCGACTGCAGACGGCGCGCGCGGCCGATCGCATCGCGGTGCTGCACGACGGCGGAATCGCCGAAGTGGGCACCCACGACGAGCTTCTCGAACAGGAGGGCCGGTACGCGACCATGTGGAAGGCCTACCAGACCGTGGAGCAGCGCTAGGATTTCGCTTAGTCGCCACGCGCGCCACCGGTGATGCCCTCACACAGGCCGACAGACCGCAACACAGACAGGCAGGATGCCATGACCGACCCCAGCCAGAACCCATCGGGCGATCACCACCAGCCCCAGCCTGTGAACTATGGCACAGCCAACTACGGCACGACGCCGATCACCCCGGTCGACGGCCAGCAGCCCGTGGCGGCTCCGTACGCCGGCCAGGGCCAATACGGCGACCGGGGGCAGTATGCCCCCGCCCCTCCGGGGTCATACGGCGCGGCTCGCACCAATGTGCTCGCGATCGTCGCCTTCGCGCTCTCGTTCGTGGTGCCACTCGCGGCCATCGTCACCGGCCACATCGCCCTCGGCCAGATCAAGAGAACGGGAGAGCAGGGCCATGGCTTCGCCCTGGCCGGCACGATCATCGGGTATGCACTCACGGGCCTGGCACTGATCATGGTGATCGCCTACGTCGCCTTCTTCATCGTGCTTATCGCCGTGGCCGCGACAAACGGCCAGTACTCGACCGGGCACTTCGCCACCTACTGAGCGTTTCGCCCATCGGTTCGCACCCGCCCGCAGGTGAACGACCGCTTTCACTAGCGCGCCCTATCACAATTGTGAGTTTTCGGTCATCCGTGCCGTTCGGGGGCATGGCGTTGTAAGTTACCGACATGACTGCGGAGCTCACCCTCGGTGCAGAAGAAGAGTTGCACCTGATCGACCTTGAGAGCGGCAAGCTCTCGGCCCGGGCCCCGCAACTCCTGTCACGGTTGCCTGCAGAGAGCTATTCGGCCGAGCTCCAGCGCACCACCGTCGAGACGAACACCGCGGTCACCTCCACCCTGAGCGAGCTCCGGGCCGAATTACTGCGGCTGCGAAAGGGCCTCGCAGAGGCCGCCGGCGAATTCGGGCTCGGCGTTGCCGCAGTGGGCACTGCTCCGCACTCCGAGTTCACCGACTTCGAGCTCACCGCGACCGGTCGGTACAGGCGCATGCAGGAGCAGTACCGGCTCCTGGTCGACGAACAACTGATCTGCGGCCTCCAGATCCACGTGGGGGTCTCCGACCGCGATCTGGCCGTGCAGATCGCGCAGCGTGTGTCGCACGATCTGCCGCTTCTGCTGGCGCTCTCGGCCAGTTCGCCCTTTCTGAATGGGCACGACACCGGGTATTCGAGCATCCGCACCACCATCTGGCAGCGCTGGCCGAGCGCCGGGGCGACAGGCGAGGTCTCGTCTGCGGCCGAATACGACGAACTGTTGTGCGACCTGATCTCCAGCGGTGTGATCGCCGATGCCAAGATGGCGTACTTCGACGTGCGGCCATCGTCGCACGAGCCGACCCTCGAACTGCGCGTCTGCGATGCCTGCCCGATCGTCGACGATGCCGTGCTGATCGCCGGTCTGTTCCGTGCTTCGGTGCTGTCTGCAGAACACGACATCGAGGCGGGCCGACCGCGACCGCAGATGCGGGCTCCGATCCACCGTGCTGCGATGTGGCAGGCGGCGCGCGGCGGGCTCTCGGGCATGCTGCTCGACGGAACAACTCACCCTCGACCGGTGCCTGCGGCGCATGCCATCCGCGACCTGGTCTCCCGGCTTCGCCCGCAGCTCGAGGAGCTCGGCGACTACGACGAGATCAGGCACCTCAGCGAAGCCACCCTCGCCCGAGGCAACTCCGCCGACCGGCAGCGCGCTGCCTTCGCTGAACGAGGCGAGCTGCGCGACGTGGTGGAACAGGTCGTGCAGGAGACCCACGGCCCCGCGGAAGGGTACGCTCCCCGGGCGGCGACCGAAGCTCTCGCCCTTCGCAGTTACCGCACTCGAGCCGGTGACGAGGCCGTCGGCCCCAGTTCCATTCCCCGGCCCGCCTACCGCGACGTCATCGACTTCTACCGCGACCTGAAGCCCACCGGCCTAACCGACCTCAACCACGAACGCGATGAGTACACGCAACGAACCTCGCTGGATTTCGGGGTGAAGGGGGCCTTCCAACCATTCGAAGTCGACCTCTTTCCGCGGATCATCAGCGCCTACGAATGGTCGGAACTCGGCGCCGGGCTTCGCCAGCGGGCGCGGGCCATCGAGTCGTTCCTGCAGGACATCTACGGCCAGCAGCGGATCATCGCCGACGGGGTTCTGCCGCGCGAGCTCGCCGACTCCCTCACCTCGTCGCCGGGCTGGCGGCAGGAGGGCAGGAGAATCCCTCCAGGAACCGTTCGAGCTGCTGTCATGGGCTTCGACCTGGTACGCAATGAGTTCGGCGGTTGGCGCGTACTTGAAGACAACGTGCGCGCACCGAGTGGGGCGGCCTACGCCATGGCAGCCAGGGCGCTGATGGATGCTGTAGTCCCCGACCTACCCAGACCACAGGGCCTGCGCGACCCGCGTTCCGCCCTCGCCGAGCTGAGGCGGGCCCTCCTCGCCGGGCCACGTGCAACAGCCGGAGGCGACCCGGAACTCGACGCCGTCGCCGCTGTTCTCAGCAGCGGCACCGCCAGCTCCGCCTGGTTCGAGCACAACCACCTCGCCGCCGATGCTGGCCTCCTGCTGGTGACACCCGACGACCTCGACGTTGTGGGCGGCCGCGTCGTGGCGACCGCGTCACGCGATGCCTCGGGTGCCGTCGATGCGACCGGCTCGCGGGCACCAGGTGATTCGGCCGGCGACAGCACGATCATCCAGTCGCTGTATGTACGCATCGATCCCGAGCTGATCGACCTCGTCACGAGTTCTGGGCGCACCATCGGCCGCGAGATCCTCGAAGTGGCGGAATCAGGCAACGTCTTTCTCGCCAACGCACCCGGCAACGGGGTCGCCGACGACAAGGCGATGTACTGCAACATCCACGACGTGATCGGCTACTACCTCGATGAGCGCCCGTTGCTCGAATCCGTTCCGACCTACCGAACCAGCGATGCCTCTGAGCGCCGCAGCGTGCTCGAGCGAGTCGGGGAGCTCGTGACCAAACCGGTCGACGGTGAAGGCGGGCGGGGAGTACTCATCGGGCCGAAGGCCACGGCATCCCGCGTCGCCGAGCGCCGCAGCGAGATTGCAGCAGACCCGTCTGCCTGGGTCGCCCAGGAGCTTGTCGCCCTCTCATCGCTTCCGACCTTCGCCGGGTCTCACCTGGAACCCCGGCACGTCGACCTGCGTGCCTTCGTCTATGTTCGGGGCACCGGGCCAGAAGACGTGACAGTGGCCGACCTGGCGCTCACGAGGGTGGCACCCGCGGGGAGCATGGTGGTCAATTCCTCGCAGGGCGGAGGGGCTAAAGACACCTGGATCCTGGGTTCAGACGGCTCGCCAGACGAAAGGAACGCCCATGTTCGCACGAGCAGGTAGTGGCAGGTCACTCGGCCGCGCAGCGTGCGACGAAATGGGCGACGCAGCCAGAAGCAGAGGAGTCTGAGATGTGCGGCCTGGCCGGAGAGTTCCGCTTCGACGGGCAGAGTGCCGACATCGCGGCCCTCGCCCGGATGACGTCGTGCCTCGTTCACCGCGGCCCCGACGGCGATGGGCTCTGGGCGCACGGCCCGGTCGCGCTCGGCCACCGGCGGCTCTCGATCATCGACCTGAGCACTGCGGGTTCCCAGCCGATGGTGGATGCCGCGCTCGGCCTGACTGTCGCCTTCAACGGCTGCATCTACAACTTCAGAGACCTTCGCGCTGAGCTGGCTGGCAAGGGCTACACCTTCTTCTCCTCCTCAGACACGGAGGTGATCGGCAAGGCATATGCCGAATGGGGCATGGATTGCGTCGACCACTTTCTGGGCATGTTCGCCTTCGCGATCCTCGAGCGCGAGAGCGGGCGGCTGGTTCTGGCGCGTGACCGACTCGGCATCAAACCGCTGTACCTGGATGAGACCGGTGATCGCATCCGCTTCGCGTCGACCCTGCCGGCACTGCTGGCCGGTGGCGGCACCGACACGAGCATCGACAGGGAGGCGCTGGCGTACTACATGACCTTCCATTCGGTCGTACCTGCTCCGCTCACCATCCTGACGGGGGTGCGCAAGCTGCCTCCGGCCACGATCCGCGTCATCGAGCCCGACGGGCGCAGCACGGAACGGGTGTACTGGTCGCCCGACTTCAGCCGCGACGACGAGTACGCAGGGTTCGACGAACGGGACTGGCAGGACGCGGTCATCCAGAGCCTGCGAACCGCAGTCGAACGGCGCATGGTCGCCGACGTGCCCGTGGGGGTGCTGCTCTCGGGAGGCATCGACTCGAGCCTCGTGGTCGCGCTGCTCGCCGAAGCGGGCCAGACCGACCTCAGAACGTTCAGCATCGGCTTCGAATCCGCCGGCGGCGAATCCGGTGACGAGTTCGAGTATTCGACCCTCGTCGCCGATCGCTTTGCGACAGACCACCACCGCATCACCATCGACAGCGCGCGGCTGTTGCCGGGCATCGATGGCGCGATCGCGGCCATGAGCGAACCGATGGTGAGCCATGACTGCGTGGCGTTCTACCTGCTCAGCGAAGACGTCTCACAGTCGGTCAAGGTGGTTCAGTCTGGCCAGGGCGCCGACGAGGTGTTGGGCGGCTACGACTGGTATCCGCCGCTCGCCGATGTGCCGCGCGGCGATGCGGCTGAAGCGTATGCGCGCGTGTTCTTCGACCGCCGCTGGGCCGCCATGAGTTCGGTTCTCTCCCGCGACTGGATGCTCGGGCATGACGCCCCGAGCGAATTCATCGCCCGCCGTTTCGCAGAGCCCGGCGCCGAGACCTCGGTCGACGCGGCCCTGCGCAACGACACCACGGTGATGCTGGTCGACGACCCGGTGAAGCGTGTCGACAACATGACCATGGCCTGGGGCCTCGAGGCCCGCGTTCCCTTTCTCGACCACGAGTTCGTCGAACTGGTGGGGAGAATCCCTCCACACCTGAAGCTGGCCGATGGCGGCAAGGGTGTCCTCAAGGCAGCCAGCCGCGGAATCGTGCCAGACGAGATCATCGACCGCACGAAGGGGTACTTCCCGGTGCCGGCGATCCGGCAGCTCGAGGGCCCGTACCTGGAAAAGGTTCGCGATGCCCTCACGGACCCGGCCGCCCGCGCACGGGGGCTCTTCGACGGGGCCGAGGTCGAACGATTGCTGGCCTCCCCGAACGAAACGCGAACGACCCTCGGCTCGAATGCACTCTGGCAGCTTGGTTTACTGGAGCTGTGGCTGCAGAAGCAAGGAATCCGGTAATCGACACGAGTGAGCTGACTGCGCGCCTCGTCGCCGCGTGGGGCAGCTGGGGGCCGACGATGACGCCCGACGCCGACCGTGTCGCGTTCATCAGCGACCGCTCCGGCCTGCCCCAGCTGTGGGTTCAGAACGTCGCGACCGGCGATGAACTGCCAGAGCCGACGCTGATCCAGTTCTGCGACGACCCCGTCATCGCAGTGAGCTGGTCGGCCGACAGCGCCTGGCTGGCCGTCGCCGTCGCAACCGATGGCGGCGTTCGCAGCCAGGTGTGGGTCGTCAGGCCAGACGGCACGGATGCCCGGCGAATCGGCGGCGACCGCGAACACCACGCCGAGCTCGGGCCGTGGACCCGCAGCGGTCACCGGGTGGTCGTCACTGTGCCGTCGACTGAGGTCGGGGAGCCGACGCGTACCTTTCTCGTCGAGCCCGTGACAGGGCTCTTCGAGCCGCTCGCCGTGGGTGAGCTCATCCATGTGCTCGACCTTTCTGTCGGCGAGGCACTCGTCGTTGTTCGCGACGGTCGTCGGGGACATGAATTCTGTGTGGTCGTCGACCGGCTGAGCGACGAAGACCACCCGCTGATGCCCCACAATGAGCACGGGCACGCGGCGACAGGGGCGACGACCGTGGCACTCATCCGGCCGGCGCCGGCGGGTGCCGAACCCGGCAGCCCCGTGGTCGCGTACCTCGCGACGGAGGTCGATGCGCCGCGCCAGCGCCTGGTTGCACTCCCACTCGCCCCCGATGGGTGGCGCGGCGTGCCTCGCGTTCTTGCCGAACGCACCGACGCCGAACTCGAAGCACTCGATGCCGACGACGCCGGGCGGTTGTTGCTGCTGGTCTGGAACCGCGCTGGGCGAAGCGAGATCGAACTCTATGACACCGCCACAGACGAATGCACCCCCGTTGCCGGCCTGCCAGGGCTGGTTGCGACAAGCCCGGTGCTGAGCCGCGACGGGAGAACGGTCATCCTGAGCGTCGAGGGGCCGCTTCGCCCCCGCGAGCTCTGGCGGCTCGACACAGCGGCACACAGCTGGACGCGCGTCACGCAGGTGCCGGCCCTGCCTGAGGTGGCGCTCGCAGAGCCGACGCTCGAGCACTTCACGGGTCGGGACGGGCTCGGGTTGAGCGGGTGGTTGTACCGGGCTCCTGCCGGAACGCGCACTAGTGGTGCGCACGCGAAGCCGATCGACGACGCAGACGAAGGAGAACGGGCTCGGACTGCCGGCCCCGCCATGCTGAGCCTTCACGGCGGGCCGGAGGCGCAGGAGAGACCGACGTTCAACCCGCAGCACCAGGCGATGGTCGCCGCGGGCATCACCGTCTTCGCGCCGAACGTGCGCGGGTCATCCGGTTTCGGCCGCGAGTTCAGCCATCTCGACGACGTCCACGGTCGGCAGGGCGCGTTCGACGACGTGCTCGCCGCGGCCCAGTACCTCGTCGATGCCGGCCTGGCCGACGCGGGGCGGATCGCTGTGACAGGCCGCTCCTACGGCGGCTACCTCACCCTGGCATCGCTGGCTTTCTCCCCCGGCGTCTTCGCGGCGGGGATCGACATCTGCGGGATGTCGCACATGATGACGTTCTACCGGGACACCGAGCCGTGGATCGCCGCGGCCGCCGTGACGAAGTATGGGCATCCCGATCACGACCAGAAGCTGTTGCGGCGCATTTCGCCGCTCACGAAGGTGTCGAACATCGACGTGCCTCTGCTGGTGGCGCACGGTGAGCTCGACACGAACGTGCCCGTCAACGAAGCACACCAGGTCGTGGCCGCGCTGCGCGAACTCGGGAGGCCGGTCGAATACCTCGAACTCGCGGGTGAGGGGCACGAGTACCGACGCGCCGAGTCGAAACTGTTGCTTGCCGAGACGATGGTGCACTTCCTGCGGCAGCACCTTTCCCGCATCGAGGGGTGAACCGCCGCTTGTCGCTGGCGATTCACGACAGGATGGATCCATGCGGTCGAGGCGCACTGCCGTCGTCTGGCTCACACTCGGTGTCGGAGCCCTCTTTCTCGTGCTCGCCTGGCTGTCGAAACAGCCCTGCCTTGCGCTCAATGCCGCCGGAACGGGCGTCGACTGGAGCGGCGGCCTGCCGTTCCGGGCGGCGTGCTACACCGACGTCATTCCGTTCTACGGCTCCCGCGGGTTCGATACGACCGTCTTCCCCTACGCGCACGGTGCCGTGGGCGTGCCTGCCGGCGCCCCTGCCTCACAACCGCGCTTTCTCGAGTACCCGGTTCTGACCGGCCTGCTCGGCTGGCTGGCAGCCGGGATCTCGGCCGGGTACAGCGCGATAGCAGGCACAGGCCTGCTACCGGCGGGCGTCGGCGTGGTGCAGTTCTTCACCGTGACCGCGCTCCTGCTGTCTGCGTGCTGGCTGTTCGTGGTCTGGGCGGTCACCCGGCTGGCACCCGAGCAACCGTTCGCGGCCGTCTTCGTGGCCGCATCGCCGATTGTCGCCCTTCAGGCCTTCACCAACTGGGATGCCCTCGCAGTCGCCCTGGCGATGGGGGCGATGATCGCCTTCGCCGCGGCCGAGCGCGCAGGTCCCAGGAGTCAGTCGTGGTGGATCTGGGTCGTCGCGGGCGGAGGCCTATGCGGTCTCGGTGCGGCGGCCAAGCTGTTCCCGGCACTGATTCTGGTCGCTGTGCTGCTGCTGGGCATCCGGAACCGGTCGTTGACGACCTTTCTGCTCGCGACCGCGGGCGCACTCGGAGCCTGGCTGGTCGTCAATGTGCCTGTCGCGGTGGTCTGGCCCGCGGCGTGGTTCGAGTTTCTGCGCATCAACACCCTGCGGGGCGTCAACGTCGACTCGATCTACCAGGCACTCGCCAGCGCGACCGGATGGCCGGCACCCGACAGCACGGTCGCAGGGTGGATCTCCGCAACCCTCTTCGTCGCGGGGGTCGTCGTGCTCGGGTTCATCGTCAGGCGCGCTCCGGCCGCACCCACGCTGGCGCAGCTGGTGTTCGTCGTGCTCGCCCTGTTCCTGCTCGTCAACAAGGTCTGGAGCCCGCAGTACTCGCTGTGGCTGCTGCCGTTCCTGGTGCTTGCCCTCGCGCGGGCCGGTGGCGCGGTGCTCGTCGGCAGCCTCGTCGTCTTCTCGGCCGTCGAGGCGGCGCTGTGGTTCGTCGACATGAACCACTTCGCGAACGCGGGTGCTGGAGTCGACGTCGGGCTGGTCGTCACCGTCATTGTCCGCACGACCGTCACGGCCGCCCTGGTGGTAGTAGTGCTGGTCGTCGGCTACTCGAACCGCCACGACACGAGCCAGAAGTGCAGGTCGACGAAGCGGTTCGTGACGGGCGGCGACGCGACCCACAGCGGGTAGAAGAAGGCGCTGACCGCGAGGCAGAGCAGAAGAAACCCGCCGACCACGGCGATGCCGAATCGTCGCACCCGCGGCGGGTCGGTGCGGCTGCCCAGCAGGTAACCGAGCACGGCGGTCAGCGCCAGGATCAGGTACGGCTCGAAGATGATCGAGTAGAACTGGAAGATCGTGCGGTTCATGAAGAGCAGCCAGGGCAGATAGCCGGCGGCCACTCCGAGCAGGATGCAGCCGAGCATCCATTCGCGGCGAAGCACGAAGCGCACCAGCACGACCACGACGGCTGCCACCGACGCCCACCAGATGATCGGATTGACCATGAGCCATGCCGTTTCGCGGCAGACAGTCTCGCCGCAGGGCCCGATGCCGCCAGAAGTGGTGCGGGTGTACATGCTGAGTGGCTGCGTGTAGAGCAGCCAGGTGAGCGGGTTCGCCTGGTACCCGTGCGGGATGCTCAGGTTCACGTTGAAGGCGAGCATGGCGAGGTGGTGGTGCACGAAGTTCTGGATGATCGGCGGCACCCACGCGAGCACCCCACCCCAGGCGGCGTTGTGCTGTTCGACCCAGTGGCGGTCGCTGCCGCCGTCGGTGACGAACCAGCCCGTCCACGTGGCGAGGTAGGCGATCGCGGCAGAGACCCCGAGTACCCCGGTTGAGTAGGCCGCAGACCCTGTCGAAACCAGGCGTGAGGGTCTCGGCACACGCGGCTCCGGCCCGTTACTAGACCGGCGGAGGGCCAGCCAGTCGGTGATCGCAACGAAGACGGCGAAGACGAGCAGGAACCAGATCGCCGACCACTTCGTGCCGCACGCGAGACCGAAGAGTACGCCCGCCACGATGAGCCATGGCCGGCGCCAGCGCAGGCGGCGGCCGAGCATCCGTCGTGCGTTCTGGGAGCGGAGATCGAGGAGCGTCGCACCGACGCCGGCAAGGCAGAGCAGGGTGAGCGGGCCGTCGAGAATGGCGGTGCGGCTCAGTACGATCGCCTGGCCGTCGATGCCGATCAGCAGCCCCGCGATGCTCGCCAGCACGATAGAGCCGAACAGGTGCCGGGCGATCAGGTACGTCAGCAGCACGACGAGGATTCCGCAGACGGCAACCGCGATGCGCCAGCCGACCGTACTGTCGCGGCCGAAGAGGGCGAACCCGGTCTGGATGATCCATTTTCCGAGCGGTGGATGCACGGCGAACTCTGCATCGGCCGAGAACCCGTCTGTCTGCCCGGCGTTGACCTGGGCGTTCGCTCCGTCTGGCCACGTTCCTTCGTAACCGAGACGGCTCATCGAGAGGGCGTCTTTGACGTAGTACGTCTCGTCGAAGACCAGGGAGTCGGGCCAGCCGAGGTTCCAGAGCCGAAGGAACGCGGCGAACGAGGTGACCATGATGGGGGCGATCCACGCCCAGCGGCGGTGGCGCGTGGGGGTCGAGAGCACACGGCCCCACCAGCGGTCGAGTCGCGTGGTGGCGGGGTCGCCGCCGCCGTGCCGTGCCGCAGGGGCAGCCGGATCTGCTGCGTGTGGGGGCAGACTCTTGTTCACGGCGGGTCCCTTGGCTATGATCCTGCCATGAGGGTACCTCGGAGGTTGGCTCTCGGGCTCGCGCCCGTGCCGCTTGCGCTTGCGCTCTTTTTCGTCGGGAGCTCGCCAGCCGCCTTCGCTGCGACGACGAATTCGTGCACCACTGCGCCGGCATCGAGCGGAACGACGAGCTCGGGCACCACCTCGAGCGGCACCACCGGTACAACGTCGACGACCGGCACAACGGATACGACCTCGACGACGGGTACGACCTCGACGACTGACACCACGTCGACGACAGATACGACCTCCACAACCGGCACCACGTCCACCACCGACACCACGTCGACCACAGATACAACCTCCACGACAGACACGACGTCCACCACAGACACAACATCGACCACTGAAACCACGTCGACGACAGACACGACGTCCACCACAGACACGACGTCCACTACGGACACCACGGCCACAACAGACACAACGTCCACCACCGAGACGACGCCGACCACCGAAACGACCGGCACGACCTCGACAACCGACACGACCACCACGATCCAGCCCGCCGCCTACGCGCCCCACTCCGGCGTGCTGCGCATCGCCGCGGCGATCGACCTCACCACGCCGGGCTCGACACCCGACCGTCTCACGGCCGCAGCCACCACCGAACCCTCCTGTGACCCGGGCGCATCCGGCACCGGCTCGCCCACAGCGTCGTCGGGCGGCACCACCAATCTCAGCTCGACGGGGCTCGCCGTGGGCGGCGCCCTCGTCGCCATCGTGGCGTTCCTGGCGCTCGGCGCCGCGGCCCTGCTCTACCGCTACCGCGGGCTCAAGCGCTGACAGAGCCCAGTCGGCTGCCCCCGAAACCTGCACGCAATACAACGTCACGAGCGCGGAATGACGCTCGCGTATAGTTCGTGTCATTGTCACCGGTAGTTCACCGGAGCTTTGCTTGACACGCTTACGTTTCGATGATGCGAACAGGGGCCACAACCGAGATGATCGACGCAGTTGATCCATTCATAGGTACCGAAATCACCTCGCTGCCGCCGCAGTCCGGTCTGGCTGCCACCTGGTGGTGGCCTAAGCCCCAGGTCGGCAACACCCATCCCGGTGCGACCTTTCCGCTCGGAATGGTCTCCGCCTGCGCGTACTCCGGCGCGTACCCGACGGGGTACGGGCGGTACGACCTGTCTCTCGAGGGGGTGCCGTCGAGCATCCATGACCGGCAGCTCGCCTCAGGCTTCACGCACTTCCAGCAATCCGGCACCGGAGCCATTCGCAAGTACTACAACTACTTCAGGGTGAGCCCGATGATCGAGCCGCTCGACGCGCTCGGCCGTACCTGGGACATCACAGAGGAGCACGCCGAACCCGGCTGGTACTCAGCGACCCTCGACTCGGGTGTGACGGCCGAGATCACCGTCGGGCCGAAGAGTGCGGTGCACCGCTACACGTTCCCGCAGCACCCGAACGCCCGCATCGTGATCGACTTCTCGCTCGGCGGCCTCTCGATCCCGTACGGCAAGACCATTCCGCTGCGAGCGCACCTCGAGTCGGTCTCGCCGGGGGTCGCCAGCGGCCAGATCGTCGTCGAGGGCACTCCCCTGTCGGTGTACATCGAGTGCGACACCCCGCAGTGGCGGCAGATGCTCTGGTATGACCGCAGGCTGATGCCCGGCGGAACCCGCCTCGACTTCGACCACATCAGGCCGACCACCCTCCGGCCTTTCGGGCTCATGTGGGCGGGGCCGAGCAAGCCCGGGCAATCACCGGGCCTGGCGTCGGTACTCTCGCGAGAGGCCGACCTTGCACCGGGCCCCTACGGCGAGCGACCGGATGATCTCAGCATCGAACTGCGCATCGGTTTCTCGTTGCGCGGGGTCGAACAGGCCAAGCAGAACCTCTACGACGACTGCGGCGAGGGCCCGTCCCGGTTCTCCCGGCGCAAGGAGCGCACGCAGAAGACCTGGCGCAAAGCCCTCAAGACGATCACGGTGCAGACCCCGTCGGATGACCGGCAGACCGTGTTCTCGACGGCTCTGTACCACTCCCTCATCAAGCCCTGCCTGGCCCCGTCTGAGAGCCCGTTCTGGCCGGCCGACGGGCCCTTCGCCTATGACATCAGCACGATGTGGGACATCTACCGCACCCAGTTGCCGCTGCTCACGCTGCTCATGCCCGAACGCTCGGTCGAGCTGGCCAACGCGCTGCTCACCATCTGCGAAGAAGAAGGCAACTTTCCGATCGGCTACCGCATGGCCAGGGGCAGCGATCGCTTCTCGCGTCAGGGCAGCGCACTGGCGCACACCTTTCTCGCCGATCTCTGCCAGCTCGGCCTGGGCGGCATCGACTGGGACTGGGCACTGGTTCACATGTCGGATGACCTGCGGCGCACCTACGGCGAGGAATTCCTGCTGCGTGGCGAGGCCCACCCCATCACCCACACCCTCGACCTCGCGTTCGGGTACTGGTGCACCGCGCGCGTCGCCCAGCATCTCGGTGACAAGACACTGGTGGACCAGTTCTCTGCGCTCTCTGAGCGGTGGTCCAATGCGTTCGACACGTCGACCGGCCTGCTCAAGGACTCGACGTACTACGAAGGCAGTCGCTACAACTACTCGTTCCGCCTGCTGCACGACATGTCGGGGCGCATCGCACTGAGCGGCGGTGTCGACCTCTTCGTGGCGCAGCTCGACGAATTCTTCGGCTACGGCGCCGATCCCGTGACACAACTGGGCAACCAGCCCAGTGCCCCCGAGATCGTCGCCGGGTACGCACTCGGGCGCTTCGAGGGCCTCAACAACGAACCCGACATGGATGCGCCGTGGGCCTACCACTACGCCGGCCGGCCCGACAGAACGGCCGAGATCGTTCACAACATCATCCACCAGCAGTTCAGCACAGGGCGCGGCGGGCTGCCAGGCAACGACGACTCCGGCGGACTCAGCTCGTGGTTCGTCTGGGCGTCGCTCGGGCTCTTTCCGGTGGCCGGCCAGAACATCTTCCTGGTGAATGCGCCGTCGTTCTCCGAGAGCTCGATCGCGACCGATGGTGGCCCGTTCACCATTCGAACGCGCGGTTTCGTCGAGCCTGAACCCGGAGGAAAGGTTCAGTACGTACACTCAGTGGAACTCAACGGTGCGCCGCTCGAACGCTCGTGGATCACGGGCCATGAACTGCACCGCGGAGGAGAGCTCGTCGTGACCCTTGCCGCCGAACCCAGCACCTGGGCCACCGAACACGTACCCCCCTCGCACACCCCCTTCGCTCACACCACCACTGCACCCCCTGCCCGAGGAGACAAGCCATGACCACCATCGAAAATCGTCTCGTGATCGTGGTGCGCGCCGATCCTGTCATCTGCGGGCACTCGGTCGAAGCACGAAATCTCGCCGAGACGGCACTGGAACGCGGATTCGACGAAGTGCGCATTGTCACCTGGCCGATCGAGACCCTCGAGAGAGCGGGTCTGCCGCTCAAACCACTCGATTCCGTTCTTCCCTACAGCCCGGGCATCTTCGTCGATCGCCCGGCTCCCGTCGGCGACTACAAGGTGCCAGACGGCCGGTACCTGGCCGGAATCATCGGCCGGCTCGTCGAACTCTTCACCGATGGTGTGCCCACCGTGTGCCTGTCGCTGTACCTGAGCCCCCACACCATCGCTGTGGCCGACGCCCTGCGTGCGGCCTGGGGAACAGGTCTGCCCGTCAACGTCACGACCATCGCCGAAGCCGTCGGCTCCGACGTGACCAACGTGGTTCGCACGGCCGTCACCGAGGGCAGGCTCGGCGCCGCCGCACACATTCTCTCGAGCTACCTGAGCCAGGATCACTGTGTCGCGGTCTCGGAGTACACCCGCGATCTCATCATCACCGAAGCCGAACTCGTTGACCAGCACCATGGCACCCGTTTCGCGCCCCAGTGTCGCGAGCGCATCACCGTCTCGTACCCCGCGATCGACGCCGACGCCTACACGCACCTCGACGAGCAGGTCATCGACGAGGTGCTCGCAGCCCGAGGGCTCGAGCGTGAGAGCTACGTGCTCTTCCTTTCGCGCCTCACCGCTGCGAAGGGCGTGGAAGAACTCATCACGGGGTTCGAACTGAGCGAATCGCACCACGACAAGACGCTCGTGATCGCCGGGCGTGGCCCGCAGGCGGCCGTCCTTCGCGAATTCGCCTCGCATTCACCGCTGATCGATCGCATCCGTTTTCTCGACGACGTCGGTGACGCAGAGAAGCCCTATCTGATGGCCGGATGCGCGGCCTTCGTTCTGCCGAGCAAACCCCGCCCCGAATTCGTCGAAACCTTCGGTATCGCCCTCGCCGAGAAGATGCTCGCCGGCGGCGGTCCTGTGATCACCACGCTCACCGGCGGTATCGGTGAGGCGATCGGAGATCATGCCCTCATCGTGGAGGTCGAAGACCCCGAAGGAATCGCCGCGGCACTCGACAAGGCCATTCTGCACACCACACGCGAAGAGCGACGGGAGTGGGCGGATCGCGCACGCGAGTACGCGCTGCAATTCGACCGCAGACGCGTCTTCGACAAGATGTTCGCCAGCATCCCGCGGGTCAAGGCCTACGAGATCTGACCCAGTTCTGACTGCCCCTGACAGCGAGCCTGATGATCGGCCGCCGCAGCTGGTAGGTGTCGGAGCTGTTAGGTGTCGGACATCTGAGCTGTGGGAGCATTCAGCTGCTGGCGAGAACCCCGCCGACGCCGTTGCTCAGCACCAGCACACCGAGCGCCAGAATGACGATCGCCAGCACGATGTCGCTGTAGCGGGCGAACCAGGCCACGAATCCGTTCAGTGGCGCCGCTGCCCGGTCTCCGAAGGCACGAAGAGCCACGGCCGGTGCAACGACACCCAGGCTCGCCACCACGATGAAGACGAGAAGCGAGAGGAGCTGCCAGGCCACAACCGGGCTGGCAGCGACGACAGCCGAAACGACGGACAGCACGATCACGGCGTTCTTCGGGTTCACCGAACCGAGAAGGAAGGCGATTCGGAAGGCCCTTCTCGCTGTTGTCTTCTGCATCGCGGTCATCCAGGCCGGGTTCGTGGGTTCATCGCCCACGCGCGGCCTCTTCACGAACTTTCGAACGGCGAGAGCGAGCAACATCACGCCGAGTGCGATGCGAAGCCACGACAGCCACGACGACGAACCCGAGCCGTAGGCGATGAGGTCGACGACAAGCAGCCCGACGAGCGCCGTGGCGGTGATCCCCGCGAGCCAACCCAGAGTGAAGCTCCGAAGAACCGGCCTCGTGTTGACGGTGGCCAGCACCGCCGCCATCGCGACAACGGGAAGGGACGCCAGGAGTGCGCCGACGGCCAGGGGCAGGGCGACGACCAGGGTGGAGAACATGCGGGGCTGAGACGGTCTTTCTCGTGAGTGCGAATTCAGGCGAGAAGCGGAGCCAGCATGCGGCTCCCTTCGACCAACGTTGTGAGGGTAGCACCTGGGTGCTCGACGCGGGTGGCCGGGGCCGAGAGGCAGAGACCCGCCACCAGTGCCCCTTCGCCGTCTCTGATCGGAACCGCGAGGCAGCCGTAACCGGGGGTGAGCTCGCCGATCTGCAGCGCATAGCCACGCGCCCTGGTCTCGGCGACCAGAGCATCGATCGCTTCAGGCGAGCGCTCGACCGAGAGGGGTCCGGCCTGCACGCCCAACCGCTGCCCGGCGTCCAGCTCGGCAAGCAGCAGCCTGCCCATCGCAGAGGCATCGACGAACCGGGCAATGCGTGCCGGGTTGCTGAGCGGAAAATCGGGGTCGATATCGGTGACCTGAAGACGCTGCTGCTCGTAGCGAACCAGGTGCACTCCCCCGCGGATGCCCTGCCGCAGCTCGGTCACCACATCGCGAGCAGCGCGTGGAAGGCGGGAGACCACCGGGGAGAGCCCTGCCAGTTGGGCGACTTTGCTGCCGAGCGCGAAGCCGCTGAGGTCTGGCAGGCGCACGAGGTACTCCTCCTGCACGAGCAGGTTCAGGAGCCGATAGGTGGTGGCACGCGGCAACGAGAGGTTGTGGCTGACCTCGCGGGCTGTGACCCCCGGGCCACATCGGGCGACCTCCTCGAGCACCACGAGCGCGCTGTGGATGGCGCGCGGCTGCCTCGCCCTGACCTCGCTGATGTGGCTCGGCTGAGCGGTCATCCGCGGCCTGTCACTCGCCCTGTCGATGCAGCGGGTTCGCCACCGAGGACGTCGCCGGCGATGGTCTCGTCGAACACCCCGATCGTCTCATTCAGCCAGGGTCTGCGATGGCGCACGAAGCGGAAGACGACGAAACCCGCGGCCATTGTTCCCAGAAAGAGCCACACGCCGACGGCACCGGGCCCCGAGCCCTGCACGGCGAGGTAGACCACGAGGCCGACCGCGAGCAGAAGACTTGCCGCAATGGCCCGGAAGCCAGCCCAGAAGGTGAGCTCACCGATCTTCTTCAAAAAGGCGAACGACGCCATGCACACAAGCACGTACGAGGTGATGAACCCGGCGGCAGCGCAGACGAGAATCGCGCCCATGGCCTCCCACACACCGGCCCCCGAGGCGATGTAGACCAGCGTGGCCACTGTCATGACGGGCAGAACAGTGACGACCCCGATGAACGGAGTGCGAAAGCGAGGATGCGTGCGCCCGAACATCCGGGGGATCACGCCGTCCCTGGCCATCGAGAACAACACGCGCACCAGGGCGGTGGTCGATGCGATCGCGCAGGCGACGAATGACATCGCGATGCTGGCGTCGAGCACGAGCCCCATCCACTCCATGCCGTACGCGTTCGCCAGCGAATTGACAGGGCTCGGCACCGAGGTCATCGAGCGGTCGAGACCCACGAACCCCACGAGCTGGCTGTACGACGAGAGCAGGTAGAGAAGACCAGAGGCCACCAGGGTGCCCACGAGCGCCCTCGGGATGCTCGCGAAGGGTTTGCGCGCCTCGACACCCAGGCTCGCCGCGCTCTCGAAGCCAACGAAGGCCATCAACGCCAGCACGGCACCTGTGGCGAAATCGCTGAAGTTCGTGCCCGCGAGCGACACCACCGACCAGTCGATGCCTCCACCCTGGGAGAAGAGCAGTGCAACGATGAAGACGACGAGGAGCGCCACCGATACCGACTCGACCAGAAGGGTCACCCGGGTGGAGAGCCGGATGCCGCGGGCCAGCACGACGAAGCAGATCGCCGCTATCGCCACAACGATGATGCTGACCAGGAGGCTCGACTTCTCGGCTCCCGGCACGAAATGCCCGAGCAGAGTCGCCAGGAACAATCCGGCGCCGCTGAGGGAGAACATCGCGATGAAGCCGTAACCGACGATCATCGAGACACCCGTCATGAACGAGGCGCCGGCGCCCAGCCCCTTCGAGACGAAGGTGTACAGCGACCCGGCCGCCGACATGCGCCGGGTGAACTGGTTGATCGAACTGGCCACAAGCAGGGAGAGCAGCAGAGCGGCAGCAACGGCCCACACGGTCGCGTTGCCGGCCACTGCAGCGACGATCACCGGAATGGTCGTCGCGGCGGCCGAAGGCGCAACGGCCGAGACCGACTGCGCGACGACGTCGAGAAAGCCGAGACTGCGGCGATCAAGACCCTCTACAGGGGAATGACGCAGTACGCCGGCGACCCTGGGCGGGTCAGCGATTGCCCGCTCGAGTGCGGTCATGGTCTGTGGCCCTTCTGCAGATCAGTAGCCCTGAGCATAGAGGCAGGGTGTTGCGAGGCTGGGTCGCCGATGTTTCGGGTGTGTGTTTTCCAAATGAGACACCACGGCGCCCTCGTCCCAGTTGCACTCGACACAACGTCACACCGTGAAAATCGCCGCGCAACACGGGCGGGTGAACATGGGCAGAACGCCTTCCCCGTGCTCCCACCACCTCACCTCCCACCCCTCTATTGACGGAGAATCATGACAACCACTCGCGAACCCGCCGGAACAGATGTTTCCGGTGCGACCCCGAAGGCAGGCCTCTCCGGCTCGCTCGGTGTCGGCTCCATCGTCTTCATGGTCGTGGCCGCGGCCGCGCCCCTCACCGTGATCGGTGGCTCTGCTCCGCTCGGCTTCCTCCTCGGAAACGGCGTCGGCTTCCCGGCCCTGTTCGTGGTCTGCGCGGTCATTCTGCTGCTGTTCGCCGTGGGCCTGGTGGCAATGACCCGCAAGATCCCGAAGCCGGGCGGCTTCTTCACCTACATCGGACACGGCCTCGGCAAACCAGCCGGCCTGTCGGCCGCCTACCTGGCGCTGCTCACCTACACGACCATCCAGATCGCCGTGCACGGCTACGTGGGCTACCTGATCAGCGTCTCGATCACTTCTCTCGGTGGCCCCGACATCGCCTGGTGGGTCTACTCGCTGGCGATCGTGCTGATCGTGGGAGTGCTCGGTTACCGGCACATCGACCTGAGCTCGAAGGTGCTCGGCGTGCTCCTGGTCTGCGAGGTCGGTATCGTGCTGGCCCTCGTTGCTGCCGTCGTGGTCACCGGCGGCGCTGAGGGCCTCTCGGCAGAACCGTTCATGCCCACCCAGATCTTCTCGGGCTCGCCTGGTGTCGGCCTGATGTTCGCCTTCGCCGCGTTCATCGGCTTCGAGTCGACCGCGATCTTCCGCGATGAAGCCAAGACCCCCGACCGCACCATCCCGCGGGCCACGTACATCGCCGTCATCGGTATCGGCGCCTTCTACACGCTGGCGTCGTGGGCGCTCGTGATGGCCTGGGGGCCGTCGAACGTCGTCGCCCAGGCCGCCATCGACCCCGGCACCATGGTGATCCAGACCACGCTGAACTACCTCGGCCCGGTCGGGGAACTCATCATCAACATCCTGCTCATCACGAGCATGTTCGCCTGCGTGCTCTCGTTCCACAACGTCATCACCCGGTACCAGCACTCGATGTCGAACGCCGGCCTGCTGCCAGGCAAGGTCGGTTCGGTGCACCACAAGCACCTCTCGCCGCACGTCTCCTCGATCATCCAGACAGCCACCGCCTTCGTGCTGATCGTGCTGTTCGCGGTTCTGCAGCTCGACCCGGTGCTGAACGTCTTCACCTGGTTCTCAGGGGTCGCGACGCTCGCGATCGCCTTGCTGATGGCGCTGACCTCGGTGGCCGTCGTGGTGTACTTCCGGCGCACGAAGTCCGACGCCCGGCTCTGGAACACGCTGATCGCACCGGTGCTCGGGTTCATCGGGCTCATCGGGGCCGCCGTGATCATCGGGGTGAACTTCCCATTCCTCGTCGGTGACGTCGACGCGGCCGGTGTGCCTGTGTTCGGCGCCGTGAGCGCAGTGCTCCTCGGCCTCATCGTGGTGTTCCCCGTTGTCGGCATCATCCAGGCGGCCATCATCAAACGAAAGAATCGCGAAGCCTACGAGGCCATCACCGAGACCATCGCGAGCTGAGCGAACGGGGTTACATACCCGCTTCGTGCTACTCGACCAGCCAACACACCACCGAAAGAGAACCCAGACCATGACACTCACAGAATCGAATCGCACCATCACCTCGCCGCTCGCGAGCCTCACCCCCGCCGACATCGAGCAGGTCAGAGACGTGGTGACCGCGAGTGAGCTCTTCACCAGCACCTCGCGTTTCGCCTACATCGGACTCGAGGAGCCGCACAAGCGTGAGGTCCTCGCCTACCTCGAAGGCAGTGGCCCGCGCCCCGATCGCCAGGCCCGCGTGATGCTGCTCGACATGGCCACCGGTCACTCGACCGACAGCATCGTCTCGATCGACGGCGCCGAGATCATCAGCACCGTCGTTCTCGACGGCAGCAACGGCCAGCTGCCGGTGCTGATCCAGGAGTTCGACGAGGTCGGCCCGATCGTCGCCTCCGACCAGCGCTGGGTCGACGCCCTCACGGCCCGCGGCATCGCCGTCGACTCGGTCGTCTGCGTTCCTCTCTCTGCGGGTTTCTACGACCTGCCCGAAGAAGAGGGCCGCCGCATCCTGCGCGTGCTCGCCTTCCAGCAGAACTACCCCGAAGACCACCCCTGGGCGCACCCCGTCGATGGCCTCTGCGCCTACGTCGACGTCGCCGCCCGCACCGTCACGCGCCTCATCGACTCGGCCCCGCTGCCCGTCCCCGTCGAGGGCGGCAACTTCGACGATCCGGCCCTGCAGGGTGCACCGCTCACCGTGCTCAAGCCGATCTCGATCACCCAGCCGGAGGGCCCGAGCTTCGTGGTCGACGGCGAGTCCGTCACCTGGGGAAACTGGAGCTTCGACGTCGGCTTCGACCCGCGCGAGGGCCTCATCATGCGCCAGCTCTCGTTCTTCGACGGCGTCGAACAGCGCCCGATCATGTACCGCGGCTCGATCGCCGAGATGGTCGTGCCCTACGGTGACCCGTCGCCGGTGCGGTTCTGGCAGAACTACTTCGACACCGGAGAGTACCTCTTCGGCCGCTTCACGAACTCGCTCGAGCTCGGCTGCGACTGCGTCGGCGAGATCCACTACTTCGACGCCGTGCTGGCCGACGAGCTCGGCAACCCGCAGACCATCAAGAACGGCATCTGCATGCACGAAGAAGACTTCGGCACGCTCTGGAAGCACTCCGACATGTTCACCGGCTCGAGCGAGGTCCGCCGCCAGAGGCGCCTCGTGATCAGCTTCTTCACCACCGTCGGCAACTACGACTACGGGTTCTACTGGTACCTCTACCTCGACGGAACCATCGAGTGCGAGGCCAAGCTCACGGGCATCCTGTTCACCTCGTCGTACGTCGACGGCAGCCTCTATGCCAGCGAGGTCGCCCCCGGGCTCGGCGCCCCGTACCACCAGCACCTCTTCAGCGCCCGTCTCGACATGATGGTCGATGGCGTCTCGAACGCCGTCGACGAAGTGGATGCTGTGCGCCTGCCCGTCAGCGCAGAGAACCCCTACGGTGGCGCCTTCACAAACAGCGTCACGCGTCTGTCGAGTGAATCAGACGCCGGTCGTGTTGCTGACGCCTCCGTCGGACGCGCCTGGCACATCGTCAACACCGAGAAGACCAACCGCCTCGGCAGGCCGACCGGCTACGTGCTCATGCCGGAGCAGGCACCGACGCTGCTGGCAGACCCCTCCTCGTCGATCGCCTCGCGCGCTGCCTTCACCACCAAACAGCTCTGGGTGACGCAGTACGACACCGCTGAACGCTACCCGGCGGGCGACTTCGTGCACCAGAACCCGGGCGGAGACGGCCTGCCGCGGTACATGGCGGCCGACCGTTCCGTCGACGGCGAAGACATTGTGCTCTGGCATACCTTCGGCCCGACGCACTTTCCGCGAATCGAGGACTGGCCTGTCATGCCGACCGACTACGCCAAGTTCACGTTGAAGCCCTACGGATTCTTCGACCGCAACCCGGCGCTGAATGTTCCGCCGAGCGAGTTGAAGCACGCCTGCTCGCACGACTCGGGGGCGCACGGGGGCCACGGCGACCACCACCACGGGGCCTGACCCGTCAGCATGAGCCTCGAACTGGCACACTTCAGTGCGGTGGTACCCGCGACCGTAGCCGCGTGCTGCGTAGCGGGTACCCCGCACCGAAGGGTGGCGAACAGCATTCCCGCTGCCCTGATGGTGCTGTCGATGCTCGACATGGCCACAGGCTGCCGGATGCTCCCGGCCGTCGTCTGGGCTGCGCTCCTGCTGCTCGCGGCCGTCATCCCCGCCATTCTCGTCCGGCTCCACGGCGGCCCGACGGGCTACCGTGTCATGGCACTGCACCGGAGCATCGGGCTGGTTGTGATGGCCGCGCTCACCCTTGTCGGTTCGGTCGGGATGGGATCGGGCATCCGTGCCGTCGAAAACACCTCGACCGGCTCGGCCGGGCACGAAATGGCCGGCATGACGGCGGCTCCGGGGCCATCTGGGGTCGCAGACCTGATCGCCGCTTCGCTCTCGCTGCCGTCGCTCGTGGTGCTGGCCGCCCTGGTCTTCGCTGCCCTCACCGGCGCGCTGCTGGTGCTGCGCAGAAAGCGAACGGGCCCTGGCCACAGACGCACCCAGCTCGAGACTCTCGGCATGGGTCTCTCGATCGCGGTGATGGCCCTCAGCGCAGGGCTCTGACGGCCGACACCAGCAGCGCCCCGGCGAAACCGAAACACACCCAGGTGACCGCCGCGGCCAGCCAGCCGGTGATGAAGAAGCCGAGGAGCAGCGCTGCCAGCCAGCTCAGCACCAGCAGCACGACACCTCCGATCACGGTGATGACCGCTCGAACGGGGTGACGGCGGAAGACCGAGGCTGCCTGGCGGACTGGAGCCTTCTCTCCCGCGGCCACAGGTGGGAGCACGAAGGCGGCGAGCAGGGCCGGCAGCAGTGCGAGTGCCGGCACGATCACCCCGCCAATCGCCGCCACCACGACGGCGCCTGTCGACCAGGCCAGCAGGCGAAGTCGAGCTGGGCGGCGATCAGTTCTGACGCCGGGAAGTGGTTCGAGAAGGGCGCAGCCGAGCCAGACGGTGACCGTCACTGCGGCGAAGGAGGCCAGCACGAGCACGACGAACCACCAGCTCACTCCGGGGATCGGGTCTCCGTCGACAAGAAGTGCCTGTACGGCCGCGTTCGCCACGATGAGGAGAACCACGAGCATCCATCGCCCCAGCCTGCTTCGATCGGCAATTGTCGTGTCGGTCATGTGACTCACTTCGTGGCCCTCGCTGCCGCATCCAGCACGTCACTGACCGAGCCTGAGTAGACCGTCTTCGAACCGACGGTGACGTCGATCGTGGTGAGCGCAGCATCCGTCGTCGTCACCGCGATCGGCTCGCCCGATGCGGTCTGGCCTGAGCATGTCACCCCGCCCGCTGTACTCGCGCAGACCGGAGCCGTCAGTATGTCGATTCCCGCGCTCACCAGAACATCGTTCGCGGCGTAACGGATCTCGGTGATGGTATTGCCGCCGACGGGCGCCAGGGCGGCGACCTGCGAGCATCCGGAGACGCCTGCCGCCACAGCGACGACAGCGACGATGGCCCAGACGGTGACCGCGGGCCGGAATGGATGCTTCACGACAACGCCTTCTGTTCGTAGGCAAGCAGGCGGGCCCTCTCGGCCGTGTGCTGCAGCTCGAGGGCCGCATCGCTGACACTTGTGAGGTCGAATGGAGCCGTCAGCAGCAGTTCGGTGTTGCGGTCGAGCCGCGAGCCCCGTCGCATGAGCGGTGTCTCTGCCCAGTCGTTCGCGGCGAGTTCACGGCTCTGCGACGCGAGGTCGAGGTAGCTTCCCGACCCGCCCGGTGTGACCGGAGAGGCATGGTCGACGACCGTGGTGAAGAGCGAGAGAGTGCCGTCACGGTTGTCGACCACCTCGACAGTCTGCTGTTGCTGCGGAAAATCGATGCACGACGCGGTCGTGATCTCCCAGAACCCGCGGCCCGCTGCGCCCGTGTGCGCCAGGATCTGGTTCAGATGGGTGTGGCCGTTGAGCCACCCGATGACCACGGGGTACTGCAGCATCAGGTCGACGAACTCCTCTGCCCCATGCAGGACCTCGGTGTCGCCCGGCCGCTGGGCCCGGTTCTCGAGAGTGAGGCTGTTGTGGTGGCTGAAGATCAACACGAGCTTCTTCTCGGCCTGTGCCGCCTGCAGCTCGCCCTTCAACCACTGGAACTGGGTGTCGGAGACAGCGCCGTCGGGGCCAGCGACCTGATTGCAGGTGTCGAGGCCGAAGGCACGGATGCCCGGGGTCAGCTCGGTCTTCCACCACGTCTGCCCGGAGTCGAGGTTGTGCTGCGTGAACCCGTGCCCGACAGGCCCGGGGGTCGCCTCGGTCACGAAATGCTCTGCCATGAAGTCGCGCTGTTCGAACAGGTACCGCGAATCGTCGGGCGATACCGACCGGAACCCCGGGCGAAGGCTGAGTTGCAGGCCGATGGCGTCGATCATCCGTTGCAGGGGACTTGCCGTTGCGGCGTAGCCTTCGAGAATCGAACTCGCCGTCGCGTCGACCGAGTAGGCCTTCTGGCCGCCGAGGGCGAGGGCACGCAACTGCGAACTGAGGCCGAAGGTACCGAGAAGCAGAGTGTCGTGGTTGCCGTAGACGGCGTACCACGGCACAGGCAGCCCGACGGACTCGACGGGTCTGGCGATGGCCTGCAACAGCAGCTCGGGCAGGCGAGGGAACCCATAGTCGCCGAAGTCGCCGCCGGCCGGATCGTTCGGCCGGTACGCCCAGGTCGCCTCCGGCCACGCCTGCACACCCTCGAAAGTGCCGGACGACCCGCTCGAGGGCAGTACGGATTTGCCATCGAGAATGTCGATGTACCAGCGGAGCTCGTGGTGCGAGTGCATGTCAGCGCTGTCGCCGGTGACGATGGCGGCGCCCATCGGCGCCCCGGTCACGGCGCTCACCCTCAGATCGGAGAAGCCCTTCACCATGGCAGCGGTGACGTGCACCGTGAGCGGGTCCTGCGGGTGGAAGGCCGAACCCCAGGCCGAGTGGTTCTGCTCGATCATCGGCTCGATGCGGCCCGGCGACTGCGCATCGATCACGTGCAGGTCAGACAGATGGCCGAGGTAGAGCAGGGAACGACGGGCGGCGACGCGGGCGGCATTCGGCGCACGCCCGAGCACATCGAGCCGGGGCACGTACGGTTCTCCCGGGCCGGCAACCAGCGTGCGATACTTCGTCGCTCCGGCGGAGCCCTGTAGAACGGTCTGAACCAGTGTCGACCCTGTTGACCCGGATGCCGCCGCTGCTGCCGCATCGGCGATCGCGGCCCCGGTTCTCGGACCCACACCTGCGCTGGCACCCTGCGCAGAGAGGGTCTGGCCCAGGAGTTCGGCGCTGAGCCCCCAGGCCGCAGAGAGGGCAACGACCTGCGCCACGAACTGGCGGCGAGACAATCCTGACATTTCACGGCTCCGCGGTCAGAGGGAGAAAGGTGCCTTCGTCGCCACCAATTCACTGGAATGACCATATGGTAGCGGCACAACGTTCACCGCGGGTGGTGACGGGGCGCTCGCGCCCCGTCACCCTGAACTGCTATTTCTTCGGCGGGGCGACCCTGCGGTGCCGAACCATCATCACCAGGGCGAGCACCAACGCGCCAGCACCCACCAGTCCAGCAGCGATACCCACTGCCGGGAGCACGGTCGCGCCTGTCGCGGCGAGAGCCGGATGCGCCGTGGGAGTGGTTGACGGCGTCGCCGTCGGAGTCGGTGTCGGGGTTGTCGGCACGGACGCACCACAGACCACGTCGGTGGCCCCGGTCCAGGTGAACTGGATCTTCACCGAACCGATCTGCTGGCCCTGGTCCGCGAACTGAATGAGGAATTGCGGCAGGCCGATGCCCGCATTGAGGTCGAGACCGGTCAGGTCGACTTTGCCGTCAGCGCCGACCGGCCTGTCGGGCGCATTCGGGATCGGGGTGGCGTCACTGTCGACGAACGAGACAGTTGCGCCGGTGTAGGAACCGGGAGCCGGCTCGAGGATCTGGAGTGACTGCCACGACGTCGGCACACATTGCTCCTGGGGGGCGACGAAGGAGGCAGCGAAGACGCGGATCGAACCCGCACCACAGTTGCCAGCGCTGTACGCGTCGAAGTTCTGGATCTGGGCTTCACCACTGTCGGCATTGACCCAGATGCACGAGGGGCGCTGTGGATCCCCGTTCACGGTGTAGAGGAGGCTGAGTCCGTTGAGGGCCTTCGGAAAGTTCGCACACCCTGCGGCCGCGGCATAGTCATAACAGCCGACGGAATCATTCAACCCATTCGCCACGAAGACACGCGGACCGACCGTGAGAGCCGGTCCGTTCCAGACGAGGTTGGCCCCGATGGCTGCAGGCAACCCCGCCGGCGTTGCGACCGATTCGCCGTTCTGGTTGAAGCACTGGTTGGCAGAGGTCGGAAGGCATACTCCGACAGGGATTCCCGAGGCATTGAGCAGTGGGAAGGCCGCGCCATTGCTGCCGATGTACCCGAAGCTCGTGTCGACCGGCCACGATCCGCCGCAGAGCGCATTCGTTGTGGTGTTGAAACACTCGAGTTGCTGTGCCGCATCGGGGGCAGTGACGACGACGGGAATCACGATCTGGCTTCCGATTGCGGCGATCGACGGCACGGGGAATCCCCCGTTGGTCGACAGCGATGCAGCCCCGACAATGTCGAACGGTTGCGAGCCGCAGGCGGCCTTCGCGGTCGTGTCGAAGCACAAGAGGTGATTCTTGGCGCCAGTCGACGCGTCGGTCACTGTGTTGAAGGCGTACCACTTCGTACCGACGAGAACCGGGTTGCTGAGAGCGCTGATACTCCCGGCCAGGGGCGCATCACCAGCAGGCGCGAGAACGGTGTAGCCGCAGAAGGGGTTCGGGTCCGAGGCCGCCGCGGCCGTGTCGACGCAGACGACACCGGCTGACGTGTCGGAGACCTTCGTCGCGTAGACGTAGAGTTTGGAGTTCGCCGTGTCAGCCCAGAGCCCCGGTTGGCCGGATACCGCGAAGTTGCTTGAATCCGATGTGTCTGTGATCGTTCGTGGGCTGTAACACTCGGATGCGTCAGTCTGAAGGTGACAGGCGACTTGCAGTGTCGACGCATGGTGGAACACGTTGTACACCGCGTCGGGCTCGACGGCCAATGCCCAACCATCACCTCCCGCACTGCCGGAGAATGTCGATGCGGGCGGAAGCGGCACCACGGTTGTCGCCGAGTATGACGATTCCGTGCTCGTATCGGCCTGCGCACTCGACATGACGCCGAAACTGAGGGCTGCTGCGGCTGCCACCGCCGCTGTGAGAGCCAGGATTCCGAACCGTTTCCGCTTGTGTCCCGCCACGTGCACAACCCCCACCAGCCCTTGACGGCACCACCTTGTTGGACACCATCGCTCGGGAGCAGAGTAACAGTCAGATTGAGGATAGGTCAAGCATTCGTGAGGCAGCGAACCGTAGTCGCTTTCGGTCGCCAGAAATCACGCACTGGCTGCGTCAGACGTGAATGAGAGCCGAGTTCTGCCTAGACGAAGCTCAGAACCTCGTCACCCCACGCCTTTCGAAGGGCACCATCGAGGTCGTCGACCACGCGATCGTGCCTGTCGATGACCAGCGTCGAGCGTTCTTCGCTCGAATATCCCTTCCACTCCGGCTCCCCGTCGAGGCCGATTGGCGTGCCGGTGACGGCGAACGCCAGCCAGCGCTCCTGCATGCGGGCCGAGACCGTCTTTCCGACCCGCAGTCCGCCGAGTTTGAACGTGATGTCCTTCGGCCCCGAGACGAGATTGCCCCAGAGGTAGGGCAACTCGGTGGCGTGCGTGGCACCGATTCCGAGCATCCGGAGCATGGGCGTCGCCCAGTCGAAGCGGTAGAGGTAGACCGGGGCGACGGCGCTCTGCCCTTCGGCGATCCAGACCGCTGGCATACGGAAGCCCACATCGCGCGCGACACCCATACCCTCGGCCTTCACCGACAGCCCGGAGTACGCTGAGCCGATCTGGGCCTCGCTCGGCAGCGTGATCTCGGGGTGCTCTGCCGCGATGCCGTTGAACATCTCCCTGATGGTGTCGGGCTGGATGGGCATCAGCGGCGACTTCATCATCTTGAACATGGCTGCTTCGTCTTTGTTCGTACCGATGATCAGAGGCACGGCGTGTGCCCTGCCCTCGCGGAAGACCGTCAGCGGTTGCTCTGGCACAAGATCGCCGTCTACAACGGGGGCAAAGGCGAGGGTGCCGGGCGCGGTGGTCGGCACGTTCTGAAAGACGGCCATGCTCGCCTCGACAATGCGGTCTGCGCTGATGCCCCGCAGCGTCGCAGCCTGCGCCGGCGCAACTCCGAGCTGCTCGAGAAACGCGCTGGCAACAGTGGATGCCCGGTGCTCGTCGTACACGGAGGTCGCCGGTGAGCTCTGCGCCACGGCCCGGGCGAAGAGCCCCTTCGCGGCCGGCACTGTCATCAGTGTGGTGACGATGCCACCCCCAGCCGACTCTCCGAAGAGGGTCACAGCTTCGGGATCGCCGCCGAAGGCAGCAATGTTGTCGCGCACCCACTCGAGTGCCAGAACCACGTCACGAAGGGCCAGGTTGGTGTCGAAGTGCTCGGTCTCTGAATTCAGCGACGTGAGTTCGAGAAACCCGAAGCCGCCGAGTCGATAGTTGATCGTCACGAGGATCACCTCGCCGCCGGCCACCAGCGACGCGCCATCGAACAGTTTCTGGCTCGACGCCCCGAATACATAGGCGCCGCCGTGAACCCAGACCATGACGGGAACCGGCCGTTCACCTGTGGCCGGTTCCGCAGCGTCTGTACCGGTCGTCGACCCTGACGATCGCCAGACGTTGAGGTTCAGGCAATCCTCATCGTGCTGGGCTGTCGGGTCGAGTGAAATGACCGCGTTGGTGGCCTGAGGGCAGACGTTGCCGAAGACGGTGGCATCGCGCACATCTCTCCATGTGTCAGGCGCAACGGGTGCCCGCCAGCGGAGCTCACCGATGGGCGCTGCGGCGAACGGAATTCCCTTCCACACGTGCACCGAGCCCTCGGCGACTCCGCGCACGGGGCCGTGGGTTGTGTGGATGACCAGAGCGTCGGTCGTCATTGCAGGTCCGTTCTTCACAGGTGGTGGTAGCGGTCACGGGAGCAGGAGATGCAGCACGTTCGATTCACAGGCACCAGACTAACGGCGCCTCAGGCGAGCGCCCGCCGAAGCACCCGGTTCACCCACACCGCGTCGAGCGCGGGCACCTCCTCGAGGCGCGACACCCCTTCGAGGCGCCCCAACCACTCCCGATCATCCACCAGCGCTGGGGCGGGTAACAGCAACTGCGCCCCCTTTGCATTGATCGACTTCACGAGGCTCGCCACCTCGCGCCGGGCATCAGGCCGGGCATCCGACAGGGCATCGAAGAACACGAAATCGTCTGCGGTGATGCCCCGCAGCGCATCGAAGGCACCCTGAACCGTGAAACTGACCTGCCGCTCACGAAGAAGAGCCGACAGTCTCCGCAGATTCGCCTCATCGAACGCAATGGTGCGCGGGCTGAACAGTGCAGAGCGAAACCCGTCCGGCGACGCGGCCTCACCCCCTCCCTGAGCTGCGCCACAGAGATACACGAACCTGGCAGCCGACTCGACGTCACCACCCGACTGGCTCTGGCGAAGTTCGGCGAAGTAATGCGCACTGCTTCGGCCCACATGCTGGGCTACTCGTTCGACCAGCCCGCTGACGTCGGTTTCTGTGACTCGCCAGACATTCACGCGTTCGGCGTCATCGCTCGACAGCCTGAAGGCGGCCTCGGGCCGGGCCTGCATCACCGCGACGGCCGCCGCGCCGCTCGTCAGCGCCGGATCGACGAAGTCCCCGAAATACTCCGGCACCGCGGCGGCCACCGATTCGGCCAACCGTCGGCGCCCACCACTCCATAAGTACGGCGGATGAATGCGGTTCTTCGTCTGTCTCATCGCTCCCCCAGCCTACGTTCGCGGGCTGCGGTTGAGGGGCCGACGGTGTGTCTGGTGACCTGACGCACCGTTCCCTTACAGTCGGTCAGGCCGAGGCGACCCTGTACATGGGCGGTCAGAATGGAAAGACGGCCTACAAGGCCGTCGGAGGCCGCGTCAGGGGCCGCGAAGCGAGGCGCTGGCGCAGCGAGCTGAGGTGGGGTTCAACATTGAAACCCTGCCGCGCCACCCAAGCGGCGTCGTAGTACGTGTCGGAGTAGCGGTCGGCCCCGTCGCAGAGCAGTGTGACAATGCTGCCCCGCTCGCCAGCGGCGACCATTCCGCGGGCGAGCTCGAGAGCAAGCACCAGATTGGTACCCGTCGACGGCCCCGGTGCCCTGCCGAGATTCTCTGTAACCACGTGCATACCGGCGATCGACGCGGCGTCGGGGATGGTTTTCACCAGGTCGATCACGTGGGGCAGGAACGACAACTCGACCCGCGGGCGCCCGATACCCTCGATGCGCGAACCGGCGGCCACGATATCCCGGCGACCCGTACGCCACAAGGATTCGAAGGCCGAACCCTCGGGGTCCCCCACGGCGACTCGCGTCGCGGTGCCCGCATATCGGGCGTAGCGGGCGATGGTGGCCGAAGTTCCCCCGGTGCCTGCGCCAGCGACAATCCAGGCCGGTTCGAGGTAGCGCTCACCCTCCATCTGTTCGAAGATCGAGCGCGCGATGTTGTTGTTTCCGCGCCAGTCGGTCGCCACCGCGGCATTCGCGAACTGGTCGAGATAGTACCCGCCGGCCTCGGTTGCGATGCGCTCGGCCGTGGCGTAAACCTCTCCCGCCGTGGCCACCATGACGCACGTTCCTCCGTACCCCTCGATGAGTTCGACCTTGCGCCGGCTCGTTGAGGCGGCCATGACGGCAACAAATGGCAGCCCGAGCAGGCGAGCGAAATAGGCCTCCGACACTGCGGTCGAGCCGCTCGACGCCTCGACAACGGTTGTACCTTCGTGAATGCGGCCGCCGACGAGCCCATAAATGAACAGCGACTTGGCCAAGCGGTGCTTCAGCGACCCGGTCGGATGCGTCGACTCGTCTTTGAAGTACAGGTCAACACCCCAGTCACGCGGCAGGGGGAAGCGCAGCAAGTGCGTGTCGGCGCTGCGGGTACTGTCTGCGGCGAGCTCTTTCACAGCACGGGTGATCCATTGGCGATCTCCTGTCATACCCGTCAGTATCGCAGGCGCGCGACCGCACGCACCTCCCGAGCGTCGGAGCCGGCGCAACCCTGTCCGGCGGTCAGACGACTGCAAGCACGATGAACTGGTAACTACATCAGGGTTGTAGTGGTCGACCTGAGAAGATTTCCCCTTTTCGGCAGTTGTTGCAAGTTTCGCAACAGTTGCGCCTCCCGAGGAGTGCGGCCACAGACTGATGCCGTGCAATCGGGATGTCACGTATATACGCGTGCCCGCGGCTGAGGCAGAGAAACAAAAAAAGTGACTCACCGCCAGGTGAGCCACTTCGATTGGTGGGACTGTTCTCCTCCCATGCAAACGAACTGCGGAAGGTCCGCCGACACCTTCTCACCAAGCCCGCCGTTACACGAACGCAGGCGACCGGCGGTCGTCAACGCAAGGCACAACCACGATTCTCGGACGAAAAGGTCGGCCAGGTTATCGCGGCATACAAATTGGGCAAGACAGTCTATGAACTTGCGGCCGAGTACAACTGTCATAGGGTGACGATCAGTGCTGTTCTGAAGCGGCAAGGCGTTGCCCTCAGACGCACTTCGCCGACGCCTGAACAGATCGACGAGATGGTTCGCCTATACGAGGACGGGTATTCACTTGCCAGAGTGGGCGATCGCCTCGGAGTCAACGCGACCACGGTTCTCAGTCGACTGAGAGAGCGAGGCATAGTCATGCGCGACCCTCATGGCAACAAGGTGGACGCTCAAGCGCGGGATTGCTCCGTGTCATGACTTGCCGTCGTTGACCATCTTGAGGTTTTGAAGCTCGGTCCAGTGCTGCTCCAGGCCGGTGAGGGTAGGGCTGACGCCCAGCGTCACAAGCGGTTGGGAATGGCCATCAATGTACCGACAGGCAACCTCGAATATCTCGGTTACCTTAGGACCAATCTCGTCGAGTTTGCTGCCGTCGATGCTCGGGAGGGTGGTCATCTGAACGTTCGCGCGGTAGCGCTTGGTGACACCCTTCAGCAGCTCTTCTTCGGTGAAAACTTCGCACCACGCCCGAATATGGCTGTATGCCATCCGCACAAGCGCATCTCGTACTTCACCCTCCTGGGCTTTCGCATTTTGAATCGCAGCATTAATTCGCCCTCGGATTGCGCTTAGCGAGTCCGTGCGCAAACCAGTTGCTCGGGTGACCTGTCCTTTGCCACTTTCGTCCGTGATTTGGAACAGGGAGCAGCGCTTCGACTTCTCCGAAAGATTGAGGAGCGTCGTGGCGAAAAGGATGTCGTGGGTGAAAACGATGACCTGGATATCGTCGGCCAATCGAGCAATCCGCTGAGCCACCTCGTTGACGCGACGGTGGTCGAGGCTGGATACCGGATCATCGAAGATCACCGGCGCAGTAATGCCCGCAAGCCGCGCCTCAGCCAAGAAGTCAGCAAGGGCCAGTACTTTCTGTTCACCTTCAGATAGCACCTTCGACGGTTTGTGCTTACCAGTCATAACTTTCCGACGCTGGGCCTTGCCGTCGCGGCCGACGAACTGCAGCTTCATCGGTGGTGCCCGGAGCGCCTCGCACTCCTCAATGAACAGTGCGTCGAAGCTCAGGTTGATCAGTTGATTGCTGGCGGTCTTGGAGAGTTCCGTGACCGCTCTGGCCATTTGCGGCATCGGTTTCTTGAGAGTTCGCAGACGGTCCGCTTCCTTGGCACTCTTGACCTGAGTTTCGATCAGCGGCCATGACTTACCGAGTTCGACGGCGTCCTTGAACTCCAGCAGCTCTGTCTGCTTCTCATCGAGCACCTTCACCCGATTCTGTTGCTGGTTCTCCAGATCGGTGATGCTCGCGCCAGCAGCATTCAGGGCGCTGGCGACCGCGCCCTTCGCCGAGTTGACCAGATCTACGATCTTGATGTCGGCTGACTCACTATCGGTGAGGGCAGCGGCGACCGCGCTCCGTGTGGCTTCAATCGTCTCGACCTGTGCGAAGTACGTTGGCCGGTTGGCTTCGTCGGAGTCTTTGTACTCCTCGATGAACGCGGCCATCTCATTGCTTTGGATACTGGCAATCTGATGCCTGAAAGCGGTCAGCGCACCGTCGGTTGTGCGGATGTCCTCCGAAATCTTGTCTTCTAGGTAGGTCGAGTAGCGCGTGAGAAGATCTCGCGCGGGGTCGAGCAAGGGCTGGCGACAGTAAAGGCACCGATCCGCATCGTGTACTCCAAGATCGACAAGGTGCTGACGATAGGCTTCGCCTCCCTCAATGAAGTCGTTCCATGTGTCGTCGGGGTCAGCGGGCAGATCAGCAACGGCGAAGAGTTCGCTTCGAAAGGTCTCGTAATCAGTTGCGAGTTGTGTCCGCTTGGCAAGAGCTGCGTTGTAGGCCGTCTGGTCGAAGGCGGACAGGGCGTCTGCTGCAGCCACGGCCTGGGTCAAGACACGCTGCTGGCTCTTGAGCGCCGTAATCTGTGTGCCCATCGTATTGGCGCGTAAAGCCGCTACCGCTTGGGTCAGCGAGTCGAGTTCCGTGTTGACAGTTTCACCCGCCTTGACCTTCGATTTGAGATCAACAAGAGCGGAGGACGCGCCGAGCGTCTCGATGAGCGGATAGACGGTGGATCCGCGTTGGAACCGTGAGAGCAGACTTGGGCTCCCGGAGCCGATATTGGTAATAGCTGAGTCAACCTGACCTGTGACCGCCTGGATCGCTGCGGTGACGTGTTTGAACAACGCCAACGCGGCCGGAACGTAAACGTAGTCAAGGTCTTCATCGACGTGCGTCGTGACAGCGGGGCTATCGAAGATCGACATTCTCGTGAATGGTGAAACACCTCGGTCACCGGCCCAGGCAAGGGTCTGCGCTTGGTCGCCAAGTGTGAACTCGAGCTTTGCGCTCTGCACCTCGACGGCGTCCGCTTCGATATCTCCGAGGATCGTGTCGGCAGTGCGGCTGTTCGCGAGCGCCTTGAAGACGCGAGAGTAACCGGTCTTGCCGGTGCCGTTCTCGCCGTACAAAATCGTCAAGCCCTCGTGAGGCTCGATCACCGACCCAGACACCAGCGCATTGATGCCGTGAACCTCGGAGAGCCGAGTCAGGGTCAGCGGCGGCGCTGACTCGTCCTGACGGGCTTCGACGTTGAGCTGAGGGACGACTGGCAGTTCTCGCTTGTCGAGGGCCTTTTCCTGGCGAAATAGCTGATACGCCTTCTCGATCGTTGACTCGCCAACAGGACGCGCGGTCGCAATAACCTCAGCTACGAGTAGGCGCACCCACTCATCCTTGGCATTCGCCCAGTCAGCGAGCAGTGCCCTCGGGTCGAGAAGCTCAGCAACCTCTGGCTCCGCGAATTCGGATTCGCCGTCGGGGTCGACGGTGGTCATAGTCACTTCATCGCTCATGTCGTGTTTCGTCACTCACTTTTTGTCGACTGTCTCTTGAATTTTGGATATCCGGAGGGCACCAAGCAACTTCGCGTGTAGAGAGGTGAGCACCGCGACACCTGCAGCACTGGGCGTAGAGCGCTGGTTCTCGACCAGCCAGTTGGCAACCGCAACCTTGGACGGAGCCTTCAAGCCCTCGTCGTTAATCCAGCCATACATCCACTTCGCAACTGAGCCGCCATCTACGACGGGAATAGGCGGCACCTCGGGCAGGTCGCTCACGGCGATGCCCGGATTGCATTCCGGCAGCAGTGCGGAGATAGCTGCGCGATAGTCTTCCGGGGCAAGGAGGTTCTCGATCTCCGGCACACCGAGATCCGCGATAAGACTCTCTGGAACACCAGCGTCCGTGAGCGCCGCCTTCAACTTCGCTCCACCATCGTCGCCGTCGACCATGTATGCAACATGAGCAGCTTCGAGATCAAGCTTCGGCAGGAAGTCATTCGGCACTTCCGACAGCCCTGGTGCCACTTGGTAAGGCAAATCATTCTCGCCGGTCGCAGCTCGTATCAATGTCGGCAGAAGGATCATTTCGGTCGCGCCCTCAGCCAACACGACGAAACGTGCTGGGGTGAAGGCTGCTGCCGCCGCTCCCATCGCAAGCATGAGCGGCGAGAAACCCGCCCCGCTCTGCCAAAAACTGTTCCTGACGTCGCTGACTTGAAAATTATCCTCACGCGGTACGACCACGCGAATTCCAGTACCAAGGTCAGGTGGCAGACAGGCCGGACTGTGTGTCGTGTAGATCACTTTGACCGCATGCTCCTGCGTGACGAACATATTCACCAAGTCGGCCTGCGCGTCGATATGAAGGTGATTCTCCGCCTCGTCGATGAGCAGGATGGGCAAGCGATCAGAACCATGCACCTTCAGAAATGCAATCAATGCGACGAACATGCGTAGGCCCGCGCTTCGCTCATCGAAGACCGTGACGTTGTCACCATCCTCCATCAACTCGATACGCAGTTGGTCACCGTCGAGTTCGAAGTGAACAGACAGATTCGATTGCTTCCATGCCCCGTCAAAAATTGTGTCCATGCGACTGTTGGCCTGCACGATTGCCGATCGTCGACGGGCAATGTCTCCCGTCCGCACAAAATGAAGAAGCTGGGTGAGATCGAGCGATGCAGTACCGGCCAGATTCTCGAGCGCATCTGGCGGATCGTTAACGAGTGCATCGTCGAACGTATAAGCAGACTGAATCGAGCGGTCCGCCTCATCGAACATAATGAAGTCAGGCGTGCGCTGCCAGAGCCGATCGCGTGCTTCCGCAGCGGGATCTTCTCGCTCCGCCCAGACGATGATCGAGCCGTATGCAGCGCGGAGCCGTTCCGAGTCCGCTTCGTCGTTGACCGTTGCCGTTTGTAGCGACCGCGTAGTCTCGATCATCTCCTCAGTGAGAGCGCTCCCTGGTTCAGCGATGGCGGCATCGATCGCTTCGAGAAGCGCCTGAAGTTCTTTCCGATAGTCGCGCGGTGCGTCCGACTCCGGGTCGGCGTATGTCGTGTTGAGATCGATCCACTCGTCGAGAGACTTGTCTATGAGTGACGCCTTCAATCGTTCGGCCGCTTCCTGGAGCGGCCGAACTGACTTCACCGGCCGAGGGGATAGGTCGACGATGAGATTGCCCCCGGCAGCCGATCGTGCGATTGAGGCACGAGTAGGCGGCCTGAGTAGGTCAAGATCGGCGAGTGCGTCCTTGTCGGCGTCCTCGATGACGTAGTCGAAAGTGGTGACACGGGTCTGATCAGACACCTCCGCAGCGCGTGAGCGCTGAGGCACCGGCACGGCCTCGTTACTATCGACATGTCCGAGCGCCCTCAGGAGCGTCGTCTTCCCGGCTTCGTTCGGACCAACGATCGCGATGACCTTGGCATCGAGGTTGATTTTGGAATCGACGATGCGGCCATAACCACGGATGTGGGCGGAGATGAGTCTCATTATTCTCGGCCTCCCGTCGAACTGAGTCCTAAGAACCGTTCAAAGAAGGCTCCGAGCTTCTGGATCACGCGCTGCTTCTTCTCACCGTGGCCGCCGTCTGCGGAGAAGCGTGAGACTGGCGGAAGCACCTTCGTGATCGCGGTTCCGCTGGTGCGGATCTGACCATCGCGGAACGCGGTCTCGACGAAGACGCGGGTCTCGTCGGGGCGGAGGTTCTCGTCGGTGATGATTGTCTCGAGTTCGGCTTCGCGCTTTGCTGCGATGAAGGTTCGCCATTCCTGGTCGATCTCGCCGTCGACCGAGATGTTGTCGACGAAGTCTTCGATGAGGTCTTTCTTGTTGCGCAGGCTCGGACTGGAATCGACGGCGCGAGAAATCTCGGCACGAATCTCCTTGTCGTCGCCGTCGCCGCGTTCGTCGCGGTACTTCTGCACGAGCATGAGGATGTAGTCGACGTTGATCTCGACCTGCTTGATCAACTCAATCTCAAAGACGATGTCGTCGTTGATCTGTTCCTTATCGCTATCCGTACCCTTGCGGAACTCGGCGTACATGTCGAGATAGATACTCCGATAGTCCTGCGCCTGACGGTCAGACAGAATCTCGTTGCCGGTGAACTCATCGAACGAGGTCAAAATGTTCTGCAGGCGCAGGATCGCACCGAGCAGTTGGATGAACTCCTTCTGCGCGGCCTCTCCGATAATCGGCTGTCCGAGGGGGAAGGCAGCAAGAAGATCCGCGACCTTCTCGGCGTAGTCGTTGTAGTACTCGCCGTATGGCTTGAGCAGCACAACGCCCTGAGCGTTCTTGTTGCCGAACAAGGCAATGGCATCGTTCGTGGCGTCTTCGAGGTCACGGAAACTCACGATGTTGCCGTACGTCTTGACCGAGTTCAGGATGCGGTTCGTTCGTGAATACGCTTGGACCAGCCCGTGTGCGCGCAGGTTTTTGTCGACGAAGAGCGTACTAAGCGTGGTCGCGTCGAAGCCGGTGAGGAACATGTTTACCACGATGACCAGGTCGATGTCCCTGGTTTTTAGCCGCAGCGAGAGGTCTTTGTAATAGTTCTGGAACTTGTCGGCCGACGTATCGTAGCTTGTGCCGAACATGCCGTTATAGTCCTGGATCGCGTCTTCCAGAAACGAACGAGCATCCATGCTCAGCGCCCCGGTATCGAAGCCTTCCTCGTCCAGCGCCCCGTCTTCAACGGCATCATTCGCTCCGTAGGAATAGATCAGCCCGACCTTCAGCTTGCGGTCAGAAGGAAGCTGTTCCTGCAGGAGCTGGAAGTGGTTGTAGTACACCCGGGCGGCCTCGATGGACGCGGTCGCGAACAGCGCGTTGAACCCGCGCACCCGCTTGTCACCGAGAGTGTAGTGCTGGGCACGCTTGGTCTTCTGATCGAAGTGCTCCAACGTGTACGCCACGATCTGGCTGATCCGCTCCGGCGCGAGCAGCGCCTTCTCGGTGTCGATCGACGAGACCTGCTTGTCGACGACGTTGCCAACCTTGACCGTGTTGACATAGTCGATACGGAAGGGCAGCACGTTCTTATCGCTGATCGCATCCACGATCGTGTACGTGTGCAGCTTCTGCCCGAAAGCCTGCTCGGTGGTCTTCAACTGCGGGTTGCCACCGCTGCCAGAGTTGGCCGCGAAGATCGGTGTGCCGGTGAAGCCGAACAGGTTGTACCGCTTGAACGCCTTCGTGATCGCGGTGTGCATGTCACCGAACTGCGAACGATGACACTCGTCGAAGATGATCACAACATGACCGTCGTAAATCGCGTGACCCTTGTTCGCGCCAATGAACGTCGACAGCTTCTGGATCGTCGTGATGATGATCCGTGCACCCGGGTCTTCAAGTTGCTTCTTCAGTACCGCGGTGGAGGTGTTCGAGTTCGCCGCACCCTTCTCGAACCGGTCGTACTCCCGCATCGTCTGGTAGTCGAGGTCCTTACGGTCGACAACGAACAGCACCTTGTCAACGCTCGGAAGCTTCGACGCCAGCTGGGCGGCCTTGAACGACGTCAGTGTCTTACCCGACCCGGTCGTATGCCACACGTACCCGCCCGCGGCGACACTGCCGAGCTGCCTGTAATTGGTGGAGATGTCGATCTTCGACAGAATCCGCTCGGTACCGACGATCTGATACGGACGCATCACCAGCAACATCTTGTCGGCCGTGAGCACGCAGTACTTCGTCAGAATGTTGAGCAGCGAATGCTTGGCGAAGAACGTCTTCGCGAACGCGGCGAGATCCGTGATCGGCTTATTCTGCGCGTCAGCCCACCACGACGTGAACTCGAACGAGTTCGACGTCTTGCGCACACGCTTCGACCCAGCCGCCTCACTGAGATGCTGACGACGGGTGGTGTTGGAGTAGTACTTCGTCAGCGTGCCGTTGCTGATCACGAAAAGCTGCACATACTCGAACAGGCCAGAACCCGCCCAGAAGCTGTCGCGTTGGTAGCGGTCGATCTGGTTGAACGCCTCGCGAATGTCGACACCGCGACGCTTCAACTCGATGTGCACCATCGGCAGACCGTTCACCAGCACCGTCACGTCGTAGCGGTTCGAGCGGGCAGCACCACGCTGTACTTCACTTCCGTCGCCCTGGTCAATCGTGTACTGATTGATGACCTGCAAACGGTTGTTGTGAATGTTCTGCTTATCGATCAGCAGGATGTTCTTCGTCGAACCGTCATCGCGCTTGAGTAGCTGAACGTGGTCCTCTTGGATGCGCACGGTTTTCTCGACAATGCCATCGTTTGCCCCAGCGACTCGCTCGGCGAAAAACTGCGCCCACTCAGCATCCGAGAACGTAAGCCCGTTCAGCGCCTCGAGCTGAGTGCGGAGGTTCGCCACAATCTGCGCTTCCGAAGTGATCGGAAGGTATTCGTACGCCTGCGACTGAAGCAGACGAATCAGTTCGCGCTCAAGATTAGCCTCCGACTGATACGCCGCCTCAGCCTTCGCATCGGGCACATACTCAGCGACAACCGTGCTCTCGTTCGACACAGCGATCGGATCATATTTGCGGAAAGTCACGTCGCTCATGCCGTAGCCTCCTCGAAAGTGAGCAGCTTGTCACGGTAGTACTCATACTGCTTACGGCGAGCAGCGAGCTCAGCTGGCAAACCAATGCTGATGTCGTTCACGAGAGCATCGAACTTATCGAGCAGTTCAACCGCTCGTGCTTGCGCATCCTTCGTCGGCACCGGAACCTCAACCGAGCGCACGATCTCAGCGTTCAGGTTCTTGACCGTGCCCGCGCCTGCGCGACGCGCGAATTCTTCTTGTATAGGTGCTGAGCGCAGCAGGTAATACAAGTAGTCAGAAATGAACGAATCTTCGAATTCGCTTATCGCAAGCCAACCGTCATGAATATAGCCATCAATCTTCGAAATGTACGGTCTGCCGAAGCTCATTGAGTTGGAGAGCACAAAATCACCTGGCTGGACGCGACGCGACTTCGCGGCACCTTCCGGTGTGACACGTTGTCCGGTCTGCGTAATGTACTTTCCGCGCGCAGGGACATCTCCAATCTTGATCCAAGGAACACCGTCAGGACTCTCGGTAATGAATTTCTGAATAGGGCGAGGGGACGCACCTCGAACGATCCGTGCCACGTCGCCGAACCTCGCTCGGGGGACATGCTGATCGCTGGAGAGAAGTGCACCGGCGTAGTGCTCGTATTGGCGACGGCGGGCTTCCAGCTCCGCTTCCAGCTCCGCTTCCAGCTGAGTGAACTGATCCAGGATTCTCACGATTTCCCGCTGAACCTCGAGAGGCGGCACGGGTATTCGGAGTTTTAGAAAGTCTTCTCGATGAAGCCTCTTGTGACTATTAGTGCTGCCCGTAACTGTTCCTGAGAGGAGGCTCATCTTCGTCAGGACGAAGTGATACATGTACCGCAGTTCCAGGACGCGCTGGTCCGGCTCAATTGGATAGAACTCCGGCGAGCAATACGAGTTCAGTGGAATGAATTCAAGCGGCCAGACACGTGGAATATGTGGGTTTAGTTTTGCCACAAGAACGCAAGGGCCTCCAAGTCGGGTCTTAGCGGAGCCAACTTCGATCCCTACTAGCTTCTCTGGCGACTTACTCTGATCAAACGAGGGAAGACTGAAGACAGTTACAGTCTCGTCCCCCATTGCGGAGGGTTGGACGTTGCGGCCAAAGATCGCAGCGACCTCCCCTAATAGCAAATGCGGCACACCCTCGGGCGCAAGTTCCGCTATCAACTCTTCAAGGCGGCTCACCTGGTGCCCTCCAGATCGGCGACGATCTCGTCGATTGAGGTGCGGAGTTCCGTTTGCCGGGCGACGATGCGAGTGATATCCGCATTCAACCTGGTGATGTCAACAGCCACTCGGGTGTCTTCCGCCACCACGTATGACGACACTGCGATGTTGTAGCCGTTGGCCGCAATGCTCTCGTTTGACACGAGCTTGGCGAAGTATTCGGCATCTTCGCGCACGGTGAAGGCGTCGAGGATTTTCTGCTGGTTCTCGTCGGCAAGCTTGTTCTTGTTGCCGGTACGGGTGAACTCGGCCGAGGCGTCGATGAATAGCACCGCGTTGTCGTTCTTGGATTTCTTGAGCACGACGATGCAGGTCGCGATTGTGGTACCGAAGAACAGGTCGGGTGGCAGCTGGATGACGGCATCCACGTAGTTGTTGTCGATGAGGTACTTGCGAATCTTCTGCTCCGCTCCCCCGCGGTACAGCACGCCAGGGAACTCGACGATCGCGGCAGTGCCGTTGACGGCCAGCCACGACAGAATGTGCATCGTGAAGGCGAGGTCGGCCTTCGACTTTGGCGCGAGCACACCGGCAGGGGCGAAACGTGGGTCGTTGATCATCAGAGGGTTCGCGTCGCCGTCCCACTTGATCGAGTACGGCGGGTTAGACACGATCGCCTCGAACGGTTCGTCGTCCCAGTGCGCCGGATCGGTGAGGGTGTCGCCGTGGGCGAGGTTGAACTTCTCGTAGTTCACGTCGTGCAAGAACATATTGATGCGGGCAAGGTTGTAGGTGGTCAGGTTGATTTCCTGGCCGTAGAAGCCCTGCCGCACATTGCCCTTGCCGAGCACTTTGTCGAACTTCAGCAGTAGCGATCCGGAGCCGACGGCGGGGTCGTAGACCTTATTCACCTGGGTCTTGCCGACCACGGTAATGCGGGCAAGGAGTTCAGAGACTTCTTGGGGCGTGTAGTACTCTCCACCCGATTTGCCTGCGCTCGAGGCATACATCTGCATCAGGTACTCATACGCATCGCCGAACAAATCGATGGTGTTCTGGTCGAAGTTGCCGAGTGGAAGGTCGCCGATCGCGTCCAGCAGTTTGACGAGCTTTTCGTTGCGCTTGGCCACGGTACTGCCGAGCTTCGAGCTGTTGACGTCGAGGTCATCAAACAGCCCCTTGAGGTCGTCTTCGCTGTCGCTACCGACGGCGGAGCCTTCAATGTTTTTGAAGACCCGAGCGAGTGTCTCGTTGAGGTTCGCGTCTTGTTCTCCGTGAGTCCGAACATTGTCGAAGAGTTCGGAGGGGAGGATGTAGAAGCCCTTTTCCTCGACGGTTTCCTTGCGGCCGAACTCGGCCTGAGCATCCTGCAAGGTCGAGTAGTTGAAGTTCTGGTCGCCGGCCTTATGCTCGCCCGCGTTGATGTATGAGGTCAGGTTTTCGGAGATAAAACGGTAGAAAAGCATGCCGAGGACATAGGACTTGAAGTCCCATCCATCGACCGAGCCACGAAGGTCATTCGCGATGCGCCAGATAGTTTTGTGAAGCTCAGCGCGCTGGCCTTCTTTGGTGGTCGGTGCCATATCTCGTCTCCTGCGCGTCGGCGCGCGGTTAAGTTGTGCTCAGTTCAGATCTCACGGTACCGGTCCCCACAGACTCGCGTAGGGCGCCGCGCCAGGCGTGAGCCCTTGATGGTGATGCAGTCGGGAGCATGAGGTGCTTCGACCAGGGACTGCAATCTGGCTTAATTATCGCATGATCAGGTGTTTTCGAGAAGACCTCGAAACTGCGATCAGGCGTCCCAGTTCCAGGCGAAGCCGTTGAACAGTCCGCCGTGGACATCCCGAAGAGTCATCGTGGCGGTGCTCTTGGTGTCGAGTTGGACGCGGTTGTATTCGTTGGCGGTGTGCGGACGGGCGTAGGGACTGGCTCCCTCGAATTTCCAGATGCTGCAAGGGTGTTCGCCGACGAATCCGATGCGGAGGGTGAACAGGAGTGACCTGTGATGAAGTGCCCGGCTTCCGAGCGTCATTGGCGTCGGCTCGCTACCGTCCTCTGGCGGGGTGATGCGAAAGCGCAAGTCGAACCGTTCTTGGTCTTGCATCGGCTCTACTGCGGTGCGGTCAGTGTTGAGGTGCCAGAAGTGGTCGTTCCATCCCGCGCCGTCTACGTCGCGGCTGTTGACCTTGAATGCGCCTGTGCTGCTGGGTGTCACGGTTCCGGGGTAGGACCTGCCGATGGTGACGTAGTCGAGCTCGCCCGCCATGTTGACGAACGTGTAGTGCTCGTAGGTGGCCTGCCAGCGCCGGTCTTCAACGACGATGAGAGTGCTGGTTTCTTCGTAGATGAGGCCGCCGTGCATCTCGGGTACGTCGAGGACCAATGGTGCCTGGGCGTAGCGGCCGGTTACGAGCCGGGAATGGAGTGCCTTTAGTGCCGCGGCTTCTCGTGTCCGCACCGTGTCGACGCCGCGGCCAAGCTTCGCACCATGAAACTCTCGTCGCGTCATCAACTCGGTGATGTTCTCGGTCTCGGGAGTGAGCGCGAAGACATCGAGTAGAAGGTCGGCTTGCTCAACCGGCAGAGTGTGGATGGCGGAGACGAATCGGTGCCGGAGGCGTTCAAAACTATCCTCCAGGGAGCCGCGGAGGACTTCGTCGACGATCCCTACCTGGCTGAGGCGGCGCTGAATGAAGCCCTCCCGTTTCGTCAACCAGGTCAACTGCTGGTGAAGGGTCGCGACGTCGTCCTCGTCCAGCCTCATGACTTGACCCCTGTGCCTTGCATAGTGTTTCCAAGTTTATTCCGAGTTTCAAGCACACCGCGGCCTGGTTCTTATGGTCGAAGTACCCCGGAAATCCGGGGTACTTCTCTTCAACCGGAAGGACCCAACTCATGTCCAATAACCAAGTGGTGCCGCTGTTCGGCGGGCACACGACCCAGCAGGGTCAGAAGATCAACGGCGGCCTCGCCCGTCAAACCAAACGGGAAGTGGAAACACTCGCGGCCAACACGGAGATCGCGGCGGTGCGTGAGCAGGCGTACGCGTTCCTGGCATCGCAGGCACTCACGAACGTGACAACGCTCGTGCTGCAGGCCGAAGCGCAGATGAAGGTTGCCCCGGCGGGTGCGCAGTTCTATGAAGCGATCATCGCCGGGTACGCGATCGGGGCCGGTCAGCGCATCGGTCGGGGCCTGTGATGGACGTCCTTCAGGCGGTCGCGGGAGTAATCAGCATCATTCTCTTGGGGGTCGTTGCAGCTTTTTTGACCTGGTTCGTCATCGAGGTGCTGTGGGCGGAATACGAGGCCTGGCGGGAGCGCCGCCGCGCACGAATTGAGGCGGAACTAGATGCGACGTCAGAACGGTTGCGGCGGACGATCTTGTCGCTGGCGGAGGATCTTGCGTCCGACCGCGACGAAGCATCCAAGGCACTGACGAGGGCGATGTTCCTGACTACCGGTCACCACGACGAGCCCCGCTCGTAGCTCTCCCAAAGCGGGGCGTGTTGCGTATTCGACAACAACGCCTCTCGGTGCACGCCCCGGTGAGGCCCTGCCTCGGTCACCGCGGTGTCCGATCGGCTCGAGGAGTGCTCCTGCGGCATCTTCGCGAAACAGCGGCCGGGGTGCGTAATAGTCGCTGACACCGCCCCGGGCCGTCCATGCCGATGGGCCAGCCAACAAATTTCTTCACCTCCCGAAAGGAGAACACCGTATGAGTATCCACACCAACCACAATCACCCAGATAGAACGCCGCTGCCCGGCACCTTCCGTGCCGCGCTGTGTGATCCACCGTGGTCGCTGCAGCAGAAAGGCGACCTCGGCGCTGCCAACCATTACGAACTTATGACCGATGAACGCATCCTCGGGATGGGCGACGCCATGAAAGAAATCATGGCCGAGAACTCGTTCTGCTTCCTCTGGGTCACAACTGCGACCGTGCCGCTGGGCATCAAGGTTCTCGAGGCCTGGGGGTTCCGGTACACCAGCTTCTACTTCTGGGCGAAACCCCGCCTGATGCTGGGGAACACCTTCCGCAACTCCGGCGAACTGCTGCTGCTCGGGGTGCGGGGCAAGGGGACGAAGGTCGCGTTCAAAGGCCAACCGAACTGGGGCATGCACGCCCTGCAAGCCCACAGTCGTAAGCCCGAGGAAACCCATCTGATCGCGGAAAGACTGGTCGGCGGAGACGGGCCGTTCCTGGAATTGTTTGCAAGGCGCTCTGCTCCATCAAGCAAGCACTGGGATATCTGGGGCAATGAATGCGACGCGACTGTGTCGCTCGCGAAATGGGGCTACCCCGTGCCCGCCGACAACATCCCCGCACACGCACCGGCGACGGTACACGAGACACAGGCGTGAGGGGTGTGAAGCATGCCGGACAACAGCGGGCCGCGATCGCTCGCGGAGAGATTCTGGAAAACCTGCCTCCTCATCTTCGGCGGCGTCATCCTCTTGGTTCTCACCATCGAGCTTCTGAAGGCGGTCTGGTGGATCCTCGCGATCGCCGCCGTTGTCATCGCCGTGATCTGGGTCACCGTGTGGTGGTGGCGACGCCGGAACACCTGGCTCTGACGACGCAGAAAGGGGGTGCCCAATGAAACGGAACGTAAGTCGCGCTTCGGGCCGACACCGCCTCACTCCTGTCTGGGCGAAGGAGCTCGACCGGGAGGCTTTCGCGCGCACGTTGTTGTTGCTAGCAATGCATCTTGACGAACAGGACCGTATGCCTCATAAGAATCAGCAGAACCCGGCCGAGGGCACTGCCGGGCAGAAAGGTGGTGGGCATGATGATCACGAATAACCGCGAGGAGTGGGAGTGGCGCGAGCTGACCTGGCCTGACACGCTCACCCCCGACCAGGTCCGAAACGCGCTCGAGCAGGTCGCAGCCTCGGGTGCTCTCGGACCCGTCGTACTTGAGACCCGTGCGACGAAGGCGGGCCTGCGGTGGCTGATCGCCGCACGCCCCGCGCGTATCGAGAACACCATCACCGTCTTGGCTGCGCACCTCGCCATTCGAGCACACATGCCGCGCCGTGTTCGGAAACCGGTGGGGCATACAGCGGAGCTCCGAGTCAGCGGGACGGATCTCAGTCTCGACCCGGCAAGGATCACCGCAAGCATCCGGGGCCTATACGGCGCACTGTCGCGACTTCGTGATGGCGAGGAGGTCGTGCTGCAACTCCTCCTAGGCAGACGGCACACGCCGCCGGTGCGGCCGCGTGAACCCCTTCACGCGTGGCTGAAGGTTCTCGCGATCCCTCCGTCGAAGCCCACTCCAGCATCAATACGTAAGCATCGAGATGAGCAGCACGGGTTCTCGATGAGCGTGCGCATCGGAGCCAGCGGCGTCGACACTGCCCGTGCCCGCCAGATGGTCGGCGACATCGTCGGAGCCCTTCGAGTGTTGGAAACTTCTGGTTCCCGCATCCGTGCCGTCACTGGCAGTCCCGTTCATCTCAACCAGGGTGCACTTCCGTGGCGGTGGCCGCTGGTGCTCACCAGCGGCCAGATCTTGAGTTTCACCGGCTGGCCCATCGGAGAGCCGCCACTACCGCTTCTTGGCGGCATTCACCCGAGGCAGTTGCCACCACCGATCGCTCTGCTGCACACCGACCGGGTGATCGGAACAGCCAGCGCGCCCGGGCACAATGAAAAGGTCGGCATCTCCATCCGCGACGCCGCATTCCACACGCATCTGCTCGGCCCGACAGGGTCGGCGAAGTCCACTGTCATGCTGAACCTCATCACTGCCGACATACACGCCGGGCGGGGAGTACTCGTCCTCGACCCCAAGGGCGACCTGGCCGACCGTGTCCTCGCTCACGTGCCGAAAAACCGCGAACACGACATTGTCGTCATCGACCCGACCAACGCTGCCCCAGTGGGATTCAACCCTCTCCGCGGCACACTCAGCCACGCTTCGGTCACGGCCGACACGTTGCTGGCAACATTCGAGTCGGTGTTCTCCAAGCACTGGGGAATCCGCTCCGCCGACATCTACACCGCCGTGTTCAACACCCTCGCCCAAGTAGACGGCGCAAATCTCCTCTGGATACCGCCGCTTTTGACGAACCCCGCGTTCCGGCGGAAGATCCTGGCAGGCATTGACGACCCGATCGGGCTCGGTGGGTTCTGGGCGCAGTACGACCAGAAAACCCCGGCGCAACAAGCGGAAGAGATCGGACCCGTTCTCAATAAGCTTCGCCAGCTCATCCTCAGGCCAGGTCTGCGTGCGGTGCTCGGTCAATCCGAACCGACCTTCGATCTCACCGATCTGTTCACGAATCGGCGCATCATCATCGTGAACCTCAACAAAGGCCTCCTCGGCGCTGACGCCGCCCGGCTACTCGGCACGCTCCTGATCGGGCAGCTCTGGACGAGAATCCTTGCCCGGCAACGTGACGGACTGACACACCGCCACATCGTCAGCATCTACATCGATGAGGCCGCCGACTTCATCGCGGGCCTGCCTGGCGACTTATCCGATGCACTCGCGCAAGCCCGTTCGCTGGGAGCGGCGTTCACGCTCGCTAACCAGTATCTGAAGCAGTTCAGCCCGGCCATGCAAGCAGCCATAGAAACGAACACGCGCAGCAAAATCTACTTCGGTCTCGGTGGCACAGACGCCTCCACAATCGCGAAGCACACGCCCGGCCTCGACACTCAGGACTTCCTGCTGCTGCCGAAGTACCACGCGTACGCCAACGTCATGCAGCACGGACAAAGCACCGGATGGATGTCCATCGCCACCTCGCCACCACCACCCGCAACCGGCGACCCAGCCGCGATCTATGCTGCCAGCCACGAACGCTACGGCGTGCCCGCAGCAGAGACAGAGCAGCAGATTCGCGCGCTCATCGCCCCAACCACACCCGACTACACCGACCCGGACGACGGCCCCATCGGGAGAACACCACGATGAGTGGCAGCCAGAACAAGAGACGAATCGACAGACGAATCGCTCGACTGAACGTCACCGCCGTGGCCCGGTGTGTGGCCGAACAGCAGTGGATACCGGACGTGACTGACCCCATCCCTTGGGATCACCCCAGCCAGCTATCTCCGACAGGTGCACGCCCATGACCATGGCGTTGAACTATCCCGCCCATCGGACGTTGCTGCAGTTGCTCCTTGAGCTTCGATTCGCAACGACAGACCAGCTGGCACGCCTGACAGCAGGTGAGTACGGCAGCAGACGTTCCGCGGTCCGACAAACCACCAGGCATCTGACAACACTGGAAAACCGAGGGCTGCTGCTTCACCTCGAGCGACGTGTTGGAGGCTGGCAGGGTGGTTCCGCCCCGACGATCTGGGCGCTGACAACCAGTGGCCACCGGGCCATCACCGAGCAGGGCGGGGGAAGGCAGCGACCGCAACTGATCTCGACCACGTTCCTCGAACACCTCCTCGCGATCGCCGAGTCACGCATCGTCGCCGTCGAGACGGTCAGGACGATCCCCGGGGCGGGCCTCACGGTACACACCGAGCCCGCCTGCTGGAGGGGCTACCTCGGCCCCCACGGACAGACGCTCACACTCCGACCCGACCTGCACCTGATCGTAGGAGCCAGCACGTACACCGACAGCTACTTCGTGGAAGTTGACCGCGCCACCGAGAACCCTGCCCGTGTCATCGCTACCTGCTGGCAATACGTGCAGTACAGGCGCACCGGCGCAGAGCAGAAGGCGCACGGCGTGTTCCCGGCGGTGTTGTGGATCGTCCCCACCGAGAAACGACGCGAACAACTGCGACAGCACATCAGCACGGCGGAACTGCCCGCGAGCATGTTCCACGTACTCACGCTGACCGACCTCCCCGACATCATCCGTGACGGGCCGCCTCTCACACCTCAGAACAACTACACCAGAAAAGGAGAACAACCCCATGGAAAATGAACACATTAATTACCCAGACAGTGACGACGAAAACAGAACAACATCGCCGCCCACCCCGGAGCTGCGAGCCCCGCCACAGCCCGAATCACGGCAGGAAGCACGACTCCTCGAATGCCTCCGCACGGAGCACGGTGCGGCATTCGACGTCTACCTCGAACACATCTGGAACGGCATCGAATCGATCACGGATATGGAAGCCGACTTCAACAACCTGCACTGGGCATCCTTCGAGAAAGTCGAGCAATTCGTCGATGACTTCATCGACAGCCTCGGCTGGGGCGACGCCCGCGACCACGCGCTACGCGAGTGGGCAATCCCGAACAACATCCTCGTCTTCGACCGGCGCGCATTCCTCGATCACATCCGCAACGACTTCGAGTTTCACGAACGAGACGGCGAGACCCATGTCTTCGTCAAATAACGCCCACCCCGACGGAGAGTCGCCGACTATGGACAACGCCGCCGAGCCAGACGATTTCGCACTGGACTCTTCTGGGCAAGAGAGCATCAATGGGATCATGCCCACAATTCCACCCACCTCCAGCCCGCCAACCGTCGTCGACCCGTTCGCAGCGCAGACGCAGTCATTTACCCCCAAGCGCGCCGTGTCGTATCTGCGGGTGTCCACCCGTGAGCAGGCCGAGCGAGGCGGAAGAGAGGAAGGGTTCTCCATCCCTGCACAGCGAGACGCGAACAAGAAGAAGGCCCAAAGCATCGGCGCGATGGTCGTCAAAGAATTCGTCGAACGCGGCGTCTCCGGCACGTCCACGAATCGGCCCGCCCTGCAAGAAATGCTGCGCTACCTCGAAGACGAGCAGAGCAGCGTCGACTACGTCATCGTCCACAAGCTCGACCGCCTCGCCCGCAACCGCGCCGACGACGTCAGCTTGAACCAACGGTTCAACGAGTACGACATCCGCCTCATCTCAACCAGCGAGAACATCGACCAAACACCGGGCGGAATGCTGCTGCACGGGATCATGTCATCGATCGCTGAGTTCTACTCCCGAAACCTCGCCAACGAGGTCATCAAAGGAATGAACGAGAAAGTGAAGAACGGCGGCTCCGTCAGCCGGGCACCCATCGGCTACCTCAACACCCGCGTACTCGAGAACGGTCGAGAGAACCGCACCGTCGCCATCGACGAGCACCGCTCGCCACTGATCACCTGGGCGTTCAACGCCTACGCAACGGGTCAGCACTCCGTCCGCACCGTTACTGCCGAACTCGTCCGCCGCGGCCTCACCACAGTCCCGACACCACGACTGGCCGAGAAGCCCGTCGAGATCCGCCACGTCCACTCGATACTCACCAACGCGTACTACACCGGCATCACCACATTCAAGGGCATCGAGTACCCCGGCAGCCACACGCCGATCATCGATAAAGAAACCTTCGAGAAGGTTCAGACGATTCTGAAGGAGAAGATCAACGGGGAACGGTCGATCAAGCATGATCACTACCTGAAATCGAGTCTCTACTGCGGGCACTGCGGCTTCCGAATGGTGGTGCAAGTGGTCAAGAACAGGCACGGCGAAACGTACCCGTACTACTCCTGCCTCGGCAGGCACTCCAAACGCACCGACTGCACCCTCCGCTCCATCCAGATCGACCACGTCGAAGAGCTCATCCAAAATCTTTACGACCGCGTCAGCCTCGCCCCTGATTTCAGGAACGATCTCGAACAATTACTCCGCCACGGATTGAAGACACTGCGCGCTGACACCGACGCCGAGAGGGAACAGCTCGAAGCGACCAAGCAGACCATCGAACGCCGCCAGCGCAAACTCCTCGAAGCGCACTACAACGACGCCATCAACATCGACATGCTCCGCACCGAACAGAAACGCCTCGACACCGAACTCGCCTCCACAACCCGGAGCCTCAGCACGCTCAACGCCGACCTCACCGAAGCCGACGAACTCGTGCGCATCGCACTCGATATTGCCCAGCACGCAGGAAACACCTACCGGCAAGCACCCGAGCATGTCCGCCGAATGCTCAACCAGCTGCTCTTCGACAAACTCCTCGTCACAGTCGACAGCGACGAACAACATCACGTCGATGCGACCTACGCAACGCCATTCGACGTCATCTACAGCGCCGAAACACGAACCCTCGTGCGGGAAGCCCGCCAATCACAGAACGCAGCCCACCCCGAGAACACCGGGCAAACAAAAGAGCCCGCCGGAACCGGCGGGCTCTTTCTGGACATACTGTCCAATAATCTCATTGCTCTTGTCGAGGGTTCGAGTAAGAGCATTCTGGTGGAGCTGAGGGGATTCGAACCCCTGACCCCCTGCATGCCATGCAGGTGCGCTACCAACTGCGCCACAGCCCCGAAATTTCGAACTATTCGCTCGAAACAACTTGCTCAGACTACTACATGCCGGGCGCCGCCGCGAAACCACGAGGCGCTCTGGCTGACTGCCGTGGGGACGGCAGCCCAGAGCATCCGGACCTGGCTGTCAGCCCACCGAGATGGTGAGCGGAACGACCGGGCAGTCCTTCCAGAGGCGCTCGAGCGAGTAGTACATGCGGTCTTCGTCGTGGAAGACGTGCACGACGACGTCGCCGAAGTCGAGCAGCACCCAACGGCCCTCAGAGAGGCCCTCGCGGCGCAGGAGCTTCACGCCGTGTTCGAGGAGCTTGTCGATGACCTCTTCGGCGATGGCTCGAACCTGGGGTTCGTTGCGACCGGAGGCGAGCAGGAAGACGTCGGTCAGGGGCAGGGGGCCGGAGACGTCGAGCGCGACGATGTTCTCGGCCTGCTTTGCGTCGGCCGCCGCTGCGGCGATCTGGGTGAGTTCTAGGGAACGAGGTGTTGCAGTCACGAAGTGTGGGTTACCAAACGGTTAGAAGATGTGAAAAACAAAGGCAGCGAGCAGGAGGCCGATGACCCCGATTGCAAGCACACCGGCCGTCACCGCGAGAATGACGGGTGCGTTGACCCGGCTTCTCTTGGGCGGGGCGACCAGTCCGGAACTGGACCCATGAGTACTGATGGCGCGTGTTGCGCTCACCGGAGCGACATCGGAACCGATTTCGCTGTCATGGTCGAGAAATGCGTCGAGTTCGGCTGATTCGAGGCCGTCGGCCGGTGCAGCACCCGTCGAGCCGAGGCTCATGGGCAGGTCGATCGAACCCGTGATGATGACTTCGCCGGTCTCATCGAGCGCTGTTCCCACGTCGCCGTGGTTCGGCACCGAGGGGAGAACGAGCGCGCTGGTGCTCAACACGCTGTTCGATGAACCGACACCGCGGGCGCCGATCAGATCGTCGAAGGATGCTGGAGCCAAGTCAGTGCGAACGACTTCGCGCTCGACCGGAGTCTGGAACAGCGGAGCCAGGATCGGCGCCTCGGGGCTCTCATCGATGGTGATGATGTGAACGGCGTCGGGGCTCGGCGTGTCGTCGATCTCGGCGAGTTCGTCTTCTTCGGCGGCCGCGAGTTCAGGAGCCACGGCCTCGTCGATGACCAGCAACTCTTCGACGACGGGTTCTACGACCTCGACGACGTCGACGTTCTCCGAGCCGGGAGCTTCTTCTACGCCTGATGCCGCCGTCGCGCTGCGGTCGGCCCAGATGTTGCCCACGCCGAACGTGCTGGTGTCGACCCCGTCTGACGCATGCTCGTCTTCGTGGATGAGTTCGGCGATGATCGGGCCCGTTGCCGGCGCCGCTTCAGTCTCTGGTGCCGTTTCGCTGTCTGCAGCCGCGGCTGGAGTCGCGTAGGGATGATCGGCCGAGAGTGCGCGGCGGGCGCGCCTGCTCAGAATGGGCATCGCGGTCGTTGCAGCAAGGGCCGCGCCGGGCTGCACGTCATCGTCACCCTCGTCGACCTCACTGGAGTCGCCTGCGACGTCGACCGGGGCTGGCTCGGCACCGGGGTCGGGTTCAGCCAGCGGTTCTTCAGCTGACGCAGCAGGCTGAACGTCAGCAGGCTCAGCGTCGACGACCGGTTCGACCTCAGGTGCGTCTTCAGCAGCTTCGCGCACAGCCGGCGCTGCGATCACGGCACGGGCAGCTTCTTCTTCGAAGGCCAGTCGTTCGCGGTCGGCTTCGGCAGCAGCCTCAGCCCGTCGCTGGGCCTCAGCCTCTTCGGCGGCCTTCGCTTCTTCTTTTTGCTGCTTACGCGGCTTCTGACGCTCGAGGTCACGGAGCTGCCGCCTGGTCAGCGGTTGCTCGTCGTGAGGCACAGTCATTCAACACTCCGATATAGGTGATGCTTGGTGATGTACTGAACTACACCGTCGGGTACCAAGTACCACACTGGGAATCCCCGGCCTACCCGCCCACGACAGTCGGTTGACGAAATCGCGAGCGCCGGAACTTCCAAATAGCTTACGTCCTGGCGCGGCAAAGCGGAAATGGCGAGGGTGTGACCCGGCCGCGAAACCGCAACGAAGTGCGCGAGCGACCAGAGTTCGACAGCGTCTTTCCAGCCGAGAATCTGCGCAATGGCGTCGGCCCCCGAGATGAAGAACAGGTCGGCATCGGGGTTCGCGGCCTTCAGGTCACGCAGTGTATCGATCGTGTAGGTGGGCCCGCCGCGATCGATGTCGACCCGGCTCACGGTGAAACGCGGGTTGGATGCTGTGGCGATCACCGTCATGAGATAGCGGTGCTCAGCCTCTGTCACATCGGTCTTCTGCCAGGGCTGGCCCGTTGGCACGAAGAGCACGGTGTCGAGGTCGAAGAACTGCGCCACTTCACTCGCGGCGACGAGGTGACCGTGGTGGATCGGGTCGAATGTGCCGCCCATGATGCCGATCCGCGGCCGCCGCGGCTGCCCGTCGAGCACCGGCGTCATTGCCGTCATGCGCTGGTGACCCGTCGTCTCGGCGACATGGCTCTTCGGCAGACCTTAGTGATCTGCACCGGTCCGGTCGCCGTGCCCGTGCAGGTCGTGCGTCTTCGCAAAGGCTTCGCCCTTGTGTGCGTGGCGGTTGGCGACGTCACGGTAGCTCCACATGACCAGACCGGAGGCCAGGAAGATGACGAACGCGATCAGGCCGAAGAAGAACGCTGGGATCGGCAGCTCGTTGACGACGCCTTCAGCCAGCACGATCGCATTTGCAACAACAGACATGGGTTCTCCTGAGATCCTCGGTTCGATACAAGACTAGCGGTTGGGCAGCCTGCGCCCTGCTCACTGCCTGATCTGGCCGCTGCCCCGTACGAGCCATTTCGTACTCGTCAGCTCTGGCAGCCCCATCGGCCCGCGCGCGTGGAGCTTCTGGGTGGAGATACCGACCTCCGCACCGAACCCGAACTCTCCGCCGTCGGTGAAGCGCGTCGACGCATTCACCATCACAGCGGCAGAGTCGACCTCGTTGAGGAACCGTTCGGCATTGCCGAGGTCGTTGGTGATGATCGACTCGGTGTGGTGCGTCGAGTACTGGCGGATATGCTCCATCGCTTCATCGATGTCGCCGACGACCCTGACCGCGAGGTCGAGGCTCATGTACTCGGTCTGCCAGTCTTCTTCGGTGGCGACGACCGCGTCGGCAAACAGCGCCCGCGTCTCGTCGTCGGCATGGATGACGACTCCGGATGCCCGGAGGCGAGCCAGTACGGGCGGCACCAGCCGCTCTGCAGCACCGCGGTGAACCAGCAGTGTCTCGAGGGCGTTGCAGACGCTCGGGCGCTGCACCTTGGCGTTGTGCACGATATCGACAGCCCAGCTCTCGTCAGCGCTCTCGTCGAGGAACACGTGGACGACCCCGGCGCCCGTCTCGATGACGGGAACCTTCGATTCGGCAACGACCGTGTTGATCAGCGACGCGCTGCCCCGCGGGATGAGAACGTCAACGAGGCCTCGGGCCTGCATGAGTTCTCTCGCGCCATCCCGCCCGAATTCATCGATCGTCTGCACCGACCCGGCGGGCAGCCCCACGCTCGCAAGTGCCTCCTGGATGAGCGACACCAGCACCGCATTGGTGTTCTCGGCCGCAGACCCGCCGCGCAGCACCACGGCGTTACCGCTCTTGAGCGCCAGAGCCGCGATGTCGACTGTGACGTTGGGCCGGGCCTCGTAGATCACACCCACCACGCCGAAGGGCACACGCACCTGGTCGATCCGAACGCCGTTGGGCAGCACGCGGCCCCGGATGCTCTCACCGACCGGGTCGACCAGAGTGGTGATCTCGCGCACGGCGTCGGCGAGGGCGGTGAGCCGGGCATCCGTCAGCGCCAGCCGGTCTTGGAGTGCCTTCGAGAGGCCGGTATCGCGGCCGTTCGCCAGGTCGAGCTCATTGGCCGGCAGAATCGTGCCAGCCCCGCCTTCAACGGCGTCGGCGATGGCGTGCAGTGCGCGGTTCTTGAGGTCGGCGTTCGCCGTTGCGAGAGTCAGCGAGGCGGTGCGCGCGGCGACGAGTTTGTCGGTCAGAGAAGGTGCGTCGAGAGTGGTGTGCGACATACCCGAATTCTAACCAATGGCTGCTCGTGGATGGGCGCTCTCAGGCGCGCGCGGGCACGAAGAACGTACCGACCGGATGCCCGGCGAGCGCTTCATTCACCAGCGAAGCACTGGTCACCAGAACGGCGGTGCCTGCGTCTGCCGCGAGGCGCGCCGCCGAGACCTTCGTGGCCGCTCCCCCGGTGCCGACGCCTGCCGCGCCGATGTCGCCGAACGTCACATCGCTGAGCAGGTCACCCACCGGAACATCGACGATCTTCACCGCGCCGGGTTCGTGGGGAGGCCTCGTGTACAGGGCGTCGACGTCAGAGAGCAGCACCAGAAGCTCGGCCCTGACCAGGATCGACACGAGGGCTGCCAGGCGGTCGTTGTCGCCGAAACGGATCTCGTGCGTGGCGACGGTGTCGTTCTCATTCACGATGGGCAGGATCCGAAGGCCCAGAAGCCGCTCCATCGCACGCTGGGCGTTCGAGCGGTGGCTCGGGTTCTCAAGGTCGCCTGCCGTGAGAAGCACCTGGCCCGCGACGATGCCGAAGCGGTCGAGGCTGTCCTGGTAGCGGTAGATGAGTACGTTCTGGCCGACGGCCGCAGCAGCCTGCTGGGTTGCGAGGTCGGTGGGCCGGGCATCCAGTTGCAGGTAGGGCATGCCGGTGGCGATCGCACCGGACGACACGAGAATGACCTCGGTGCCACGACCGTGCGCTGCGGCGAGGGCTGCGACGAGAGGGCCGATCTGGCCGGCGTTCTCGCCGCTGATCGACGAGGAGCCGACCTTCACGACGACGCGTCTGGCTGCGACGATCCCGTCACGCGACGAGAGGGAGCTCCGTGTCACGCCTCATCCTCGTCAGTCGGGTGCCCGCCAGCGGATCCGGCGGAATCACCTGGGCCTGCAGCGCCGGCGCCTGCTGCAGCGGCTGCGAAGTCCGCCTCGGTGAACTCGGAGTCCCCGAGACCGTCGGCCTCGTCGCCCCACAACCCGGCCTCTTTCTCGCGCACGAGTTCGGCACGGGCGGCCGCCTTGGCGTCCATCATCTCGACGTAGCGCTCACGGCGGGTCTGATTGGTGCGGCGGGGGTTGATGTCGAGGCGCGGGTCGGTTCCGCGAGGTGCGGTGACGAGCTCCGCCGTCGAGGTGAGAGTCGGCTCCCAGTCGAACACGATGCCGTTGCCCGGGCCGATGACGACGGTCGAGCCGCCTACGGCACCCGCGCGGAACAACTCGTCTTCGACGCCCAGCTTGGCGAGCCTGTCGGCGAGGAACCCGATGGCCTCTTCGTTGGTGAAGTCGGTCTGGGCGACCCAGCGCTGGGGTTTGCCGCCGAGCACCCGGTAGATGTTGCCGAACGACCCACCCTCGACCTTGACGACGAAGTCTGCGTCGTCGACGGCCTTCGGCCTGATCACGATGCGAGGCTTCGCCTGTTCGAGCTGGGCTTCAGCGCGCGCCTTGGTGACGACTTCAGCGAGAGCGAACGAGAGCGCAGGAAGCCCCTCGTGGCTGGCCGTCGAGATCTCGAACACGCGGTAACCGCGAGCCTCGAGATCGGGGCGAACCATCTCAGCCAGGTCGCGCGCCTCTGGCACGTCGATCTTGTTGAGCGCAATCAGCTGCGGGCGGTCGAGCAGTGGGAGCTGGCCCTCTGGCACGGGGTAGGCCGCGAGCTCGGCGAGAATGATGTCGAGGTCGCTGATCGGGTCGCGATCGGGCTCGAGCGTGGCGCAGTCGAGCACGTGAAGCAATGCGCTGCACCGTTCGACGTGCCGCAGGAATTCAAGGCCGAGGCCCTTGCCCTCGCTGGCGCCTTCGATGAGCCCGGGCACGTCTGCAACGGTGTACCGCACCTCGCCTGCCTGCACGACGCCGAGGTTGGGGTGCAGTGTCGTGAACGGGTAGTCCGCGATCTTCGGCTTCGCTGCCGACATCGCCGCGACGAGGCTCGACTTGCCGGCTGAGGGGTACCCCACCAGGGCCACGTCGGCCACTGTCTTGAGCTCGAGGAAGACGTCGCCTTCCCAGCCGGGGGTGCCCAGCAGCGCGAACCCGGGAGCCTTGCGTTTGCTCGACGAGAGTGCCGCGTTGCCGAGGCCGCCCTGGCCTCCGGGCGCCACGACGATACGGATGCCCGGCTCGTCCATGTCGACGAGAGTGTTGCCCTCCTCGTCTTTCACAACGGTGCCCACCGGTACCGGCAGAATGAGGTCTTCGCTGGAGAAACCGCTGCGGTGGTCGCCCATACCCGGTCCGCCGTTCTCACTCACGCGATGGGGCCTGCGGTGGTACTCGAGAATCGTCGTGGTCTGCGGGTCGCTCACGAGAACGATGTCGCCACCGTTGCCACCGTTTCCGCCGTCGGGGCCTGCGAGCGGCTTGAACTTCTCGCGCTTGATCGACACGCAGCCGTTGCCGCCGTTGCCGGCGCGCAGATGGAGGGTTACCTGGTCAACAAACGTTGCCATTTGCTCTCCTAACGAAGGGTTGAACGAAAAAACACAAGGCCGTGACTCAACAGATACAAGGCCGGTGAAACGAAAGAAGGGGCAGGCCGAAGCCCGCCCCTTCTCACAACAAGAGGTACCTGACTAGGCAGACACCAAGGCGGCCTCAGCCGCAACCGGAACGACGATGTTTTGCGCTTCGGCCTTAGCCGAGGCGACGATGTTGATGACCTTGCGGCCACCCTTCTGGCCGAACTCGACAGAGCCTGCAGCCAGAGCGAACAGCGTGTCGTCGCCGCCACGGCCGACGTTCACGCCGGGGTGGAAGTGGGTGCCACGCTGGCGAACGATGATCTCGCCTGCGGAGACGACCTGACCGCCGAAGCGCTTCACGCCGAGGCGCTGTGCGTTGGAGTCACGACCGTTGCGAGTGGAACTCGCGCCCTTTTTGTGTGCCATTTGTTCTACCCAGCCTTACTTGATCGTGGTGACCTTGACACGAGTCAGCTCAGAGCGGTGGCCCTGGCGCTTCTTGTATCCGGTCTTGTTCTTGAACTTCTGGATGACGATCTTCGGTCCACGGAGGTCTTCGAGGACCTCTGCGGTGACCGTGATCTTGGCCAGCGATTTCGAGTCTGACGTGATCTTCTCACCGTCGACCAGCAACACCGCTGCCAGCTGGATGTTGCCGTCTTTGTCGGCCTTGATGCGGTCGAGGGTGACGATCGTGCCAACCTCTACCTTCTCTTGCCGACCACCGGCGCGCACAACTGCGTAAACCACTTCACGTACCTATTCTCTCAAAGGGCTGAAGCCACACGCTTCTGCGTACAACCGCACGCAGAAACCTTCTGCAAACCCGGGGGTAAAAATCTGGAGTCGGATGCGCGGGCAAAGCCGTGCGCGCACCAACGGTCTACTTTACTTCACGGTGGCACCCGGGTCAAACGCGCCGTAGTTTCGACCTGACTCGATAATACTCCGAAGCCAAGTAGGATGCTGTTCGGCCATAAGGCGCTCGGCCTGCGCCGGCCCGCAACAGCATCAAGAGGAGCCAGCTTCCCGTGACTCAGACCGATACCATCGATGCTGCCGGCGTCGACGACTCCGAAATGATAGCCGCGCGACCCCTGCGTTTTGTGCGACCGGCCCTGGCAGTCGCCACCATCGTCGGGGCGGTTGTGCTCCACGTCGGGCTGCAGTGGAGCAACCTCCTGCAACGCACCGACTTCGCCTGGAGCTCGTTCCGGTCGTACTTCGCCGGCGACCAACTGTCATACATGTCGATGGTGACGAATGCCGCTGACGGCCGCCTCGCCAACGTCGAACCGTTCACCAACACCGGCACAAACAACTACCCGCACCTCTACTACTACGTGATCGGCACCATCTCACGCGTCACCGGCATCAATCCGTTGCAGGCGTGGTCGCTGGGCGGTCTGGCCGTGCAGGTCGTCCTGATCGCCGCGATTGCAACGACTCTGTACGTACTCACGCGGCGCTGGTGGATGCCCATCCTCGCTCCCCTGCCGTTCCTCCTGGGTACGTTCGCGGTGTACCTGCAAGACGGCAATTGGTTCACGAACCTGAGCTCCCACGCCGTTCTCTGGGGGGCCTTCGGGGTGTTCTTCACACTCAACGGAGAGACGGCAGCGCTTTCCCTCGGTTCCATCGGCATGTTGGTCATTCTGTCGACGTTCGTCAGAGTCGACTCCGTGTGGAAACGCCGGGTGCTCTACAGCGTCGGCGCTATATGCATCGGGCTCGCCGCCAACGTTCAGACCTACGGCTTCCTGGTCTGTGTCTATCTGGCCATCTTCGTCGTCGCCACCTACGCGCTGGTCACAGCGAGACGCCGATGGATGATCATTCTCTCGCTGGTGCTCGTCGCCGCAGTGTTCCTGCTCGGCCCCCTGGTGGCGGGGCGGTTGGGGCCGCTCGCGGCACTCGCTTTCGGCCTTGCACCGGCACTGCCAGGCATCGTCCTACTCGTGCTGCGTGTCAAACTCGATGCCATTCTGCCCCTGGTCGCGCTCGTTGTCGCAGCGTCCCCGCAAGTGATCGGCACGGTCTTCGGTCTGCTCTCGAAAGATCCCTTCCTGGTCTACCGGGTCTCCTCGTCCAAAGACCTGGGGGTCGATTGGCGCGGAATCGTCGCTGCGCTGCCGATTCTTCTGCCGCTATTGGCCATCATGGCTGCAGGAATCCACCGAAAAAAGCCCCTGTGGCTCGCCTTTGCGATCGGGGCGATCGTGGCCTGGGCCCTGACGGCGACGAATGACGTGTGGGGAGCGAACCAGGAACCGTACAGGTTCTGGCTCGACATGTTCTGCATTGTGGCGTTCACGACCCTTCCTGTCGGGGCAATGGTTGCCATCGACTACCTCGGGGCTCGGCCCCTTCTGACCCGGCGAGGCTTCTTCCCTCGCCGCGGGGCCCCCCAGTCGACGGTCGCGACGGTGCTTGCGCTGACCAGCGTTGTTGTCTGCGGGGTCGTCATCTTCATCTCTTCAGCAGACTTTCGGGCGTTCAACAAAGACACCGTCTTCCACTCGCTCATCAATCTCAACACGCCGCGGCTGAACGCTCTGGGAGAGCTCGCCGCCGAGGTTCCCAAGACCGGCCATGGTCTGATCAGCACCGACAATTGCGTCGATCAACTGCTGCTCAAGATCTCGTCTGACGGCGGCCCGATCGCGAGCTTCAATGCCGGAATGGCGTGGCCGGCCCTGTATGCAGAGGTGCATCAGGTTGCCGCTGAGAAAGACACAGGCATTCTCGATCTCGCATCCACACGCGCGGCAGACGTTCAGTGGTTGCTGACCGACAGTGCGTGCACGCCTGTCGACTGGGGCACAGAATACGCCGCGGATCTCACGAAGGTCGACTCCAAGGAGTACACGACGGGCGATGCGACGGCCACTGTCACCCTGTGGGCGCTGAAACGGTAGATCCCCCGGTGACTGTGTTCATCGATCTTCCCCGCTGGCCCGCGCACAACACGCTGTGGTCACACGTGGTCAGCGACACCTCTCTCGACGAGCTGCATCACTTCGCAGCTCGTCTCGGGGTGCCGAGGCGCGGCTTCGACCTCGACCACTACGACCTGCCGTCAGAGCGTTACGACGATGCCATCGCCGCCGGCGCCGTGCCGGCCTCAATGCGCGAGATCGTCGAGGCATTGCGGTCGAGCGGCCTGCGCGTCGCCGCACGAGACCGCCCGGCCAAGAAGAGCTAGCTGCGTCACTCATCCACCGGGCACAACGGCAGGAGCTGGGCCGATCCCAGGCATGAGCGCTGGCCACAGTGGCACAGCTCCTCCCGTTGCACTCTGTGCGTTACGGCTTCTCTACTGGAGCGCTCAGGGCAGCTGTCGAGACACGACGGTTGCGCGAGCGGCCCTGCCCGGGTTGCTTGGGCTCGGGCAGCGCGTCGAGAACAGAACCGAGCAACTTGTCGGCGTCTTCACGCTTGCGGTTCTGAACGACAGGTGCTGAGACCGGAATATCGAGGATCGGCAGGTCGACGCGAGGTGATTCCGCGGTCGCGGCTTCGTTAGCCGAGACCGGCATACCCTCGCTCGCCCGTTCAGTGGCTTCTGTCGTCAGCGGACCTTCTGCGTCGACCGGGGCCTCGGCTTGGGCTTCGGCAGCACCGTCACCAGCGTCAGAACGACCACCGGAGGCTTCGGCTCGTGCTTCGGCGTTTGCCGCGGCACGTTGGCTGCGCGAACGGCGCGAGTTGCGGCGTGAGCGCTGCGATGGTTCGGCCCTGGGGCCTTCATCTGCATCCGCTTCGCCCAACGAGGCCGAACCCGCACCGGAGCCGGATGCGGCCGGTGCGGTCACTACCGCCCCCGCAGACTGCTCGGATTCGGGCGACGCGGCAATCGTCTCCTCGATGGCGGCAACCAGGCCCGCGAGAGCCTCCTGCGCCTCGGGGCTCGACGCTGCCGCCGTCGCTGCGGCTGCGCTCGACTGATCGGCCTTGGTGACGTTCGCACCGGCGATCGTGCTCGCGGCGATCTTGGCGAGCGCCGACTGCGCGGCCGGCGTGATGCTGTGCGTGACGCCATTCGAGTGCGAACCGTTCGAGCTGCCCGACCCGTTGCCGTTCGACCCGCCGTTCTGCGAACCGTTGGAGCCGTTGTTGTTCGAGCCATTGCCGTTCGAGTTCTGCGAGCCGCCCTTACTGCGCGTCCGGCGCTCGGGCTGGGGGGTCTGGCCCTTGTGCTTGGCAGCGTCGTGGTTGATGATCACGCCGCGACCGGCGCACACCTCACACGGTTCGCTGAATGATTCGAGAAGACCGAGGCCGAGCTTCTTGCGGGTCATCTGCACGAGACCCAGTGAGGTCACCTCGGCGACCTGGTGCTTGGTGCGGTCACGGCTGAGGCACTCGACAAGTCTCCTGAGCACGAGGTCGCGGTTGGTCTCGAGCACCATGTCGATGAAGTCGACCACGATGATGCCGCCGATGTCACGCAGGCGCAGCTGGCGAACGATCTCGTCTGCTGCCTCGAGGTTGTTCTTGGTGACGGTCTCTTCGAGGTTGCCGCCCGAGCCGACGAACTTGCCCGTGTTGACATCGACCACCGTCATGGCCTCAGTGCGGTCGATCACGAGCGAGCCACCTGATGGTAGCCAGACCTTGCGGTCGAGAGCCTTCTCGATCTGCTCGCTGATGCGGAACTGGTCGAAGGGGTCGTTTGTGCCCTCGAAGATCTCGATGCGGTCGACGAGGTCGGGCGCCACCTGCGAGAGGTACGTCTCAATGGTGAGCCGGGCATCCGAGCCACTGATCACGAGCTTGTGGAAGTCTTCGTTGAAGACATCCCGGATGATCTTGATGAGCAGGTCGGGCTCGCTGTGCAACAGCGCGGGAGCCTGGAGGGCCTTCACGTTGTCGCTGATGGCCGCCCACTGGCTGATCAGCCGGTTCACGTCAAGCGTGAGTTGCTCTTCGGTTGCACCCTCTGCCGCCGTGCGCACGATGACGCCGACGTTCTCGGGCAGAACCTCTTTGAGGATCTTCTTCAGTCGCGCACGCTCGGTGTCGGGCAGCTTGCGGCTGATGCCGTTCATGTTGCCGTTGGGCACGTACACGAGGTAGCGGCCGGGAAGCGAGACCTGGCTGGTGAGACGGGCACCCTTGTGACCGACGGGGTCTTTGGTGACCTGCACCAGAACGGTGTCGCCGGGTTTGAGCGCAAGCTCGATCCGCCGGGGCTGGTTGCCGGTGTCAGCGGCATCCCAGTCGACCTCGCCGGAGTACAGCACGGCATTGCGCCCGCGACCGATGTCGACGAATGCGGCCTCCATGCTGGGGAGCACGTTCTGCACGCGGCCGAGGTACACGTTGCCGATCAACGATGCTTCTGCCGACTTCGCCACGTAGTGCTCGACAAGCACCCCATCTTCGAGAACGCCGATCTGGATACGATCCTGGCTCGAGCGGACGACCATCGAACGGTCGACGGCCTCACGGCGTGCGAGGAACTCCGCCTCGGTGATGACAGGGCGGCGGCGGCCGGCGTCGCGCCCGTCGCGACGGCGCTGCTTCTTCGCCTCGAGCCTGGTCGAACCCTTGATGCGTTGCGGCTCGGTGATGAGCTCAGGGGCCTGCGCCTGGCGCGGTGGGCGCACCTTGACCACGGTGTTCGGCGGCAGGTCGTCTGGCAGTCGGCTCTCATCGCCGCTTCGGCGCCGGGTTCGCCGGCGAACGGTCGTGTCTGCGCTGCGGTTCGACCGGTCATCGCCGCGATCGTCACGATCGTCGTCACTGTCGTCGAAATCGTCGTCATCGCCCCGGTACTGGGGAGCCCTCGGCGGAAGCGGCTGGATGTCGGGGGCCTGGAACAGCAGCGACGTCGTCGGTCGGGGTGTCGTCGCGGGCGGTGCCGCGGGGGCCTGGTTGAGGTCTGGTTCGAGCCACGGCTCGTTGGATTCGTTTTCTGACACGGAAACCTTCACATTCGTCGCGGTCGACGAAGCCGGGCCCGATGCGGCAGCAGAGGTCTCTGCAGGCAACGCGGGGGTGGGCCGGCGTTCGTCACGCTGGGAGTCGGCGAGCCTGTCGGCTCGCAGTTGTTCTTCTGCAGCGGCAAGAGACTCAGCCTCTTTGCGCGCTTTGCGCCCGCCGAAAAGGCGCGAACGCCGTTTCACGGGCGGGTTGTTCTCACTGTCGATATGGTCTTCCACCATTACTGGTGCACTCCTAGCCCTGGCAAGGCGACCGCGCCACCTACCGGGGTACTCTCTCGTGCTAACCCCGGATTTCTCCGGAGCCGCAAATTCTTGACGTTCACGACTGTCGTCTTCACGGCCGGCTCATGAGCTCTGGCCGTTGTACGTGTCGCATATTCGTCTACAAGTTGTTCGGGACGGCTGACGTTCGCTGTGCGCTTCGGGTGCGCTACTGCTCAGTCGACCGGCTCGATAAGCCTTCTGTGCTGCCGACCCGAGCGCGGCTCAGGAGGCATCCGACAATTATCGCACGCATTCCCAGATTGGAGGTGAACGCCGTGTGCCATAATCCGACAGTGAGCACAGACCAAGGCACCCTTACCCCGACAGAACACGACGACGACAGCCTGACCCCCCGTCGCCCTGTCGCCTTCGCGATCTTCATCGTGATTGCCGGCCTGATCGGTCTCGCTGCCTCGTTCGCGCTCACGATCGAGAAGATCGAAACGCTGATCAATCCGTCGTACGTGCCCTCGTGCAACATCTCGGTCCTGGTGAGCTGCGGACCGAACATGGCCAGCTGGCAGGGCTCGCTCTTCGGATTCCCGAACGCGATCATCGGCGTGGCCGCCTTCGCCATCGTGGTCTGTGTCGGCATGTCACTGCTCGCCGGCGCCACCTTCGCCAAGTGGTACTGGATGCTCTTCAACGCCGGCATCGTGCTCGCACTGGTGTTCGTGATCTGGCTGATGTCGCAGAGCATCTTCGTGCTCGGCACCCTCTGCCCCTACTGCATGGTGGTGTGGACCGTCGTGATCGCCCTGTTCTGGTACGTCACGGGTTACAACCTCAAAGAGGGCAACATTCCGGTCGGCGAGAGCGTGCGCCAGATTGCCGCACTGTTCTTCCCTGTGCTCTGGCTCTTCGCCGTGGTCTGCTACCTCGTCATCCTGGTGATGGCCCAGCTGCGCCTCGACGTCATCGCGTCACTCCTGCACAGCTGAGCCAAAGCCGGATCAGAACCAGAGGGCGAGTTCGCGCGCGGCCGACTCAGGCGAGTCGCTTCCGTGAACGAGGTTCTGCTGCACCTTCACGCCCCAGTCACGGCCCAGGTCGCCGCGGATCGTGCCGGGCGCAGCGGTCGTCGGGTCAGTCGTGCCAGCGAGTGAACGGAAGCCTTCGATGACCCGGTTGCCCGCGACGCGCACGGCGACGATGGGGCCGCTCTCCATGAATTCGATCAGCGGCTCGTAGAAAGGCTTGCCGAGGTGCTCCTCGTAATGGGCTGCAAGGAGGGAGCGCTCCGGCTCGAACAGCTTCAGGTCGACGAGCTGGTAGCCCTTCGTCTCGATGCGGCCGAGAATCTCGCCGATCAGGTTGCGGGCAACACCATCGGGCTTGATGAGGACGAGGGTTTCTTCAACGTGAGCGGTCACGGGTCTCCACTTTCAGCAGGGTTTCGGTCGGTTCTACCCTAACGGGCATGGTCAGTGGCGGAGCGCGACGAGCGCCTTCACGCCCTGCTCTCGAGCTCGGCGTTCTCGCGGTCGATGCGCGCTCCCTTGATCATGCAGTAGATCCACATCGTGCCGAAGAGCACGGCCACGATCAGCATGAGTGGCACCAGCAGCGCCGAAGCCAGGATGAGGGCCTGCAGCGTCCAGCCCATGACGATGCCGATGGGGCGCGAGAGCAACGGAATGGTCGCGAGCAACAGGATGCAGAGTGCGGCACCCCCGCCAAGGGCTGCGAAGGGCGGCAGCGCCTTCAGGCCGAAGACGGCCAGCGTCGCAAGGAACATGATCACCGACTCGAAGCCAAGCACGATGGAGGCGAGGCTCTCGCGTACGCTGCGCTGGCGCCTGGGGCCGCGGCCCCGGCCGGCTCGGGCCGCCGAATCCACGCCTGGCTCCACCGGGCCGTGCGATTCGCTGGGCGAACCCTCGTCACTCACGGCTTCCACCCCTCGTCGCCTGCGAGGGTGATGATCTCACCGACGAGCGTGATCGAGCCGGTCACGAGCACGGCACCGGTGTCGGATTCTGCCGCAGAGTCCCTGGCGAGATTGGCGGCCTCCCGCGGGTCGAGTTCGACCACAACGCGGTCTGCCCCGGCGATGCCGACGACGATACTCGCCAGCTCGTCGGCGTTGATCGCGCGCTCCGACGAGGACTGCGTGACGACGAACTCCGAAACGACCGGCTCGAGCGCGCGGATGATGCCGGCGGCGTCCTTGTCGGCGAGAACACTGATCACAGCGACGATCTTGTCGAAGGAGAAGTACTCCTTCAGTGCCGCCGCGAGCGCCAGCGCTCCGCCGGGGTTGTGCGCAGCATCCACCAGAACCGTCGGCTCGGTGCCGATCAGCTGCAGGCGCCCGGGAGAGGTGACAGTGGCGAACGCCTCGACGAGCACGTCTTCGACGATCGCGGTCGACCCGCCGCCGAGGAACGACTCCACAGCCGCCACGGCGACCGCCGCATTCTGGGCTTGGTGGTCGCCGTACAGGGGCAGGAACACGTCGCGGTACGTTCCGGCGAGCCCCTTGATCGAGATGACCTGGCCACCGACGGCGACGCTGGTCGAGAGCAGGGAGAACGCCGCGCCCTCTGAGGCGAACGTCGATTCGGTGAGCTCGGCCGCACGCTGAAGCTCTGCCAGCACCTCCGGCACCTGCCTCGAGGTGACGACCTGGGCCGCGGGCTTCACGATGCCCGACTTGGTGCGGGCGATCTCGGCGACGGTGTTGCCGAGCCTGGCGGTGTGGTCGAGCGAGATCGGCGTGAAGACCGCGACCTGGCCGTCGGCAACGTTGGTCGAATCCCACTCTCCGCCCATGCCGACCTCGATCACGGCGACGTCGATCGGCGCTTCGGCGAACGACGCGAAGGCCAGCACAGAGAGGGCCTCGAAGAACGTCAGGCGGGGTTCGCCGGCACCCTCGAGTTCAGCATCCACCAGCTCGAGGTAGGGCTGGATGTCGGCCCAGTTCTCGGCGAGCGACTCATTGCTGATCGGCCGGCCGTCGATCATGATCCGCTCGTTCAGGCGTTCGAGATGTGGGCTGGTGAACAGCCCGGTACGCAGGCCGTAGGCGCGCAGGATGCTCTCAGTGAGGCGGCTGGTGCTCGTCTTGCCGTTCGTGCCGGTGATGTGGATGACCGGGTAGGCCCGGTGCGGGTCACCCAGCATCTCGACCGCGCGCCGTGTCGCCGAGAGCCGTGGCTGCGGGGCCGCCTCCCCCAGGCGCAACTGCAGCTGCCGGAAAACCTCGTCGCCCGCCTCGACGTATTCGTCGGGCAGGTCGTCGTAGTCGGAGTCGCCATTCTCGCCATCGGCACGATTCTGGCGATCGACCAGCTGCGTGTCGTACGCATCGGCCATGTCGAACTCGCTGGGGTCTTCGCCGAAGATGTCGTCGTCGTCATCGTCATAGTCACTGCCCGACTCTTCGGCCTTCGACGCACGATCGCTCCGGTCGGCTGTGCTCGTGTCGCGGTGCACGCCGTCCCCGGGGTCGTCTCCGTACCCGTCGCTGGCGATCACCTCGTCGTAGAGCGTGTGCAGTTCGTCATCGGGATTGCGCACCGGTCGACCCCCGTCGAGCACCTGTTCACTCTCGTCTGGTGTCTCGTCGTTCGTTCCGTCGCTGTTCGTGCCCTGGTCAGACATTGGTGGTTCCTCCTGCGCGGCTCACGGCCACGATGAAAACGTCGGTGTTCGCGTAGCGATTCTCATCGATGCGCGCGTAGTGTTCCGGGGCGACCGAAGCGAAGCGCCCGATCCACTCAGAGGGCAGAACCTCACGATACTGCCCGAGCTCTGGTGCGTCACTGGGTGAGACCACGCTGAATGTCGTCGACAGGGTCTCGGCATCGATCGAGACGTTGGCAGCGTTCTTCACAGCAGCGGCATCAGCATCGGAGAAGAACACCAGGTCGAGCACGATGCGGTCGCTCACATCGAAATCGGCCGCCTTGCGGGTCTCCTGCACCGCACGGATGACGTCGCGCGCGAGACCCTCGGCCTCGAGCTCGGTGGTCATCGTCGTGTCGAGCAGGGCGAAACCGCCGCCGGGCAACAGCGCGAGGGCGTGCGAGTGCTGCGGGGCATCCGGTGCAGTCTCGGTGCTGTTCTCAGCGGCCTGGGCCGTCTCGAGCACCAGTTCGTACTCGGAGGGTTCGAGCTCGATGCCGCCGGCCGTGACGACGCCGTTCTCTTCGAACCACTCACCGTTGCGGGCCGCCTTGATGACCTGCTGCACGCTCTTGCCGAGGCGGGGGCCTGCCGCCCGCGCGTTCACGGTGAGTCTGCTGGTGATGCCGAAGTCGGTGGCGCTGGTGGGGCCCTGTTCGACGAACGTCACCGTCTTCACGTTGAGTTCTTCGCGCAGAATGTAGTCGAAGCGCGCGAGAGCGCCGGTGTTCTCGGTGACGATCGTGAGGTCAGCCAGGGGCAGGCGCACGCGCAGGCCGTTCTGCTTGCGCAGCGACAGCGCCGTCGAACTGATCGCCCTGATCTGATCCATCGTATGCACGAGCCCGGCGTCGGCCGGGAAGTCGTTCTCGTTCGGCCAGTCTTCGAGGTGAACGCTCCGGCCCGCTGTGAGACCCTTCCAGATGTAGTCGCCGACCAGCGGGATCAGCGGGGCAGCCACTCGCGTCACCGTCTCGAGAACCGTGTAGAGCGTGTCGAAGGCGGCGGTGTCGTCTGCCGACCAGAACCGGTCTCGCGAGCGCCGAACGTACCAGTTGGTGAGCACGTCGGCGAAGTCGCGCAGGGTGGATGCGGCGTGGGTGGCATCCAGGGCGTCGAGGTCTGCCGTGACGTCGTGGATGAGTTCCCGGGTCTTCGCCAGCAGGTAGCGGTCGAGCACGTCGGTGGAGTCGGTACGCCATTTCGCCTCGTAGCTGCCGTCTGCAGCAAAGCCGTCTCCTGACCCGCCCGCAGCGTTGGCGTAGAGCGTGAAGAAGTAGTACGTGTTCCAGAGCGGCAGCAGGAACTGCCGCACCGACTCACGGATTCCCTCTTCCGTGACGATCAGGTTGCCCCCCCGCAGAACGGGCGAGCCCATCAGGAACCAGCGCATGGCGTCAGAGCCGTCGCGGTGGAACACCTCGCTCACATCGGGGTAGTTGCGAAGGCTCTTCGACATCTTCTGGCCGTCGCTGCCGAGAACGATGCCGTGGCTGATGACGTTGCGGAACGCCGGCCGGTCGAACAATGCGGTCGAAAGGATGTGCAGCATGTAGAACCAGCCGCGCGTCTGGCCGATGTACTCGACGATGAAGTCGGCGGGGTTGTGCGACTCGAACCATTCACGGTTCTCGAACGGGTAGTGCACCTGGGCGAACGGCATGGAGCCGGAGTCGAACCACACATCGAGCACGTCTTCAATGCGGCGCATGGTCGACTGGCCCGTGGGGTCGTCGGGATTGGGGCGAGTGAGTTCGTCGATGAAAGGGCGGTGCAGATCATCCGGTCGCACCCCGAAGTCACGTTCGAGTTCGTCGAGCGAACCGTAGACATCGATGCGCGGATAGTCAGGGTTGTCGCTCTTCCACACCGGGATGGGTGAACCCCAGTAGCGGTTGCGCGAGATGGACCAGTCGCGGGCGTTGCCGATCCACTTGCCGAACTGGCCGTCTTTGACGTTCTCCGGCACCCATTCGATATCCTGGTTGAGCTCCTCCATGCGCCCCCGGAACTCGGTGACGCGAACGAACCAGCTCGAGACGGCCTTGTAGATGAGGGGATTGCGGCAGCGCCAGCAGTGCGGGTAGGAGTGCTCATAGCTGGCCTGGCGCAGCAGCCGCCCGTTCGCCTTGAGGAGCTGCGTCAGCGGGCGGTTCGCCTCGAAGACCTGGAGGCCCGCGACCTCTGCGATGACGGGGAGGAAGCGAGCGCCCTCGTCGACCGAGATGATGACGGGGATACCGGCCTGCTCACAGACCTTCTGGTCTTCTTCGCCGTAGGCAGGGGCCTGGTGCACGATGCCGGTGCCCTCCGATGTGGAGACGTAGTCGGCGACGAGGATTCGCCAGGCGTTCTGGGTGCCATGGAGCTCGGTGTCGGCGTAGTGGTCCCAGAGGCGGTCGTAGCTGACACCCTCGAGCTCGCGTCCCGTGATGGTGCGGCTGACGGCAGAGCGGGCATCCTCTGGCGAGTCGTACCCGAGGTCTTTGGCGTAGTTGCCGACCAGCTCGGCGGCGAGCAGGTATTCAGCGCCGAGTACTTCGGTGCGGTCATCATGTCGGCCGTCTGATTCCCGTTGCACCTCTGCGTCGGGAGTGCCGTTGGGCCCTGCAGGCACGACCGCATAGGTGATGCCCGGGCCCACGGCGAGTGCGAGGTTCGTTGGCAGCGTCCAGGGAGTGGTCGTCCACGCGAGGGCGCGCACTGCGGTCAGCCCGAGCGACTCGGCCTTCGTGCCGGTCAGCGGGAAGGTGACGGTGACGGTCTGGTCCTGGCGCATCTTGTAGACGTCATCGTCCATGCGAAGTTCGTGGTTGCTGAGTGGTGTCTCGTCGTGCCAGCAGTACGGCAGCACGCGAAAGCCCTCGTAGGCGAGACCCTTGTCGTGAAGCTGCTTGAACGCCCAGATGACCGACTCCATGAACGGCAGGTCGAGCGTCTTGTAGTCGTTCTCGAAGTCGACCCAACGCGCCTGGCGGGTGACGTACTCCTGCCATTCGCCCGAGTAGTGCATCACGGATTCGCGGGCGGCAGCGTTGAACTGGGCGATGCCCATCGCTTCGATCTGGCTCTTCTCGGTGATGCCGAGCTGGCGCATCGCCTCGAGTTCCGCCGGCAGCCCGTGCGTGTCCCAGCCGAAGCGGCGGTCGACACGCTTGCCGCGCATGGTCTGGAACCGCGGGAAGAGGTCTTTCGCGTAGCCGGTCAGCAGATGGCCGTAGTGCGGCAGACCATTGGCGAACGGCGGGCCGTCGTAGAAGACCCACTCCGGAGCATCAGCGCGGCGGGCGATCGACGCAGCGAAGGTGTCGTCATCCTTCCAGAAGGCGAGAACCTGTTCTTCGATCGCCGGAAAGCTCGGCGACGGTGAGATGCCGAAGGCGGCGCCTTGCTCCGGGCTGTCGAGGCTGGATTTCGGGTACGTCATGGCTGTCGGTTCTCCTGGAGGGCTCTGTGTGCTGCTGCCTGTTCCACGAGGACGCCACGGCCGGGGCCTGGCGCGGTACCACCCCGCTTACCTGCTGTGCGCGGAACCCTTCGGCAGGGTTCGCGGTGCAGATCGCTCATTCTCGGGCTGTGACGGGCCTGACCCGACCGGTTCTACTGGGCAGAGACCTCGCGGCCGCACCGTTCTTCCGGCGACTCCCCGGCGATACCCGGTTCACAGTCATTTGTAGGCAATCCTACACCGCCGTGTGCACTCGGACCCTAGGATGCGTGTCCCGAACGGTCGACGTGAACGAGCGACGCGCAGCAGGTGACCGGTCGGGAGACACACCCTATGCTTGGCGCATGACAGAGCCGATGACAGCGCCGGCCACGAAGCCGACCCGCGGCAGGCCGCGCTCCTCGTCGCGCGAGCTGCTCGAAGATGCCGCCTTCGAACTGTTCCTCGAGAACACGTACGCCAAGACGACCGTCGACCAGATCACGCAGCGCGCGGGGGTGGGCCGTTCGACCTTCTTCAACTACTTCCAGGGCAAGAGCGACGTGTTCTGGGTCGACGTCGATGCGAGCATCCCTTTACTCAGCGCTGCGCTGGCCGACCAGGCACCGGATGCTCCGCTGCTGCCCGCGATCACCGCCGCATTGACGCGAACCACGGCAGGGTTCGGCCCCTCACGCGTGCCCTGGATCTTGACGCAATACGACCTCGTGGGCATCTCTCTCGAAGTGCAGGCATCAGCACTCGCCCGCTTCACGCAGGTGGCGGGCATCCTGAACACCTTCGCGGCCGTTCGCCTCGGCGTCGACCCCGCGACCCTCGCGCCCCGCACTCTCGCCTACGCCGTCACCGGTGCCCTGGTCGCCGCAGCACAACAGTGGGCGGCCGAGGGCCCCTCCCGCGGCAACCTCGCTCCGCACGTTGCATCCGCCCTCGCTCCCGTCACTCGCGGCTTCGCGTCACCTTCCCATTAGGGTGGTCAAAAATCCCCCGAACAACTCGTGTTTCGGGGGATTTTTGGCCAGCCAAACGGTGCGTGACCGAGGGCGATCAGGATGCGGCGTGCGATTCGAGGAACTCGTAGACCTCGCGGTCGTCGACCCCGGGGAACTTGCCAGACGGCAGCGGCGAGAGAACGTGCGCGTGCAGGCGGGCGCTCGGCCACGCGCTCTCCGACCAGCGTTCGACCAGGTCGTTCGCCGGCCTCTTGCAGCACGACTCGTCGGGGCACTTCGACACGGCCCGTTTCTCGGTGTCGCGGCCGCGGAACCACTTGGCGTCGGCGAATGAGCTGCCGAAGCTGATCGAGAACTCCCCCGCCGCCGTCGTTCCCGTCTGCGTAGCGCACCAGAACGTTCCCGACGGAGTGTCGGTGTACTGGTAGAACTCCGTCGACCGGTTCATGCGCGTGAGGGCGATTCGGGCGGCCCAGTTGCGGCACACGAACTGGCCCTCCACCGCACCCGTCACGTCGTGCGGCAGTGGCAACCCATCGTTCTCGTAGGCCTTCTGAATTGCCCCATCGTCGGTCAGGCGCAGGAAGTGCACATTGATGCCGAGGTGCGAGGTTGCAAGGTTGGTCATGCGCAGGGCGGCCGCTTCGTGGGTGACGCCGAAGGCGTCGCGGAAGTCCTCGACAGAGAGGTCGCGGCGGGCCTTCGCGGCCTGCAGGAACTTGACCGATGCCGTCTGCGGCATCAACGAAGCAGCCGCGAAGTAATTGATTTCGAGCCTCTGCCGCAGGAACTCTGCGTAGTCGCGGGGCGGCTGGTGCCCGAGCACCCGGTGAGCCATCGCCTGAAGCGCCATCGAACGAAGCCCGTGACCACCGGGAATGGATGCTGGCGGCAGGTAGATGCGTCCGCTCGCCAGATCGGTCACCGACCTGGCTGAGTGCGGCAGATCGTTGACGTGGATCAGGCTGAAGCCCAGGTCTTCGGCCAGCAGACTCACCGTGCGGTGGCTGAGGGCCCCGCCTTCGTGCCCGACCCTTGCGAGAGTCTGTTCGACGAGCTTCTCGAGCTCCGGCAGGTAGTTGTCGCGCTGCTGCATCGAATCGCGCAGTTCGACGTTGGCTCGCCGGGCCTCTTCGGGCGTGGCAATGGATTCTGTCGCTCGCCTGATGAGCTCGCGGTGCAGGCCCACGAGAGACTCCAGGGTCTCCTGGGGCAGGTTGCGGCTGGCAGGCACTCTGGGCAGCCCGAGTGAGGCATAGAGATCGCCGGCCTGCGCCCTGGCCAGTTCGATCTCGAGCCCGGTGCGCGCATCCGGTGCCTCTTCAGAGAGGAGCTCGGCAAGCGGAACTCCGAGTTCCCGCGACAGCGACTGAAGGAGCGAGAACTTCGGCTCGCGCCGCCCGTTCTCGATGAGGGAGAGCTGGCTGCCGACAACGCCCACTTTCTCCCCGAGCTGGTCGAGAGTGAGGTCGCGCTGCTTTCTGAAATGCCGGATACGTCGACCCAGCGTGATCAAGTCGATTTTCGTGGGCATCTTTGCCTCCCGTAAAGAATGGATGATCTTTCCATTGAATTTAGCAGAATCCCTCGTGATTTGGCAGCAAAGTGGAGGAAGCCCCCGAAATTACGCGAAGACGACAATCTAGGAGCCACTAGGCCATGAGCATCCTCAAATCAGAGAACCCGACGCTGTCGGCGGTCTCCCCCTCCCCTTTCCTGAGTCTCGTCGAAAACGGCGACCTCGCACCCCAGGCACACGTCCACAGCGCCAGCGTCGAAGCCTGGGTGAGTGATATCGCCACGCTTACCCAGCCGACCGACATCGTCTGGTGCGACGGTTCTGTCGGGCAGTGGGATTCGCTGACGAAACAGATGATCGCGCAGGGAACGCTGATCCGGCTGAACCCGGAATGGCGCCCCAACAGCTTTCTCGCCCGCAGCGACCCGGCTGATGTCGCCCGCGTCGAAGACCGCACTTTCATCTGTTCTGTCGAAGAGAGCGACGCCGGACCGACGAACAACTGGCGTTCGCCCGAGGACATGAAGGCCGAGCTGACGCCGCTGTTCGCCGGCAGCATGCGCGGCCGCACGATGTACGTGGTGCCGTTCTCGATGGGCCCGGTCGGCGGCCCTCTCTCGCAGATCGGCGTACAGATCACCGACTCCCCCTACGTTGTGATCAGCATGGCGCTGATGACGCGTATCGGCACTCCGGTCTTCGACCTCATCACTGAAGACACCGAGTGGGTACCGGCATTGCACAGCGTCGGCTACCCGCTGATCGACGACGATGGCGTCAGCCGCGACGATGTCTCGTGGCCGCACAACCCCTTGAAGTACATCTCCCACTTCCCCGAGACCCGCGAGATCTGGTCGTTCGGCTCCGGTTACGGCGGAAACGCCCTGCTGGGCAAGAAGTGCTTCGCACTGCGCATCGCCTCGGTGATGGCCCGCGATGAGGGCTGGATGGCCGAGCACATGCTGCTCATCAAGGTGACCTCGCCAGAGCACCAGGTCTTCCACGTTGCTGCGGCATTCCCTTCGGCGTGTGGCAAGACGAACCTCGCCATGCTGAAGCCCTCGATTCCCGGGTGGAAGGTCGAGACCATCGGCGACGACATCGTGTGGATGCGTCCCGGCCCCGACGGAAAGCTGCGGGCAATCAACCCCGAGCGCGGCTTCTTCGGTGTGGCTCCGGGTACCGGAATCGAGACGAACCACACCGCTGTCGAGACAATGTGGGGCAACACGATCTTCACAAACGTCGCGCTCCGTGACGACGGAGACGTCTGGTGGGAAGGGCTCACCCCGAACCCGCCGGCGCACCTCATCGACTGGCAGGGCAACGACTGGACCCCCGACTCGAAGACGCCGGCCGCTCACCCGAACGCCCGCTTCACCGTCACCGCTGACCAGTGCCCCTCGATCGCCGCAGAGTGGGAGGCCCCGGAGGGCGTCGTCATCGACGCCATCGTCTTCGGTGGCCGTCGCCCGAGCACCGTTCCCCTGGTCTCGCAGTCGAAGAACTGGGCACACGGCGTCTTCGTGGGCGCGACCATGGCTTCGGAGACCACTGCCGCAGCCGTCGGCCAGGTCGGGCGCCTCCGCCACGACCCGTTCGCAATGCTGCCGTTCGTCGGCTACAACATGGCCGACTACTTCCAGCACTGGCTCGACATGGGTGAGACGCTGGGTGAGAATGCTCCCCCGATCTTCCAGGTCAACTGGTTCAGAAAAGACGACGAGGGTTCGTACATCTGGCCCGGCTTCGCCGAGAACTCGCGCGTACTCGAGTGGATCATCCGTCGCCTCGAAGGCGATGTCGCCGCCCGCCAGACCCCCATCGGCGGTCTTCCTCTCGAGCACGAGCTGAACATCGCCGGACTCGACATCAGTGACAGCCAGTTGCACACACTACTCTGGCTCGACAAGGAGGCCTGGATCGCCGAGGCCGACGAGACCGAGCAGTACTTCGGAACCCTGGGTGCCGACCGCATCCCCGAAGCTCTGTCTGACGAGCTGGCTCGCCTGCGTGCCGGTCTGGCGAAGCTCGCCTGACCGTTTTCGCCACAACACAGAGAACGCCCGGTCGTCATCGACCGGGCGTTCTCTGTTGCGTACAGGCTGCCGCCGCAGATTCTGGACGAAGCCGGGAACGTATAATTGGGGTAGTTGATATTCAGGCACCCCTCTGACTCGGTGCCGCCCATAGTGCCTGGAGGCCACCATGACCGCGATCGTTCCTGACAAACCTGCGCTCGAAGGCCTCGAAGGCAAATGGGATTCGCTGTGGAGCGAGCGCGGAACCTATCGCTTCGACCGCGCCCTTGCCAGGCGCGAGAACATCTACTCGATCGACACTCCCCCGCCCACAGCTTCTGGCTCGCTGCACATCGGGCACGTCTTCTCGTACACCCACACCGACGTGATCGCGCGATTCGAACGGATGCGCGGCAAGAGTGTCTTCTACCCGATCGGCTGGGACGACAACGGGCTGCCCACCGAGCGTCGCGTACAGAACTACTACGGCGTGCGATGCGACCCGACGCTCCCCTACGAGCCCGACTTCGTGCCGCCCTATGAGGGTGGCGACAACAAGAGCGGCAAGGCCGCCGACCAGAAGCCGATCAGCCGCCGCAACTTCATCGAACTCTGCGAGGTGCTCACGGTCGAAGACGAGAAGCAGTTCGAAGCGCTGTGGCACCGACTCGGCCTCTCGGTCGACTGGAACCAGACCTATCGCACGATCGCCGATTCGTCCATGCGGGCCAGCCAACTCGCCTTCGTGCGCAATGTGGAGCGCGGCGAGGCCTACCAGGCGCAGGCACCGACCCTCTGGGACGTCACCTTCCGCACCGCGGTCGCGCAGGCCGAGCTCGAAGACAAAGACCAGCCGGGCGCCTACCATCGGCTCGCGTTCCACCGCAATGGCGGCGAAGACATCTTCATCGAGACCACCAGGCCCGAACTCCTGGCCGCCTGCGTCGCACTGGTCGCACACCCCGACGACGAGCGCTACCAGCCCCTCTTCGGCACCACCGTCACGACCCCGCTCTTCGGCGTCGAGGTGCCTGTCGTCGCGCACCACCTCGCGCAGGCCGACAAGGGCTCCGGCATTGCCATGATCTGTACCTTCGGCGACCTGACCGACGTCATCTGGTGGCGGGACCTGAGTCTGCCCAACCGCGCGATCATCGGCTTCGACGGCCGCATCATCAGCGAGGCCCCCGACGTGATCACCACCGAGACCGGCATCAACGCCTACTCGGCGATCGCGGGCAAGACGGTGTTCTCGGCAAAGCAGGCGATCGTCGAACTGCTGCGCGACAGCGGCGAGATGGTGGGCGAACCGAAGCCGATCATCCACCCCGTCAAATTCTTCGAGAAGGGTGACAAGCCGCTCGAGATCGTGTCGACCCGCCAGTGGTACATCAGAAACGGCGCGCGCGACGAAGAACTGCGCGCACGGCTGCTCGAGATGGGCCGCGAAGTGCAGTGGCACCCCGAGTTCATGCGCGTGAGGTACGAGAACTGGGTCGGTGGCCTGACCGGGGACTGGCTCATCTCGCGCCAGCGCTTCTTCGGCGTGCCCATCCCGGTCTGGTACCCGCTCGACGGCGATGGCAACCCCGTCTTCGACCAGCCCATCGTCGCAACAGAAGCTTCGCTGCCGGTCGACCCCTCGACGGATGCTGCGCCCGGCTACGACGAATCACGCCGCAATACGCCCGGTGGCTTCGTCGGCGAGCTCGACGTCATGGACACCTGGGCGACCTCTTCGCTCACCCCGCAGCTCGCCGGAGGCTGGGAGACCGACCCCGAACTCTGGGATCTCGTCGCCCCCTACGACCTGCGCCCCCAGGGCCAGGACATCATTCGCACCTGGCTGTTCTCCACCATGCTGCGCTCGGCACTTGAAGACCACCGCACGCCGTGGAAGCACGCTGCACTGTCTGGCTTCATCGTCGACCCCGACCGCAAGAAGATGTCGAAGTCGAAGGGCAACGTCGTGACCCCGTCAGACGTTCTGGAGACGCACGGCTCGGATGCTGTGCGGTACTGGGCCGCATCATCACGCCTCGGCACCGACGCTGCTTTCGACCCTCAGAACCCCACACAGATCAAGATCGGGCGCCGCCTGGCCATCAAGGTCCTCAACGCTGCCAAGTTCGTCTACTCGTTCGAGCTGCCAGAGGGGTCTCATTCGGTCACCAACCCGCTCGATCTCAGCATGCTGACTGGTCTCGACACGGTGATCGCCTCGGCGACTGCCGCGTTCGAGAACTTCGACCATGCCAAGGCCCTCGAAGTGACCGAGACCTACTTCTGGACGTTCTGCGACGACTACCTCGAGCTGGTGAAGGAGCGCGCCTACAGCGCCGATGCAGACCCGGCGGAGAAGGCCTCGGCGGTTCTCGCGCTGCAGGCAGCAGTCGACGTACTCTTGCGCCTGCTGGCTCCCTTCATCCCGTTCGCCACTGAAGAGGTGTGGTCGTGGAGCCACGACACGTCTATTCACCGCGCGCCGTGGCCGACAGGCGTGACCTCGGGCGACGGAGCAGCGTTCACCGCGGATGATGCACCGAGCATCCCCGCCCACGGTGCGTTGCTCGGGCTGGCCGGCCAGGTTCTGGTGGCCATCAGACGGGCGAAGACTGACGCGAAAGCCTCGCAGAAGACTCCGGTCGCCACAGCGACGATCGCCGGGCCCTCTGAGCTGCTCGACGAGTTGCGCCTCGCGAGCGATGACCTGAAGCAGGTCGGACGCATCGCCGAGCTGAAATTCGTTGCAGGAGAGGCTGTGACGGTCACGGAGATCATCTTCGAAACTGAGGCCTGAGCCGGCTTCATGGGTACCGAAACGCTCCATAGTACTGGATACGGGCAGGTGGCCCGAAGAGGTGCGAACAAATGTCAGGAACCGGTAGTGTCGAATGACAATCTGCCTGTGGGCAGCTGGAGTTCCACACCCCTGCAGCACCGGAACACAACGAAAGGCAGACAACAATGACGTTGAAGATCCGGCCGATCACTGACCACGACTTCTTCTCGTGGTATGACCTCTATGTGGCGTACGGCAAGTTCTATGAGACCGAGGTCGAGGGCGACCGCGCCATTCTGGTGTGGAGCTGGCTCATCGACCCGGCGCACGAGACCGAAGCGCTGGTGGCCGAAGACGACGGCAAGCTGGTCGGGGTCGCCCACATCCGGGAGTTCGCCCGCCCTCTCGCCGGGGAGCGGGGAATCTACATCGACGACCTGTTCGTTGACCCGGATGCCCGCAATTCCGGTGTCGCATCTGCGCTCATCGCCGAAGTCAAATCGATTGCGGCGAAACGTCACGCGGGAATCGTGCGGTGGATCACTGCCGACGACAACGAGACCGCACAGCGCCTCTACGACAAGCTCGCCAACCGCACCTCGTGGGTCACCTACGACCTCGTCGTGTGACCCTCGACCCCACGCAAGATAAGGAATGACCCCGTCATGATCTCCGTCGGAACCCGCTGGTCGAGCGGCGACGAACCCCCAGCCCGGCTCCCGCAGGCCGTGATCGACACCGTGCTCGACGTCGAGGGTGAACTCGCCGAACAGAACGTCGACACGTCGATGTGGTACTGGACGCTGACCTGGCTCGAAGGCAAACCCGTCGTCGAATTCGACGACGGAACGCGCATCGACTACGACCCCGACACTGACGAGACGACGGTGTCACAATCGGACGAGTACTCCGACGAGTAGCTGGCTCAGCCGTTTGTTTGACAAAGACTCATTAGTTGGCCATTCTTGAGGAGTGACTGACGCATCGCTACCGGTACCCTCTGCCGGCACCAGCGCGTCGATCGGTCAAGCAGTCCCTCGCGAGTACGCAATGTCAGGTGAACACGTTGCTCCGCGCGCGCAGATCGGCCCGAAGATCATGTTGTCGTCGCGCCAGAAGCGCCTCGCGCGAATTGCTGGTGCGCTGGCGCTGCCGCTACTGACCATTGGCATCGACGTCATTCTGGGTGTGCTCGTGTTCGTGGGGTTCTGGCTCATAGTGGTGCTGTTGTTCAGCGCCTTCGATGACTCCCCCACCTCTGGTCAAGCCGGCTTCGGCGACCTCAGCACGCTGACCTTCGTCGGCGTCGCCGCTATGCCCGTGATCATCGGCGTGGCCGCAGCAATTCTCCTCGGCATCACCGGTTTTCTGCTCAGCTGGCTGCTCCTTCGCCGTGCCCGTGTACGGCGGCCTGCCGCTGTGACCTGGGCAGGCATCGGGGTCTGCTTCGTACCGCAGCTGGCGGTGGTATCTGTGGCCTACTCCCTCTCGAACACCGTGGTGGCGACGCTTGTGTCTCCCGGAAACGCGGGCGAGGTGAGGTGGGAGATCTATGCTGCCGCGGCCGCGCTCACAGCGATCGTCTCCGCTGTCATCGGCGCCTTCGCCTGGTGGTGGATGGCCCACGCTCTGCGCGGGCGCTCCCTTCCGTCAGCCATGCCGCCGACCCTCACGCCCGACGCCGAGGCCACGGCGACGCTGCCCAGAGCATGATCAAGGCTCCCACGAGGAGCCCCCAGAACGCCGAGCCGATCCCTACGACCGAGACTCCCGACGCCGTGACGAGAAACGTCGCAGCGGCGGGGATGCGGTGCGAGACCTCGTCGATCGCCGTCGCCAGCGAAGACACGAGAGCTCCCAGCAGGGCGAGGCCGGCAACTGCCGTGATCAGAATCGGCGGTGAGGCGGAGATGAGGGCGACTGCGACGCCCGCAGCAAGGCCGAAGGCGATGTAGACGAACCCCGAAGTGACGGTGGCGACCCACCGTTTCGACTTGTCGGTGTGGGAGTCCGGGCCTGCCATGATGGCCGCCGTGATCGCCGCCAGGTTCACAGCGTGTGCCCCGAACAGCGCACCGATCGCGGTGGCAGCACCCGAGGCGACGAGGACAGGTCTCGGTGGCACTGAATAGCCGAACGTCGACATCACCACGAATCCAGGCACGTTCTGGCCCGCCATCGTCACGATGAAGAGCGGCAGGCCCAGACTCACGATCACGAGCCAGTCGAAGGTCGGCGCGACGAACGAGAGCTGCGGAACGATGTTCAGCGCGCTGCTGGTCAGCCAGCCGGAGCCCGCCGAGACACCGATCCCGATAGCGGCAACTCCCATGGCCGCAGGGACAGCCCACCGTGGAGCAATCCGAAAGAGCGCCAGCCACACCAGCACAACGGGAACGGCCAGAGCGGGTATCTGAATGATGGCCGAGACCGGTGCCAGGCAGATCGGGAACAGGATGCCCGCGAGCATCGCACTCGCAATCGATCTCGGTATGCGGGTGATCGCTGTGCCGAGGGCGGGCCAGAGCCCGCACAGCACAATGAGAACACCGCACACCATGAACGCTCCGACCGCAGCCGAGAAATTGTTCGTGGTGCTCGACGCGGCGATGAGAAGCGCAGCACCCGGCGTCGACCAGGCGAAGGAGATCGGCATTCGGTAGACGCGAGCGAGCACGATACAGAGGATGGCCGTGGCGAAGCACAGCGTCAGCAGGCCGGAGGAAGCCTGTGCATCCGTCGCCCCCACGGCGTGAAGGCCCGCAATGACGAGGGCGAAAGAACTCGCAAAGCCCGTGATCGCGGCGACGATTCCGGCGGCAACAGGTTGCGCCAGTGAAGCGCGGCCCGGTGGTGCCAGCGACGGCGCGAGCGGATCGCCCAGTGTTAGGCCGACTTCTCGATGCGCCGGGTGATCTCGCGGGGCACGATTGTCGGTGCGGCGTTGCTCACGACTGCCTCGCGGGTGATGATGACCTTTGCGACCTCGTCGGTGGAGGGCACCTCGAACATGATCGGGCCGAGCACCTCTTCCATGATGGCCCTGAGCCCGCGGGCGCCGGTCTTGCGAAGCACGGCCAGGTCGGCGATGGCTTCGAGAGCGTCTTTCTCGAAGTCGAGTTCAACCCCGTCGAGCTCGAACATGCGCTGGTACTGGCGCACCAGTGCGTTTCGGGGCACGGTCAGGATCTGCATGAGCGCGATCTGGTCGAGCGGCGTGACTGTGGTGACGACGGGCAGTCGACCGATGAACTCGGGGATGAGGCCGAACTTGTGCAGGTCTTCGGGGAGCACCTCGCTGAAGAGGTTGATGTCGTCGCGCTTGGAGTGCAGCGGGGCATTGAAGCCGATGCCGCGCTTGCCGGAGCGTTCGGCGACGATCTCTTCGAGCCCCGCGAAGGCACCGGCCACGATGAAGAGCACGTTGGTCGTGTCGATCGGAATGAATTCCTGGTGCGGGTGTTTGCGCCCGCCCTGCGGTGGAACCGAGGCGACCGTGCCCTCGAGGATCTTGAGGAGCGCCTGCTGCACGCCCTCACCAGACACATCGCGGGTGATCGACGGGTTCTCGGCCTTTCGGGCGATCTTGTCGATCTCGTCGATGTAGATGATGCCGGTCTCAGCCTTCTTCACGTCGAAGTCGGCGGCCTGCAGCAGTTTCAACAGGATGTTCTCGACATCTTCGCCGACGTAGCCCGCCTCGGTGAGGGCCGTGGCGTCAGCAACCGCGAACGGAACATTGAGCTGCTTAGCAAGGGTCTGCGCGAGGTACGTCTTGCCGCAGCCGGTCGGGCCGATCAGCAGGATGTTGCTCTTGGCGATCTCGACCTCATTGGCGACAGCGTCTGCAGACGTGAGGGTGTTCTTCGCGCGCACACGCTTGTAGTGGTTGTAGACCGCGACCGAGAGCGATTTCTTCGCCTGCTCCTGGCCGATGACGTACTCTTCGAGGAAGGCGAAGATCTCTTTCGGCTTCGGAAGCTCGAATTCGCTGGCGACTTCTTCGCCGCTCTCAGAGAGCCGTTCTTCGATGATCTCGTTGCACAGTTCGACACACTCGTCGCAGATGTAGACACCGGGGCCAGCGATGAGCTGCTGCACCTGTTTCTGGCTCTTACCGCAGAATGAACACTTGAGCAGGTCAGCGCTCTCCCCGATGCGTGCCATGTTCATCCTCCTCGTAAAAACCTGTGACAGCAGCCTAACCCGTGCCGCCGACAGTCGCCGCCATTGGGCGGGGCACCGTCATATTCCGCATGCGATGTTCACGCAGGGCTGGAGCAGTTCACGCACAACGACGAAATGGATGCCCGTAGGTTCGGGCATCCATTTCGATCGTCGTGCTACAGACGACTGGCGGTACTTATTTGACCAGCGCCGGCAGGTTCTTGCGCGAGGTCAGGACCTGGTCGATGATGCCGTACTCCACGGCGTCAGCGGCACTCAGGATGTTGTCGCGGTCGATGTCCTTGTTGACCTGCTCTGTGGTGCGGTTCGAGTGGAACGCGAGCGTGTCTTCGAGCCAGGTGCGCATACGGAGGATCTCGCGGGCCTGGATCTCGATGTCGGAGGCCTGGCCACCACCCTGCCCGCCAGCGGAGGGCTGGTGGATGAGGATGCGCGCGTTGGGCAGAGCGAGACGCTTGCCCGGCGTACCAGCAGCGAGGATGACTGCCGCAGCCGAAGCCGCCTGGCCGAGGCAGACGGTCTGGATGTTCGGCTTGACGTACTGCATCGTGTCATAGATCGCCGTCATCGCGGTGAACGAGCCACCGGGAGAGTTGATGTACATCTCGATGTCGCGGTCAGGATCCTGGCTCTCGAGCACGAGAAGCTGGGCCATGACGTCATCGGCTGAGGCGTCGTCGATCTGCACACCGAGAAAGATGATGCGGTCTTCGAAGAGCTTCGCGTACGGGTCCTGGCGCTTGTAGCCGTAGGCCGTGCGCTCTTCGAACGTCGGCAGGATGTAGCGGTTGGAGGGCGTGGTGCCATTGCCGTAGGGGCTGGCGATCGGCATTCCGCCGAAGGTGGGGGTTTCCATCGTTTTATCTCTGTTCTTGGGTCGAAGTCGCGACTAGTTGGATGCGGAGGGAACGGAGTCGGCGGTCTCAGTACCGCCGCCACCGGCCACGTCGGACGAGAATTCACGAACGTAGTCGACGAACCCGTACTCGAGTGCCTCCTGCGCGGTGAACCAGTTGTCGCGATCACCGTCGATCATGACCTGCTCGGGGGTCTTGCCGGTCTGCTCAGCGGTGAGCTCAGCCATGCGCTTCTTCATGTCGAGAATGAGCAGCGCCTGGGTCTGGATGTCGGCGCTCGTTCCACCGAAACCGCCAGACGGCTGGTGCAGCAGCACCCGAGCGTTCGGGGTGATGTAGCGCTTGCCCTTTGTGCCGGAGGAGAGCAGGAACTGCCCCATCGAGGCCGCCATGCCGATACCCACGGTGACGATGTCGTTCGAGACGAACTTCATCGTGTCGTAGATGGCCATGCCCGCGGTGATCGATCCGCCGGGCGAGTTGATGTAGAGGTAGATGTCGCGCTTGGGATCTTCTGCAGCAAGAAGCAGGATCTTGGCGCAGATCTCATTTGCCATGTCGTCACGAACTTCAGTGCCGAGCCAGATGATCCGGTCTTTCAGCAGACGTTCGAAAACACTGTTCGGCATCGCCATATCGGCCATGTTTGTCGCTCCAATTCACTTGCGGTACTTCGAATGTAGTGGAGCGTTCGCGCCGAAAAGCCCCTGTTCGCCGTGGGCAGAGTCTCGCCACAAATCGAGTCGCCCGAATGTGCGGCAAAAGGTGAAAAGTTGTGCGCGACGGGGAAAGTCGATCGAGTTTCCGTGTGCTGGGGTACGAAGAAGGGCCCCACGGATGATCGTGGGGCCCTTCTTCATGGAGTGCGTGCCGGCTGGACTAGTGCGAGTGACCTGCGTGGTCGTGACCGTCGTGGTCGTGACCTTCGTGGTCATCGTCGTCGCTGTCGGTGATCGTGAAGGGCTGGTCGGCATCGCGCGTCACGGCAGTGAACTCCGAGACATCGACGACGGCGCCGTTCGAGTCGGTGACGACAGCCTTGTCGAGAACGATCGCGAGCGCCTTGTTGCGGGCGACCTCGCCGACCATGGCGGGGATCTGGCCGTTCTGGTCGAGGACCTGAACGAACTCCTGCGGCTCCATGCCGTACTGGGCAGCGCTCTGGATGAGGTACTGGCTCAGTTCGTCTTGCGAGACCTTCACGCCCTCTTTCTCTGCGACGACGTCGAGAAGAATCTGGGTCTTGAACGTGGCGGTGCTCGACTCGGTGACCTCGGCGCGGTGCTCGTCGTCTTCGAGGCGGCTCTCGTTCTCGAGGTGGCGGTGCACCTCGTCTTCGATCAGCTTCGGCGGTACCGGCACCTCAACGAGGGCGAGCAGGGCTTCGAGCGTCTTGGTGCGGGCATCCGTCACCTGGCCGAACGTCTTCTGGCGGAGGGCCTGCACCTTGAGGTCGGCCTTCAGCTCGTCGATCGTGTCGAACTCGCTCGAGATCTGGGCGAAATCGTCGTCGGCTTCGGGAAGCTCGCGCTCCTTGACCGAGTTGACCGTGACCGTGATGAGCGCGTCTTTGCCGGCGAAGTCGCCGCCGAGAAGAGGAGCCTCGAACGAAGTAGTCTCACCGGCAGTCAGGGAGTCGAGAACTCCGTCGAGGCCTTCGAGCAGTTCGCCGGAGCCGACCTCGTAGGAGATGCCGGTCGCATTGTCGACCTCTGCGTCATCGATCGTGGCGATGAGGTCGAGCTGGGCGAAGTCGCCGGTCGCGATGGGGCGATCGACCGTGACGAGGGTGCCGAAGCGGGTGCGGAGCTTCTCGAGCTCAGCGTCGACCTCGTCGTCGCTCACCTCGAGGGCGTCAACGGTGATCGCGAGGCCTTCGTAGTCGGGGAGGTCGAGCTCGGGGCGAACGTCGACCTCGATGGCGAGCTGAAGATCGCCTGTGAAGTCCTTGTTGCTCGGCCATTCGACGATGTCGGCCTCGGGGCGGCCCAGCGGGCGAAGCTCCTGCTCTGCGATCGCGGCACGGTAGAAGCCGTCGAGCCCGTCGTTCACGGCGTGCTCGAGAACAGCCTCTTTGCCCACACGCTGGTCGATGAGGGGCGGCGGAACCTTGCCCTTGCGGAAGCCGGGAATGTTGACCTGCTCGGCGATGTGGCTGTAGGCGTGGTCAATGCTGGGCTTCAGCTCTTCGGGGGTAACCGAAATCGCCAGCTTGACGCGGGTGGGGCTGAGCTTTTCGACCGTGGTCTTCACGTTAAAGAATCTCCTGAGAACTGAATCTGTACTGCCTGAATCGGTACTGTGGTTTTCGAAATTACTTCGCGCACATCGGAATGCGCTGCGAGTCGGGGCGACAGGATTCGAACCTGCGACCTCTCGGTCCCAAACCGAGCGCTCTACCAAGCTGAGCTACGCCCCGGGAAATAAACCTCCGCAAGTCTAGTGCACAGACGTGGCGCGGAGTTCGAACAGGAGCTGCATCGCACGTGTGAGACGGCCAACCCGAACCTGTACTACGATATTCGAGTGCCGCCGGTCAGTATCCGGATGCACGCGGGGATGTAGCTCAATGGTAGAGCCTCAGTCTTCCAAACTGATCACGCGAGTTCGATTCTCGTCATCCCCTCTCCGTTACTGGTCTTGCCCGTCCCTGCCGGGCAAGACGGCTTCCCACCACAGTTTGCGAAACGTCCCTGCCGGGCACGACGCGCTACCGGTCTTCCCCGTCCTCGCCGGGCAGAACAGATCCGGCCTCCGTGCGCAGCCCTTCCGTGCTGGTCACAACGACTTTGCTCAACTTTTGCGGAATGTCCTCGCCGATAAAGACGACTGCCACCCCGTCTGCGACATCCTCCTGCCGAGCACAGGCCGGGTGCTGAGGCGCTAGAGGGCGAGGTGCGTGGGGCGGCCAGCCAGGAAGGTTGCGGCCACCGGCATCGTGCGCAGGGCGCCTGGCGCAGCATCCGTCGGGTCGAGCTCGGTGACGACCACGTCGGCGGGCAGGCCGACACCGATTGCGGCGACACCGTTCGTCGACGCTGCAAGGGCGGCATCGAACGCGAGGCGCTGCTCGGGGTGCCACGGGGCTCGCCCGTCTCGGGAGCGACCGATCGCCGCCGCGAGCGTTACCCACGGGTCCAGCGGCGCCACAGGCGCGTCAGAGCCGAGGAGCAGGGCCGCGCCCGATGCCCGGAGGCTCTCGAACACGAACGCGCGGTCGGTGCGACCCGCCCAGTAGCGGTCGGCGATGTCGCGGTCATCCATCGCGTGCTCGGGCTGCACGCTTGCGACGACTCCGAGAGCTGCGAACCGCGCCAGGTCGGTGACCGTCAACAGCTGTGCGTGCTCGATGCGCCCGCCACGGCCCAGCGCCTCGAAGGCATCGAGGGCGAGCCGGTTGGCGTGGTCCCCGATCGCGTGCACGGCCGGGGTCAGACCCGCGCCGGTCGCGCGTTCGAGCAGGCTGAGCAGGGCATCCGGTGCCACCGTGAGCATGCCACGGGAATGCGCATGCCCCTCGAAGCCCTCGTATTCGTCGAAACAGTAGGCGGTGCGCGTGCCCAGTGAGCCGTCGGTGATGACCTTGAACGGGCCGACGCTGAGGAGCCCGTTTGTGCCCGGGATGACGTCACCCGTACGCAACCCGGCGGCGATGCTCTGCTCGAGGCGCTCGGTGTAGATGCCGAACGACACCCGGAGCGCGGTGGTGCCGGCGGCGATACGGCGAGTCCAATCGACGAGGTTGTCACGCATCTCGAGATCGACGATGCCCACGATCCCGCGCCGGGCGGCGGCAGCAGCAGCGTCTGCGACGAACGCATCGCCCAACTTCTCCGGCACGTCGTCGAGCGAGCTCAGTACGGCGAAGCAGTCATCTTCACGAAGGTGGCCCGTGGGGTGATCCCCGAGGCCGTGCAGCGCGAGGGCCGCCGAGTTGAGCCAGCAGCCGTGCAGGTCGCCGCTGGCGAGAATGACCGGATGCCCGGGCGAGACGCGGTCGAGCAGATGCCGGTCGAGCGCCCCGGGATCGGCCCACATTCCATCGCGCACCCCGACACCGATGATGGCTCCTCCGGCCGGCTCGCGCCCTGATGCCTCCGCCTGCCGGTGAGCACGGAGCAGCCCCTCGACATCGCGGGCCGACTCCGCACCCGAGAGGTCGACCCGTCGGCTGAAGAGGGCCCACTGCGTGAAGTGCACGTGGTTGTCCCAGAGGCCCGGCATGAAGAAGCGCCCATCGAGCTCGTGCACCTCTGCCGTGGCGGGCGGGCGCACGATGCTGCTGGGCATGATCGCCCGGATGCGCCCGTCGGCGAGCAGAACGTCGATCTCCGCGTCGTTGCCCGGCACGCGCCCGCCGCGCAGGAACACATCGGGAGCAGACTCCGGGCGGGAACCCCGGGGCTGCAGAATGCCGTCGGTCATGCCCCCGGAACCCCGGTCGTCTCCGCTGGCAACACAGGCGCGTCGTGAATCCGCCGCATCTCAGCCGCGAGTGCCGGCTGGCGATAGTAGGTGTCGCCGTCGGCGAGTTCATGGATGATGCGCTCGACCGTCTCGGCGGGCCTGTTCTGGCTCAGTTTCGACTTCGCCTCGAATCGCGCGACCGTCAGTCGGAAACCCACCGTTCCAGCGCTGATTCGTGCCGAGTATTCCGCGTTCGCCAGCGTGCCGTTCATTCGGCGGGGTTCGGGCATCCGGTCTTCGAAGTGATCGACGAGCGTGGAGAGCACCTCGAGGTTCTCGGCGTCGGAGAGAATCTCGGGCACTCCGTGCAGGTGGGCCGAGATGAAGTTCCACGTCGGCACAGCGGGGTTCGCGTCATACCACCCTGGCGAGATGTAGCCGTGCGGGCCTTGCACCACCACGAGCACCTCGTGCTGGCCGAGTTCGTGCAGCCGTTCATCCGGTCGCCCCACGTGGCTCACGATGACGATCTCGTCGGCCGGAGCGTTCACGTCGAGGATGACGGGGTAGTGCGACGCCACGAGCCCCGCGCTGGTGTTGCTCACGAGCGTGACCCACGGGTTCTGCTCGATGAGCCGCCGGATCTCTGCGCGATCGTCGAGCGCGAAGCTCGGGTTGGTTCTCATCAGGCGACTTTAGCCGTTTCGGGGCCACTTCGAGGCCGAAGCGACCTCACGGCAGGCGGCCGGATGCCCGGCATCACTTCTGGCAGAACGGGCACCAGTAGAGCTTTCTGGCGGCCATCACCTCGACGACGATGTGTGTTCCGCAGACGCGGCACGGCAGTCCTTCGCGCTTGTAGACCCAGTGCCGGTCTTCGCGGTTGGCAAGCGCGAGCGCCTGGGCTTCGGGGTCGAGGCCGTCCATGGTGAGCATCTGGCCGGTGCGGATGCCGAGGTCGAGCAGGTGCACCCAGTCCGCCCACAGGGCGCGGGCCTGGTCTTCTGTGACCTTCTTGCCCGGAGTGTGCGGGTTCAGACGCGCGCGGAAGAGCATCTCGGCCCGGTAGACGTTGCCGATGCCGGCCACGACCGACTGGTCCATGAGCAGCTGGCCGACCGCCGTGGGTTTCGCGCGAAGGCGGGTGACGAACCGGTCTTCGGCGGCCGGGCTCCTGTCGGTGGCCGGGTCGGGGCCGAGTCGCTCGAGCACGGTGGCGAGCTGGGCCGGGTCGATGACCTCGCACGCCGTCGGGCCGCGCAGGTCGGCAACACTGTCTTCGGTCGCCAGTCGAACACGCACGGCGCCGACGGGTTCGGGCGGAAATGTGCTCAGATCGGTGTCTTTGGTGTGCTCGGTCTCTGCCATGCGCACTGCTCGCCGCAACCGCGGTGCACCGATACTGCCGAGTGCCTCTGACTCGGCGGTGATGGCCGAGATCGTGCCGAAGAAGTCCCAGGCGCCGTAGATGCCGAGATGGATGCGCAGCCACTTGTCATGCTCGAAACGCAGGAACATCTGCTTGCCCACGGCGCGGGCCTCGAGCATCCGGAGACCGTCGATTTCAGCGGCACCAGCGGCAAAGCGGCCCTGGGGAGAGCTCACGGCGACGAGGTGCCCGACGAAGTCACGCTCGAACTGGAGCGCGATGCGGTGGACGGAATGACCTTCAGGCATGACGGACCGGAGTGCCCCAGCGGGTCAGTGCAGGTCGGCCGGGTTGAACTGGCCGGTCGGCGTGGGATCAGAGGTGACGGATTCTGTGCCACCCGCATCGGGGCCGACGTACACGCCGGCGATCGCACCCGTTGCCTCGTACTCGGCGAGCTGGGCGATGCGGCGCACGTGGCGCTCCTCGAGGGAGAACGGTTCGCCGATGAAGGCGTCGATGAACGAGACGGCCTCGTCGACGGTGTGCTGGCGTGCGCCGATGGCAATGAGGTTCGCATCGTTGTGCTGGCGGGCCAGCACCGCGGTGGAGTGGCTCCAGACGAGGGCGGCGCGGGCGCCCTTCACCTTGTTCGCTGCGATCTGCTCGCCGTTGCCTGAGCCACCGAAGACGATACCGAGCGCCTCGACACCAGCCTGCTGGTCGCGCACGACGCCGAGCGCGGCATTGATGCAGAACGAAGGGTAGTCGTCGAGCGGTTCGTAGCTGGCCGGGCCGTGATCCACGACGTCGTGGCCTGCCGCTGTGAGGTGGTCGAAGAGGTGACAGCTGAAGTCGAGCCCCGCGTGGTCGGTGCCGAGGTGAATACGCATGAGTCAAGTTTAGGGGCCGGGTCTCTCGGGTGGGTGGCGAGCGTCACCCGGGTGACCACAAGGGGGCAGGGCTAGGCTTGGTGCGGGATTTCACGAGCGAACAGACAGCCCACGAGGCAGTTCAGCACGAAGTCCTTCGGCCGCGTGCGGCCGCATCCCACCGTCTACACACCACTACGGAGAACATCAGTTGCCTGGAGAAAACCTCACCCGCATCGAAGCACAGGAGCGCAAAGCGCTCGTCTCGGTGTCGAGCTACGACGTCACGCTCGACCTGACCCAGGGCGCGGAGACCTTTCTGAGTACCACGACCGTTCGGTTCACCGCCAGCGCCGGCGCATCGACGTTCATCGACGCGATCACGAAGAACGTGCACTCTGTGCTGTTGAACGGGGTCGACCTCGAACCGGCTTCGGTCAGCGATGGTGTGCGCATCCAGCTCGACGACCTCTCGGACGACAACATCCTGACCGTGGTTGCCGACGCGATGTACACGAACACCGGTGAGGGGCTGCACCGCTTCGTCGACCCGGTCGACGGTGAGGTCTACCTCTACAGCCAGTTCGAAGTGCCCGATTCACGCCGCGTCTTCGCCGTGTTCGAGCAGCCCGACCTCAAGGCGACCTTCACCTTCACGGTGACCGCGCCCGACTACTGGCAGGTCATCTCCAACTCCCCCACGCCCGAACCCGTCGCCACCGGCGTCGGCACGGCGACCTGGAGCTTCGAGACCACGCCCATCCTCTCGTCCTATGTCACAGCGATCGTCGCCGGGCCCTACGTGGCCTGGCACAGCGAGCTGACGTCGAGCGACGGCAGAGTGATTCCCCTGGGCGTGTTCTCGCGGGCATCCCTCGCCCAGTACATGGATGCCGACTACGTCTTCGACACGACCCGCAAGGGTTTCGAGTTCTACGAGAAGGCATTCGCCTACCCTTACCCGTTCACGAAGTACGACCAGATGTTCGTGCCCGAGTTCAACGCCGGTGCCATGGAGAACGCGGGGGCAGTGACCTTCACAGAGTCGTACGTGTTCAGAAGCAAGGTGACGGATGCCCAGCGGGAGCGCCGCGTCGTGACCATCCTGCACGAACTCGCCCACATGTGGTTCGGGGACCTGGTCACCATGAAGTGGTGGAACGACCTGTGGCTGAACGAGTCGTTCGCCGAGTACATCTCGACGCTCGCCACTGCTGAGGCGACCGAGTGGCACGGCGCCTGGGCGACGTTCGCGTCAACCGAGAAGAGCTGGGCCTACCGCCAGGACCAGCTGCCCTCGACGCACCCCATCTTTGCCACGATCAACGACCTCGACGACGTGCAGGTCAACTTCGACGGAATCACCTACGCCAAGGGCGCGTCTGTACTCAAGCAGCTCGTCTCGTGGGTGGGCCAGGAACAGTTCCTCGCCGGTGTCGGGCAGTACTTCCAGAAGCACGCGTACTCGAACACCGAGCTCACCGACCTGCTCATGGAGCTGGAATCGACCAGCGGTCGTGACCTTGCCGAGTGGTCGGCGCTCTGGCTCGAGACGGCCGGCGTCAACACGCTGCGCCCCGAGATCGAGACGGACTCCGACGGTGTGATCACCTCGTTCGCCATCACCCAGACGGCGATCGAGGAGTACCCGACGATCCGCCCGCATCGCCTCGCTGTCGGTTTCTACAACCTTCACGAAGGCGCGCTCATCCGGAACCATCGGGTGGAACTCGACGTTGCCGGCGAGACGACAGTGGTCGATGAACTCATCGGGCTCTCGAGGCCAGACCTGGTGCTGCTCAACGACGATGACCTGGCGTACGCGAAGATCCGCCTCGACGAGCTGTCGTTGCAGACCGCCATCGATCACCTTGCCGCGATCGAAGACGGGCTCGCCCGCTCGATCGTGTGGGGTTCGGCGTGGGACGCCACGCGCGATGCAGAGACGCGCCCACGAGACTTCGTTCGCCTGGTGCTCGGCAACATCGCCACCGAGAGTGAGAGCACCACACTCCGCACGGCCCTCAACCAGCTGGTGCTGACGGCAAAGCTCTATGTCGCTCCTTCGTTCAGCCAGGAGGCGGTCGCCCACGCGGCGACGGAGCTCTGGTCGCTCGCGCGAAACGCTGCTCCCGGTTCTGACGAGCAGTTCCAGTTCGTGAAGTTCTTCGCCGCGGTTGCCAGCTCCGCTGACGATCTGGCGGTCGTGGCCGGGCTCAGGGACGGCTCCGTCGCACTCGACGGGCTCGCGATCGACACCGACCTCACGTGGGACCTGCTGACCGCTCTCGTGGCGAACGGAGTGGCGGGAGAGACGGAGATCGCCGAGGCCCTCGCGGCAGACAACACGGCCACCGGCGCCCAGTCGGCGGCGAGCGCCAGGGCATCGATTCCCACGGCCGAGGCGAAAGCTGCTGCCTGGGCATCGCTTGTCGACACCGATACGGCGTCGAACCTCATCGTTCGGGCCACGACCGCTGGTTTCCAACGCTCGAACGACGACGCGCTGCTGCAGCCATACATTGCGAAGTACTTCGAGGTCGTGAAAGAGCTGTGGGAGACCCGCAGCTACCAGATCGCGGCAACCCTCATCACCGGGCTGTACCCGGCTGGGCTCGCGAGCCAGGAACTCCGTGATGCAACGCAGGCCTGGCTCGACACCGACCCGGAGCCGGCCGCACTTCGCCGTCTCGTGGTCGAGAACCTCGCCGGCGTCGACCGCGCCCTCGCTGCCCAGGCCAAAGACGCCGCTTGATCTTGCGGCGTGTCTGACGCCACGCACGCGCTGCGATTGCCACTCCGCCGAGGCCGATCGGCGGACCAACCGAGTTCGGGCGAGCGTTCACGGGCTGCCTGCGCTCTGGCGTTCCCCAGTTTCACCGTTGCATGCTCGCCCGACAGCGAACCCGAGGTCGCTAGCGAAGCTGGGCCGAATGCCTCGGGCAATGCCAAGGGACGGGTGAGTACGATTGGGCACAAATGAATGAATTCTGGGCCAGCGTCGGGGACTTCTACACGACGTTCCAGCACCTGATCAACATCGTGCTGATCATCCTCGGAGCCCTGATCGCCCGGTGGATCCTGTTGAGGTCGGTCGACCGCGTCGTGAAGCGCGTGGTCACCGGCGTCAAGAAGAAGCATGACGCCGAGAACACCCAGGAGCTCCCCGCCTCTCCGGTGGCCGCCGTACGTGTGGTTCAGCGCACCCGCACCATGGGCAGCGTGCTCTCGAACGTGATCACCTGGTCGATCGTCGTCTTCGCCTTCATCATGATCCTCGGCGAACTGCAGTTCCAGGTCACGGCCCTTGTCGCGAGCGCCGGTGTCATCGGGGCCGCCCTCGGTTTCGGCGCCCAGAACGTCATCAAAGACATGCTCAACGGCCTGTTCATGGTGGTCGAAGACCAGCTCGGCGTCGGCGACGTTGTCGACCTCGGCCCCGCGACCGGTGTGGTCGAGGCCGTCGGCATTCGGGTGACGACGCTTCGCGACGTCAACGGCACACTCTGGTTCGTGCGCAACGGCGAGATCCTTCGCGTCGGCAACATGTCGCAGGGCTGGGCGCGGGTCATCATCGACCTCGCCATCCCCTACGATACCGACGTCGACGCCGTACAGGCACGCATGCTCGAAACGGCGAACGAGCTCGCCCTGAACCCCAAGTGGCGGTCGCGAATCCTCGAGAAACCCGAGATCTGGGGGCTCGAGAGCATCTCGGCCGAGGCCCTCGTGATCCGCCTCGTCATAAAGACGCGCACCAACGCCAAAGACGATGTCGCACGCGAGCTCCGGATGATGCTCAAACGTTCGCTCGATGCGATGGGCGTGAAGCTGCCTTCGCTGAACAGCATCGTTCTCACGGGATTCGAGGGTGCATCATCCGTCGCAGGCGCCCGGCCACCGCGCACCAAGTCGATTCCCACCCCGACACCCGCAGACCCCGGGCGTACCCCCGGCTCCCCCACTGGCAAGGCGTGACACCATGACCGACGAAACCCAGCGCCCCACGGGCATCCCACTGATCCCGGTGGTGCCGACGGCGTCGGTGCCGGCAACCGAATCCGGCACCACGTTCTACGAGCAGCTCGGCGGCCGCCCCACGTTCGAGGCCCTGGTGCGCGAGTTCTACCGCGGCGTCGCGGGTGACCCGGTCTTGAAGCCGATGTACCCCGAAGACGACCTCGAAGGGGCCATCCAGCGATTGACGGGCTTTCTCGAGCAGTACTGGGATGGCCCGACCACCTACAGCCAGCAGCGCGGTCACCCGAGGCTGCGGATGCGGCACAACCCGTTCAAGGTCAACCCCGATGCCCGCGACCGATGGTTGGCACACATGAGGGTCGCCGTCGACTCCCTGGCGCTGCCGCCGCTTCAGGAGGCGACCCTGTGGGACTATCTCGAACGCGCAGCGCATGCCATGGTGAATACGTTCGACGAGTAACGGAATACGCAGGTCTCGGATCTGGGCGGGCTCGGGCCTTCGAGATTCGCGCTGGGCATCACCGCTGTGAAACCACGATTTCGAGACCGACACCGAGACCGAGACTGAGACTGAGACTGAGACTGAGACAAGGATGTTTCTGATGACAGACCCCGAAGAGACCGATGTCATCGTTGTCGGGGCGGGGCTCGCAGGCCTGGTCGCCACCGCAGAACTCGTCGATGCCGGTCGGAGGGTCACCATCGTCGAGCAGGAGCCGGCGGCCTCGCTCGGGGGCCAGGCGTGGTGGTCGTTCGGTGGGCTGTTCCTGGTCGACAGCCCGGAGCAGCGTCGGCTCGGGGTGCGCGACAGCCTCGAACTCGCCCGGCAGGACTGGTTCGGCTCTGCCGGTTTCGACCGCCCGGAGGACTATTGGCCGAGGCGCTGGGCAGAGGCCTACCTGCAGTTCGCCGCCGGGGAGAAGCGTTCGTGGCTCCGCCAGCGGGGCGTGCGGTTCTTTCCTGTGGTCGGCTGGGCCGAGCGAGGCGGTTACACCGCGAACGGGCACGGCAACTCAGTACCGCGGTTTCACATCACCTGGGGAACGGGACCGGGCGTCGTCGCCCCCTTCGCGGCCCGCGTGCAGGCCGGGGTCGACGCGGGCCTCGTCACCATGCTGCACCGACACCGCGTGGACGCCCTGGAGGTGACCGGCGGGCGCGTGACCGGCGTCAGTGGCAGCGTTCTCGAGGCATCGGGCGCGGCCCGCGGTGAGACCAGTTCACGGGAGGTGAAGGGCGAGTTCTCGCTGCGATCCTCTGCCGTGATCGTGACGAGCGGGGGCATCGGGGGCAACCACGACCTGGTGCGCGCGAACTGGCCGGTTCGAATGGGGCAGGCACCAACATCCATGCTCTCGGGCGTACCCGCACACGTCGACGGCCGGATGCTCGGCATCACCCAGGCGGCCGGCGCGCGCCTCGTCAACACTGATCGCATGTGGCACTACACCGAGGGGGTGACCAATTTCGATCCCGTGTGGCCCCGGCACGGAATCCGGATTCTGCCGGGGCCCTCGTCGCTGTGGCTCGACGCGACGGGCAAGCGACTCCCGGTACCTCTGTTCCCCGGCTTCGATACGCTCGGAACACTCGAGCACATCGTCTCGACGGGGTTCGACTACAGCTGGTTCGTGCTCACCCAGAAGATCATCGAGAAGGAGTTCGCGCTCTCGGGCAGCGAGCAGAACCCTGACCTCACGGGCAAAGACCTGCGGCTGCTGGCCGCGCGCATCGGCCCCGGCGCGCCGGGGCCGATAGAGGCGTTCAAGGCGAGGGGTGTCGACTTCATCGTGGCAGACACGCTGAACGAGCTTCTGGCAGGCATGCAGCGTCTGTCGGGCGCCGGTGAGTCCGGCCCGAGCCCGCTGAACGCCGACCTCGTCGAGAGCGAGATCCGGGCGCGCGACCGCGAGATCGACAATGTGTTCACCAAAGATGCACAGATCACCGCGATTCGGGGTGCGAGAAACTACCGCGGCGACAGGCTGATCCGCGTGGCGGCTCCCCACAAGCTCCTCGATCCGAAGGCCGGGCCGCTGATCGCCGTCAAACTGCACGTTCTCACCCGCAAGTCACTCGGCGGCATAGAAACCGATCTGTCGGGGCGTGCTCGTGGTGTCGATGGCACTCCGATCGACGGGCTGTATGCCGCAGGCGAGGCGTCAGGCTTCGGTGGCGGCGGGATGCACGGCTACCGTTCGCTCGAAGGCACTTTTCTGGGCGGCTGCATCTTCTCGGGCCGCCAGGCCGGCCGTGCTGTTGCCGCGCAACTCTGACGTGCCCCGCCTCGCATCGAGTTGCCCGATTGTGCGAGCATCTCGCGAAATCGGTGCGCAATCGGGAAAGTCGATCACGTGGGCAGGGCCGGCGCGCCCGCGTTCAGCGTGTGAGGATGTGGCCGCGACGGGTTGTGAGGCGGGTCCATGGCCCCGACTCGTACAGAGCGACGGGGTCATCAGGGCGCAGGAAGCCCAGGCTCACCGCGGCAAACGCGGCCCCGGCAGCAGTTCGTCGGTCGATGTCGGGAATCGCGCGGCCCCAGACCTCTGAGCGGACCTTGTGCACGAGTTGCTCGCCCGTGTCGGGCGGGAGAGCCGCCGCGACCTCAGAGATACCCTCTCCGGCCGACCGCTCCAGCACGGCTGCGTCGACGAGGCCGAGGTTCGTCCACCCCCCGCGAGGTGGTGAGATCCCGGCCCACGCCATGAGGCCCTCGGCAGGCGGAAGGGAGACGTCGACAGGGCCCGTCTCTCCGTTCACTGTGACCGAGAGCATCGCCAGTCGGTCGAGCAGAGCGCGGATCGAGACGATCTCGTCGAACTGTACGGTCTTGTCGGTCAGGGCGAACGTACGAAGCCCGAGAACGGTCGGGGCATCGTCGAGCAACCCCTTGGGTGCCAGCACTGACGCATAGACCGCGAGCACGCCCTGGCCGCCGATCAGGCGCACCGAGCCGGTGCCGATCCGCGCTGCACGTCCCAGAAAGACCTTGAGGTCTCCGAGGGAGAGCGCGTCGACGAGAGAAAACGAATGAACCATCAGCTTCTAAACTACTTCAAGGAAACGGTTCGTGCGTGTTCTGGCACAGCTGTTGCAGTACTGAGATGGAGGCTTCATGACGAATCCGAATGCTGATCCGATGGCCGATCTTCTGGCGACGCTGACACTCACCGATACGGGCGCCCGAACGGCAGAAGACATCTTCACCGCCCCTTCGCAGTGGACCGCCCACGGTCGCGTCTTCGGTGGCCAGGTGCTCGCCCAGTCGCTCATCGCGGCACAGCACACCGTCGGCGGTGAACGGCCGGCGCACTCCATGCACGGGTACTTCCTGCGGCCCGGAGACACCTCGAAGCCCATCACCTTCTCCGTCGACCGGATCCATGACGGCCGCTCGTTCTCGACGCGTCGGACGCAGGCGTATCAGGATGGCCTTCCGATCCTGTCGATGATCGCCTCGTTCCAGGCAGTCGGGCCGGGCCTCGACCACCAGATCGACATACCCGCCGGCCTGCCGAGCCCCGAAGAGTTGCCCAGCGTCGCTGAACTCATCGGCCACATCGATCACCCCGTCGCCCAGAACTGGGCGCACCAGCGCCCGTTCGACATTCGGCACGTGGGTTCACCGATCTACCTGTCCTCCGATCCCAATCCGGTCGAATACCAGGCCATCTGGATGAAATCGATCGGCCCGCTCCCCGACGACCCGGATCTCCACCGCGCAGCGATGGCCTACGCCAGCGACTATTCGCTGCTTGAACCGATCTTTCGCCGCCACAGCGTCGTCTGGGTCACTCCCGGTCTCAAGTCGGCCAGTCTCGATCACGCGATGTGGTGGCACCGCCCAGGGCGGGCGGACGAGTGGATGCTCTACGTGCAGGAATCCCCAAGCGCCCAGGGTGGCCGAGGGCTGGCGACCGGCCGTATCTACTCGCAGGCGGGCATCCTGCTCGCGTCTGTGGCGCAGGAAGGCATGGTACGGGTTCCCGTGCACTGAGGAGCATGGTTCCTCTGCTGGCTGCGCGTCGCTGAGGTCACCACCCCGAGGGTGTTTCAGCGGCGTTTGTTGAAGACCACCGGTTCGTCGACGTAGGGCTGCCATGCCGCGCGCTCCTCGTCGGTGATGCGCCTGGGTCGCTGCGTCGCCGCGTCGACCAGAACGAGCGTGGTGGATGCCCGGGTGAAGAGCGTCGCCGGTTCGACACCCTCGGGGCTCCAGACCTCGTAGCAGAGCTCGAGGCTCGCACCACCGAGTCGACTGATCCACAAGTGGAGGTCGAGCGGCTGTCGAAGGAACGGAATCGGTGCCAGGTATTCGACCTCCTGGTGGGCGACCAGGCTGAGCGTCGCGGACCCGAGATCGGCATTGATGACCGCCATCGTGGTTCCTTCGATCGACGTGCGGTCGCCCGTCTCGCCGGACTCCGATGTCTTCAGCTGGATTCCGGGTTCGTCAGTCGCCCAGAAGGCCTGCACGCGCGCCTCTTCGAGAAGCCGCAGGATCTGTACGTTGTTGACGTGCCCGTACGCGTCGAGGTCGGACCAGCGCAGGCGGGTGGGGATGTGGAGTCTCATCGGCGTGCGCCGCGCCTAGTCGCGAGTGAGCTTGCGGTACGCGGAACGATGGGGCTTTGCCGCATCGGGGCCGAGCCGCTCGATCTTGTTCTGCTCGTACGACTCGAAGTTTCCCTCGAACCAGTACCAGTTTGCCGGATCGTCTTCGGTGCCTTCGTACGAGAGGATGTGCGTGGCGATGCGGTCGAGGAACCACCGGTCGTGTGTGATGACCACAGCGCAGCCAGGGAACTCGAGCAGGGCGTTCTCGAGGCTGCCGAGCGTTTCGACGTCGAGGTCGTTCGTCGGTTCGTCGAGCAGCAGCAGGTTGCCCCCCTGTTTGAGCGTGAGCGCCAGGTTGAGGCGGTTCCGCTCCCCGCCGGAGAGGACCCCCGCAGCCTTCTGCTGGTCAGGACCCTTGAAACCGAACGTCGAGACGTAGGCACGGGAGGGGATCTCCGTCTTGCCGACCTGGATGTAGTCCTGGCCGTCGGAGACGACCTCCCAGAGGGTCTTCTTCGGATCGATGCCGCCCCTGTCCTGGTCGACGTAGGAGATGTCGACAGTGTCGCCGATGACCAGCTCACCGGAGTCGAGCGGCTCGAACCCCACGATGGTCTTGAACAGCGTCGACTTGCCGACGCCGTTCGGGCCGATGACGCCGACGATGCCATTTCGGGGCAACGTGAAGCTGAGGTCGTCGATGAGCACGCGCTCTCCGAACCCCTTGTGCAGGTGCTTCGCATCGATGACCTGCGAACCGAGGCGCGGGCCCACGGGAATCACGATCTCCTCGAAGTCGAGCTTCTTGGTGCGCTCGGCTTCGGTCGCCATCTCTTCGTAGCGGGCAAGGCGTGCCTTGGACTTCGCCTGGCGTCCCTTGGCGTTCGACCGCACCCATGCGAGCTCTTCAGCGAGTCTCTTCGAGAGCTTGGCGTCTTTCTTGCCCTGCACCATGAGCCGTTCCTGCTTCTTCTCGAGGTAGGTCGAGTAGTTGCCCTCGTAGGGGTACAGGTGCCCACGGTCGACTTCGGCGATCCACTCCGCGACGTGGTCGAGGAAGTACCGGTCGTGTGTCACGGCGAGAACGGCACCGTGATATTTCGCCAGGTGCTGCTCGAGCCAGAGCACACTCTCGGCGTCGAGGTGGTTCGTCGGTTCGTCGAGCAGGAGGAGGTCGGGCTTCTGCAGCAGCAGCTTGGTGAGCGCGACGCGACGCTTCTCGCCACCGGAGAGGTTGGCGACACTGGCATCGCCGGGCGGGGTTCGCAGGGCATCCATCGCCTGTTCGAGCTGGGAGTCGAGATCCCAGGCGTCTTCGGCGTCGATCTGCTCCTGCAGTGTGCCCATTTCGGCCAGCAGCGTGTCGAAGTCGGCGTCAGGGTCGGCCAGCTCCTGGGAGATCTCATTGAAGCGGTCGACCTTGGCCTTGATCGGGCCAACCCCCTCTTGCACGTTCTCGAGGACCGTCTTCGTCTCGTCGAGTTCAGGCTCCTGCATGAGGATGCCGACGGTGTAGCCCGGGCTGAGTTTGGCCTCACCGTTGCTTGGTGTGTCGAGCCCGGCCATGATCTTCAGGATGGTCGACTTGCCGGCCCCGTTGGGACCGACAATGCCGATCTTCGCCCCGGGCAGGAATGCCATCGTGACGTCGTCGAGGATCAGTTTGTCGCCCACGGCCTTGCGGGCGCGCACCATGGAATAAATGTATTCGGCCATGGCTACCAGTCTATTGGGCGCGTCTCACCGATCAGACAGCCACCCGTACCCAGCGCGGGCGCAACGATGCTCGTGTAGTGGCCGAAACCGTACTGGCCGATGAGGCACTGCCCCCCAATGGCGACGGAGAACTGGATCGAATCGGCCTTGACGCCCACGGTGGTCACGTCGGGAGTCACCTGCATGTCGGCGACAGCGAATCCGCCCGAGCGGAGCGCAGAGATGAAAGCGACCCCGTCTGCTTGGCTGTTCGCCGCCGCAGCAGTCGTGATGACGCCGGCATTGACGAAGTCGAAGAATGCCTGGTTCTGCGCGGCCGTTCCATTGGCAACGTGAACAGGAGCAACCGAAGGCGACGGAGACGGCGCAGGTGCAGCCGATGTCGATGGTGTCGCGGTGGGACCCGGCGAAGGCGCAGAGGTGCACCCCGCGAGTGCGAACACAGCGCCGACAGACACCGCAGCCAGAATGCCCAGCTGTTGCGCACCACGCATGACCGCTCTCCTACTCATCTGGTTGTACCCGCCCCTGTGCCACGTAGTCTAAGCGGGCCAGCATGGAGAAAAGCTCAGAAGCCAGGACAAGCGCGGTTCGGCGCTCCGGAAGCCCACGAGGGCATCGGTACGTCAGCCGGTTGGTGTGTTGCTGGCGACAGCGGTCACTTCCACAGCGATGTCGTCAGCGAACTCGCTACCGTCGACGTCGTCAAAGTCATCATCGTCGTCGCCGTCATCGACGTCGTCGTCTTCAGCGTCAGCGACCTCGACGTCGACACGCCCGTGGTCGCTCCAGGCTGCCTGCGGCCGCCCGCTGGCCGCGTCAGAGCCGGCATCGGCGGCCACACCCTGGCCGAGCGAGGAGTTCCAATCGGCTGCACCCCCCGGAGACAACGCCGGGAAACCCGAGACCGGTAGCGTGAATGGATCAGGGTCACCTGCTGGCAGGAACCCTCCACCATGCACCTGCCCACCAGCACTCTGCCCGGCCGGCAGTGCATCGCTCAGGTCGTTCCGCGAACCTGAGCCTGCGGGCACGTTCTGGCCACGGGATGACGCGTCTCGTGAAAGGGCCTGTGCGCCGGCGGATGACCCCGCCGTTCTGGTGAAGACCGACCGACCCCAGGCGAGATCATGGCCGACGGAATCGGCCTCGATCTCCACGGTGATACCCGCTCGCTCCGTGCCCTGCCATTCCCGGATGCGCAGCCGACCCGTGGCTACGACCCGGTCGCCCTTACTGATTGATTGTGCGAGGTTCGAAGCGAGTTGCCTGAACGACGCGACGGTGTACCAGTTCGTTCCCGCATCGACCCAGGCATTCTTGTTGCGGTCGAACCGGCGCTGGCTGGACGCCAGCCGGAAAGTGGTCACCTCCAGCCCGTCGTTGGTGGTGAGGAATCTCGGCTCTGTTGCCACGACTCCGGTCAGCGAAATGGTGTCGGTCACGGTTGTCTTCTCTCTCTCGTCGACAGGCACGATGGCCCGGTGAGACGACTCTGCCCCGTCGCGAACGCGGCGGGGCAGAGGAAGAACAAGACTGTGCAGAGCATCCGCTCGCCCAGGATTGTGAGGGAGAAGCACCAGGATTGTGAGGGTGAAGCGCCAGGATTGTGAGGGAGAAGAATACGGGTCAGGCTGCCGTGATGTACTGCGCGAAACTCTTTCGCACCTTGTTCACCTTGGGCACCGCCACCGCCATGCAATAGCCCTGGCCGGGGTTCTTGGCGAAGAAGTCCTGGTGGTACTCCTCAGCCGAGAAGAATTCGGTGAGCGGCACAACCTCGGTGACCACCGTGCCGTCCCACAGGTCTGCGGCGCGCACGACCGACGCGTCGAACAACGCTTTCTGCTCCGGGCTGGAGTAGAACATGGCTGATCGGTACTGGGTACCCACGTCGTTGCCCTGGCGGTTGAGCTGGCGAGGATCGTGCAGCGTGAAGAACACGTCCAGGATGACATCGGCGGGGATCACGTCGGGGTCGAAGGTCACAGCCACAACTTCGGCATGCCCAGTGCGACCGGTGCAGACCTGTTCGTAACTGGGGTTCGGAACCTCCCCGCCCGTGTAACCCGAGACGACGTCGGTGACGCCGTGGAGTGTGCGATAGACAGCATCGAGGCACCAGAAACAACCGCCCGCGAGAACAAAGGTTTGCATGGATCAAGCGTACGACGAGCCACGCAGGGTTCGACCCCCGGCGCTCTGCTTGGAGCGAACGGGCTGCGGTGTCGGAGGCTGCTCGTAGAGTCAGCCACACGAAGACAACAAGCCCGGGCCGGCGCTGAGAATGGAGAACCACGATGCCGATCACCTCCACCCCGACCCCGATGCTCCGCAGCTCGCCGGTACTCCGCCAGGTGCGGCCGACGCTGTGGCGTGTGATTCGTGCCGATGGGTCACTGGCCGGGTACATAGCGAGGGCAGGCGATGCCGAGGGCGCGCGAACAGTAGGCGTGGCAACGGCACCCCGGTTCGAAGCCCGCCGCCTTGTTGTATCGACAAGGCAGATCATGCAGATCGGTGACTTCGCGTCGATAAATGATGCGCTCACCTGCTTCTTGTGACCCTCCCGCACGTATCCAGCGCCACACGCGCGGCGTGCCCGGGCATTCCGGGAACGCGGAGGTAGTCTTCCCCCATGGAATGGTGGAGCAACTTTCTCAACTGGACTCAGACAGACGGTGGCGCATTCGTCATCACCAGCATTGCCGTGCCGACCGTGTCGATCATCGCGGCTGGGCTTCTGGCCGCGTGGATAGCGAGCGGTTCGATCAAGCGGCTCCTCGCCGGCAGGGATCGCGAACTGAAAGTCGCTGCAATCGGTGCACTGGTCGACGCCGCAGAGCAGGCGTCGGTCTGGAACTCCCTGTCACCACAGGAGCAGATTCTGTCTGACAGGGCGACAGGCCAGGCCGACATCCAGGTGCGCCTGCTTCCCATTAAGGGAGCTTCTGTCGCTGCGAACTGGGCAGCGCACTCCCTCGGCGAGATGAAGCGCAACTCGGCGACGTTCGGCTACCAGATCGAACCCGCGGTCGTGCAGTTCCGTGACCAGCTCGTCGAATGGCAGCATCGACCAGGCCGCACCCGCCGCGCCTTCCAAGGCGATCTCGAGCGCTGGAAGACGCAGTCTGCAGACACCGAGAACACTCTTCGTGAGCAGCAGGAAGCCTGGGTCGCACAACAGCATCATGAACAGTACGCCGCTGCGCCTGCGGCAGTTGCGCCTGCCGTCACGCCAGCTGCACAAGCCACTTCCGGCGCTACCGTCACCGCTGCCGGCGACACCACTGCACCCACCGTTGCCTACGCTGCACCGGCACACAGTGCGCCTGCCGCAGCCGCGTACTCACGGTCATCCATACCGGCAGCATCAATCGAGACCAAACCGCGCGTTGCGCCGAGCGACCTCGACACACAGCGGGTGCTGAGCGATGTCGACGCCGTCGAGCGGCAGATCGAGGCAACGTCCGGGCGCTGAGCCGGGCACCCGAAAGCCTTACGCGAAGTCCCCCCGGAGGGATTCGAACCCCCGGCCTGATGGGTAGAAACCATTTGCTCTTCCGCTGAGCTACGGGGGGAGGACTACAACAGTCCATTATGCAGTAGTTGCCCGCGACGGCATCGAGCCTCGCGCGTGCCGCGATGGGCTGCTTCGAATGCGGCCCTAACCTCACCGCGATTAGGCTCAGGGCATGGCCACAGTCATTCTCGTGCGGCATGGCCGCACCACCGCAAATGCCAGCGGCATCCTGGCCGGCCGTACCGCCGGCGTCAGGCTCGACAAAGTCGGGCGCGACCAGGCTCTTCGCGCTGGCGAACGCTTGGCAGCCGTTCCCCTGGTGGCAGTTGTCTCCAGCCCGCTGGAGCGGTGTCGCCAGACGTCGCGCATGATTCTCGACCTCCAGGCAGAATCTCCGATCGTTCCCGTCTCGCCGATCGAGGCGGGCATCACCGAATGCGACTACGGACTCTGGCAAGGCCGACCCCTGAAGGAACTCGCCGCAGAAGACCTGTGGTCGGTCGTGCAGACTCAGCCATCGGCGGCGATCTTTCCCGGCGGCGAATCATTGACGGCGATGCAGGCCCGTTCAGTCTCGGCGATCAGGCGACACGATGCGGCGTTCGAATCCCAGCATGGCGCGGGGGCAGTGTGGGCCGCAGTCAGTCACGGCGACATCATCAAATCGATCCTTGCCGATGCACTCGGCATGCACCTCGACCTGTTCCAGCGCATCAATGTCAGCCCTGCATCGATTTCGATCGTTCGTTACGGTTCTGGGCGCCCCACCGTCTTCTCCATGAATACCGACGCGGGTGACCTCTCCTGGCTCAGGGCTTCTGACTCCGCCGAGCAGGAGACGGTCGGCGGCGGCGACAGCCGTACTACGCCCGAAACATCGCACGCCTAAAATATCCCCATGCCCACAATCGTCCATCTGTTCGACTGGCCCGACCGAATCATCGTCGGCACCGTCGGCCGACCAGGTTCGCGTACTTTCTACCTCCAGGCGCGAACCGGCTCACAGATCGTCAGTGTCGCGCTCGAGAAAGAGCAATCTGCCCTTCTGGCCGGTTCCATCGACGAGATCCTCGATGAGCTGATGGCCAGTGAGGGCAATCCCTTCAGCGTGCAGGCGACGACCCCCGTCGAGCTGGTCGACAACGATCCGCTGGAGCAACCGGTCGATGAGCAGTTCCGGGCGGGAGCGATGAGCCTGGGCTGGGACCCCTCGACCGCCCAGGTCGTGATCGAGGCGTTTCCGCTCGACCTCGCAGACGACGAAGACCCAGATCCGGTTCCGACCGAGCCCGCCGAGATGCTTCTCATCCGAATTCCTGTCGGAACCGCCAGGGCGTTCGCGATGCGCACGCGCGAAATCGTCGGTGCAGGCCGGCCGATCTGTCCACTCTGCGGCACTCCCATCGACGCTGACGGGCACGTGTGCCCGGTGCCAGACGACATTCTGTGACAACAGAGGGTGACCTCGCCGGGCGTGACGAACCCTCGCGAGGCGAGCTCGAGCTGAAGGGCCAGATCAGAACGGCCTCGAACGCAGCCTTCTTCGGCACGATCGGAGACGTGCCGGTCATCTACAAGCCCATCTCCGGCGAACGACCCCTCTGGGACTTTCCCGACGGGAACCTCGCACACCGGGAGGCCGCCGCCTATCTCGTCTCGCAGTCGATCGGCTGGAACATCGTGCCCCGCACGTGGCTGCATGACGGCCCTCTGGGCACAGGCTCGGTTCAACTGTGGCAGGAATACGATGGGGGGCAGGACGCCGTCGACCTCGTGCCGACGGATTCCGTACCCGGCGAAGGCTGGCGTCACGTCTTCGACGGGATCGACGAGGAAGATCATCCGGTGTCGCTCGTGCACGAGGATTCGCCGGAGCTTCGGAGAATGGCCGTGTTCGACATCGTCGTGAACAATGCCGATCGCAAAGGCGGCCACATTCTGCCGATGCCCGGCGGCCACCGCCACGGGATCGACCACGGCCTGACCTTTCACGCCGAATACAAGCTGCGCACGGTTCTCTGGGGATGGCGGGGCGACGAGCTCAGCGTCGCTGAACGGCAGGGGGTCGAAAAGGTGGTGGCAGACATCCAGGGTGAGCTCGGCGCAGCGCTTGAACCGCTGCTCACCGGGCGCGAAATCGCCGCCCTTGAAACGAGATGCGAGCGGCTGCTGGCGCGCGGCAGGTTTCCTGCGCCCCGCGGTGAGATGCCCGCGGTGCCCTGGCCCCTGTTCTGAGCTCTGCGGCTCCCTCCCTGCGAGGCCCGAACCTCCTAGGCTGAGTCCCATGGAATCCAGCTCCGGCACGCAACGACCGCTCGGCCACGCCGCAGACATCCACGACCAGATCCGTGTACAGGGCGCGCACGTGAACAACCTCAAAGACGTCAGCGTCACCATTCCCAAACGCCGGCTGACCGTCTTCACCGGCGTTTCGGGCTCAGGCAAGAGCTCCCTGGTCTTCGGCACCATCGCCGCAGAGTCGCAGAGGATGATCAACGAGACCTACAGCGCATTCGTGCAGGGTTTCATGCCCACGCAGGCCCGCCCCGACGTCGACGTACTCGAAGGCCTGACCACGGCGATCATCGTCGACCAGCAGCGACTGGGGGGCGATGTCCGCTCCACCGTCGGCACTGCGACCGACGCCACAGCACTCCTGCGAATCGTGTTCAGCCGTCTCGGGCAGCCCCACATCGGGCCGCCGAGTGCATTCTCCTTCAATGTCGCTTCGATCCGGGCCAGCGGTGCCATCACCGTCGATCGAGGCGCCGCCAGCAAGACCGTCGCCCAGTCGTTCTCCCGTACCGGCGGCATGTGCCCGCGCTGCGAAGGTCGGGGCACCGTCTCCGACATCGACCTCACCCAGCTCTTCGACGATGCGAAGTCGATCAATGCGGGAGCGATCACCGTGCCGGGCTATACCGGCGACGGCTGGATGGTGCGCATCATCGCGGGCTCGGGTTTCTTCGACCCCGACAAGCCGATCCGCGACTACACCGAGACCGAACTCCAGGACTTCCTCCACCACGAACCGGTGAAGGTCAAGATCAATGGGGTCAACCTCACGTTCGAGGGCCTCATTCCCCGCGTCCAGAACTCCTTTCTCTCCAAGGATCCGGATGCCCTGCAGCCCCACATCCGTGCGTTTGTCGATCGCGCGGTGACCTTCACCGCGTGCCCCGAGTGCGGCGGTACCCGACTCAGCGAAGGTGCCCGTTCGTCGCGCATCGGCGGAGTGAACATCGCCGAGGCCTGCTCGATGCAGATCAGCGACCTCGCCGAGTGGATCCGCGGGCTCGACGAGTCGACAGTGCGGCCGCTCCTGGATTCACTGCAGCAGATCCTCGATTCGATCGTGGAGATCGGCCTGGGGTACCTGTCGCTCGACAGGCCATCGGGCACGCTCTCGGGTGGAGAGGC